>JAGWKL010000002.1 GCA_028865345.1 Candidatus Omnitrophota bacterium | reverse complement strand
AGGATGTCATTTTTGAGCACAGGCTTTATCTGCCCCTGGCCGGCTTTGGCATGTTTTTGCCAGTCAGCGTCTATTATCTGTGGGGCAGGAATAATTTCAGGGCCATGGTGATTTGCCTGTCAGCGGTCGTTGCCTGTTATTCAGCCTTGGCTTATCAAAGGAATAAGGTCTGGAAGAATGAAATTACTTTATGGAGTGATGTCATACAAAAATCTCCTCATAAAGCAAGGGGATATAATGATCGCGGTCAAGCGTACTATAAACAAGGCGATTTCACTAAAGCCTTGTTGGATTTGAATAAAGCTATTCGAATAGACCCTGGTATGGCAACGGCTTTTGTCAACCGTGGCGCAGTTTACAATAAAGAAGGCGACTATAGACAAGCCATTTTGAATTTTAATAAAGCCATTAAAATTGATCCCGATTATGTAGATGCTTATTTGGACCGGGCGAATGTCTACAGGAAATTAAACGATTTCACGCGCACCCTGTCGGATTATGACAAAATCATTGAAATAGACCCTAAGGACGCGGTTTCTTATAATCTTCGCGGTGTTATATATTTTAATCATGGGGATATTATTCAGGCTCTCTCAGATTTTAATAAAGCCATTGAACTAAACCCCAGGGACGCGGATTCTTATAATCTTCGCGGTGTTATTTATTTTAACCGGGGGAATATTATTCAAGCTCTCTCAGATTTTAACAAAGCCATTGAAATAGATCCCCGCAATACACGCGCCTTACTTAATCTTACCCGAAAGGAGGGGGCGTATTTAGTACAAGAATTGGGGTACGCTGTAAACCCTGAACTTATCAAAGTTCTTAAGAATTGATGCCTCAAAGTATTCGCAAAATATTTTCTAACTTTAATTTGACACCTCTTTGGAGAATGTTATATACTTTTAGATGAAAGAGTAGTTATACTATAAATAAAGCGTCCCCGAGTCTTGGGACAGGTCAAAAAAGGAGACCTAGCATGAAAAAAATCGGCAATAACAGCGGTTTTACATTGATAGAAATTATCGTTGTTTTGATCATAGTGGGTATTTTGGCGGCCATTGCGTTGCCTAACCTCTTCAGTAATATCCAAAAAAGCGCCGGTGCCCAGGCGTTGACCTTGCTGGACAGCTATAAAACGCCTATCGAGTCCTGTCTTCAGGCACATTACACCACCTTGCCTAATGCTGGGCAGTGCACCTTAGCAGGCCAAAATCTTAATGCCGGCGCTCAAAATGGCTGGACTGTTTCGATTGCACCTGCTGTCGTAGCACAAAGTGCAACTTTAGGAACAGCCGTTGCTCCGGCAGGAACGGTCTCGGCAGGCACTGCAACCTATACTCTTGTGGCCACGGATGCTGGTGCTAAAACGATCACGCTTACCAGGAATGCTGCTGGCATTTGGTCATGTGCTACCGGTAGTGCCAGTCCATATACCGGTATTTGTTAGAGTTGATGTTTGGTGTTGAAAAGGCAGCTCCGCCGGACGCGGGGCTGCCTTTTTTTTAAGATATGAAAAAATCATTTAAAAGCGGTTTTACCCTGATAGAACTTTTGGTTGTTTTGGTGATCATCGGTGCTCTGGCCGCCATCGCCATCCCAAGTTATTTTAACCAGGAATGGACAGCCAGGGTGCAGCTCGTGGAGAACAATTTAAGGGCCATTGCCGCCGCGCAATCAAAATTTTATGAAGATTACAGTTCGTATTGTATCTCGACCGGCGCAAACCCCACAGGCCATGCCGGCTTTTGCGGAGATTCCCAGTCGCACCTCAGTTCCAACTTGCGGATAAGCATGGCCGCTGACACTGACGGATTTGCTTATAGCTGCACAGCCCCTGGAAATGTGTTGCAGTGCACAGCGGTTACTGCAGTGACCATACCCGCAAGCCAGGCCAACACATTGACCGTGGACATCAACGGCAACCTGGCCTGTTCTCACAGCGGCACCGGCCTCACCTGTCCCTGATTTTGGCAGCCATATTTGACCTGTCTTCTTTTGTATGTTATAAATTTAAATAGGGGGGTATATATATTTATGCCTTACAGGGCTGGGTTCACGTTGATCGAACTGATTGTGGTCCTGTTTATCATAGGGCTTGTGATGGCGTTTCTTTTGCCCAGTTATGTCGCTCCCACGGAGCAGGCAAAGGCGACGACAGCCCGGAATAATTTATTGGCCATTTACAGCGCCCAACGGAATTATTATAACAATAACAATGGATATTGCATTGCCACCTCAGCCGCAACTCCTGCCTGCAATGCCTCTGACACCCACTGCGGGGATACATTGGCGGCCATCAATTGCAATTTGTCCCTGGATATCGAGGATGACGGATCATACACGTATTCCTGCGTCACGGATGCGTCCGGGTTTTCCTGTAAGGCGACCAGGCCGAACATTACGATTACTGTGACCAATGCGCCGGTAAACTTAACCAATAATTCAAATCCTGTTTGCGTACCTGCGGCAGGCGATAGCGGTTGGTGCCCTTGATGCTTATGCAAGAAAAAAATTTGAATGAACAGGCGTTTTCGTTGCTGGAAGTTTTACTGGCGGCGGTCATTTTTGTCGTTTCCATCGCCGGAATTTTTGCCACCCTGAACACCACGCGCACTCCGGCGAACGACAAAGAGAATGCCCTGGCAGCGGCTGTTTTCGGAAAGCAGGTGCTTGAGAACCTGCGTTCTTCGGTGAGCGCCAACAGTGCTGCCAATTTTTATGCCACCTGCTCACCGGTTTGCACGGGTTTATCTTTGGAGTTGGGGACCCATGAAGTCAATAATGCCACGTTAACAGCGTCCGGTTTAAAATGGCCTCCGGCCATCTCTGCTTCGAATTCATGCCCTGACATCGGCGTCACTCCATGCCTGTCCTATGTCGTCAGCTGCGGGGACGGCACCGCTACCTGCGGCACCATTACCGCCGTCGATGCCGGCGTGGCCCGCAGGGTCGATTTGAATATCAATTGGACAAGTATGCCATGAAAAGGGTATTTTCCAACCGGGCCATTACCCTCATTGAATTGATCGTTGCAACACTCCTGGTTGTCGTTATTATATCCGGTATTATGGCCGTTAATTCAGCGCTGAGAAACAGCAATCAGGATTATGGGCAGAAGTATTTTCTTAAGTCAGAAACACAGGCCGCTTTAAATCACATGCTTAATAATGCTTCTTTGGCTGTCGGCAGCGCCAATGCCAATGACGAGGCCATTCTTGTGCCAGGGATGGCGCTCAATACAGGCTCGACAGGGACCACAGTAACTGATGCGCATACATTTTGTATCCATCAGCCTCAAGGCAATGGCAATAATCTGATCAATTATGCCGGTGGGGATATTTGGTTATGTTACCAGTGGTATCCGTCCACAGATCCCACGTATCCTTATCAAATCAGATGGTGTGCTGAAAAATATACTGCCGGGGCAGATCCCAGGGGCGCTTCCAGTTGCAGCACAGCCGGCGGCAACCTTCTTCCGGACCCCACAACAGGAAATACCATAACCTTTCTCGGTACAGCCTACAGCATTACCAGTACGGCCGGAACCAGCCTTGCATCTTCGCCTTCCTTTATTGCGAATGGCTCTCAATTGCTCTTCAGCATCAATATCTTAAACTGCCTCGATAATTCTGACGCGACAAATTGCGGTCAAGGAAGCACTGCGGCCGTTTCCAAAGACCCGGTGGATAACCCCGAAGTCCAGGTTTCCGGAAGCGTTGTTCCACAACAGGCAAGCATGTAGGTCCCCGAGTCTGGGGACAGGCCAACCAATCCCCCCATACCCGAGAGGAGCCTTTGATGAAACAGTCCCCAGTTTACGGTTGGGTCCCGGACAGGCCGGACCATAGAGATTATCTCTATAGCGCCATTGCCCCAAAAATCAAATTGCCTTCCAGAGTCGATTTAAGGAGCGAGGATTCGCCGATAGAAAACCAGGGCAGGTTGGGAAGCTGCACGGCCAATGCCCTGGCAGGAAATCTGCAATTCCTGGAAGAGATCAATGGTAAGTCTTATAAGGATTTAAGCCGGCTCTTTATTTATTATAACGAGCGCTCCATTGAAGGGACGGTGGGCTATGATTCCGGAGCCATGATCCGCGATGGCATCAAAAGCCTGGCTAAATACGGCGTTTGTCCCGAATCCGCCTGGCCGTATGATATTTCCCAATTCACCCGCAAGCCCGCAACAGCCTGTTACAAAGAGGCCCTTAAACGCCGTATCGTTTCCTATCACCGTTTGGCGACGCTTTCCGAAATGCTCAACTGCCTGGCCGACGGTTTTCCCTTCGTATTCGGGTTTAGCGTTTATGAGAGTTTTGAAAGCCCTAAAGTCACCCAAACCGGCATTGTGCCCATGCCCAAAAGATCGGAAAAGGTCTTAGGGGGGCACGCGGTTATGGCCGCCGGGTATGACCAGAAACAGAAACGTTTTATCGTGCGCAATTCCTGGGGTACGCAGTGGGGCCAAGCCGGTTACTTTACCATGCCCTATGCCTATCTGGAGACCCTGGCCGACGATTTTTGGACGATTCGTCAATGAAACATCATGGTATACTGACGGCAATGGGGATGATTTTTAGGAAGGAGAGACCTTAAATGTGGGACTGCCGGCATAGAAGATCTGATGATTTCTGCAGGCGCCGTAAAACGGCGTGCTTTCCGGGCGGAATCGGATGTGTTTTAAAAGATAAATTCGAGTTCCCTTTAAGAACGGACATTAAAGACCCTCTTCTTAAGAAAAGGAAGGAAAAGAGTAAGATCGTCAAACCGTCCAATTGACTCCCTGCCGGATTTTTTATTGACAGCGATAACCTGCAATTTTATCATACAAAAAGAAAACGATTTTTGGTTTTACCAAGGAGGTAGTCTATGTGGTCATCGTACTGTTGGAACGGCTTTGGTTGGTGGTGGGGGTCTTTGTTTACCTTTTTGTTTTGGGTCTTGATCATTTGCTGTTTGGTCATTTTGATCAAGCACCGTTCGGAACCTCAGGGTCCCAAGAATGATGCCAAAGAAGCCCCTCTCGATATCCTTAAAAGAAGATATGCTTCAGGGGAGATCAATTCGCAAGAGTTTGCACAAATGAAAAAGGACCTTGGATATTAACAATCGCAAAGGATGGAAATGGACGAGAAAGAGGCGAAAAATACCTCTGCCGATGAGCTGCTGAAGGCATTGTCCTGCACGAAGGACGGGCTTTCATCGGCGGAGGCGCAAAAAAGGCTTGAAAACTACGGCCTCAATGAGATCGTCGAAAAAAAGTTAAGCCCCCTGGTCAAGGATGTTCGATTTAAACGATAAAATATTTCTTAAATATCCCCTCTGAAACCACCACGACATCTCCCGGCATAAGAGGGGCGTCATCTTGAGGGTTGCCCGCGATGGACCCTTTGATGTTGCCCCTGATGGCGTTATGACTGTGTTTTTTTCCGTTTATTCTTAGGGCCTTGACACGGCTGACGGCTCCCAATTCGGTAAAGCCACCGGCCATGGGAATGGTTGCCAAGGGCTGTTGTTTGGATTCCAATTGTTGATGCACGCAAGTATTGCAGCAAAAGGGGAATGAAGCGAAGGTTAAAATAAGATGAATCCCGCTTAGGGGTTTTTAATGCTGATTTAATCTTTCATTAATCTGTTTGGTATTAAAACAAGGGGGTACACAGAAAGAATGCCCGGACGGTAATATAAGTCTTTTAAGGAAAATCTTATGGCGGCCGTAAAACTATTGATCGGCATCCTAATGTTGGCCGCAGGCGAGCAGCTTTTTTGGTTTTTTATCTGCGCTTTGGGTTTTTGGGTCGGATACGAAGCTGGCGCGTATTTTATATTCGGCTTGCCGGCCTGGCAGGCAGTGGCTGCGGGTTTGATGTGCGGGTTGGTCGGTTTGGTCCTCGTCTTGTTTTTTCAGGGTTTGGCTCTCCTATGCGTCGGTTTTTTGGCGGGCATCTATATATTTACAGGTCTGTGGAATTATTTTGTTCCAGCCGGCACGAGCGATCTCTGGTGGATGCTTGTCGTGATAAGCGGAATATTAGGAAGTGTTTTTCTGGCCATTTTTTTCAATCCGGCGCTGGTCATTATTTCCTCTTTTATAGGGGCCATGTTCATCGTCCAGAGTATCCATGCAGGCGCATACTTAAAATTGCTTTTGTTGGCTTTATTATTTATAATCGGTATACTCATTCAGTACAAAAGATAAAACCGACATCGGCTGATGAAGAAAGGACGTCCAATGGATATACATGTTCTGGCGGCAATGAAACACTTCGTGACAGTGACCAAATTGCATCCCATCCTTGTTAATTTTACGGCGGCTTTGGTCCCCACATCGGTGGCCAGCGATCTACTGGCTGTTTGCCTGAAAAGCAGGCCTCTGCAGGACACTGGCCGGTTGACGATGCTGTATGCAGCCCTCATCACTCCTTTTACAGTTGCCGCGGGATGGCTTTTTTGGATGAAGGACGATAACGGCGATCCGGGCATGACCATGCATAAGTGGCTGGGCACAAGCCTGGCGGTGCTTTTAATAGGCCTGATGTCATGGCGTTTGAAATTTAACCGTCAAGATCAAAAAGTTTCCGGGCTATATCTTTTATTCGGTTTTGCCTTTGTCGCGCTCCTTATTTTTCAGGGATATTTGGGTGGGACCAAGGTGTTCGATGGCATGTAAGCGCAAGACGCTTCATGAAGGAGGCAAAAATGAAAAAGATTTCTTTGGTCATTTTGACGGTGCTGAGCTTGGCTGGTTGCGCGACAAGCCTAAGATATTTTTCTTATACCAATCATTCTTATCCTCCCAAACCGGAGAATTATTTTATCCCGGTTTATTCCCCGTCCCATAAGCTTCCCGTGTCCCCGCCATATCAGGTCATCGGGAAAGTGGATATTCAGGGAGATGCCGCCAATGATGTTACGCCGGGCCTGCTGTCGCAGGAGGCGGTCAGGGTCGCCAGAAAGAAAGGCGCCGATGCCGTCATCGACGCCGTCACCCGTGCCGTTCCCTATATGGGGACATATGTTGTTCCCGGTTATTACGGGTGGTATTACTACCACCCCACGACCTATGTGCCCTATGAAAGTACTCTTCTGGAATTCACGGGGAATTTGGTTGTTTTTGAACACAGCGGGCAAAAAATCTAAAAAGGAGGGTGAATGGAATTCATTGTCTTGTTGGGGAGAATATTGTATTCCTTGATTTTTATCCTTTCGTCGTTCAATGATTTTACCCGACCGGTCATAGGTTTCGCGGCCAAGCATGGCGTGCCTATGGCCCACGTCCTTGTGCCTTTGGCGGGCATTTTGGCGCTTTTGGGAGGGGTATGCATCCTGTTGGGCTATAAGACGCGCTGGGGGGCCTGGATGTTGGTGGTATTTTTGGTTCCCGTGACCTTGATGATGCATAATTTTTGGGCAGTCAGCGATCCGATGATGAGGCAGATGCAGATGGTCAATTTTCTCAAGAACACTTCCATGCTGGGGGCGGCTTTGTTGATCGCTTATTTCGGCTCCGGCCTCTGCAGTTTAGACGGAAATAAAATTGACAAATAGGGTTTGTTAGTATATTTTTATAGTAAGCATTTGTTTACAAGATGTAAGCAAATGGTTACGTTTGCCAGAACGGTCTTATTTCCCCCTCGCGCCTTATTTAAACTCAGGCCTTCTCCTCCTGGGCTTTAAAACTTCCTTTATAATCAAGGAAGAGGCGCGGGGGGCTTTTCAAAAGAACCATGCGATATTATGCGGTAAAAGAAAAGCGGCTGGCTAAGCCGTTTGTGACTATTTCCTATGAGCTGGGGGCCCGTGCCAAAAGCGTTATCCAGGGCCTGGGGGAGTATTTGCAGACGCATGAAAGGCGTAAAGGAGCCCAGTGGAGGATATATGACGGCAATTTGCTCAAGAAAGTGGCGGAAGACCATCAATTGCCCCAGACAGTCCTGCCTTATTTATCGGAATCGATAACTTCGGAACTCGAGAATATCATAGAGGAAACCATCGGCCTTCATCCTTCGCGCCATTTATTGGTCAATGAGATCAATGACACCATTTTTCAATTGGCTCAATCGGGTTATGCTATCCTCGTCGGAAGGGGCTCCAACATCGTCACGGCCGACCTGCTCCAGGGGGCGCATGTCAGGCTGGTGGCGCCGGTGGCCGACAGGATCCGTTACCTTCGGGAAATTTTGAATATGGAAGAAGAACAGGCCAGACGTTATATTGTCCAGGAAGAACGCAACCGCAGGGAATATTTCCATAAATATTTTCATAAGAATATTGATGACGCCAGACTTTATGATCTGACCATCAATACTGCCAAACTCCCGGTTCAGGATGTCATCCGCATGATAGGGGACCTTGTATTTCACGTAAAGAATGAAAATTTATACCATCGGCCACTCCACGCATCCGCTTGATCACTTCATCGGCACTTTAAAAAGTTTCCAAATCAACAAGCTAATTGATGTGCGGACTATACCTAAGTCCAGGTTCAATCCCCAATTTAACGCGGAGGCCCTTTCCCAAGATCTTTCATCCCATGGGATCATGTACAGGAATATGCGCGGCTTAGGCGGCTTGAGGCATCCTCAAAAAGGTTCCGTCAATCAAGGGTGGAAGAACGTTTCTTTCAGGGGGTATGCCGATTATATGCAGACACAGGAATTCGAAGGCAATCTTCAAGAGCTTATCGCGCAGGCAGGGGAAAGCATTGTGGCCATCATGTGCGCCGAAGCGGTCCCCTGGCGCTGTCACAGATCTTTGATCGCAGATGCCCTGCTGGTCCGGGGGGTCATGGTCGTGGACATTATGGGCCCGGGCAGGGCCGTCGACCATAAAATAAATCCCATGGCCAGGGTTTCCGGGGATAAATTATGTTACCCTCGGGCGTATTAGCCGATGGCTTCCGGCCCCCGTTCGCCGGTGCGGATGCGGACGCATTCTTTCAGGTCCATGATAAAGATTTTGCCGTCGCCCACCTTGCCGGTCTGGGCGCCTTTCATAATGGCCTTGATCGTGGGCTCGACAAAGTTTTCATTCACCGCAATTTCCACCCGGACCTTGCGCAACAGATTGCCGGTTTCCCTGACCCCGCGGTAATATTCCGTCACGCCTTTTTGCCGGCCGTGGCCCAGCACTTCACTGACTGTTATCAAGTGCACTTCTTCGGCATACAGAGCTTTTTTGACCTCTTCCAGACGGTAAGGCTGGATAATGGCGACAATTAATTTCATATTTTTATCTCCTATTCAAGAAGGGTATAAGCGTTTTCACGGTGCTGGGCCAGATCAAGGCCGATCGATTCATCCTGTTCGCCGATCCGTACGCCTAAAAAGACATTGATAAGCTTATAGATCACAAAGGTCACCGCCGCCGTATAAAGCACGGCCGCCAGGACGCCGGTCAACTGGGTGACCAATAATTTGGGGTTCCCGTAGAACAAACCGTCGGCTCCGCCGGGGTTGACGGCTTTGGAGGCAAAAAGCCCGACACAAATGACCCCCAGGATCCCGCCCACGCCGTGCACGCCGAACACGTCCAGGGAATCATCGTAGCCGTATCTGGGTTTGATGATGGCCACAGCGATAAAACAGAGGATGCTGGCGAAAATGCCTATGATCACGGACGAACCCACGCTGACATAACCGGCGCCGGGCGTTATGGTGGCAAGTCCCGCAACACAGCCGGTGACAATGCCGAAAACAGTGGGCCTGCCGTTACGGATCCATTCCAACAGGACCCAGGAAAGACCTGCCGCGGCCGCAGCGGTATTGGTGGTAATGAAGGCATTGACAGCAACGGCATTGACGGCGAGGGCGCTGCCGGCGTTAAAACCGAACCAGCCGAACCATAATAACCCTGTCCCCAGCACCACGAGCGGCAAATTATGGGGCGCAGGGGAATGGAAAAGGTTTTTGCGCTTGCCGATGACGATCGTCGTGATCAGGGCGGCCACACCTGCGGTGGCGTGGACAACGATTCCTCCGGCAAAATCCAATACGCCCATTTGTTTGAGCCATCCGCCGCTTCCCCATACCCAATGGCATACGGGGGCATAAACAAAGGTGGCCCACAGCAGGGTGAAAATGATGTAGGCGGAGAATTTCATCCGTTCCGCAAAGGCGCCGATGATGAGGGCCGGCGTGATCACGGCAAACATCCCCTGAAAGATCATAAAAACCCGGTTGGGGATGGTGGAAGAGTAATCCGGCAAGGCCGCGTATCCGACGCCTTTTAATCCCATCCAGTCCAAACCTCCCCAGAAGCCCTTGGCCGGGCAGAAGGAAAGGCTGTAACCGATCAGGATCCACCACACATTCAAAACACACATGGCTGCGAAACATTGGATAAGCACGCTTAAAATATTTTTTTTGCGGACCATGCCCCCGTAGAACAAGGCAAGGCCCGGCGTCATCAACATGACCAGGGCTGCAGACAGCAGCACGAACGCTGTATCAACCGTATTAATAGGAAGATTGTTCATTTTGTCTCCTTTAAAAATTACAGTTTATGGGTTGAAAAATCACCTTTGGCGGGAGACGCGGCGCTGCATCCCCAATGACAAGGTACGTCAATGCACCCGTCGGGAAATTTTTTGCTCAGCACATCGATGTGCTATAAAAGGTGATTAGCCATAAGATCGCTTCGTCGCCTTCGGGGCCTTGCAATGACACAACCAAGCGACGCCGAAGGGCGCACTGCTCAAGCATTTTGCGCTTGAGGAATGATGGGAAATCATACTACGAAAGGTTGAAATTTGCCATACGTAAAATTACTTATTGCCTGGGGCGCAAGTGCGTATTTTGTAAAGTAATTAACTGTTAAGTACTTGACAAATTACAGCCGGCGTTGTAAGCTTGCCATGAAGGGAGGAGGGATCGATATGCCGGAACACAAAATTGACAGAAGGGAAGAATACTATTGGAGCCAGGTCAAAAAACACGGGGCCCGATATCCGGCCTTTGACTGGCCTTCGGTGGAAGCGGCTTTGAACCTGACGTATACCTTTGATGTGGTCAACGACCATCTGTCGGATGCAGTTACCTCATTCGGGATCACCCGGGCGGGGTTTAATGTTTTGAGGATATTGAGCCGCAGCCCGTCCAAGGCTTGCAAACAAAATGAGATCAGCCAACTGATGCTCGTCAGCCGCGCTAATATCACCGGATTGGTGGACAGCCTTTCCCGCAAGGGCCTGGTGGAACGTATCAGCGACCCCCATGACCGCCGGGTCAATAGGATCAAGTTGTTGCCCAAAGGAGAAAAACTGTTGGAAGACATATTGCCGGGATTTTATAAGATCATCCATGATCTGTGTAAGGTCCTTACTGCTCATGAGAAGAAAATATTCAACGAATTGCTTGTACGGCTGAGGAACAGGGCCAGGGAAATTGGAAAGTGATTATGACAACTCAAAGGAACGCAGTTAGGCTTGGGATATTGCTCGTCAGTGTGTTTTTCTTAACGGGTTTCGGTCCTATTTCCCGGGCTGCAGACGACGTGCAGGAAATCAATGATGAGGGCATGACCTTGGACCTCAGCCTTACCCAAGCCATTGATGATGCCAAACACAACAATGTCCTGCTCAAGATCGCCGTGGAAAAAATCGATGAAGTCAGGGGCCGCCTATGGCAGAACGATTCTGATCTTCTTCCCCATCTTTCGTTCGGGGCTTCTCAAGGGAGGGTTTTCTGGGAGAATTTCGCCGGTCAGGGCCTGCCTGCTTTCGGCGTTATCGGGCCGTTCAATACTTTCGATGCGCGCTTCCAAATCACCCAGCGGATCTTTGATTTGAGCGCCATATCCAAATTTCAGGCGGGCCAAATGGACGTGGCCATGGCCAGGGAGGAAAAAGAACTGGCCCAACAACAGGTGGTCACGGCCGCAGTCATTTCTTATCTGGATGTGCTGCAGGCCCAGGAACAATTAAAGGCCGTTGAAGAAGACCTGCGTCTGGCCCAAACGCTTGTGTCCCTGGCCCAACACCAATTAAAAGTGGGTGTTGTCACTAATTTGGACGTGGTCAGGGCCCAAACGCGGCTGGCAGAGCGGCGTGCCAAGGAGCAGGAAGATATTGAGAGGCTCGACACGGCAATGCTCGGCTTCAAGCGTATCATCGGATTGCCTTTGAACAGCGAACTCAGTTTAAGCGATTCCCTGATCTTTTTTAAAGAAAAACCCATGGGGCTTTCTGATGCCATTGCCACGGCCCTTAAACATAGATGGGAGATGTCCATTGCTTCTTCAAAGGTCAGGTATGCCCGATACCGGCTGTCGGAGGCGGTCAGGGAAAGATTGCCCAAGGTGGACCTTTACGGGAATTATGGGCAGTCCGCCGTTGAACCCGACAAATATGCCCATAAAGCCGCGCAGATCGCCGTCAATGTGAGTGTGCCCATTTTCGAAGGAGGACAGATCGCAGGGGAGATCCGGCAACAGGCCTCCCAGGTTAAGCAGGCCAAGACTCTTTACGATGATATGCGAACGCAAGTCCAGGAGGATGTTCGCCTGGCGCTGCAGACGTTGAGCACGACGACGGAAGAGGTGAAGGCCGCAAGCGAGGCTTTGCGGCTGGCGGGCCAACAGCTGGGGCTTGCCAGGCGCCAATACACAGAAGGGGTCGGCAATAACATCGCGGTGGTCGACGCCCAGGCCGCCCTTGAAAATACACGCCAATCTTATGTGTCGGCTCTGGTACAATATCACATGGCGCGGGTGAACTATTATTCGGCCTTGGGCCGCACAGAGTCGTTCCATTTAAGCCGTTCTTAAAAAAGCAGAGAGGTCATTATGGTCAGCAGGATATTCAGCAAGGTTTACGAGTTTCACCGGAGATTCTGGAAAATAGCGTCCGTATTGACTATTGCTGCCGCGGTGGTGCTGGCCTTTGTCCTGCACTATGTCTTTACCCATGAATCCTGCGACGATGCCTTTATCGAAGGTGATGTGACTGTCATCAGCCCCAGGGTCTCGGGGTATATTGAAAAAGTTTATGTCAATGACAATCAACCGGTCAAGGCGGGCGATCTTCTTTGTAATATAGACCCCCGTGATTATAAGGCCGCTTTTGATCTGGCCAAGGCCGACCTTCAAGCTAAACAGGACGATGCCGATCAGGCGAAGCAGGATGTGGCGCGTTATACGAAATTGCTCGCCACCAAGGACATCTCCCAACGTCAGTTTGATATGGCAATGCTGCGCTGGAACACTGATAAGGCCAAGGTGGATGCGGCCCGGGCAAGGCTTGAACAGGCAGAGCTTGAGCTTTCCTATACGAAAATCACCTCGCCGGCCGACGGAACGGTGACCAAAAAGAGCGTCGAACCCGGCATGTCCGTGCAGCAGGGGCAGGCCCTGATGGCCGTTGTTTTTCCCGACCGGTGGGTGGTGGCTAATTTAAAAGAAACGCAGATGACGCATGTCCATCCAGGATTGAAGGTGGTGATCCATGTCGATGCTTATCCGGGGGCCGTTTTCCACGGGCATGTGGACAGCATTCAGCAGGGGACCGGTTCAAAATTCAGCCTGCTGCCTGCCGAGAATGCGACGGGCAACTACATCAAGGTCGTTCAGCGCGTTCCCGTTAAAATTATTTTTGACGGGCCCCTCGATCCCAAAAGGCCTTTAGTCCTGGGGATGTCGGTTGTCCCCGTGATCGATTTGAGTTCAGGTAAAACAAAATGAATTCCTCCTCTTTGCCCCCAAAAGCCGGGGGGCAGGCGCCCCCGGCGCAATACAGCCCCAATAAATGGGCCGTAGCTGTTTCGGTCGTTCTCGGCGCCTTCATGGCGATCATGGACGTCAATGTCGTCAATGTGGCCCTTCCCCATATGATGGGCAGCTTCGGCCAGAACCTCTCCGCGATCACCTGGGTGGCGACGAGCTACAGCATCGCCGCCGTCATCATGCTGACCATGTCCGGCTGGTGGGTGCGTCTTTTGGGCAGAAAAAATTTTTATTTGCTTTCCTTTGTCGTTTTTACCGTGGGGTCGATCCTGGCCGGCATGTCGCATACCTTTCCGGAGATGATCGCCTGCCGCGTCCTGCAGGGCATGGGCGGAGGGAGCCTGGTGCCTTTGGCCCAGGCCATCCTGCGCGAGACTTTTCCCAGAAATGAACAGGGCATGGCCATGGCGATTTTTTCCATGGGGGTGGTGGTGGCGCCTGCCGTCGGCCCGGTATTAGGGGGCTGGCTCACGGACCAGTACGGCTGGCAGTGGATTTTTTATATCAACATACCTGTGAGTGTCGTGGGGATGCTTTTGGTCAGCCTTTTTGTCTTTGACCCTCCCTATCTTCAACGGGGTGTCAAGAGGATAGATGTGGCAGGTATCGTTTTGCTGACGCTTGGCCTGACCGGCCTGCAGGTCTTCCTGGAAAGGGGGCAGCAGGAAAACTGGTTTGAGTCCAGTTGGATCGCATGGACCGCGGTTTTCACAGTGATAACACTTTTGGCGCTGGTGGTCTGGGAATTGTCCGTCGAAGAGCCGGTGGTAAATTTAAGGATTTTTAAAAATGCCCAGTTTCGCATGGGGGTCGTGGTCATTCTTTTGTTCGGGATAGCACTGTACGGCACTTCGTTTATTTTACCTCAGTTTACCCAGCAGCTTTTAAATTATCCGGCGTATCAGTCCGGCCTGGTGCTGATGCCAAGGGCCATCGCCTTGATATGCGTCCTGCCTTTGGTCGGGAAGCTATACAATCTTGTAGACCCGCGGGCATTGATTTTATACGGCATTGCGGTCGTGAACGTTTCTTACTTCCAGTTGGCCCATCTGGCAACCACGGCGGGACAGGGTAATATCGTGCCGTCCCTTCTTTTGATGGGCAGCGGGCTGCCGTTCATTTTTATTTCCTTATCGACGGTGGCTTTGAGTTCCGTGGAAAAGGAACTTATGACATCCGCATCAGGGCTGTTTAATCTTTTCCAGCAGGTCGGCGGCAATATTGGATACGCGGTCATGGCAACCTTGTTCGAGAGGAATTCCCAGGTCCATCACGTCTATCTGGCGGAGCATATCAATCCTTTTAATCCGAATTTTGAGAGGTTTTTCCATCAGGCAACGGCGTTTCTGTACCGGCAGGGCATGTCTTTAGGCACAGCCAAGCAGGCGGCCATGGACTTAATCAACAGGCTGGTGACCCAGCAGGCCCAGATGATGGCGTACAATGATATTTCTATGTTTTTGATGTTTATGTTTTTTACCTGTGTTCCTTTTGTCCTCATGATCCCCGTATACAAGGGACATTCGGGGACAGTCGAAGCCCGGGAAATGTAGGTCCCTGGGACTGGAGAGAGGACTTATGTTCTTCCTTTCAGTTCTTGTTCTGGGTTTTTCTTCTTTGGTTTCCCAGATCGTTATGATCCGGGAAATGATCGTCAGTTTTTGGGGTAATGAATTTTTCATCGGCTGGATCCTGTTTGCCTGGCTTTTTTGGGTGGCGGCAGGCAGCCTCGCCATCAAATTCCTGCCTAAAGCCTGCCGCGGCCTTGCGCTTGTTCTCATCTGCCATTTGGCGCTTTGCGTATTGTTCCCGCTGACGGTCCTGGCCGCGCGTTTAAGTAAAAGTTTTTTTGCCGCCGCCGGGCAGGTTCCTGATTTTTTACCGACGATCGTGGTCTCTTTTTTGG
This sequence comes from Candidatus Omnitrophota bacterium, assembly GCA_028865345.1. GTDB lineage: Bacteria > Omnitrophota > Gorgyraeia > Zapsychrales > Fredricksoniimonadaceae > JABDGZ01. The sequence goes on along the minus strand of JAGWKL010000002.1, from coordinate 178,004 downwards.
CAATTGCCCCTTTGTGCCTGTGTTTAGGGGTGCAATTTTCCGCCGTGTCCGAATGGGACGACCAGCGCAAGGCCTATCTTTACGAAGCCCTGGGTTTTGTCCTGGGCGGGTTGGTGTTCAGTTACGGGTTGGTGTTCGCCGACGCGTTTAGGACCTGTGGTGTCGTTGCGGCCTTGAATTTGGCGGCGGTCTTTGCCGGACTCCTGTGGAGCGGTGTCGCCGCTAAAAAACAATTTTTTATAGCTGCCATGGCAGCGGCCTTTTGGTGTTTGGCCTGTTTTTTATTTTCGGGGCCTTTGAATTTCCGGACTGCGGCCCTAAGGTTTCCCAATGAACAGTTGGTGGAAACAAAGAATTCAGTGCACGGAAATCTTGCCGTGACGCGCACCGGGGACCAGCTCAATTTTTATGAAAGCGGCATGCCCGTGGGCACGGATAAGGACAGGGCGTTCAATGAATATCTTGTCCATTTGCCCATGCTTTCCGATGCCGGCCCCCAAAAAGTACTTTTGATAGATGCCGGTTTCAGTGGCGCTCTGCAGGAGATATTAAAATATAAGCCTGAAAGGGTCTATTACGCCCAATTGGATCCAGCCATGACCGGCCTTGCCCGGGCACTCTCGCCCTCCTTGGACGGTATTTTGAGAAAGGGGCAGGTTGTTTTGGTCAAAGGCGACCCGCGCCGTTCGCTTGAGAACCTCCCATCGGACCTGGACGTGGTCATCATCAATCTGCCCAATCCGTCGACGGCCCTGCTCAACCGCTATTTTACCGATGCTTTTTTCAGAGAGGTTCGGGGGCATTTAAAAGCCGGCGGAGTCATGGCAACGCATTTGAAATTTGCAGCAGATACCATACCGGCCACCTTGGGGCATTTGGGCTCCTGCATATACAGGACGATCAAACACAATTTTCGTTCGGTCGTCCTACTTCCGGGAGATACGCTTTTTATCTTAGCTTCGCAACAGGCTTTGCCCCATGACCCGCGGGTGATCATCCGCAGGCTCAAAGCCAGGGGCATCCTTACGTATTTCCTTTCCGCGCCGGCCATTGTTTACCGGTACACCACAGACCGTATTGCCGCGGCCGGGGATTTTTTTAAGGCAGACAGGACGGCCCGGATCAATACTGATCTGCATCCGCGGGGGTATCTTTACAATCTGATCTATTGGTTCAGTATTTTTCATCAGGGTCTCGCCGCTTTGCTCGCCCGCCTCATGCGGACGAATTATTTCATCGTTTTGATCGGGGCCCTAGGGCTGATCTTGCCGTTCCTTTGGGCCCGCGGTCCATCGTCATCCAACCGGCCCCTTCTCATTGCCGTCATGGCTGTGGGAGGTTTTTCTTTAATGGCCGCCGAGGTCATCGTGATTTATGGGTTTCAGGTCTTTTACGGCGATCTTTATTATAAAATCGCCTGGATCATCGCTACGTTTATGCTGGCAGCAGCGGCGGGCACTTTTTGGGGTTTGTCCCCCGGCTTTTGGGGGGGCAATAAGAAAATCTCTGGCGGGTTTACTTCGATCGCCAAACTCCATGCAGGCATGGGCGCCTATTTTCTGATCTGGTTTTGGTTGATGCGGGCGGCTGGCCATTATGGCTATCTTCCTTTGCCTGAGGTCTGGATCATTTTGGGGGCAGGGATAGGTGTTTTTACCGGCTTGGAATTTTCTTATGCCAGTACTTTGTTTCTTGCCGGGCAAAATGATAACGACCGCGCGCTTTTGGGAAGCATTTACGCGGCTGATCTTTTTGGTTCGTGTGCAGGGGCTTTGGGTATAAGCGTATTTATGATCCCGGCCTATGGCATATACAAAACGCTTTTGCTGTTGATGGCGATCAATGTCGCTTTAGCTGCAGTTATCAGCATGCATCGGGGTTTTAATCCCAAATCCCCGGGATTTTTTCTCCATCGCTGCAAGCCCCGTTGACCAGGCCGTTATAAATGGTGAACATGCCCCGGCGCACGATGACTTTTTCACCTGATTCTGGACAGAAGGTGATTTCGCCCGGAGGGTAGTCGATGTTTCCCGTATAAACGTATTTCAACCCTTCCTGCATGGCGATGTCACGGGCCCGGATCACGGTTTCCGGCGGGGTGGGCGGCACATTGAGCAGTTTGTATTGGGGGTAGAAGCGCGAGAAATGCAAAGGCACATCATCTCCCAGGTTGGTTTTGATCCAGTCCGCCAGTCCCCGGATCTGCCTGTCGCTGTCGTTTTGTCCCGTGACAAGCAACGTGACGATCTCAAGCCAGACGCCGCTTTGATGGATGGTTTTCATGGTTTCCAGGACCGGTTGCAAGTGCCCGGCGGTGAGCCTTGTATAGAACTTTTCATCAAAGCCTTTGAAATCCACTTTAAAAGCGTCGATGTATTTAAGGAGGCGTTTAAGCGGTTTTTGCTCTATGTAGCCGTTGCTGACCATGAGTGTTTTCAAGCCCGCTTGTTTGGCCAGCTTCGCAATGTCCAGCACATATTCATAAGAAATGACGGGCTCGCTGTAAGTAAAGGCAATGGCGCGGGCCCCGCTGGCCAGGGCCTCTTGCACCACCTGTTTGGGGCTGGCGGACCGGGTGGGGACATCAAAGGGAAAGGCCTGTGAGATCTCCCAGTTCTGGCAAAAAAGGCATTGGATGTTGCAGCCGGTGGTCGCGATGGAGAAAGCCTGCGCCCCCGGCAGCACATGAAAAAACGGTTTTTTTTCAATGGGGTCAAGGTGGGCGGCAGCGATCTTGCCATAAACCAGGGAATAGAGCTTTCCGTTGATATTTTTGCGCGCCTTGCAGATGCCGTATTCGCCGGGCGCCAGAATGCATAGATTGGGGCAAAGCTTGCATTGGACAAGACCGCCGTAAAGTTTGCTGTAATACAGGGCTTCATGGAATTTGGAAGGGTCTTCTTCTAAGCCGATGGTCCGCTGGCGCTGGATGGCCACCAGTACGGATGATCCGACGATCAAGAGTAAAAACAGGCCGGCGAGAATTTTTTTGACGATGGGACCCATGGTCAACGGAAAAACAGCCAGATCAGGATGGCGGTGACGGACAGCACCAGGGCATAGGCGTAGATGTCCAGGGTGCGGTCATTATCGAAGATCTTCCATTTTTTAAATTGATTACGGACGCCTTTGATCACATGGATGCAAAAGAATATGAGCAGCGGTAGAGGCAGCAATTGGGTATGGATGTATTTGGCCAACACGGGGTCCATGATGTGTTTGGTCATGCCGTAGCCGGTCATGACGAAACCGAGGACCATGGCCATCAGGATCCACATGCCGAACTTGTCAAGCCTGTTAAGGAACGCGCCGCCTAACATAAGACCTCCATTTTTACGGCTTGGGCAACAAGATATGGACCAGCGAATAGAATCCGGAGAAGGTGAAAATGCCCGCACAAATAAATCCGCTGATGCGGGCCACCAAACGGAATTCTTTTATTCTGGCCAGCATTCCCACAAAGATCATGGGCAGGAAATAGACGGAACTGGTCAGAAAGAAAACGATAAAATAAATAATCCCAAGCCAGGTGCTGTGCAGGGAGAAAACATAGGGAAGGGACAACAAAAACGGCGGGCAGATGTTGATGCCCATGAGCAGGCCCATGGCCATGGCGTTACGGTTATGGAACTTTGAGCACAAACATGATTCTTTTTGTTTGATGACCCCGCACAGATAAAGGACCAGGATCACAGAAATAAGGATCATGGAAAAATCCGTCATGATGGTCAGGACAGGAGAGCGGAATTTTTCTCCTACGTAACCGAACGCGAAGCCGAAGAGCAGATAGCCGATGAAACGGCCGAAAATGAACTGAAAAATGAGTTTTGAGTTTTCCTTTGGTCTTCGAGGTGTGCTGGCGATCAATGTGGCCAAAAAAGGGAAACAGTAGGACAGGCAGAAAGCCCCCAAGGACAAGCCGGTGAGCGCCGCTTGAAGGATAAAGGAAGTGTCCACGCTTAAATTTTATCTTTCTTGAGGCCGTCGACATATAAGTATTACTACGGATGGCCGGTTTTATGATTATTTTTTTGTCTGCGTTTTTTTTGTGTTATAATATTCAAAATTTAAGAAGTCCGGTTTTTTTCTCTTTTTCCAAGGAGGAGATATGTCCATCACAAGTACAGAGCTGTTGAAAGACAAGGATGTTCTGGATGAGATCAACAGGTATAAGTGGATTGAAAGCGAAAAATCCGGGAAGGATATCGGCTTTGAAAGAGCTTGCAGGGAGTGGATCAATAGTTACGCCAAGCAGTATCTCGCCCAACATCCGGCAAAATCCGCCGCGCTTTGGCTGAGATCACAACCGATCTATAACATTTTAACCAAAGAGTTTTAAGGGTGGTTTATTTTTGCCCGGCGTGTTAAAAAGAGGGCGCTTTCCACCAAGCCCGGGGAGGCAGGAAGCGCCTTTTGGGGGAACTTTTATGCAATTGTCGTTGTCTAAAAGGACAGAGCGGTTAGAATAGGTAAAACATTTTAAGCGGAGGAATGGTGGATAAACGGGCAACATGTCTTAATTGTATGGACGGCCGCGTGCAATTGCCGGTATTGCACTGGATCAAAGAGAACTATCCCGTGGATTTTGTGGATGTGATCACCGAGGCAGGTATGGACCATGTTTTGGCTGACCAGGAAGATATCAGGGAAGTTCTACGCAGCGTTGCCATCTCGGTTAATTTAAATAAATCAACCATGCTTTTTGTGGTGGGCCACCACGATTGCCGGGGCAACCCTGTTGCAGAAAATTTGCACCGCCAGCAAATCAACGATGCGGCCAAACGCCTCAAGTCGCATTGGCCCAGTCAACAGGTTATCGGCCTTTGGGTCAATGAACACTGGACCGTGGAAGTTGTGTGTTGAGAAGCGGATTTTAGATGAAATAAGTTCAGCGTTTGCTATAATTTAGATTGTCTGTTTTTGGGGAGATTTAAAATGAAAAAATGTTTTTATGTCCTGACAGTGTTTGTTTTCGCCGCTTTTATTGCCGGCTGCAATCCCTATAATAATGAAGGCGAAGGTGCCGCCGCCGGAGGCGCTCTGGGCATGCTGGCCGGGGGTATTATAGGCCATCAAAGCCATGACACAGGGGCAGGGGCTTTGATCGGAGGCGCGTTGGGCGCCGTCACCGGGGCCGCGGTGGGTTCTCAAATCCAAAAACCTGTTGTCCAACAGCCGGCGCCGGTAGTTGTCAGCCAACCGGCTCCTGTGACCAACATCACCTATTCCGGGGACACGGTCACGGTCAATATCCCTAATTCCACCGGAGGATATACGGCGGTGGTGCTCAAAAGATCGGGGAACGGTTATATAGGCCCGCAGGGCGAATATTACGACCAGATCCCTTCAACCGAACAGCTGCAGGCCATGTACGGCAGATAAATTGTCCGTTTAAAAGCGTTTGCGATGAGATAACTGTTCGGCATAGCAGGGAAGTACAACTCAAGCCTTTTGGTATTTCATTTTAAATCCAGTTGTGAATATTATTTAATTGGGTAGATTTTGCTGGTAGTTCATGTATTCTTGATGGATTTTATTGGACGCTATGGCATAACTTTTATCGTCTTGGCTTGTTTTCCTGCCCATGATCAGTCCTAACAAATGCCCTTCGTTGTCGAGAAGCGGGCCGCCGCTGTCCCCGGGGACAAGGGGAAGGTTTAATTCAAACATTTCCACACTGCCTGAATCAACGCCATTGATAAGCTTGATGATTTCACCGCCGAGGATGTGCTCTTGGCCGTTGTCGCTATTGGTCAGCGCAATGATGGGTGTGCCTGTCCCGGCTTGTGAAGAATCAGCCCAGCTGATGGGATCAAGCGGGTAGGGCGGATCGACCTTGATAAAGCTGAAGTCAGCGTCGCTGGAATATACACGTTTTGCCTCGAGCACGGTGCCGTCGCTGAGGCCGACATAGATGCGTTGGGCGTTGGCGATGATATGGGTATTGGTGACGATGTTTCCATAGGTGTCAAGGATGACGCCGGAACCTGTGGCATGGTAGGTTCCTCTTATTTCATCACCGTTATTTTCTCTGATGGTCTTGGTGGCTACGGCCCTTACTTCCACCAGGGAGGTGCGCACGGTTTGTAAAAGCTGCTCGGGCGTTTGCTCTTGGGCCCGGGCTTCCAGGCACAAGACCGGCACCAAAAGACATAAAATAAACAAGTACTTTCGCATGAGATGTATTTTATATTTAAAAATTTATAAATCAACATTTGCATTGCTTGCTTCTTGTATTGGCGGGTCTCTTAAGTTAAAATTAAAAATGTAGAATTTTTTAAATCACGAGGGGGTTGACACATGATCAATGCGAAAAATATGCCGGTTTGGATGTTGGGGATGTTCGTTCTTTTGTTTTTACTTAACGGACATCATTGTGCCTATGCTCAAGTGTCCGGATCCGGCGCAGGAGGGGCTAATATGCCCGGGGACATGACGCTGTGGCAGACGCTGAAGGCCGGAGGCTTAACCATGATCGGCATAGGTTTCCTCTCGGTTGCGGCCGTGGCCATTATCGTTTATGACGTCATGATGCTTAATGTCAATAAGCTTGTCCCGCGCGGGCTATATGATGAGGTGATGCACAAGCTCAACAGCAGGGATTTTAACGGCGCCCAAACCATCTGCCGCCAGGAAAACAGCACCATCATTGCCAAGATTGTCCTGGCCGGCCTTGAACGAAAGCAGCACCATGATGATTTGGCCCGCGAAGCCATGGAGAACACCGCCCGCGTTGAATTGACCAATCTCTGGCAAAACATCAGTTATCTTTCCGACATCGTCGCTGTGGCGCCCCTTTTGGGCCTGTTGGGAACTGTGCTGGGATTGATCCAGGCCTTCCGTGCGGTGCCTTTGCAGTCAGCCAGCCTTAAAACGACCCTTTTGGCTGCGGGCATCTCTAAGGCCATGGTCTGTACGGCCTCCGGGCTCATCGTCGCCATCCCGGCGTTGATGGCGTATTCCTATTTCCGCGGCCATGTCCAGCAGATCACCAATATGGTGGAGATTTACAGCTCGGACATCATCAAGAAGATCCACGGCCGATAAATATTACGAGGAGAGAAGCTTATGAAATTCGACGTCTCTGAATATCAACGGCAAAGGCCGATCGTCCAACTGGCCCCTCTGGTGGACATTGCTTTCTGGGCCCTGATGTTTTTTATGGTCATTGCCGTTTATAACCAGATGGAAGCGCAGGTCAATATGACGCTTCCCAAATCCAAAACAGCGGTCCAGTCCGCCCAAAGCGCCGGCAAGATCGTCATCAATATCACCAGGGACGGCCGTTTTATCGTCAACCAGAAGCAATATACTCCGGACGGACTGACGGTTATGCTGGCCCATGTGTCCAAATTATTCCCGAACCAGCAGGTCATTATCCGCGCGGACGCACTGACCTACCATAAATACGTGATCCAGGCCCTGGATGCCTGCGGGTATTCCCATTTGACGGACATTTCTTTTTCAGCGATCAAGGACGAGAACCCTTAAAATGAATTTCAGGACCGTTGTTATCGCAGGTATTTTCACAGTGTGTTGCGCGTTCCCTGTGCCTGTGCACGCCCAGGACAGCGTGCAGGAAGCGGAAGAGCTGGATTTTGCCCAGGGTTTGCTTGCGCGCGGCATGTACGGGATGGCCATTACACAATACCGGAAGTTCATTGCCGAAAATCCCCACAGCCCGTCTTTGCAGGACGCCTACCTTTCCCTGGGCGAGGGTTATTTCTTGTCCCGGGAATTTAACAAGGCCGTTGATGCTTTCAGGCAGTTTAATCAACTTTACCCTCATTCCGGAAAATTACCGGTGAGTATCTTGCGTTTAGGGCAGATCGACATCGAGCAAAAGCAATATGATGAGGCTTTAAAAGAGCTTGAGTCCGTTGATCGAAAACAGTTAAAGGGGCAGATTTTGCAATCGTTTGATTTTTATACGGCCCGCGCTTATTTAGATAAGGGAGATAGGTCTTCAGCCCTTACTTTTTTCCAAAAGGCTTCAGCAGTCCAGGGGGCATCCGGCTATACCGCCGATGCGTTCAGGGAAATAGGCAAGATAGAGGTTCAGGGGGGGCATGATCAGGAGGCCCTCGATGCGTATAGCAAATCTTTGGCGCTGGCAGAGAACGACTCCCTTAAAGGCCAATTGCATTATAGGATCGCCGCAGTCCTGTTTTTGTCGGGTCAATATGACGGCGCCATCAAGGAATTCAACCGGGTGATCAAAGGGTATCCGGCCCTGGGGCTCAATGAGGATGCCTTGGCCAACCTGCTTTTGGCTTATTTCAATCTGGGGCAGTACGGTCAATTGCTCGACGAGTACCATAAATATGCGTCCCGGATCAAGGACGATGAATCTTACTTTAACGTCCACCTGGCGGCGGTCATGGCCTATATTGAATTAAAACAATATGACCGGGCCAATAAACTTCTGGACCGCATGCTGGCCTTCCCGGGATTAAAACCATGGGAGACTGCCCGGATTTTTATCAAGAAAGCCGGTATTTTTATCAGTAACAAAGATTATAAGGACGCCCTGGCATTGTTGAACGCGTATTCTTCCGCCGATACCGGGAATGCCGACGAGACATTTTTCCTGAAAGCCCAATGCTGTTTCGGCCTGGGGGAATATGATAAAGCATTTAATTTTTTTGAAAATGTTTATCAGAATTTCCCTGGTTCCCGTTTTAATAAGGCGGCGCTATTGGGCGAGGCCCATTGCCGCGAGGGAGCGGGCCGCCTGAAAGAGGCCCAGGCTTTATTTTTGAAATATTATGATCTTGAAAGCCAGCCTGATTTAAAGGGGGAAGCATTATATAACGCGATCATGATGGATGTTCGGACAGGCGATATCCGGGATGCGATCGATCGGGCCCGGGAATATTTAAAAACATTTCCCAAGGCCCGGCAATATAGCAATGTTTTGTTTATCCTGGCGGACAGCCTGGCCAAGGACAACCAGCCTGCCGAGGCGGTCAAATTGCTGCAGGGGTATTTGGCTTCAGCTTCGCCTCAAAAAGCAAATACCGCGTATTTCTTGTTGGGATATAACCTTCAGCTTTCAGGCAACAGCAGCCAGGCGCTGGCCGCCTACGCGCACGTGGACCAAAACCAGGAAGGAGGAAAATTTTATCCGGCTGCCGTCAAGAATATGGCGATCATTTATCTGGGCATGAAAAATTTCGACCAGGCGAGGAATTTTTTTGACCGCCTGATGAACCTGCCGGGCCCTAATGACCTGCAGCTGGCGACCTATGTGTGGGTTTGCAATCAATATCTGAAGGAACAAAAATATGATGATGTCCTTCGTGTGGCGGCCGACGCGGAAAAACGTTTTTCCGGCCTTGGAAGCCGGGGAGCGGGTCCTTTGGACATGACGGAAATTTATTATTTTAAAGCCGAAGCCTTGAGAGGGCTGGGGCGCTGCGATGAGGCGGCCAAGTATTACGATCCGGTCGAAGCTTCAAGTGTTAAGAATGCCTTTACCGGAAGCGCCCATATCGGCCACGGTTTATGCCTGGAGACCCAGCAAAGGTATGATGAGGCCGAAAAGGAATTCCAAAAGGCTTTGGACGAAAATCCCGATGATTATACAGTCACGGCGCATGCCGCCTTTGAGATGGCCAATGCCGATCGCGCCCAGGGGAAACTGGACGAGGCGGCCAAATATTATCTCCTGGTGGCCACGGTTTACGATGACGATTATTACTGCCCCGAGAGTCTATTAAGGGCAGCCGGGATTTTTGAGCGCCAAAAGCGCCGTCCCGACGCCCTGAAAGCCTATGAGGAGATACTGGATAAATATAAAAACAGCAGGGCTGCGTCCTATGCCCGGCAAAGGATCGGTCTTTTAAAATGAGTGTTATTGTCCAGCGAAGGATATTGATCGCTCTTGGGATTTCCCTTTCCCTCCACGCGGGGTTTTTAATATGGAGTTATTTTGCCAAAATGCTGCCTGCTGTTGAGTTCCCCGAAAAACCGGAAATGTTTTTTCATGTCACGATCGCCAAAGAAGAACAGATGGGCACCCCGAAGGTCAAATTCGCCACCGAGACTTTGCGCAAATCACCTAAACCCGACAATCCTTTTCTGGAAAATCTGATCAGCAAGCCGGCCATAGAATCCGAAGAAACGGTGAAGAACAATATTGAGACATCCATTCAGAAAGGAAAGCAGGCGCTCATCCCTTCATCGGTCAAGCAAGCGCAGACCTTAAGAAAATCGGATTTCAATGATATCGTCACCACCAGACGGGTACGCCGTTCGCTGAGGGAGAACCTGGTTGAATTGGGTGAAGTGCCGACGGAGAACTTTGCCTCCGGTTCGCCGGTGCTTATTGCCGGTGAGGACATCTCCAGGAATTTTCTTGATAAGAGCTCTTTTCCGGCCAAGGCGGCCCTGGTCACGTCCCGTAGATCCGCCAATATGCACAATGAATTCCAGATGATGAAAAGAAGCCCCACGGGCCAGGCGCCTAAATCCAGGCTCACCGATTTGGGTACGGCACTGACTTATCAGCTCTTCAGGTACCAGTCCCCTTCAGGGCAAAAATATTTCAAGCTCGTTGTAAAGGTCAAGGATGCCACCATTAATTTTCCCGTCATCCCCAAGGAGATCATTTTCCTGGTGGACGCCTCAGGCAGCATCGGAATGCCGCGTTTGACCCAGGTGGAAGAGGGGATCGCCTACAGCTTGCATCACCTTAATCCCGATGACCGTTTTAATATCCTTGCTTTTAACAATAGATCCATACCGTTTAGTCCTGTTTCCCTTAAAGTTGACGCCGGCAATATCAGGAAGGCTGTTGATTTTCTTCACAGCCTGCAATCATGGTCCACGACCGACATTTATGACGCCCTGCGCACAAGCGTCACGTTGCCGCATCCTTTTGTGCCGTCCTACAGGGTTTTGATCAGCGACGGCATTCCTACTGCCGGTCTTGTGAATGACCGGCATGTCATAAACGAGATTTCCCGTATCAATCATAACAAGGTCAGTATTTTTACTTTTGGCGGCGGCGCAGCCGTGGATCCTTATATGCTGGATTTTATTGCTTTTAAAAACCGGGGTTGGTCAACGGTTGTGGGCCGGCAGTATTTTATGGGCCGGGATCTGGCCGGATTGTACGACGAGATCAAAGACCCGCTTTTGTTGAACGTGCGCTATTATGTCAGCGGTCTGAATGAACGGGAAATTTTTCCCCGGACCATGCCGGATTTTTTTAAAGGGTCGCAATTCGTAATTTACGGCAAATACACTAATGAAGATCAGTTTGCCGTTCAAATCAGGGGAGACACGGCCGATGATAATAAAGAGTTCATTGTCAGCGGCTCCCTTAAGAATGCGCCGTTGGGCGGTAAAGATATCGCACGGGACTGGGCGTTCCATAAGGTGTACTATTTGATCAGTGAATTGAAATACGATCAGGACAATGGGGCCTTGATTGATGCCATTCATAAAATCTGCGGGCAGTTCCATATCATCACTCCCTATTCTTTCAGCGAGAATGAACCTTCGCATCCTTTAGCGGCCCCCAAAGTTGCGTTTAAAGAAAGCCAGAAAGGCAAAAGTCATGGGCGATAGGCCTGAGCGGGGCTTGCTTCGGTTTCGTAATGCCCAGTTGTTGCGGGGAGGGGTTTTGCTGCTAGTGGTTGGTCTGTTTTTGTGTTCCAGGTCCATGGCCAATGAAGAAAGTGATATCATCAAGTCAGACCGCCAGGCGCTGGCCCAGGCTGAAGCTTCGGGTGTTTTTTCAAAGATCCTGGAGGCCAAGGAACAGTTGAGCGATGATACCAACATGGAGGAGGAACAGAAGCGCCGTGACATCGAGGGAATTGTAATTCCCCTTAGTCCCGATGCCCAGGGGCATCTGGCGGCGGAGGCATTCATTAACGGTAAAATCCATGCTTCCCTGGTTGTGGATACGGGTTCTCCGGTGATTTTATTGAGCCGGCCGTTTGCCCGCCAACTGGGCCTTGATCTGAGCCGGTCTCAAATAGGGTATGTGGAAGTACTTAACGGCAAATATAAGGCCGCGGCAGTGTCGTTGGACAGCGTGAAGTTGGGGGACATGCAGGCCCGGGATGTTCCTGCTGTCGTTTTACTTGAAGATAATAAGGAAATCAGGGATGGCCTGTTAGGCATGTCATTCTTAAGCAAATTTCATTTTACCTTGGACCTGGCGAGCCGAAAATTGATTTTAAGGAAAGCTGAATGAAAAGCCTTTTCAAATGGAACTTTTTGATCATTTTTGCTGTCTAAGAAGCGGTTGGGGACAAAAACTTGACGATTTATTGTGGTAGTATTAAAATCACGTCTATGTAGTTTGGGGGCTCTTTCGCTGGAGGCGGTTATGAAAATGACATTGAAAATTTTGCTTGTCTTCATGTTCTTCTTTGGCTTATGTATCGTCAAGCCAACAACTTCTGATGCATATTGGCATAGGCACTCCTATGTTTCTTTTAGTTATGGCTGGTCCTCTCCTTATTATTACGGCTACGATTATGACGATTATCCTTATTATGGCCCCTATTATGCTCCTTATTACTATCCTGTTGCTAGCTATCCTGCTGCCTATGCGGTTGAATCTCCGGCCTTTCAACCGGTTGTCATCAACGGAGTTACATATTATGTCAATAACGGCGTGTATTATACGTATGGCCCGTATGGTTACCAGGTCGTGGCAACACCTGCCGGTGCGCCTGCTCAAGCTGCAGAGGCGCCGCAGGCTTCGGATAATACAATCACCGTCAATGTTCCCAACGGCAAGGGGGGATATACGCCGGTCGTTCTCAAAAAGTCAGGCAGCGGCTTTGTAGGGCCTCAGGGTGAATTTTATGCCCGGTTCCCTAAAGTGTCCCAGCTTGAAACAATGTACGGGAAATAACCCCTTATGAAAACGAAATTATTAATCTTAGGCTTGGCTTTCTTGGTTTTGGCAGGGTGCGCTACCAGTTCGAGTTATGTCAGTTATACATATCAGCAGTTTGCTCCCAAGGACAAATATTACACCGTTGATGTTTACCCGGCATCTCAAACCATGGGAACCGTCCGTCCTTATTATGTGATCGGTAAGGTTTCCGTTGAGGGCCTTGCCAGTGATGGGGTAACTCCCGCGATGCTAACCAGTCAGGCGCAGAAAATCGCCAGGCATAAAGGGGCTGATGCCATTATCAATGCCAAGACCATGTCTTACCGTTACTATTATTACGGCGATGCATTGTTGAGATTCACAGGGCAATTGATTGTGTATACGCACCAGAAATGATTCCTTAAGTTCCTGCCAGTAAAGACCCTTCGGATTTTCTTGTAAGTAACGGCGGCTTGTCCTATAATTAAGAAATTATATAAACATTTAAAAAGATAGCGTCCGCGTGGTCCACCCGCAGCGTATATGTCAATAGCTAATCTTCCTTCGGTGGCAGCGGGGATGAGGAAGGGCGAAAGGAGTTAATATGGCTCAAGAGACCGGTATTAAAAAAGAAGCTGAGTGGTTTGTTTCCGGTAAGGAAATGACCAAGGATGCTATAAAGCTGTCCTTTCAGATGAACCGTGAATACACCCTTTCCAAAGACCAATATACCGCCACGATGCACGATAATTTTCTGGCCCTTTCCCTGGCTGTAAGGGAACGCATTGTGGAGCGGTGGATCAAGACCCAGCAGAGCTATCATAAAAAGAACGCCCGCCGGGTCTACTATTTATCCATGGAATTTTTGATAGGCCGCCTGATGGGTAATAATATGTACAGCTTAGGCATAGAGAAGCAGGTCGCCGAAGCCATGGATGAGTTGGGGTTGGATCTGGAAGAGGTCAGGGGCCAGGAAATCGACGCCGGCTTAGGCAATGGCGGCCTGGGACGTCTGGCCGCGTGTTTTTTGGATTCGATGGCAAGCCTGGGCATACCGGCGCACGGCTACGGGATCCGTTATGAATACGGGATATTCAATCAAAAGGTCAAGAACGGTTTTCAGATGGAGCTTCCGGATGAATGGCTGCGCGCCGGAAATCCCTGGGAATTCGCCCGTCCGGAATATACGGTCAAAGTCTGTTATTATGGCAACAGCGTGACGGAACACGATAACAAGGGCAATCCTAAACAAAAATGGATCAATACGCAGGATGTCCTGGCTGTCCCTTACGACCTGCCCGTCGTGGGCTATAGAAACGACGTGGTCAATACCCTGCGCCTTTGGTCGGCGCGGGGGACCGAGGAGTTTGATTTCGATTATTTTAAATCCGGAGACTATGAGCATGCCGTATATAAGAAAATCCTCTCTGAAAATATTTCCAAGGTCCTTTATCCTTCCGATGCCAGCAGCCAGGGCAAGGAACTGAGGCTCAAGCAGGAATATTTTTTTACAGCGGCATCCATTGCCGACATCATCAGGCGCTGCAAGGCGGAGAATCCGGACCTCAGGGACCTGCCCAAAAAGGTGGTCATCCAGTTGAATGATACTCATCCCACTCTGGCGATCGCCGAACTGATGCGGCTTTTGATCGATGAATACGATTTTGGTTTTGAAGCGGCATGGGACATCACCACCAGGGTCTTTGCCTATACCAACCATACCCTGATGCCCGAAGCCCTGGAATGCTGGAGCGTCGAACTCTTCGAGAGGCTTTTGCCCCGGCACATGCAGATCATCTATGAGATCAACGCCCATTTCCTTAAAGAGGTGGCATTGCGTTATCCCGGAGACACGGACCGCCTGCGCCGCATGTCGCTGATCGAGGAAGGGGACACTAAAAGGATCCGCATGGCTTATCTGGCCATCGTGGGGAGTTTTTCCGTCAACGGGGTCTCTCAGTTGCACTCGGACCTTCTTAAGGCGAATTTATTCAAGGATTTTTACGAGTTCTATCCCGGCAAGTTCAACAACAAAACCAACGGGATCACCCAGCGCCGGTGGCTCCTGAAAGCCAATCCGCGCCTGGCCGACCTGCTTATAGACAAGGTGGGCGACGGCTGGATCATGGACTTGAACAGGCTGGAAAAGATCGATAGTTTCAAGAACAACAAAGCGTTCCGTGAAAAATGGACGGACATTAAAAGACAGAACAAACAGGCGCTGGCGCGTTATATAAAATCCAGCATGGATTTGAGCCTTGATCCGGAATCTATATTCGACGTCCAGATCAAACGTATCCATGAATACAAACGCCAGATGCTTTTTGCTTTTTATATCATTGCCCAGTACCTGCGGCTCAAACATAGCCCCAAAGAGTTTATTTATCCGCGTACTTTTATGGTGGGGGGGAAGGCGGCGCCGGCGTATTATATGGCCAAATTGACGATCAAATTCATCAACAGCATCGCAGAGATCATCAACCATGACAAAAGCGTGAAGGACAAGATCAAGCTGGTATTTCTGGAAAATTACCGGGTGTCCCTGGCGGAAAAGGTTTTTCCCGCCAGCGATCTTTCCGAACAGATCTCCACGGCCGGCACCGAGGCCTCGGGCACCGGCAACATGAAATTCATGATGAACGGGGCTCTTACCATCGGCACTCTCGATGGGGCCAATATCGAGATAGCTAAAATGGTGGGGGAGGAGAGCATCTTTATTTTCGGCCTGAAGAGCGATGAGGTCCAAAATCTTAAAGCCCATGGGTATCATCCCTCGGGCTTCATTGACAAAAGCCCGATGCTCCAGGAAATTTTCAAGCTCATCCGCAGCGGCTTTTTCAGCCCCCATGACGCCAATCTTTTTGCCCCCATCATTGACTCATTGACGGGGTACGATCCTTATTTGGTGTGCGCGGACTTTGATTCTTATTGCCAAATGCAGGACGTGGTTTCCAAGTCCTATATGGATCAGGAGGAATGGGTGAAGAAGTCCATCATCAATGTGGCCCATTCCGGTTTTTTTTCGTCTGACCGTACCATCCGTGAATACGCCAAGGACATTTGGAAGGTTCCCTTCAATCATTAATGCCTCTTGACACGGCTGCAAAAGGCAGTATTATAAATAGAAATTATTTCTATTTATGAATGTCGAGTGTATTCAAAAATTAAGGAAGGGTCATTTTAAGATCACCCCCAAACGCCGGGCGATCCTGGAGCTTTTTGATAAAAAAGACAAGTGCTTGTCGCCGGAGATCATCTGGACGCACCTCAAGAAAACATTCAAGCAGTCCGGGTTTCCGAGCGTTTACCGGAACCTGGAGATCTTCGTCAAGCAAGGGATATTGTTCAGGGTTGAGCGCCAGGGGCGTAAACGTTATTATGCTTTATGCCATGACCACAGCGGCCATCATCACCACCACATTATTTGTGTGGAGTGCGGCAAGGCGGATGTTTTTCCGGAGTGCTCTTTCCCCGATATTAAGAGTGTGAAGGGTTACAAAATTTTAAACCACTCGATGCAAATCAACGGTATCTGCAAGGATTGCCAGTAGGTTTATCCGAACACTTTTGCCGGTATCAATAAAGAAAAACCATGGTTAGCTATATCCAAAGCATCTTCTTGAGAGGGTCGTTATTAGAAATTTTGCTGGTGGCGGCCCTTGCCGGAGCCATCGCCAGTTTAAGTTCCTGCACCCTGGCGCGTTTGCCGGTCTTGTTGGGCTTGGTTTCTTCCAAGTCCCATTCCCATCACCGGGGATTTTTTCTTTCCCTTGCTTTTTCCAGCGGCCTGATCATATCTTATACCTTTATCGGCATCCTGTTGGGCACGATCGCCAACGTCGCCTCCAAGCTGGTTGCCGTCAGCGAATACCTTTATCTGGTTTTAGGCTCTTTGATGATCTTAGGAGGCTTGTTTTTTTCCGGCCTTGTTTCTTTCGGCAAGGGGGGCATCAATACCCATTGTGAAAATGCGGTCAAGGGTGTCAAAAGCATACCCTCGGCATTTATCTTCGGATTGGTTTATGCCTTTCTGGAAATGCCGGCCTGCCCCTGCTGCGGGGCAGTTCTGCTTTTGATTGCGAGCCTCATCGCCATTAAGGGGAGTCTCCTGTATGCGGCGGTGGTTTTTTTCAGCTTTGCCCTGGGCCAGAGCCTTCCTATTATTGTGATCGGGTTCTCGTCCGCCTTGTTTAAAAAATTCATGCCCAAGACGCAGATTTTGGAAGGGATCATCAGTTTTATTGTCGGGAATATTTTGATCGTCACAGGGATCTTTTTAGTGACGATTTCTTAAAACAGGTATCATGGACAATTCAAAAAAGACGTTGGATCATTCTCATGAACACACCAAGGACTGTGCTTGTGACCATTCTCATGATCATAATCATGAACACGGCCATGAACACGACCATCAATTCTTGACACGCGGCCGCCGTTGGTTCTTGTCGGTGCTGATGGTGGGGGCCTTGTTGGTTTTACTAAAGCCTTTTATCCTGGGACAAATGCTTGTCCGGGTGACATCCTATGAAGGCAGTTTTTCATACCATAATGTTATCCGTATATGCCACAAGATCATCGCCCTTGACAGGGATAATATAGAGGCATGGACGGCCTTAGGATATGCGTATATGGACACATCCCGGCTTGATAAGGCCATTGCGGCATTTGAGAAAGTCCTGGCATTAAATCCTCGAGACAGGGGAGCGGCCTCTTACGAATTGGGCAAGGCCTATTACGCCAAGAAGGATTATCAAAAGGCCATTGATAGCTTTGAACGCATAAGACAGGGCGGTCCTCACGTGCAAGCCGTATTGGAAGCGGACATTTTGAAATACCGTCACGGCCGGGAAGGGTTCCGCAGTTTAACGAGCATGCAGACCATGCTTGGAGATTTGGCGGATGCGTACAGACATATGGGCAACAGCGCGCAGGCGGCAGAAGTCCAGAAGGAATACGTGTATTATAAAAACAAACATAGCGCGGTATTGTTTTAGCCGGAGGGTTTAATTTTTTAATTTTTAGATAGAAATAGTTTCTAATTACGCTTATTTAAAGAGAAATCAAATATGCTGAGTGAACAATGTTAAATTCCAGGATCATTTTTATAAGCATCTCGGTTTTTATTTTTAGTGTTCTTTGCGGGCCTTTAACAGGCCATTGCCGGGTAACGGGCAATTCAACTAAAGTCATACAAATTGTTGCGGCAGAAAATTTCTGGGGCAGTCTTATATCTCAGCTGGGCGGTGATAAGGTGCGCGTTTTCAGCGTTGTTTCAGACCCTAACGCTGATCCCCACGAATATGAAAGCAATGCCGGTGACGCCAGGTCCGTATCAACTGCTGATTATGTGATCGAAAACGGCGCCGGTTATGACAGCTGGATGGACAAGTTGTTGAATGCGGGCGGCAATCCTCGCCGCAAGGTTTTGAACGTTGCCAATTTTCTTGGGGTAAAGGAAGGAGAAAATCCCCATCTGTGGTATAACCCAAGTTTTGTCAATCGGGTGACGGCTCAAATGGAAAAAGATTTAATTTCAATCGATCCAAACGATGCCGGGTATTATGAGCGCCAATATAAGGCCCTGCAATCTTCACTTGCCCAATACCAGAACAGGATCGTCTTCATTAAAGAAAAGTTTGGAGGAGCCAAGGTCGCCTCCACGGAAAGTATATTTGTATATCTTGCCGATGCTGCGGACCTCGATTGCATTTCGCCGCCGGCATTCATCGACGCGGTCGCAGAGGGTAACGATCCGCCGGCAAGAAGTGTTATTGAATTCGAAGATCAATTAAAGAGCGGGCAAGTCAAAGTTTTAGTTTATAACGCGCAGACCGTTACGCCTTTAACTGAAAATATAAAGAAATTGGCAGCGGATGAGGGGATACCTGTTATGGGGGTTACAGAAACAATCCAGCCGCCTGATCTGACGTTTCAAGAGTGGATGAATGCACAATTAATATCGTTGCAAAACGCCTTGAATGCCAAGGCCCTGGGGCAGTGACGAAAAAGATGAAAAAAGAAAATATTATCACCGTCAATAATTTGTCGGCCGGGTACTTTTTGGGAAAATCAAAAAGGATGGTTTTTGAACAAACATCTTTTGCGATCGCCAAAGGAGAATTTGTCGGCATTCTGGGGCCCAATGGCGCGGGGAAAACGACCCTTTTTAAATTGCTATTGGGCCTTTTAAAACCAATCAGCGGAGAAATAACTGTTTTTGGCCGCAAGCCCCAATGCGATAATGACAGGATAGGCTACGTTCCGCAGCACCATTCTTTCGATGCGGAACTTAGGATAGAAGCTTTGGAAATTGTCAAGCTTGGAACCAGCGGCAAGCGGCTGGGATTTAGTTTGCCTGCCCAAAGTAAAAAAGAGACCAAGGCATCACTTAAGGCTCTTGATATTGTGGGGGCTCAGGAATTGGCTCACCGGTCCTTAAGCACGTTATCCGGGGGGGAATTGCAAAGAATATTTTTGGCGCAAGCCTTGGTGGGAAACCCTCAAATCCTATTGTTGGATGAGCCGCTGGCAAGCCTGGATATCCGTCGCGAATCGGAATTTGTAAAGCTTATCAAGGACGTGGCGACTTCTCAAAACATAACGGTCCTTTTGATAGCCCACAACATCAATCCGCTTTTGTCGGCGTTGGACAGGGTCGTGTATGTGGCCAATGGGCATGTGGCCGTCGGGGACCCCGGCGATGTGTTGAATTCGGAGGCCCTTACCAAACTTTATAACTCCCCGGTGGAGGTGTTGAGGGATTCTCGAGGGAGGTTTGCCATCGTGGGAGGCGAAGTAGGGGAAGAAGGAGCGCATCACCATGAACATTAGTCCCGCATTTAGTGTTAATATTTTTAGCGATCTGCAGACGATCTTTAAGTATGATTTTATGCTGCACGCCTTTCAGGCAGGAACAATCGTTGCTGTTGTCGCGGGATTTGTGGGGTATTTTATTGTGTTAAGGAGGTCCGCATTCGCGGCGCACGCCTTATCTCACGTCGGATTTACAGGAGCTGCCGGGGCCTGTTTGATCGGCCTGAACCCCATTGTGGGGCTGCTTTTATTTACCATGAGCGGCGGTTTGTTGATGGGATTATTGGGACGCAAGGTCGCCAGCCGGGACATCCAGATCGGCACGGTGCTGGCATTCATGTTGGGCCTGGGCGTTTTATTTATCAGCCTTTATTCCGGTTATGCCACGGAAGCCTACTCGCTTTTGTTCGGAGAAATTTTGGGTATCAGCAGCAGCAATGTGACGGTGACGTTATTGGCAGGGATCCTGATTCTTATTGTATTGGCGATATTTTACCGGCCGCTGTTATTCACTTCGCTTGATGAGGATGTCGCGGAAGCCAAAGGTCTCTCGGTTCTGGGCATCGGTCTTATATTTATGCTTTTAATTGCTGTGGCGACCTCCATTGCCGTACAAGTGGTGGGGGTGCTTCTTATTTTTGCTTTGATGGTGACGCCGGCCGCTATAGCCCATCGTCTGGCATCAAGGCCCTTTGACGGGATAGCTATTTCAGTGCTTATCGCGGTCTTCGCGACGTGGCTTGGATTGTTTATTTCTTTTTATCTGCCATATCCGGTAAGCTTTTTCATAACCTCTATAGTATTCGTCATTTATATTCTCGTAAGGCTGATTTCATCCATTCAATGCTTTTGACAGGTCATTTGCTGCTTACTATAATGACATTATGATTAAGATCAATGAAAGACCGAAGGTGTTACGCTGGGTGTTTTTAAGCGTTTGCATCCTTTTAGCGGCGCATCCGGCGCGCTCGCAAGTCCATCCTCCGCCAAGAGGGCCGCAGGTTTTGAAGTTCGTCGAGAAGGACCATCAACGCTACCAGGTGGTCACCTTCGATGAGCTTTTCTTCAATTACGCGCCTCCGGTGGCGGTGGAACATCCCGATGGCAATGTCACCCCGGCGGCAAAAGTTCCCATGACCATCCCTAAAGATATTCAGGATTTGAGCGGTAAGAAGGTGGCTGTTACGGGCTTTGTGATCCCTTTGGCGAGCCAAGGTTTTGGCCAGAACACCAAGGAATTTTTATTTGCCGATGAGTTGGTGTCTTGTTTGTTTTGCGCCATGCTGGGCTACGACCAATGGATGATCGGCGATACCGTGGATCCCAAAGGGTTTAACATTTCAGACGATGATTTTAACGAGCCCATCACCATTTACGGCACCCTCAATGTGGGCCCCAAGTTTGAAGACGGCGAGTTCGCCGGGATATACCGCATCAAGGCCGATGCCTTTGAAGTGCAAAAAAAGAAACTTTTTGGCATTTTTTAACCGTTGCTTAAAATATTTGCCATGCATAAAATCCTTCCGTCATTATGTCTTGCCGGGTTTGTCCTTTGGATCATGCCGTTGGGGTATTTTATAAAACCGTCTGAGCAAAAACTTTTTTGCGGCGGCCAGCGGGCCATGTGTATGTGCAGCATTTTCTTGCCTAAAGCGCCTGATAAGGCCATGGAGCATGGGGTGGTGCTCAAGACCGGGGCGTCCAACAACAAAGAAAATATGGGCGGGAGCAATTATTTTGTCTCATCTCATCCCATGGTTGGTCCGGGTTTGCAATCAACGTCTGTTTTTGAAGACCCTTTCTTGCTTTATCATAATCCTTTCCCTGCCGCATCAGAGTACGTTCCCAAAATTTAGGCGCATTTTCTTAAGGTCTCCGAGTTGGGGGACAGGCCAATGGAGCCCTTCGGCAGCGCTTTTGCTTGCCGCTCCGTGAAGGATTCTCTATGTCATTAACCGGGAGGATCAAATGCGTAAAATATTTCTTATATTATCATTTTCGACGTTTGTTTTTCTTGATTTCATGCCGGTCATTTCCTGGGCTTGCGCCTGCGGGTGCGGTGTGTTCAATGTGGGGACAAGCTCCATGTTCCCGTCAGGCCAGGGCGGGAGGGTTTTTACGGAGTATGATTTTATGGACCAAAATCGTAATTGGAGCAAGGATTCCAAGGCGTCTGCGGATGGTAACAGCGACAAGCGGATCCGTACCAGTTTTACGGATACAGGTTTTCAATATATGTTTAACCGCAAATGGGGCATTCAGGCGGATCTGCCTTACGACCACCGTTATTTCAAGGCCACCGATGATGCAGGGGGCATTGTTTCATTCCGGCATTCGGCCGTCGGCGATATGCGCATCCAGGGCATTTATACCGGTTTTTCAGCGGACATGTCCACCGGCCTTGAGTTTGGCTTTAAGGTGCCTACAGGCGACTGGACCTATCCGAATTTCGACCGGGACACAGAGCTTGGCACCGGCAGTACCGACGCATTGTTGGGCGCCTATCACCGCGGGGCCATAAGCGCTTCTGTCGGTTATTTTGTCCAGAATTTACTCGACCAGCCTTTTTTGACGCAGGGCGGATACCGTCCCGGCACCGAGGACGATGCCGTGGCCGGTGTTGATTATAACGGCTTGTCGGCAGGAAGCGTCAGGGTCACTCCGATAGGAGAAGTGGAAAATTCCTACCGTTCCCGGGACAGAGGATGGGCCGCAAACCCGGCAGACAGTGGTTATGAGCGTATTTTGCTTGCTCCAGGGTTGGAATTGGATTATAAAAGGTTCATGGTGTTCTTCGATGTCGGGTTTCCTGTTTATCAACATATCAACGGCGATCAGCTGGTAGCTGGGTCCCTTTACAAGGTTGTCGTCAGTTATAAATTTTAGAGGCCGCTCCCAACGATGAAAATTAAGGAAAGCGGCACTTCGAATCAGTGGCAAAGCTTAGTGGAATTGTTTGGAGGGTGACGCAATGGTCCGTTTCCTATCTTTATTGTTTTTCTTGTTTTGGAGTATTACAGGGGCCGTGGCAGGCACTCCTGCCGCGGTCGAAAAAGGAAGGCAGCTTTATTTGTCCTACGGTTGCGCGCTGTGTCATGGATGGGATGCCCGCGGCGACGGCATAAATGCACAAAAGTTTGTGCCGCCGCCGACCGATTTTTACGATCTCAAAACATACCACCATGGCAGCGATTGGGACAGCATGAGGCGTTCGATTGAATATGGAATCAAGGAAGACAGCAGCATTATGCCTGCTTTCGAACATGTTCCGCCCAAACAAGTCAATCAGATCATCACTTATCTGCAATCATTGCAGGCATCTGCGAGCGTCCGTCATGAGGGCCAAAAAAAGAAATGAGGGAATCTATGAATACCAGAAATTTATTGTTTTTTATGTCGGCGGCGATAGCCGTGATTTTTCTTGCTTATGAAGCCCACGCGGCCCAAGGAGTTTCCGTCAGCCATGCCTGGGTGCAGGCCATGCCGCCTACGCAGACGACAACGGCGGCGTATATGACCATAACCAACACGTCTTCCAAGGAAGTTGTTTTGGTGTCGGCATCGAGTGATATCGCAGGCGCTGTTGAGATCCATCGGATGAGCGAGGCCAATGGGATGATGACAATGGCCATGGTCAAGCAGATAGCCATTCCGGCCCGGTCACAGGTGACGTTACAGCCGGGAGGTTATCATATCATGTTGATCAATCTGAAAAAACCGGTCCATAAAGGTGAAATGGTGCCGGTCACGCTTCATTTTAAGGGAGGGGCTTCCATCATTGTCAACGCAGAGGTCAAAATGCAGGGAAAACAGAAGCCTTCCTCTATGCCGGGAATGAGGATGTCCCAATGATCATGCCGAATTTAAAAGCCGATAAAGTAATTTTTTCTATCTTATTTCTGGGGTTTTGTTTCTCCTGGGCAGGATGCGGGAAGCAGGAAACGGCACCTGCTGCCGATAATGCCGAAGCTTATAGCGCATTGAACACTCAAAGGGACTTTACCCTTCATGACGATAACGGGAAGATTTTTCATTTGAAAGACCACCGCGGGCAAATCGTTCTTTTGTTTTTCGGGTACACTACGTGCCCGGATGTCTGCCCCACGACACTTTCCAAGTTGGCCCGTGTCTATGCGCTTTTAGGCAAGAAGTTGCGGCCCCATATCCTGACCGTATTTGTCACCATTGATCCCCGGCGGGACACGCCGCAAAAGCTCAAAGCATATCTGAAGTATTTCAATATCAATGCTATTGGCTTAACCGGGACCAAACAGCAGGTGGATGCTGTGGTCCATAAGTATGGAGCCTCTTATGAGAGGGTGGAATCCAGTTCTTCGGCATTGGGGTATATGTTTAACCATTCGGATTATATTTATTTGATAGATGCCCATGGTAAAACATCCGATCTTTTCCATCCTGAAGATACGGCAGAGGACATGGCCAAAACCATTAAGGGAGCTTATCATGGCTAAGATCAAACTGGATTTGCATGATATTTTTAACCGCGGAGACGCCATTGAAGCCGAACTGAACCGTGTGATCCGGGAAGCGGTGGACAAGGGGATAGCCTTGGTTGAAATCATTCCAGGCAAGGGCAGCGGGCAGCTTAAAAAGCATGTTTTACGTTTTTTAGAGCAGAAACATATCAAGGCTTTGTACCACCGCATTGAGAAAGACGACAAGAATTTCGGCAGGATTTTTGTCCATTTCAGGTAGTTGCCGGCCTGTCCCCGGGGCCGGGGGGACAGGCCTTTTTTTCTTGCCCTTTTTGTATTGTGCGGTAAAATAAGCTGGGTATGTTTGAGAACCGTCGACATTTTCGTTTGCGGGAATTTTTAGACGTGAGCTGGAAGGTTGCGGACCAGAACGTCTCGGGTGAAGGGACTGTGGTCAATATTTCAGCTTCAGGCCTGCTTTTGCAGACGGACAAGGTGTTCAAGCCGTCGGACAATTGTGTTTTGTCCATTGAATCAGGGACAGAAGCCTTACCCTTTGCCGCCAAAAAAGGGAAGATCATGTGGTTTCAGCGTATCGGCGCTTCCCCGCAAAGGTTTTTGTGCGGGATACAATTTTTAGCGGACAAACCGGATGGCAGCCTGCAGCGATGGCTCGAGGTGAAGATCAATCAGTTGTGTGAAGCCGGAGATGCAAAAATTTTAGGGAATTTGGCGCTTTAGCGCGAGGAGGTGGGAAGGTGGCAGAGACATTATTGAATCAGCAGGAACCAAAATTCGACCAGGACCTGGATGCCCAGCACCAAAACGGCCATTTGAAAAGAATAGTGGGGATCGTTCTTTCCCTGGTCATGATCGCCTTGACGGCGTATGTGCTCGGCCTACAGCACCAGAATTATAAAATCCTTTCGCAGTCAACCGGTATGGCCTTGACCGCCAGCGATCATGCGTCGGCCAACTACATGACATATGTAGGAAAATATAAGGAAACCAAGGTTGAGTTGGAAGAAACGACCCGCAAGCTGGAGATTGTTAACCGCCAGTTGGATCAGGTGACGGCCCAATTGAACTCTACGCGGAACACTCTTGCCGATACTGAAGGTATGCTGGGTCAGGCCCAGGCGGAAAATACCAGGTTAAGGCTGGAATTGCAGGGCCTGGATAATTTGCGTACCACGGAAAATGTGCAGAATATCGGTGAATTACAGGCTAAAATCAAGACCTTGAAAGACAGGGATTCTTTAATCAGTTTTCAGTTGAAAGATTTGAAGGATCAATTGCGCGCTTTTAATGCTCAATTTTCCAATCCGCAGCAAGGCCGGTCTTTGATCACCTTGTTCCAAAAGAAGATCAGAGAGGTCAAAGACCATATGAGTGCTCTGAGGCATGAAGCTTATCTGGCCAGGGTCGCTGCCCAAAAACAGAAAGATCGCCTGGCAGTTTTAAACGGCAATGACGGGTTCCTGGTGCGTAACGGCCGGCCGGAGAACCCGGCAGCGGCCAAGAAATCTTTTG
Source organism: Candidatus Omnitrophota bacterium (assembly GCA_028865345.1). Taxonomy (GTDB): domain Bacteria; phylum Omnitrophota; class Gorgyraeia; order Zapsychrales; family Fredricksoniimonadaceae; genus JABDGZ01. The sequence continues at coordinate 152,378 of JAGWKL010000002.1, read as the reverse complement.
CCATTAATGTCAAAGTTTTGCAGTAAAACTTTTATACTTCCGGGAGTGTAAAGGTTTTTAAAAAGGGGATACTTTTAAAGTGTCCCCTTTTTATGTATAACTGTTGAAATCCCGTCATAAAATCGTTAATATATAAAGATTTAAAAGGAGAAAGAAATTATGTCATTGGAAGACAAAATCAGCCAGGATTATGTGCAGGCCATGAAAGCCAGGGATTCCTTCACTTCTTCTGTGTTAAGTTTCTTACGCGCGCAGATCAAGAATGTCAAGGTGGATAAACGCCTGGAAGCGGTCCCCGATGAGGATGTCATCGCCGTCATCAAAAAGCAGTCCAAACAGCGCCTTGATTCCATCGCTCAATTTAAAGCCGGCGGTAGGGCAGACCTGGCTGAGAAGGAAGAAAAAGAACTGGTCCTATTAAAGAAATATCTTCCGCCTGAAATGTCGACGGAACAATTGAAGAAAATCATCGAGGAGGTGATTGCGGCAAGCGGCGCGGCCTCTCTGAAGGACATGGGCCGTGTTATGAAGGACGTCCTGGGCCGCACCGGGGGCCAGGCGGACAACCAAACGGTAAGCAGGCTCGTTAAAGAACGTTTAACCGGAATATAGTGGATCATGAGGAGTTTAAGAAATATCTTTCTGGCCTTGCTCGCCGTCATCGTGATTTCAGCCATTGGATTTACTTTTTGGCTGCGTGACCGCTATGTTGTCCCTGTCCTGATGTACCATCATGTGGGGATACCTTCCGGAGTCAAGTGGCGCCTCAACGACGTCAGTTCAAAGTCTTTTGATTACCAGTTGAATTTTATGAAACGCCACGGCTTTCAGGTGATCAGTTTAGATGATCTGGTCACGGGCCTGAAGAAAGGACAGGTGTTCTCCCGGAATACCATTGTCATAACAGTGGATGACGGTTATGAGGACAATTATAAATACGCCTTTCCCATCCTCAAAAAGTACGGTTTCCCTGCGACGATATTTTTGGTGTCCGATTGGGTGGGCAAACCGGGCTGCCTTACATGGGACGAGATCAAAGAAATGGAAAAACACGACATTTCTTTTGGGGCGCACACGCGGCACCACGCGTATTTACCCCGTTTGACCCTGGCCCAGCAGGAAAACGAGATAGCTGGCAGTAAAAGGATCATTGAGGGACATTTAGGGCACCCTATCGATTATTTTTGCTATCCGGATGGGGGTTTTACCGAGAACATCAAGCGCCTGGTGGCGCAGGCGGGATTTAAGGCCGCTGTCACAACCAACAGGGGCAAGGACAGGTTTGACAGGGATTTCTACGAGCTTAAACGCATCCATATGAATAATACGGATGACAGGTATTCAGGGTTGATTTTGTGGTTTAAATTCTCAGGTTATTATAATTTATTCAGGCGTTTCAGGTTTGAGGGGGGAAGAATGGAGAGAGGGACTTTGTATGAATAAGCCGTATTATTTGGACGCAAGCGGCGCTTTTGTCATTGAAGACTACCAGCACGCCAAATTGTTTTCGGATTTCTTTCCAGGCGTTGCGGGGTTGTACGGGATCCCCATGTGGGCCTTTTATGTCAACCGGGCCCAGGCCATCTGCTCTTTCGGCATCGAATCCAAAGACAGGGCCATTATGGAATTCTATCCGGCCAATAAAGCCCCCCGGATATGTTCCATCCGGGGCTTCAGGACTTTCTTGAAAGTGGGATCCGGCGGCACGCAGCGGTTTTATGAGCCTTTTGACAACAGTCTGGTTTCGCCTTATAAGATCCGTCAACGCATGCTGATCACCGCCCATGACCTGACCATTGAAGAGGTCAACAACACCTTGGGGATCAAGACGGTTGTCAATTACTTCACTATGCCACAGGAGCCTTTTGCGGCCCTGGTGCGCCGTGTGACTTTCGAGAATATAGGCCGCAGAAGGGTGGATTTCAGTTGTGTGGACGGCCTGCCTGTTATCAATCCCTATGGTCTTAAGGATTGGCTTGCCAAAAACATGAGCCGTACGGTGGAGGCCTGGTCAAAGGTGCAAAATGTCGGCAATAAAGCGCCTTTTTATCAGCTAAAAGTAGAGGTGGCTGACACCCCGCAGGTTACCCCCATTAAAGAGGGTAATTTTTATTTTGCCTTTGATGAGTCGACGGCCAAACTTTTGGATGTGGTGGTGGAGGCGTCCGTTGTCTTTGGCGCCGCCAGCGATTTCCTGGTGCCAGAGAATTTCATTACCCAAAAGAATTTTTTACTGCCGGCCCTCCAGGAAACATCCAACCGCACGCCGTCGGCGATGAGCGTCTGCCGTTTTTCATTGGCGGGGGGCAAGAGGCATTCTTTCGCGAGCCTCGTCGGATTTGCCCACGATCTGACGGAGTTGAAAAAAGTGGTCAAAAAAGCTACGGCCGCTAAGTTTATAGAAACCAAGGCCGGGCTTAACCGGCAGATCATTGACGGGATCAGGGACCATTGTTTTACCCACAGTTCCTCTGATGAATTCAACCAGTATTGCGGTCAGAACTTTATGGACAATGTCTTGCGCGGCGGTCTGCCTGTCACCCTGCAAAGCGCGCAGGGACCTTGCGTCTTCAATGTTTACGGGCGCAAGCACGGAGACCTGGAGCGCGATTACAATTTCTTCATGCTGGCCCCCACCTTCCTGTCCCAGGGCAACGGCAACTACCGCGACGTCAACCAGAACCGCCGCAACGATATCTGGTTTAATAGGGACGTTAAGGACAGCAGTCTCATCGATTTTTTGAATTTGATCCAGGCCGACGGATACAATCCGTTGATCATCAAGGGCACCTTTTTTGTCATTAAGGATGAGGGGATGGTCCATGGGTTGTTGAACGCATTCGGTATTGTCCAGGGAGCGGACAAGATCAAAGAGATGCTTAAAAAAGGTTTCATGCCGGGAGACCTGTTGAAATTGATATTACGGGAAGTCCCTATTAAGGCCAAGCCCGTTGATTTCCTGACAAAGGTCCTGGGGGCTTGCGTTAAACATGAATCTGTGGAACCGGGTGAAGGTTTTTGGACCGACCACTGGACCTATAATCTGGACCTTATTGAAAGTTACTTAAGGCTTTACCCGGAAAATTTAAGAGAGATCTTCTGGGAAAAGAAAGTGTTTCATTTCTTTTTGAACGATTTTTATGTGCTGCCGAGGGACGCGCGCCTGGTTTTGACTCCTGTCGGGGTGAGGCAATACCATTCCCTGGCCGAGCACGATAAAGAGGTGAAGGCCAGGGCCAAAGGGTATAAATTAAGGGCTGCCAACGGCCAGGGTGAAGTATATACGACCATTCTTTTGGTCAAATTGATTTGTCTGTTGGCCAATAAAGCCGCAAGTCTTGATCCCAGCGGCATCGGGATCGAAATGGAGGCCAATAAACCCAATTGGTATGACGCCCTTAATGGCTTGCCCGGCTTGCTGGGCTCGTCGATTTCCGAAACTTTTGAGCTCAAACGGTTTGCTGTTTTTGTCAAAGAGGCCATACGGCAATCAAGATTGGACGATCAAACTACCGTCGAGGTGTTCCAGGAATTGGCGGATTTTATACAGGGGCTCATCCACGTTCTGTCTACGGAAGCCGATCCTTTAAAATACTGGCAAAAGGCCACTGACCTCAAAGAGCATTTCCGTCAAACCGTCCGTTACGGGATCGATGGAAAGGAAAGGTCTTTGTCCATCGGTGAAATCAAGAAATTCCTGGATGGTATCATGGAAAGGTGCAGCATGGCCGCAACCAAATCCCGGTACGACAACGGCCTTTTCGCCACTTATTTTACCCATGAAGTCATTGAATACGATCTTTTGGATAAATCACACCATGGCCAGCATGTCCGTGCCAAGACCTTCAGGCGCCATGATCTGCCTTTATTTTTAGAGGGTTTTGTGCATGCTATGAGGGCGGGCAACGGCTTTCCCGAGGCGAAAGCCGTTTATAAAGCGGTCCGTTCGAGCCCCTTGTATGACCGTGCGCTTCGGGCTTACAAGGTCAATGCGGACTTGTCCAAAGAACCCGACGAGATCGGCCGTACCCGTATTTTTCCTGCCGGATGGCTTGAGAACGGGTCCATATGGCTCCATATGGAATATAAATATTATCTCGAGCTCCTTCGCAGCGGCCTGGCGGAAGAACTCTTCGCAGAGATTCGCGAAGCCCTGGTCCCGTTCTTGGATCCGCAGGTTTATGGCCGCAGCATCCTGCAGAATTCTTCTTTTATCGTTTCTTCAGCCCATGAAGATAAGGACCTGCACGGTCAGGGTTTTGTGGCCAGGCTTTCAGGCAGCACAGCTGAGTTTTTGCATATGTGGCTTATCATGAACATGGGCACCAGGCCTTTTGTCCTGGATAAACACGGCAGGCTGGCGCTCACCTTTAGGCCCTTGTTGCCGTCGTGGTTATTCACCCGGAAAGCCAAGGGCCCGTTTGCGGCACACACCTATGCTTTTAAGTTGTTCGGTAAGACCATGATTACGTATCATAACCCCCAAATGAAAGATACTTATGGAAATCAGGGCGTCAGCGCGCAAAAGATCGTGTTGACCTATCCTGACCGCCGCCGGGTGGAGTTCGATGGCAGTACTTTAAACGCCCCTTATGCCCGGGATGTCCGGCAGGGGGCTGTTGATCGTATCGATGTTTTTTTGAGTTAATTTTTGTAATGAAAGGATAATGTATGAAAAAACCATTGGTCGGTATCATTATGGGCAGTCAGTCGGACCTGAAATTGATGAGCAAGGCGGCAGAGGTTCTGGATGAATTCGGGATCCCCCATGAGGTCAGCGTGATTTCAGCGCACCGCGCGCCTGAGCTCACCTGCGAATACGCCTCCAAAGCTGCTTCCCGCGGTCTAAAAGTCATCATCGCCGGTGCCGGCGGAGCGGCCCATTTGCCGGGGGTGGTGGCGGCGCTGACAACCTTGCCGGTCATAGGAGTTCCGGTCAAATCAGCCAATTCCATGGGTGGCCTGGATTCGTTGCTGTCCATTGTCCAGATGCCCGAAGGCGTTCCTGTGGCCACGGTTGCCGTTGACGGTGCCAGAAATGCCGGTATTTTGGCGGCTCAAATCATAGCGACCTCTGACGAAAATGTCTCCTCTCAAATGAAAGATCATAAAGACCGCCTGAGGAAGAAAATAGAAGACGTCGGTCACAAGATCACGCTCGGCGGCTATAAATCCCTGCTATAAATAATGTTTAAAGAAGAAATTATTCCTTCAGCCCCTTCTCAAAATCAGCTGCGCCAGGATATCCGTTTTTTAACCAGGCTTTTGACCGAGATCATCCGTGAGCAGGAAGGGGATGCCCTTTTGCTTAAAGTGGAGGAGATCCGCACCCTCGCCCAGGAGATACGGGACAAACGTAACCCTTTGATGATCGAATCCCAGAAGCGGTTGATCCGGTCTCTGTCGGAAGATGAAGCTTATCATGTGGCACGTGCCTTTACCGTCTATTTTCAGATGGTCAATATCGCCGAAGAAGTGCAGCGCATCCGCCGCCTGCGGGACTATGAACGTTCCCCGGAAATTTTTCAGGAAATGTCACTCAAGAAATTGTTTAAGGACCTTATGGAAGAAGGGTATGGGGCCAAGGAAATCCTTAATTTTTTGAGCCATTGTGATATCGGGCCCGTGTTGACTGCACATCCTACGGAAGTCAAACGGCGAACGGTCCTGGACCACCTTTTTTTTATCAGCGGACAATTGATCCAGCTCAACAGGCAGGATCTGACCATTCCTGAACATGATTTGCTTACCAAACGTATCAAGGAAACCCTGGAGATCCTCTGGCAGACCTCCGAGGTGCGTCATCGCAAGGTGGAAGTCCTCGATGAAGTGGATCATACTTTGTATTATTTTGAACGCACGATCATAAGCCTGCTGGCCAACATCCATGAAAAGGTCCGCCGGGAATTCGAGGGTCTGGGAGCGGTTGTCCAGGACGATATCGAGCCGTTTATCCATTTTGGTTCATGGGTGGGGGCGGACCGCGACGGGAACCCCAATGTCACTCCGGAAATCACCATGATCACCGCGCGCAAACAAAGAAGGCTCATCGTCAAGTTTTATTTATTGTCCGTTGAGAATTTCATCCGTAAATTCAGCCAGTCAACCCAGCATGTCCAAGTCAGTAAGAAATTCCTCGATTCCATAGAGCATGATGCACAAACGCTTCCCCAACAGGCCCGTGAACTGGGGCGTTATGAAAGCTCTGAAATTTACCGTAAGAAATTTTCTTTTATCCATTACAGGTTGGAATCTGTGCTGACGGGCAAAAAGGGGAGATATAAGAATGCGGATGAATTTATCGCTGATATTTTGACCGTCCAGGAAAGTTTGAGCAAAAACCGGGGGGGATGTGCCTGCGAAGGGGATTTAAGGCGGCTTATTGTGCAGGCCAAAGCCTTCCGTTTTTTCCTGGCCCGCCTGGATTTCAGGGACCACGCCAGGAAGGTCCATATGACCCTTCAGGAACTTTTGGGCCCTGACGGTATGCAGCCGGATGTTTTAATCAATAAAATAAGCTCACCCAAAACCGGCAAAAAGGCGGTTTCCTCTCCTGATGCAAAGGACATCCTGGCCCAATTCAAGACCTTCCGCCGGCTTAAAGAATTGTTTGATCGGGATATCGTAGATTCCTACATACTCAGCATGACCCAAACCTCGGAGGATCTGCTGGCCCTGTTGTATTTGGCCAAACAGGAAGGCCTGGTCCATGTGGCGCATAAGCGTGTCAAAAGGGCTTCCATCGGCGTCGTGCCTTTGTTTGAGACGATCAGTGCCCTGCACAATTGCCATAAGATCATGGAAGAATTATTCAGCGTTCCTTTATACCGTTCTTATCTCAGGGCGAGGGGGGATGTTCAGGAGATCATGTTGGGTTATTCCGACAGCAGCAAGGACGGGGGTTATCTGGCCGCCAACTGGCATTTGTATCTGGCCCAGCAGAATTTATACAAAGTCGCTGAAAAATATGGCGTCAGGATCAAATTATTTCACGGCAAGGGCGGAACCGTCGATCGCGGCGGTGGAGAATCTCACCGGGCCATTTTAGGACAGCCGTTTTCTGCCGTCGGGGGCCGTATCAAGATCACCGAACAGGGGGAAGTTATTTCACAAAAATACGCCAACCCCATGGTGGCCAAACGCAACATGGAGCAATTGATCACGGCCGTGGCATGGACCAATCTGGTGACCAACCGCGCCATCAAGAAAAATCCGAAATGGACCGGCTGGGAAAAATTGTTGGCCCGAATGTCCGAGGACTCATTCCTGTTTTACCGGCGGCTGATCTTCGAAACGCCAGGATTTTTGGATTTTTATCATCAGGCCACCCCCATCAACGTTCTTAAGATCACCAAGATCGGCTCCAGGCCCGCGGCCCGCAGCGGCTCCCAAAGCTTTGAGCAGCTGCGCGCCATTCCCTGGGTCTTCAGTTGGGTGCAGTCGCGTTACATCATCTCTGCGTGGTATGGGGCGGGGCATGCTTTTAAAAAATATATCGATCAAGACCCGCGGGGCCTCGATGTATTAAGGCAGATGTACAAGCAATGGCCTTTTTTTACCTCTATGATCCATAATTTGCAAATTTCACTGGCCAAATCCGACCTTTATATTGCCGAGTTGTATTCCCAAATCGTTGTCGATGATATTTTACGTCAAAATATCCACCACGCCATTGAACAGGAGCATCAAGCGGCGGTGAATAGCGTCCTGTTGATTTCGCAGCAGAAAGAACTGTTGGATTATCATAAAGTTTTAAAGGAATCCATTAAGGTGCGCAACCCCTATGTGGACCCCTTGAATTATATTCAGGTCCGGTTCCTGCAGGAAAAGGAACAATTGGATGATTCCGCTGCCCAAGCCAGGCGATCCAAGATCGACGCCATCCTGCTGTTGACGGTCAACGGCATTGCATCCGGCATGAAAAGTACGGGTTAAGAAATTCTAATCTGCTTGCATTCCTCATCTCGTTTTTTATAATATTATTCACTGCCGTTTTTTCAATTCAATGGGTTGAAACAAATAATCGTCCTTTAAGTCAAGGAGGCAAAGCATGGCTCTTGCAGATATCAGCGTCATCAATGATAAGGTCAAAAAAGAATCAGGACTCATTGATGCGATTCGTTTTGAAACTTCAAAGGTAATTGTCGGTCAAAGCGTGTTGATAGACCGTCTGTTGATAGGCATTCTGGCCAATGGCCATGTCCTGGTCGAAGGAGTGCCGGGCTTGGCCAAGACTACGGCAGTCAAGACGCTCTCCGCGACGATCCGGGCCAAATTCCATCGCCTGCAATTTACTCCGGATATGCTTCCCGCGGATTTGACGGGTACGCTTATTTTTGATGCGCGTACAGGGAATTTCAATGTCAAAAAGGGGCCGGTTTTTGCCAATATCATTTTGGCCGATGAGATCAACCGCGCGCCGGCCAAGGTGCAAAGCGCGCTCCTTGAAGCCATGCAGGAGCGGCAGGTGACGATCGGCGAAGAGACCCTGAAACTGGATGACCCGTTTTTGGTCCTGGCCACCCAAAATCCCATTGAACAGGAAGGGACCTATCCTTTGCCGGAAGCCCAGGTGGACCGTTTCATGCTCAAGGTGAAGATCACGTATCCGGCCATGGACGAAGAACTCAAGATCCTCAAACGCATGGGCAGAACAGGTCCGTCCATAGGCGTGCAGGCCGTGGCCGCCCCCGCGGACATTGTCCGTCTGCGGTCGGTCGTGGATGAAATTTACATGGACGAAAAGATAGAGGATTACATTGTCCGGATCGTCGAGGCCACCCGTAATCCGGAAAGGTATAAACTCGACGATCTCAAAGGGCTTATCCTGTATGGCGCAAGCCCCAGGGCCACGATCAATTTGGCGCTGGCGGGTCGCGCGCATGCGTTTATTCAGGGCAGGGGATTTGTGACCCCGCAGGATGTCAAATCGATCGGCATGGATGTTTTGCGTCACCGGGTCATTCCCAGTTACGAAGCTGAGGCCGAAGGCAAAACACCGGAGGACCTGGTTAAACGGATATTGGATGAAGTTGAAGTGCCATGATACCTAAAGAAATCCTTGAAAAGATCCTACGCATCGACATTACGACCAACCGCCTGGTCACGGATGTGTTTGCAGGCGCGTACCACAGCGTGTTCAAGGGGCGCGGCATGGAGTTCGACGAAGTGCGCGAGTATCAGCCCGGCGATGACATCCGTTCCATCGACTGGAACGTCACCGCGCGCACCGGAGCGCCCCACGTCAAGAAATATGTGGAAGAGCGCGAGTTGACCGTCATGATTCTGGTGGACGCCTCGGCATCAGTGCATTTTGCCTCGACCAATCAAATGAAAAATAAATTGGCCGCCGAAATCGCCGCGGTGCTGGCCTTTGCCGCCATCCGCAATAATGACAAGGTCGGGCTTTTGATGTTCACAGACGGGCCGGAGCTTTTTATTCCGCCTAAGAAAGGCAAAACCCATGTGCTAAGGGTGGTCCGTGAGATCCTTTATTTCAAGCCGCAGGCCAAGGCCACCAACTTGCCGCTGGTGTTGGAACACCTGACAAAGGTGGTCCGTCGTAGGTCAACGGTTTTCATTATTTCCGATTTTTTGGATCCCAATCCGGGGTTTTTGCGTAAATCCATGCGCGTTGCCAATCAGCACCATGATTTGATCGCCATCAGCCTAACAGATCCCCGAGAAGTCGATTTGCCCGATTGCGGGCTCATCGAACTGGAGGACGCTGAATCTGGCGCCAAAATGGTCGTTGATACTTCTCACGATGTTTTACGCAAGGTCTACCATACAAAAGCTTTGGACAGGATCAAAGAACGCAACCGCCTGTTCGATATCATTGGCATGGACCATATTGATATTTCCACGGATGTGCCGTATACCAAGGCCCTGGCAGGCTTCTTTGCCCAAAGGCGCCGGCGTTTGAGCAGATAATTATGAATGATATCAGAGATGTCAGGCCCCCCGTTGGTTTGCCTGATTTTTGGTGGCTGTTGTGGCTTCTGCTGGCGCTGCTTGTTGTTGCTTGCGGAGTTTATTTTTTCCTTCGTTATTTTAAGAATTCTCCCCGAAAGTCTGTTGTGCCGCCGGCACCTGAACTACCCGCATGGCAGAAAGCTTACCAACAGCTGGAAGCTTTGCAGCGGGAGAATTTATTGGACAAGGGGCTTTTTAAGGAATTCTTTACACGGGTGGCGGACATCGCGCGCCGTTATATGGAAAATAGGTTTAATGTCCGCGCCCCGCATATGTCCACGGAAGAGTTTTTATACTCATTGAAAATAAGCGGCCATCTCAATGAGGACCAGAAAGCCGCGTTAAAAGAATTCCTGAATTCCTGTGACATGGTCAAGTTCGCCCAATACGCCCCCACCATCAAGGAGGCGGAAAGAAATTTTGATCTTGCAAGGAAGTTGGTTGAGGATACAAAAACGACTTAACGAAGTCGAAGGAACAGGGAATGGTGATCCCCGAATTTAAAACGCCATTGGTCTTGGTCGTGGTCCCGTTACTGCTGGCTGCCTTATGGTATGAGCGCCGGCGGCGGGAAGGGGCTTCTTTAAGATTTTCGTCGTTGTCCTTCATGAGCGCAGTCCCGGTCACGTGGCGCGTGAAATGGAGCTTTCTTCCCTGGGCATTAAGGATTTTGGTTTTGGTCCTACTGTTGGTTGCGCTGGCCGGCCCCAGAAAACTTTTGGCGGTATCTAATCTCAAAGGCCAAGGCATCGATATTGTCCTGACCCTGGATGTTTCGGGGAGTATGTCGGCCATGGATTATAAGGTCAACGGACATCGGATCAGCCGTTTGGATATTATTAAAAAGACGGTGGAGAAATTTATTAAAGAGCGTCCGAATGACCGTATAGGATTGGTTGTATTCGGTACACAGGCCTATACGGTCTGTCCCTTGACCATGGACCATGATTGGCTGTTGGAAAATCTCAGGGCCATCCGTATCGGTGTTATCCAGGATTCGACCGCCATAGGTTCCGGGATTGCCACGTCTTTGTTGCGCTTGAAGGACAGCAAAGCCAAATCCAAGGTCATCGTGCTTTTGACCGACGGGGTCAACAATTCCGGCTCTATCAGCCCTTTGACCGCGGCCCGTGCCGCCCAGGCCTTGGGTGTAAAAATCTACACGATAGGCGCCGGGACAACGGGAATTGTGCCTTTTCCGGTGACCGACGCATTCGGCAACACCCATTATGAGGAGGCACAGTTTGATTTGGATGAGGGAACACTTAAGAAGATCGCCGCCATGACCGGGGGCGAGTATTTCCGTGCGGCGGACACGGGCTCCCTGCGGCGGATTTATGCCCGGATCAACCGAATGGAAAAATCCAAAATCCGGGAAAAAGGCTATAAGATGTACCAACCGATGTTTTGGTTCTTTTTAGATGGGGCCATGGTGCTGCTGGCCCTGGAAATCATTCTAAACAATACTGTATTCTTGAAAATTCCATGATTTTCGCGAATCCTCAAGCCTGGCATTTATTTTGGCTGCTGCCTTTGATCGCCTTCGGCCTGCATTGGTTTTATCAACACCGCTGCCGGATGATGTCGCGTTTTGCCCAGGACCATCTGTTGAGCGAATTGGCCCGGGGGGGAGATAAGAAACTTTACCGATGGAAGGCCGTATTCTTGATAGCAGCTTTTGTATTCATGGTCATTGCCTTAAGCCGACCCCAATGGGGGTATCATCAACTGTCGGTCAGGCGTCACGGCCTGGACATTATGTTTACCATTGACGTATCAAAAAGCATGTTGACGCAAGACGTGCTGCCTTCACGCCTTGAAAGGGTCAAGCTTGCTGTCAGGGACATGGTCAAGAATTTGGACGGTTCGGACCGCATCGGCCTTATTGCCTTTGCAGGGGACGCGATGCTGATGTGCCCCTTTACCTATGATTACAACGGTTTCTTGCTGAGCCTGGATGATTTGAGCGTTGATTCCATTCCCCGCGGCGGCACGGACATCGCGGCAGCCATTGATGAGAGCATCAAGGCTTATCAGGGCATGGTCAATTCCGATAAGGCCGTCGTTTTGATCACCGATGGAGAACAGGAAGAAGGCGATGCCGTCAGCGCGGCCCGGCGCGCCAGCCAAAAGGGGATTCGTATTTTTACGGTAGGGGTCGGCACCAGGGCAGGGGATCTGATCCAGGTGCCTGGTGCCAATGGTCAGCTGGAGTTTCTCAAAGATTCAAACGGCGATTATATCAAGTCTCATTTGAATGAAAATTTGTTGCAGCAGATCGCTTATCTTACCGGTGGCGCTTATGTCCATAGCGGGGCGGAGAGGTTTGGTCTGGATTATTTATATGACCGGCAGCTGTCAAAATTGAAGAAACATGATGCCGAAGCGAAGATGGCCCGCCTGTATGATGAGCGTTTCCAGTGGCCGTTGACGCTGGCATTTATTCTGTTGTTGATAGAGATGCTTATCTTGACGAGGAGAAAAACAGCGTGAATTCTCACCGTGAAAAGAATATATTTTTGCTTTCCTTGTTTTTCATAATATTCATTTTTTCTTCCAGCGCTTTTGCTTCCGTTGCAGGTGATGTGAACCATGCCAACAGCTTGTATAAGCACGGGAAATTCGATGATGCCCTTAAACTTTATCAAGAGGCTTTACAACAGAACGGTCAATCACCGGTCGTCAAATATGATTTAGGCACGGCCTTGTATAAAAAGGGTGATTATGCAAAGGCCTTTGGGTATTTGGAGCAAGCGGCCCGGGATAAAAATTCTAAAATAAAGCCCCTGGCGGAGTATAATTTAGGCAACGATCTTTACAGGGCAGGCGTGCAAAAGGAAGGCGCCGATGTTAACGGCGCCATCGAGACCTTGCAGCAGGCGCTGGGACAATACGGACAGGCCCTGGGACAAAACCCGAAGGACCAGGATGCGTTATTTAATGAGGGTGTGGTCAGAAAAGAAATTGAGCGGTTAAAGAAGCTCCCCCCTCAAAAGGCCGGGGGGCAGGCGAAACAGCAGCAACAGCGTAAAAATCAGAAACAGCAACAGAATCAACAGCATCAGCAAAATCAACAGAGCCGGCAAAATCAAGAAAAGAACCGGAAACAAAACCGGCAACAAAACCAACACAGCCGGCAGGGCCGGCAAAAGTCGCAGAAGCAACCGGAACAACAGCAATCTTCCGGATCTAAGGGGCAAAATCAACAGAAACCACAGTCTCAAGCCGCAGAAAGCCAACAGGAACTTGATCGGCAACAGGCTGAGAGGGCCCTGGAGGATTATCGGCAGAACGAAGAACCCAGGAGGCTTTTAAACTATATGTCTCAAAAAATCGATACCAGGCCCGTGTTGAAGGATTGGTAAACCCCTTTACGAAAAACGAAGAAATAGGGAATATGATGAAGAAATTTATTTTGTGTTTTCTTATATTGATGGCTGCAAGCCCTGTTGTGATGGCCGACGCCGTGACCTTCGAGGCCACGGTCGATTCTTCCCGCATATCCATGGACCAGGTCTTGCAGTTGACGTTGACATTTACCGGCGTCAACCATGATCTGAACCCCATCAGCCTGCCGGCCGTGGATGGATTTTCCGCCAAGTATTTGGGCCCCTCCACCAGCGTCTCCATCGTCAACGGCGTTTACAGCAGCTCCCGTTCCTTTATTTATGATTTATTTCCCAATAAGGCCGGCCATTTCCAAATTCCGCCCATCACAGCAACCATAGGCGGCCAGATGTATACGACAAAGTCCATCGATGTTGATGTCCTTCAAACATCGTCCCAAACCCAAGGGACTTCTACCCAGGCGCCCAGCGAGGAAAGCCTTAAAGACAAAGTCCTCGTGGAAGCGTCCGTTGATCGAACTGATGTGTATTTGAATGAGCGCCTGGACCTTACGGTCAAACTTTTTGTCAATGATGTCCCTTTACGGGATGTGCAGTACCCTCAATTTGACCAGCAGGGTTTTACGGTTGATGATTTTGAAAAACCGGAGCAGAATTCCGAGATCATCAATGGAGTGAAGTATGAAGTCATTGAGTTTAAGACCCATCTTTATCCCAACCGGTTGGGGAACCTGACCCTGGGGCCGGTGCGCATCCAGGGCAATGTGCTTTATAAGACCGGCCAAAACAGTCCTTTCCAGAGCAACGATATTTTCGGCGGGGATATCTTTAACGGTTTTTTTGATTCTTACGCCGCCCGTCCTGTCGTTGTGAACTCGCAACCTATTGCTTTACGTGTTTCTCCATTGCCGGAGAATGACCGTCCGAAGGACTTCTCTGGCGCGATCGGGACATCTTTTGATTTTCACGCGAGTGTTTCTCCGTCGCAGGTCAAGGCCGGCGATCCCATAACTTTAAAGATGCAGGTGCAGGGCAGCGGTAATTTTAAGGACATGACCATGCCTATTTCCCAAGCGCCAGGGTTTAAGACCTATGAACCTCAAGTCAAGAACACGGAAAACGGGAAGACCGCTGAGGAGGTCATCATTCCTACTTCGACGGCCATCAAACAGGTTCCGCCGTTGCATTTTTCTTATTTTGATCCCGCTTTGAAAGAATATAGAACGATCACCCGGGGACCTTTTGCCGTCCGGGTCACGGCTCCTGCCCCGGGCCAGGAATTCAAGGCCGTTGGGTTTACTAATTTGGCGAAAGAAGGGCCGGCCCCGACTGCAGGGCAATTCTCTTTTGAGGAGATGTTTAATGATATTTATCAAATTTTGAAACAGCTTGCCGCGTCAATCTGGTTTTGGGCCGGTTTTGGAATAGTCCTTGCGGCGGGGATTTCTTATTTTTTATGGCGACGCTTTCAAGACCGCTTGGCCCGTGACCCCGCCTTTGCCCGCAGGCTTAAGGCGCGGGCGCAAGCCAGAGAGGTTTTGAATCAGGCGCAGGCTTTAATATCAGCAGGTAAGACCAAGGATTTTTATGCGCTTTTGTCAAAAGCCTTGCGTGATTTTCTGGCTGATAAATGGGGCGAGTCCGCCGCCGCCCTGAACATGAATGAAATATTAAACCGTCTGCAGAAGGCTAAATTAGATGAAGACAGCAGGGCGCAGATCAAATCCTTGTTGGAACAAAGTGATTTGGTTTGTTTTGCCGGAGCCAATCGCGATACCGCACAGATGCGGACAGATTTCGCCCAAGTGCAGAACTTAATTTCACGCCTTGAGAAAGCCTTGAAAGGCATTTAAAACCATGAAAAAGGCATCATGCGCGATCTTTATGATTTTCTTTTTTCTCACAAACGCCTGGGGGGCTCTTCCCCGGTGGGAGTCGCGGGGAGATTTCTATTTTCTGGCCAAAACCAGGGAGAATTTTGCCGCCGGCGGCGCAGGATCAAATCATCTGGCCAGCAGGTATCTGGCTTATGACGGAATCGATTTTTTAGTCAAAGGTCCATCGGATTGGGCGGATTATGGCAGGTTGGCTATCGACAATGAAAAATTTTTTCCCGTGCCTATACGTCACGGCATGAAGATCGATAGGATCGATTTTCTGGCTTCGGGCAATTACGGCAATAGTTATGTCCATGACCATTTGCTGCGCCTTTATGGTGAAAACTATTATTACGCCGTATTGACCGTTACCTTTGTTTATCTGGACGGGACCTATAAGATATTGTCGGCCCCCGTTTTTTGGGACTGGTTTCATATGCCCTCGATGACTTGGGTGCAGGATGGCGTCAAAGTCAGGCCGGTCGGTATTAACCCGGTCCGCCCCAATTGTACCTTGTACCATATCAGTTTTGCCAACCCTAAGCCTGCCCAACCCCTGAAAGACATCCTGGTTTCCGACAGTTGGCTGGAAGATTTACCGCATTCGGATGTCTTTGCCCTGACTGTCCAATCACCTGATGCCATGCCTGCCGTCGGCTGGAAAGATTAATCGTTGCCGTCCCCATCGGATTGTGGTACAAATGGCAGATGGTTGAAGGAGGTGCTTATGAAAGAACGAGTTATCGTCGTAACCGGAGGTAACCGCGGAATAGGGCAGGAGATCTGCCGTCAGTTGGCCAGGATGGATATGATCGTTGTCCTGACCTCCCGCATTGAAAAAGACGGCCTTCAGGCCGTCAGCGATCTTAATAAACACGAATTGTCCGTCCGTTATCATCCGCTGGATGTGACCAACCCCTCGCAGGTTCTGGCATTATCAAACTTTCTTTCCAAAGAATTCGGCGGTTGTGACGGTTTGGTCAACAATGCCGGTATTTTTCTTGACTCCCAGGGCGGGAATTTTTTTAATACGGACCTGGCCACCGTGCGCCAGACCATGGAAACGAATGTCTACGCTCCCTATTTACTTTGCCAGGCCTTAGTGCCACTCATGAAAAAGAACAACTATGGGCGCATCGTCAATATTTCAAGCGGTCTCGGGCAATTGCATAATATGGGAGGCGGTTATCCTGCCTACCGCATGTCCAAGACGGCGATCAATGCCATGACCAGGGTTTTAGCGGCCGAACTTGCGGGCACAAACATATTGGTCAACAGCATGTGCCCGGGCTGGGTCAAGACACGCATGGGCGGTCCTGGTGCTAATCGTTCAGTGGAAGAAGGCGCGGACACGGCCGTGTGGCTTGCCACGCTGCCGGACGGCGGCCCCACGGGCAAAATTTTCAGCGACCGGAAAGAAACTGCCTGGTGATGGCTTAAAGCGCCTTCCTGGAAATGTCCCCGAGCCTGGGGACAGGCACTGCTGTCCTGATTTTATCAGAGAAACGGTCTATCTTAAGTAATACTACGTAGCAATTTCCCCATAACTACTCATTTAAAGCATCAGTACGTGCGTTTATACTAAAAACGGTCGCGTGCTTTTTTTATTTTGAATTTGCAGAAAGAGGTCTTCGTATGGCACAACGCAAACAAGTGACGATTGATGGTAATGAGGCGGCGGCGTATGTTGCTTTTGCGGTCAATGAGGTGATCGCCATTTATCCGATAACCCCTTCTTCACCGATGGGCGAGTGGGCTGATGAATGGAACAGCGCCAGCAAGAAGAATATTTGGGGGACGACCCCTCTGGTGCAGGAAATGCAAAGCGAGGCAGGGGTGGCCGGAGCCGTCCACGGCGCGCTGCAAACCGGAGCCTTGACGACCACTTTTACCTGTTCCCAGGGCCTGCTTCTTATGCTTCCCAACATGTATAAGATCGCCGGAGAACTTTCTTCAACGGTGTTCCATATCGCCGCCCGTTCCCTGGCCACCCAGGGGCTTTCCATTTTCGGCGACCATCAGGATGTGATGGCCGCGCGCATGACCGGTTTTGCCATGCTGTGCTCGGCTTCGGTCCAGGAAGTCATGGATATGGCCTTGATCTCCCAGGCCGCGACCCTGGAGGCCCGCATCCCTTTTGTCCATTTCTTCGACGGGTTCCGCACTTCTCATGAGGTGGCCAAGATCGAACAACTTTCCATGGACGATATACGGGCCATGATCGATGAAGATCTTGTCCTGGCCCATCGCCGGCGCCGGTTGACGCCGGATGCTCCGGTCATCCGCGGCACGGCCCAGAATCCGGACGTGCATTTTCAGTCCCGCGAGACCGTCAATCCTTTTTATCAGGCCTGTCCAGGCATCGTGCAAAAAGCCATGGACACCTTTGCGCAACTCACGGGTCGCCAGTATAAACTGTTCCAATATTACGGTGAAACAGATGCCAAGCGGGTCGTGGTCATCATGGGGTCCGGCGCCGAAACCTGCCAGGACACGGTGGACCATTTATTAGGCCAAAAGGTCGGCGTGCTGAAGGTCCGTCTGTACCGGCCTTTTGCCAAGGAAGCTTTTGTGGAGGCTTTGCCCAAGTCGGTGACCTCGATCGCTGTTTTGGACAGGACCAAGGAGCCGGGAAGCAGCGAGCCGTTGTATCTGGATGTTGTCAATGCCCTCGTGGAATGCGGGGCAAGCCGTTTTGAGCGCCTGCCCAAGGTCATCGGCGGCAGGTACGGGATCTCGTCCAAGGAATTTACGCCGGCCATGGTCAAGGGCGTTTTTGATGAGTTGCTTAAAGCCCAACCTAAAAATCATTTTACCGTCGGTATTAATGATGACCTTTCCCATACCAGCCTGGACTATGACCAGAACTTTAACATCGAAAGCCAGGCCGGAGTGAGGGCCATTTTCTATGGGTTGGGTGCGGACGGGACGGTCAGCGCCAACAAGAATTCCATCAAGATCATCGGCGAGAACACGCCGCTTTTTGCCCAGGGCTACTTTGTCTATGATTCCAAAAAATCAGGGTCCATGACCGTGTCTCACCTGCGCTTTGGCCCTAAGCCCATTCATTCGACCTACCTTATCAATAAGGCCAATTTTGTGGCCTGCCATCAGTCGCAATTTTTGGAGACCATGGATGTTCTTCAAGGGATCCAAGAAGAGGGGATATTCCTTTTGAACAGCCATCATGGTCCCGAGGCGGTTTGGCAACATATCCCGCGCCTGACGGCCCAGATGATCAGGGACAAAAAATTACGGTTCTTTGTCATTGATGCCTACAGCGTGG
This sequence comes from Candidatus Omnitrophota bacterium, assembly GCA_028865345.1. Taxonomy (GTDB): domain Bacteria; phylum Omnitrophota; class Gorgyraeia; order Zapsychrales; family Fredricksoniimonadaceae; genus JABDGZ01. Next base: position 133,893 of record JAGWKL010000002.1, on the reverse strand, counting down.
CAGGGAAATCGGGAATGGGAGGCAGGATCAATACGATCATGCAGACCTGCTTTTTTGCCATTTCAGGTGTCCTTCCCAAGGACGAAGCCATTGCCGCCATCAAGGAATCCATCAAAAAAGCCTACGGCAAAAAAGGCGAGGAGATCTTAAAGAAAAATTATGAGGCGGTGGACAATACGCTGGCCAACTTGCATGAAGTCAAGGCCCCATCACAGGTCACGAGCACGGTAGAGCTTAACCATAAAATCCCGGATGAAGCGCCGGAATTCGTGCGCAAGGTGACCTATGAGATGATCAAAGGCCGCGGCGAGGCGGTTCCTGTCAGCGCCCTGCCCTGCGACGGCACCTATCCCGTCGGCACCACCAAATGGGAAAAACGCAACATCGCCCAGGAAATCCCTGTCTGGGACAACGCCATTTGCATCCAATGCGGCAAATGCGCCATGGTCTGCCCTCATGCGGTCATCCGCATCAAGGCGTACGACAATAAATATTTGCGGGAAAGTCCGTCCACCTTCAAAAGCATGGAGGCCAAGGACCGCGAATGGTCGGGGATGAAATACACCATTCAAGTGGCGCCCGAAGATTGTACGGGTTGCGGTATATGCGTCGACGTTTGTCCCGTCAAAAATAAGTCGGAGACCAAATTCAAGGCCCTGAACATGAAGCCCCAGGAGCCCCTGCGGGAAGAAGAAAGGAAAAATTGGGAGTTCTTTTTAAATATCCCTGATGTGGACCGTAATCTGGTCAAAAAGAGCGCCATCCGGTCCGCCCAAACGTTGCAGCCTTTGTTTGAATTCTCAGGCGCTTGCGCCGGTTGCGGGGAAACGCCGTATATCAAACTTGCCACCCAGCTCTTCGGGGACCGTATGGTCATTGCCAATGCCACGGGCTGTTCATCGATCTACGGAGGAAATTTGCCGACGACGCCGTACACAAAGAACAATGAAGGCAGGGGGCCGGCGTGGAGCAATTCGCTCTTCGAGGACAATGCCGAGTTCGGGCTGGGCTTCAGGATTTCCATCGACAAGCAAAAAGAGATGGCTTGCGAGTATGTGAAGAAATTGGAAACTCTGCTGGGCGCGTCCCTGGTTGAAGAGATCATCCATGCCCGGCAAACCGATGAAGCCGAAATATTTCAACAGCGCGGCCGCGTACAGGTCCTTAAAGAAAAATTGCGAAATAATCCGTCCGCGGATGCCAAAATATTGCTGTCTGTCGCCGATATGCTGGTCAAGAAAAGCGTATGGATCATCGGCGGGGACGGCTGGGCCTATGATATCGGCTACGGCGGCCTGGACCATGTCATTTCTTCAGGACGCAACGTCAATATCCTGGTGCTTGATACCGAGGTCTACTCCAATACCGGAGGCCAGGCCTCCAAATCCACGTCGCGCTCGGCCGTTGCCAAATTTGCGGCGGCAGGAAAATCTTTGCCCAAGAAAGACCTCGCGCGGATGGCCATGACCTATGGCTATGTGTATGTGGCTTCGGTTTCCATGGGCGCCAAAGACGAGCATACGCTCAAAACCTTTCTCGAAGCTGAGGCCTATGACGGCCCGTCGCTCATCATCGCCTACAGCCATTGCATCGCCCATGGCATCAACATGACGACCGCTATGCAGGACCAGAAGGCGGCGGTGAGCACAGGATATTGGCCCTTGTTCCGGTATAATCCCGGCCTGATCAGAGAAGGCAAAAACCCGTTGACGTTGGATTCCGCAGCGCCCAAAGGGTTCCTACAGGAATTCTTGAACATGGAAAACCGTTTTAAGATGCTCAGTAAAACGGATCCGGAGGGGGCCAAAAAATTGGCGGCCCTGGCCCAGCAGGATGTCAACGAACGCTGGAGGATCTATAGCGCCATGGCTTCCGATGCGCCGGCGCCGTAAGGAGCGAGAGTATGATAGACCTGTCGACGACCTACATGGGGTTAAAGCTGAAAAATCCGGTCATTGCGTCAGCTTCCCCGCTTTCTAAAAGTTTGGACAATCTTAAAAAGCTGGAAGACGCAGGGGCCGCGGCCATCGTTAATTATTCCCTGTTCGAAGAAGAGATCACCCATGAAATTTACGAACTTGACCATTATTTGACCGCCGGCACCGAAAGTTTTGCCGAATCATTGACCTATTTCCCCAAACCGTTGCAATACGATATCGACCCGGATGATTATCTTGAGCATATTTATAAGGCCAAAAAGGCGGTGGACATCCCCATTATTGCAAGCCTTAATGCCCATTCTGAAGGAGGATGGGTGACCTACGCCAAGCATATTCAACAAGCCGGCGCCGACGCGTTGGAGTTGAATATTTATTTTCTGGCCACAGACCCTCAAATTTCCGGCCAGGACGTTGAGAACATTTATCTGGAGGTTCTGAAGTCTGTTAAGTCAAACGTTGTTATTCCGGTGGCGGTCAAGATAAGCCCGTTCTTCAGTTCCATGGCCAATATGGCCAAACGCCTGGATGAGGCCGGGGCTGATGCCCTGGTCCTGTTCAACCGCTTTTATCAGCCGGACATTGATCTGTCCAATTTGGCCGTGGTGCCTAATGTGCTTTTGAGCACGCCGCAGGCCATGCGTTTGCCTTTGCGTTGGGTGGCCATCCTGTACGGGCAGATCAAGGCCAATTTAGCCGCCACCGGCGGGATTCACGGACCCGAGGATGTCATTAAGATGCTCATGGCAGGCAGCGACGTGACCATGCTGTGTTCGGCTCTCCTTCAAAACGGCATCCCGCAGTTGAAAAAAATCCTTGAGGGCGCCCGGCAGTGGATGGAGGAGCATGAATATGTTTCCGTCTCCCAGATGCAGGGCAGCATGAGCCAGAAATCCTGCGCTGACCCCAAGGCCTTTGAACGGGCCAATTACATGAAGGCCCTGCAGAGTTTTAAGTAATCTATTCCTGTTTTGGCTCGGATGTGCTATAGTAGCCGGAATATGAATCACGCCATATTGCTGATTTCCTGCCCGGACCAAAAAGGTATCACCGCCGCAGTTACCAATTTCGTCTTTCAACACCAGGGTAACATCGTCCATGCCGACCAGCACATCGATGAGCAGAGCAATACCTTTTTCATGCGTATCGAATGGTCTCTGGAAGGTTTTAAGCTCGAAAGGAACGATGTCCATCCGGCTTTTTCGGCCATCGCTGAAACATTTAAGATGGACTGGAGGCTTTCATTTTCAGATCAAAAGCTGCGCGTTGCCGTTTTCGTCAGCAAGCATTTGCATTGTTTGTATGATCTGTTATACCGCCATAAGACCGGCCAGCTTTTTTGCGAGATCCCGCTCATCATAAGCAACCATCCCGACGCCCGGACGCCGGCCAGGGATTTTCATATCCCATTTTTTGAATTCCATGTGGAGCGGGCCAATAAAACCGGCCAGGAGCAAAAGCAGAAACAGATGCTGAAAGCCAACAAGATCGACCTGGTCGTCCTGGCCAGGTACCATCAAATCTTCACCGGGCAATTTGTCGATTCATATCCGTCGCAGATCATCAATATCCACCATTCCTTTTTGCCGGCCTTTGCCGGGAGCAATCCCTATTTGCAGGCCTATCAAAAAGGGGTGAAGGTGATTGGAGCAACATCTCATTATGTGACCGAAGGCCTGGACGAGGGCCCCATCATCGCCCAGGATACCGTCGCTGTCAGCCACCGTGATTCCCTCGAAGATTTAAAAAGAAAAGGGGAAGACTTAGAAAAGCTCGTTTTAAGCCGCGCCGTGCGCCGGCACCTGGAACAAAAGATCCTTTGTTACGGCAATAAGACGGTTGTTTTCGATTAACGTCCCGCCACCCGCTGCACCACACAAGCGCCGATACAATCCCCCTCTACGTTGACCACCGTTCGTCCCGTGTCCAGGGGCCGGTCAATGGCAATCAGAAGCCCCAAGGCCGACAGCGGCAGGCCGACGGACTGCAGGACCATCATCATCGTCACCATGCCGGCGCTGGGCAGGCCCGGCGCTCCGATGGAGGCCGTCATCGCCGTCAGGACCACGATGATCTGGGCAGGCAGGGAAAGGTGGATCCCGCATAGATTGGCCACGAAAAGCGCAGCCATGGCCTCGTACATGGCGGTCCCGTCCATGTTCAGAGCGGCGCCTACCGGCAGCACAAAGCGGGCCACATGCCTGTCGATTCCCAGATTGTCCGTGATGCAGCGCAGGCTGACAGGCAGGGTGGCGGTCGATGAGCTGGTGGCAAACGCGGTGATGAACGCCTCCTTCATTCCCATTAAAAAACGGTGCGGTGACATTCTGGTGGTCAGCCATAGGATGACCGGCAAGGTCACGGCCCCGTGAAAAAAAGTCGTGCCCATCACCACAAGGATGTATTTGCTCAAAACAAAAAGCAGTTGGACCTTTTGGCGGGCGATGAGCACAGCCAAAAGCCCCATGATGCCCGCAGGTGCAAGGACCATGATCCAGCGCACTATGGTCATCATGATCTCAAAGAGCTTGTTGAGCGCTTTGACGGTGGTTCGACTTCGCTCTCCCAGAAGGACGATGGCGATACCGGTCAACAGGGCGAGCATGATCACGGCAAGAATGTTGTTCTGGCCCACGGCGGCCAGCGGGTGGGTAAAGATGCCCTCGATGAGTTTACGGATAAAATCACCGACAGTAAGGGAATGAAGGCCGGAAGGCGGCATGTTTTCCTGGAACAAATGGGTGTTAAGTCCTACTCCGGGTTTGATCAAATTCATGGCTGTCAGGCCGGTTGCGGCGGCAAGGCAGGTCGTAGTCAGGGAATAGAGGATGAGCGCAGGCCAGGCCCGCCCGGATTGGGGGGCATTCCTGAGGTTGGCAATGCCGGCGGCAATGGAGGTGAACACCACCGGCACCATGATCACCTTCAGCAGGTCGATAAAAATTTTGCCTAAAAGGCCAAAACCGGACAGGAACCAGGAAGCTGTCGACGGTAAAAGAAGGCCGGTATGGCCTAAAATGATGCCGAAAACAACTCCCAGGAAAGCGCCTAAGAAAATTTGAGTGTTGAGTGAAATCTTCACGCCCTTATTGTGGCTGATCTGCATTCTTTATAGATATTCCTTGCCAATACATTCTTTCTTATTTAAGATTATAGCTGCCTTCGAGATTTTTATTCATAATAATGTTTCCATTACAAGAAAAATATAATCAGCTTATACTCCGCCCCAAAGAGCAGGCGAAATCCGCCTGGGGAGGCAAGCCGTCAACCCCTGTCCAGGAATCTTCTTTAACCACAGAACTTGTCAGTTTAATTCTTACTGAAGCTGTTACTTCCAGGGCCAGCGACATTCACATCGAGCCTAATAAGAATTTTATCCGGATCCGTTTCCGTATTGACGGTAAATTATACAATGTCCTGGAAATGATTGAAAACAATGAAGTGCACTTGTTGGCGAGGATCAAGGTCCTGGCCAACATACCGACGGACGCAGTGAGCAGCAGAAAATCATGGGACAGCCGTTTCTCCATGATGGTCCTCGGGCAGGAATTCGATTTCCGTATCGCCACCTTCCCGATCCTGCTGGGTGAAAAGATGGCCATCCGTATTTTGAACAAGAATTCTGAACTGGTTGATTTGAAAAGAATCGGCCTGCGCCCCGGGCCTTACGCGCTTCTGGAACAGATCATCCAAAGAAAGAGCGGCCTTTTGGTCGTCAGCGGGCCGACAGGAGGGGGAAAGACCACCACCCTTTATTCCATCCTTAAGCGATTGAATGCGCCGACGGTCAATATCGTGACCTTGGAGAATCCGGTGGAGTACCAGATCGATGGGCTCAATCAGTGCGATATCAATAAAAAGGTCAGCGAGGATTTTACCTCCGCCTTAAGGGCGACCTTAAGGCAGGACCCGGACATCATTTTGATAGGGGAAATCCGTGATTCAGAAAGCGCTGAGATAGCCCTGCGGGCTTCAATCACCGGACATTTTGTTTTGACCAGCCTTCATGCGAACAGCGCCATCGGGACTGTGATGCGGCTTATCAATATGGGGGTGGAAAGGCACGTCATCGCCTATGCGCTGGCAGGCGCCATATGCCAGCATTTGGTGCCGCGTATTTGCGACAAATGCCGGACTCCTTATACGATCAGCGCCGATAAATTCCACGCTATATGTGAACAATTCGGGATTTCTCCGACGTTATTCAGGGACAAATCCCCTAAGGCAGAAGGCGACATTCATTATTTGAAAGTGGCTTCAGAAAATTCAACCCCTTCACGGGATTTTACCTTTTACAAAGGGGCCGGTTGTGATGTGTGCAAAGGCACGGGCTATTTGGGCATGATCGGGGTCTTTGAAATCGTCCAGTTTACCGAAGACCTGCGCGAAGCCGTTCTCAACAATATTTCTTCCGCGGAAGTCGAAGCCCTTGCCGTTAAAAAAGGCTTTCAATCCATGGCCGTCGATGCCCTGGAGAAGGTCAAAAGCGGCGTCATACGGTTTGACGATATTTATTCTGTCCTGTTGGAAAAGCTGCGGTAATGGCCCTCACATTTTCCTCTTGCTAATCCGTTTCTTCTCGTCTAAAATTATTTTTCTTTTATTTGGTTCATTTTGGCGGGGTAGCTCAGCCTGATAGAGCAATCGGTTCATACCCGACAGGTCGGTGGTTTAAATCCACTCCCCGCCACTTTTTTCAAAATTATGCGATCCGTCCTCCTCAAGCGCCTTTCCATTCTTTTTTTGATCTCCGCCGCTTTATTTTTACTTGGGAATAACCTGGTCAGCATTACCGATCCTGATGAGGCTTTCTATTGTTTGACCGCCCACGAAATGGCCGCCCACCATGAGTGGATGACCCCGTTGATCTTCGGCCAGCCCCAATTCGAGAAACCGCCTTTGGCTTATTGGCTTTTGGAAATTGCTTTTAAGGTCTGGGGGGAATCGCCGTTTACAGCACGTTTTTTTCCGGCGGTATTTGCCGTCCTGGGGGTTATGGCTGTTTATTTTATAGGGCTGATGGGCTTCAGGGATGAACGCAAGGCCTTCCTTTCGGCCCTGGTCCTGGCCACCGGCGCGTTTTATATCGGCATGGGCAAAATGGTCTTTACCGACATGATCTTTTCGGTTTTTATTTTATGGGCCCTTGCCTTTTTCTTATTAGCCTATACCGACCGGCGCAGGCAGGCCGTAGGGATCATCGGATTTTATGTGTGTTGCGCCCTGAGCACCCTGACGAAAACCCCTTTGGGGTTTTTCATCGCCCAAGCGGCTGTTGTTCTTTTTTTGTTGTACCAGCGCCGGATCAATTTTTTAAAAAGCGTATGGGTCCCGGTGGGGTTCGTGCTGTTGTTGGGTATCGCTTTACCGTGGTATGCTTTGATGTATGCCCACTATGGTCATGCGTTTATCAGTGAGTATTTTTACAACGACCACTGGCGCCGGTTTTTGACGGCGGAACACCGCGGCGATGACCATTGGTTCTTTTATCCGGCCACCATGACCGCAGGGCTTTTTCCCTGGAGCCTGTTTTTGCTTGCCGCTGTCGCGGACCTGTTCAAGCGGTTTAAAAGCTCCGTCACTGTGATGGACCATTTCAACCTGAGCTGGATCGTGTCGGTTTTGCTGGTCTTTCAATTTGCGCATTCCAAGCTGACCAGTTATATCCTGCCTTTATTTCCGGCGTTGGCGTTGATGACAGGCAATTTTTTGGGCAATTTGCTGTCTCAAATCCAACAGCGACGTAAAATTCAAAATTTGCTGTACGCAAGCTTTGCCGTGTTGGCTTTGCTGGGCATTGCCGTCGTGGGTGCGCACAAGGCGTATATGCGGTATGTTCCTTCTTTGCTGCCGGTGTATTTTCTTTCCGGTTCCTTGATCGCGTTGGCCGGACTGGGAGTGGCCCTGACTATTAAAGAACGCTTCCAAGGGGCCTTGTATTTGCTGGCTTTGGGTCTGTTGCCCATCCTTTTGACATTTTTTATGATCCGTACGAATTTATCAGGGTATGTTTCTTCTCATGAAGCCTCTGAATATATACCGCCGCGTTCATTGGCCACGACGGTAGTGTTGACCTCAAAACTTAACGCGCGCGGCATACGTTATTTTACAGGGCAGAAGGTGGCGGTCATCGATGGTTCCCCTCATCCGTTCTTCAGTCCCCATCCGATCCCTATTTTATACACGCCGGCCAAGGTCGTGGACGTAATCGATGGTCAGCGTACAACCTATGGGGTGATCCGTAAAAACGCTTACAGGGAAATCCTTAAACATGGGGCCGGGCGCTACAGGGTGAAGCTGTTGGCGAAGATCGGTTACGACTACGTTGTAAGGATTGAAGCCCTAAGACATTCGTAGTAAAATAAAAATATGATCTTTCGTTCATTGGTGATTTTTCTATTGCTGGGAGCCGTTTGCAGGGCGGACGACAACCTTTTTAACTATTCCAACCGGACCCAGGAAGCCCTGGTCGTCAAGGTGGTGGCCCCTGACCTGATCGTCCTGGAAGATGGGCGGAGGGTTAAATTGATCGGTATCGAATCCCTGGGGACCCCGCCGCCTCCCCCCGTCAAATATGACGCGAAAGGGCGCGTGATCGAACTCCCGCAGCCGCCCACTATCCCGCTGCAGGAGCAGGCGTATGTCTTTGCCCGGCACCTGATGGAGAATAAAAAGGTCAAATTGGAATATGACGTTGATCCCGGGGACACCAACGGGTACACCAATGCTTATGTGTATTTGCCCGACGGACGTATGGCCAACGCGGTGCTTTTGCGCATGGGTTTTGTCAAATTAAGTATCGTTGTCCCTAACGTCAAATATGAAGGTAAACTCCGGGCGGCTTATAGGCAGGCCCGGCAAGAAAAGCGCGGCGTGCAAGACGAATAAGAAGTTTGGCAACCCCTCATGGACTTCGAACAGCGCCTTTTTCAATTCATCAGAAAAAACAAATTAATGGCTCCCCGGGAATTGGTGATTGCGGGGGTTTCAGGCGGCGCTGATTCCATGGCGCTTTTGCTGGGCCTGGCTTCTTTACGCCATGATTTGGGTGTGCAGTTGCACGCGGCGCATTTTAATCACCGTGTCCGTAGCCAGGCTGGGGCTGATGAGCGGTTTGTGATTGACTGGTGCAGGCGGTTGAACATTCCTTTGACTGTCGGCCGCAGGCGGGGCCTGGCGCTCAAGAGCCTCTCCGAAGACGATGCCCGGAAAATGAGGTTTGAGTTCTTTGTTAAAACAGCCGGACGGCTTGGTGCTCAAAAAGTCGCCCTGGCGCATACCCGCAACGACATGGCGGAAACGGTGCTGATGCGTTTAATGAGGGGCAGCGGCCTTTACGGGTTAAGGGCCATCCTGCCGCAGCGAAGCATTGCCCGGGTTGTTTTTGTGAGGCCCCTGATCGACGTTGACCGGGCCAAGGTCGAGGATTATTTGAAAGCGAAGCAAGTGCCCTTTTGCACGGACGCGACGAATTTCCAGACTAACTATCGTCGCAACAAGATACGCCACAAGCTTCTTCCGCAGCTCGCGCGTGAGTATAATCCTCAAATCACGGCAGTCCTGTCGGATCTGGCCGCGACCGCAGGGGAAGATTATGATTTTTTATCGTCGCACGCCCGCAAAGTTTTTGAGAAAAAAGGCCGCGTGCGCGGCAATAAGGTCAGGATGGATTTGGAAGTCCTCAGGCGCCGGCATCCGGCGATCGTCCGGCTGATGCTGCGGCAAATGGTGGAAGGTCTGACTGGCGATCCCGCCGTACTGGGCTTTGAGCATATCCATGCCCTGGAAAATTTGGTGGCCCAAACAAAGACCGGACAACTTGATTTGCCGGGCCGCCTGAAGGCTTCTAAAACCCGCCGGTTTTTAGTGATCACTTATGTATAAACATTTTAAGGCTTTATGGGGAGCTTGATTTATTTTTCCATTTAGATATAATACACTTTCGCTTAAAGTATCTTATTTTGGAGGCATTTGATGGCACAACCTAATACAACACCTAAAAGGAGCTCCCGTCCTGTCCGTAATCCCAATGGCAATTTTTGGATTTGGGTGATTTTGGGAGTGGGGTTCCTTTTAATCATGTCTTATCAAAACGGAACAAATGTGAATACGGAGAAAGAACTGACGTATTCCCAATTTTATTCTATATTAAAAGACAACACTAAAACGCACCAGATCAAATCGGTGAAGCTGACGGAAGGGCCTTACAATACATTAAAGGGCACCTTTGCCAACGGCCTGGAGTTCAAGGTCAACATACCTCAGCATGACCAGGACCTGATCAAAATGGTCAGCAACGATGTCCCTGATTTCAGCGTTGTCCCTCCGGAATTGTTTTGGAGCCAGTTGTTCTTCCAATTGATACCATTTTTGGGAATATTTGCGTTGATCTGGTTTGTCTCTTACCGTGGTTCGCAGATGGGCAACAAGATCTTTGCTTTCAGCAAGTCCCGCGCCCAGGTCACCGGCGGGGGGAAGGTCACCTTTGCGGATGTGGCAGGAGTGGATGAGGCCAAGGAAGAACTGCAGGAAGTCATTGAGTTCCTCAAAGATCCCAAGAAATTTGAGAGGCTGGGCGGAAAGATCCCTAAGGGCGTTTTGTTGGTGGGGCCTCCGGGCACGGGAAAAACTTTGCTCGCCAAGGCTGTTGCCGGCGAAGCCGGGGTGCCGTTCTTTTCCTTAAGCGGGTCTGATTTTGTTGAAATGTTTGTAGGCGTCGGGGCCTCACGCGTGCGCGACCTTTTTGAGCAGGGCCGTAAGGCTGCCAAGGTCTCCGGTAAGGGGGGCATCATTTTTATCGATGAGATCGACGCGGTCGGACGCCAGCGTTTTGCCGGTATCGGCGGCGGCAATGATGAACGCGAACAGACGCTCAACGCTCTTTTGGTAGAGATGGATGGTTTTAATACGGTCAGCGGTCTGATCCTGATCGCCGCCACTAACCGTCCGGATACCCTGGACCCGGCGCTGTTGCGTCCCGGGCGTTTTGACCGCCAGATCGTGGTGGGTCTGCCGGACATCAACGGCCGCGAGGGTATTTTGAAAGTCCATGTCAAGAACATAAAATTGGGGGATGAAGTGAATTTGCGCCGCATCGCCCAGTTGACCGTTTATTTTTCAGGAGCCGACCTGGCCAATGTGTGTAACGAAGCGGCCCTGCTTGCGGCCCGGCGCAATAAGGAAAAGGTGGGCATGGATGAAATGCTCGCCGCGGTGGAACGTGTCACCATGGGGCCTGAGAAGAAAAGCCATGTGACTTCCAAAAAAGAAAAAGAGATGACCGCCTACCATGAGGCAGGGCATGCCTTATTGTCCCTGCTTATGGATGAAGTTGATACCTTTACCAAGGTTTCTATTATTCCACGCGGCATGGCCGGCGGCTACACCCTCACGCCCCCCAAGGAAGACAAACATTATATGTCCAAAAAAGAATTAAAAGGCATGATGGTAGTGCTTTTGGGCGGAATGGTGGGCGAAGAGATCTATATGAATGACACGACGACCGGGGTTTCCAATGACCTGCAAAAGGTCGCCCAGATCGCCCGCAGCATGGTTTGCCAGTACGGCATGAGCGATACGCTTGATAAGCTGTCCTTCGGCAAGCAGGGCCAGCAAATGTTTTTGGGCCGTGATCTTTTCGACGAAAAGGATTACAGCGAAGAAACAGCCCGGCGGATCGATGAGGCCATCCAAAGCCTGGTGCGGGGTTCTTACGAAAAGGCCAAAAAGCTTCTCACAGATAACCATGACAAATTGGACCTTTTAGCCAAACGCCTGATCGAAAAAGAGACCATCGATATCGAAGAAGCCAGGGTCCTGCTCATGATCCCTGATCACAAGCTCAATTATCATTCAGACACTCCTCAAAATCCATGAAAAGGCGGGTCTTCGATCTTCATGCCCGGGGAGCGGTTTTGACCCTTGGGATGACGACCCGGATCATGGGTATCGTCAACTGCACGCCCGACTCTTTTAGCGGTGACGGAAAGATCAAGGCGTCCGGGACTCCGGTCGATACAGGCGCCTGCCTGCGGTTTGCGCGCCAAATGGTCCGTGATGGGGCGGACATCCTTGATGTCGGCGGCGAATCCACCCGTCCGGGCGCCTCACCTGTGCCCCTGAAAGAAGAGATCAAGAGGGTTATTCCCGTCATCGGTGTCCTGGTCCGCCATCTGAAGGTCCCCATTTCGGTGGATACATCTAAACTGGAAGTTGCCCGACGGGCTTTGGACGCCGGCGCGTCTGTGGTCAATAATGTCAGGGGTATTCAGGCCACCTCAAGTTTTTTAAAAATGGTGCGCGATTATCAGGCCGCGATCGTGATCATGCATATGCGGGGGAGCCCTGCCACCATGCAGTCTTTTGCCCGGTACCGGGATGTGGTCCGCCAGGTGTCTGAGGAGCTGAAAATTTCGGTTGAAAAATGTCTGGAGATTGGGATAAAAAAGAATAATATTATAATAGATCCTGGGATCGGTTTTGCCAAAACCATGGACCATAATCTGGCGCTCATTAACCATCTGGACGCTTTAAATGTTTTACGCCTGCCTGTTTTGTTGGGGACTTCGCGTAAATCATTTATAGGACAGATCTTGCACAATGACGTTCCCAAGCGCCTTATGGGCACGGCAGCGACGGTCACCGCGGGTGTATTGCGGGGAGCTCACATGGTCCGCGTTCATGATGTGAGGGCGATTAAAGAAACCCTGGAAATAACGGATGCTATCCTCAATGCACGTGTCTGATATCATCACGGTCGTCAAAGCCGCCGTCGAAATGGCCATTTTATGGGTGGTCTTTTACAGGATTTTATTGTTCTTTGAAGGGACCCGCGCTTTCCAGGTTTTAAGGGGCATCACGTATTTGATCATCGCGCTTTTAGTGTCGCAGATGCTGGGTTTCGAGGTCCTCAACTGGCTTTTGCGGAATTTTTTCTCCATCTGGATCATTGTCATCGTGATCATTTTTCAGAATGAATTGCGTTCCGGTCTGGCGAGGCTGGGGCAGCAACATTTGTTCACGATTTCCCTGGGAGAGACCGAGATCAAGGCCCTGGCGGACGAGATTTATGACACGGTTTCCCGTCTTTCCAGGCGCCGCCACGGTTGCTTGATCGCCATTGAGCGCGAGACAAAGCTGGACGCATTTATTGAAAGCGGCATTGTCATCGACGGCAAGGTTTCCTCCGAGCTTTTACAGAGCATTTTCGTGCCTGGCACGCCCTTGCATGACGGGGGTGTCGTGGTCAGGGGAGAGCGTGTGGCCGCCAGTTCCTGTTTATTCCCTTTGTCGGACAATCCCAGCGTAGGCAAGACCGTGGGGACCCGCCACCGGGCCGCTCTGGGGTTGAGCGAGCACACCGATGCGCTGGTGGTTTTGGTTTCCGAGGAAACGGGAGAGATCAGCATGGCTTTTGAAGGGCGTTTTATGGCGGTGCACAATCAAGAATATTTTATGAAAATGTTTAATCAGGTCATTGGACGAAAGAAAAATAAGGCATGAAAAACTGGATCGGTTCCAATTTGATGTTGAAATTAGTGGCGTTGGCGCTTGCGGTCATCACCTGGTTTTATGTCAAAGGAATGCACTGATGGTCAAATTGGGCGTCAATATCGATCACGTTGCGACAATGCGTCAGGCCAGGGGGGGATTTGATCCTGATCCGGTGGAGGCGGCCCGTTTGTGTGAAGAGGCCGGTGCCGACAGCATCGTGGCCCATTTGCGCGAAGACAGAAGACACATCCAGGACCGTGATATCGTGCTTTTGCGTAAATCCGTCAAGACCCGTTTCAATCTGGAGATGTCCGTCGATCCGGACATTGTTGCGGTCGCCTTAAACGTCAAACCGGACCAGGCCACCCTGGTGCCGGAACGCCGCCAGGAGCTCACCACTGAAGGCGGCCTTGATGTGGTGCGGCATTTTAAAAGGATCAAAACGGCCAGTGCCGCGCTCATAAAAAAAGGGATCGAAGTCAGTCTTTTTATTGCCCCGGACAAAAAACAAATAGACGTCACTTATGCCATGGGGGTCAGGACCATCGAATTGCACACCGGTTCTTATGCCAGGGCTTTTGCCGGACGCCTGGCCATTAAAGAATTTGCCCAGATCAGGGACATGGTCCTTTATGCCCGCCAGAAGGGAATGATCGTCAATGCCGGGCACGGTCTGAATTACGACAACACCTATCCCGTTGCCCGTCTCAAAGGGATAACAGAGTTGAATATCGGCCATGCGATCATGAGTCGGGCTCTTTTTACCGGTTTAAAACAAGCTGTCCGCCAGATGTTTGCCGTCATAAGGAGCGCTAAGCCGTGATCCGGGGAAACGGGATCGATATTATTGAAGTTGATCGTATTCAAAAAGCCGTGGAGCGATGGGGAGATGCTTTTTTGAATTATGTTTTCACGGACGCAGAGATCAAAAGCGCCCGGCGGTTTAAATTTCCTTACCTGCATTACGCCGGCCGTTTTGCGGCCAAGGAGGCCATTTTCAAGGCTATGGGTATCCCTCATTTATCCTGGCATGATGTCACCATCACCAATGACCCGGAAGGTAAGCCGGTCTGCCATTTCAACAATATGGAGTTCAAGAAAAAGATTTTGATCTCCATTTCCCACAGCAGAGACTATGCCATTGCCAGCGCCATTGTCGAGGGTTAAGCCGCAATTATCCAAGAAAGATTTCGGCCGTGTGCTTATCATTGCCGGGTCTCCTTCGATGCTGGGCGCTGCGGCCTTGAGCTCTTTGGGGGCCTTGCGCAGCGGCGCGGGCCTGGTGACGGCGGCGGTGCCCTCCGGTTTAAATTTGACCCTACAGGAAAAGATTTCGCATTGTGTCATGACTATGCCTCTGGCCCAGTCCTCAAACGGGGCTTTTGCGGCAGGCGCCATAGCGCCGCTTAAAAAAGTTTGGGACGCCTTTGATGCGTTGGCCGTCGGGCCGGGGATCGGCCGGAGTCCAGGCGCCCTGGCACTGGCGCGCAAGATCATTATCCATTGCCCCAAACCTTTGGTCATTGATGCAGATGCCTTGTTTGCTTTGACAGGGCATACGGACATACTGCGCCGGGCTCGAAGCCCCCGGATCCTGACACCGCATACAGGCGAGATGTCGAGATTGACCGGCCTCTCGTCCCATGAAATCGAGGCCGCCCGCAAAAAAACAGCCGGGGATTTTGCCCGCCGGTATAATTGTGTGTTATTGCTTAAAGGCCACCGGACGGTGGTGGCAACGCCGCAGGGTAAAACGTATATCAACCGCAGCGGCAATGTCGGTATGGCCACCGCCGGAAGCGGAGACGTGTTGACCGGCATCATCACGGCTTTTGCGGCCCAGGGCCTGAGTCCTTCTGAAGCCGCCCGATGGGGCGCTTGCGTCCACGGCAAAGCGGGGGACAGGGCGGCGCGCCTTAAATCCAAAGCAGGCATGATCGCATCTGATATCATCGAATGCATTCCTTATGTCCTTAAAAACGCTTAGCCATTCAAAGTGCAGCCTGTTTTTTCTGCTGATCATTTTATTTTTTATATGTTCCAATTTTCGCGCCCAATGGCCTTACTTTAAAGAGGATATTCAAAGGATCAAGGACCGCCGGATAGTCCGCATAGGACCGGAGTTTAAGTTCCTGGCGCCCTATTTACGGAATGTGGATGGGGCGGGTTGGGCGACGTGCCTGAAGTCTTCCCATCCGTCCACCGACGTGGCGATCATGGGGCCGTACCAGCAGGCCCAATTTGTGCTTTCTCCGACGATACTGAACTATATCCATCCCTTTGATTACAGGTATGTTGTTTTTCAATGTCCGCCGGAGGCCCGGCAAAAATATGTGGAAAAATATTGGTCCCGCTACATTGTCTTAAAAAATGACGGCGGGGTTTCGCTGTTGTACAGGAAGCGGGGTTCACCGTGACAGGACTGGCGGCTGTTCTCATCCCGTCTTTGATGGGGTATTTTGTTTTAAGGTGCTTCAGGCCGTGGTCCGCCGATTTCAGTTTAACGGATATTTTTTTAAGTGTCGGTTTGGGCGCAGGTTTAAGCGTCCAGATTATTTTTTATTCATTGCTGGTTTTGAATCACATCGCCCCTACGCGGATCATCCAAGCCCATGTGTTGTGTCTGGCAGGCCTGTTTTTTTGTCTTTATCGTTACCGACCGAAACAACCTGTGTCCTTTTCATGCCGGTTGGGCCAGGCCGCAGGTTTATCGGCTGTTTTAATGCTGACGGCCCTTATGGCCGTCATTTTTGCCTTAGTCAGGCCGTGGGGGGATTGGGACGGCTGGGCCTATTGGAATTTTCACGCTAAATTTTTATTTGATGCGGGATATGGTTGGCGCCGGATTTTTGAACATGGTGTGCAGGCGCACCATCCCTGGCTGCTTCCGCTCCTTGATATTTGGGGTTGGAGTTTTTACGGGGCGGTCAAAGAGGCCGTTCCGTTGGCCATAGGGATCATTTTTACTGTATCGACGGTCGGCCTTTTAGTGGCCTCTTTGAAGAAATATGTCCCGTTCGCCTGGGCCCTGTTGGCAGGGTTTTTCTTGGTCTCCATCCCTGGTTTTATACAACACGGCACCAGCCAGTATGCTGATATTGAAGCGGCCTTTTTTATCCTGATGTCCAGCGTTGTGGCCGTTGATTTATTGGAATCGCCGCGGGGCCACACCGCCGTGTTGACCGGTCTATGCCTTGGATTGACCGCATGCACAAAAGACAACGGTATTGTGGCGGCCTTGCTGCTGCTGATTTTGATTATTGTCCGTTTGTCCAAGAGCGGCTCGGTTGCTTTGATCCGGCCTTTGGGTTGGGGCTTTACGGCCACAGGGTTGGCGGTGGCATTGATGAGGTGTTTTGAAACGTATAACCCGTTTTCTGATTCATATGCTGTGTTCTTGCCGGGATTATGGAATTGGCATAAATGGGTTTTCATGGCGCGGTTCGCTTTTCATGACTTGTTTGGCTTCCATTGGGGAGGCTTATGGATACTGGCTTTGGCCGTCTTGATGGCGTGCCGCGGGCCATGGGCCATGGGCAAGGCCGCTTTTTTAATGCCTTTTATGGTCTCTTATGCCGTTTTTTATTTTTTCATTTTTGCTCTCAGTGCTCTTAACATACAATGGTTGTTGAGCGTCGCTTTTGACCGTACGTTGTATTTATTGGTGCCGACGCTTGTTTTCGCTTTGTTTTATGCGATGGCGGAGGGGAGGGCGGATCATTATGACCGGCAATAAACCGGCCCTGCGGTTCAATTTTTATAATTTTTTTATTTCCTGTTTCGTTTGTTTGGGCATTTTCTTCATTTTTGCCCGCTTGGCTGACCTGAAATTGATCACCGCTGACGGCAGTTTCTATTTAAGCACTGCCGAAAATATCGCCGATCATAAAGGGTTCGTCGTCGATTTTAATATTTACCAGGCTTTTAATACCCTCTACCATCCCCTTTGGGCTTATTGCCAGCCCCTTTATCCTGTTTTTTGTTCCCTTTTCATCAAGCATGGAGGGATTGCCACGGTCATTTTGGTCAATATCCTGTTCTTTGCGCTCAACATGATGTTGATCTTTTATATCGTCCAAGGGTTGATGCCCACCCTTTTCAATCTTTTGTTTATATCCACCCTTGTTCTTTCTTTACAAACCTTTATTACGGCCACATACCCTTTGACGGAGCAGTTTTATTTTTTTTGCTTCATGGTGACTTTTATACTGTTCCTGAAATTTAAAGACCGGCGGGGGCCTCTTTTCTGGTTGGGTGTTTTAAATGGTGTTTTTATGTTGATCAGGGTCGCGCATCTTTTTAATTTTCTGGCCTATGTGCCGGTCCTTTTTCTCGATAAGGGTTCCCGTTTAGAAAAATTTAAGAGGGCCTCGGCTTTTGCCGGCGGTTTTATTTTAGCCTATGGGCTTTATCAACTGTTCTGCCTATGGAAGTACCATGTTTTCTACCCTGAATACGCATGGCCTGCGGTGAATTACACTTTGGCGCGCCATTATAGCGGGCTTGTCTATGAGCTTGGCAGGGTGGGATCGCTGGTTCCTCAGCCGCACATCTCTCTTTCCCGGCATCTTGTGTACAGCTGGAGGAACCTTTTAATTTTTCTTCATCTGATGCCCGTTTTTATTTTTCCTGCCTTTTTTTATTATTTTCTTCCCATCAAAAAAAGGGCGGGGGGGATGTTGATGGAGCTTTGTTATTTCCAGGCCATCTTTACCGTTTTAGGCTACTCCGCGACGTTAAACGGACTGTCCATGCTCTCTTTCGAATATTATAGATACTCGATGATACCGTTTATTTTTATAAGCATAGCGGGATGGTATTGTTTGTATCAAGGCCTGTCATTCCTGGGGCCCCGGCTCCAAAAATCATTTGTGTTGATTGTGTTGCTCATCCTTATATTGCCCCTTTATCATAAATTTGCTTCCTATGTGTCTATGCTGGAAAATCGGCCCCTGGCGGTAAGGCTATATTTTAAAGATTTGCGCGAAGGTTATGGATGGATCGCCGGGCATCTGCCTGAAAAGGTCCTGGTGGCGTCCAATGAAGATCAGCAGGGGTATTTCATGCACAGACCGTATATTTCAACGCCCGTGGGGCGATCTTTCAATTGTGCCAATTTGGCGGTATTTAACAGGATCTATTCTCCGAATTATTATTTCTTGTCCCGGGAGGTGTCGGATAAATGCTTTGAGGCCATTCCCCACAGCCTGGTTTTTTCCAACAGGATTTTCAGGCTTTTGAAGGTCACCGATGACAAATTGGATTAAGGCCTTCCCAATTCTTTTTGTGCTCGGGCTGCTGGTTTATGCCAACAGCCTGAACAATAAATTCATCATTGATGATTATTCCTATTTAAGCGCTCCGGCTTTAAGCGAAACAAAATACATTTCTTATCTCTGGAATCCTTACTATCAAGGGGCATTGGGTCTCGCGGGCAACTCTGGACATTTAAATTTTTACCGTCCCCTGGCCCTCATGCTTTCGAATTTTTGTTTTGCCGCTTTTAAAAAGCATTTTTGGCAGTACCATCTTTTGAACTTGTTCTTTTTTGTTTCAGCCTCTTCATTGATTTATATATTTATCAAAAAGTTGACCGCAAGCAGCCTTCAAGGCTTTTTAACGGCGCTTTTTTATCTGGTCCACCCGATCAATGGAATCATAGTCAATTATATCACCGCCGGTATTTTTGCCCTTCAGGTGATCTGCATATTGTGCGCCATATTGTTTCTTTGGGTGGCTTTGGAAAGGCGGCGCAACAGGTATTTTTATGCCTTAAGTTTGATGTTTTGTTTTCTATCTTTATTTTGGAATGAAAGCGGCGTGATGGTGCCGTTTTACATCGGCGCTTTTGTGTTGTTGTACAGGCAGGAACTGTTGAAAGAAAAGGCGCTGTATCTTTTGCCTTATTTTCTGATTGTCGGCGGGTATCTTGTATTGAGATTGAATTTCTTTAATATGAATGAACATATCCCGGCGAAAATGGCGCTTTATCATATGACTTTCTGGCAGTATTCGGCGGCCCTGTTCCAAATATACAGCTGGTATATCGGCAGGCTATTTTATCCTCGAGGCATCGTGATGCAGTGGCTGACATCGGTCCCTGCGGGCCATATTTTTTTAAATGTTTTAGGGTTATTTCTATTGTTGCTGGTTTTTGTGTTGCTTTATATCAGGTTTTCCAATCTCAAAGCGTGCCGTCTTGGCCTTGCCTGGATTTTAATTGGATTTCTCCCTGCCTGTTTGGCGGCTTTTAGAAGACCCGCGGACGGCGTCATTATAGAGCCGCATTGGTTCGTTTTTTCATCCATAGGATTTTTTATGGTGGCGGCTTTTTTTTGTACAACTATTTGGGGCCGGAATAAAAAAGCCGGGCTTGTACTGGTTGCCGTCCTCACGGTCGCATGGGGATCTGTTTCCTATGGTTATAATCAGTTATGGGCTGATCAAATAACCTATACCAGGTATTGGTTGTCCCAAATTCCCCATACCGGATTTCTCCATTTATATTTAGCTGAAGCTGATTTAAGGGCAGGGGACTTGAGAGATGCCAAGATCAACGGCCTGATGGCGCTATCAGGCCAGCCGTCGAATGCCATGATCTATTATGATCTGGGAGTGATTGAAAAGGCCGGCGGCCATTTCAAGGAAGCGGAATCAGACTATCTGAAGGCCTTGGAGTTAAGCCCTTATATGGCGGTTGCCTATAATAATTTGGGTTCTCTTTATTTGATGCAAGGGCGCCTGGGCCCGGCCAGGGAATATTTTTCACAATCCCTGATCTTTGATCCTTTGTTAATAAAGTCCAGGATTGGTCTGGCTTTAATTGACAAGCACCGGTAATTTTTACCAATGCCGCTCGACGGCCTGGGTCAATTTCTCGGCCTGGGCCTGCAATTTCTGAGGGACGCGTCCGAAGCAGGTGCCAAGCTGCTCATAGATCGCCACCTGGTCCAAATCAACCAAACGCTGCCGGATGGCTTCCTTGGTGTCAATGTAGCGGATCCTGCCGTTGCTGATGCCGGCCACTGTCACGCCTGAAATGCCTTGATTCAGAAGGATAAAAGCGGCGGCGCCGGCTTCCTTACCGAAGTTGACATCATAGGCGCTGGAATGCCCGCAACGCACCAAATGCCCCGGCATTACGGCGCGGACTTCGGGGATTTCACTGATCCCTTTGACGTATACGCCCGTTTTTCTCATCAAGTCCGGGATGGAGGCGTCGTTCTTAAGGCGTTTGATCAACTGCTGGCAGACATAATTGCCGGCGCCTGCCAGGCGTTTATGGCCGAAAGCATCCACAGGCGCGTTTTCATCCACAATGTCCTCACCGGAGGCATTCTTGATGCCTTCAGCGACCACGATCAAATAGGTTCCGGAGCGCACGTCCGTGTTCATGATGCGTTTAAAATAACGGTCCTTCATGTGCTTGTAAAGAATATCGAAATCGCAGGGGATTTCAGGAATGATAATAGCGTCTGCATCCGCCGCGATGCCGCCCCTAAAGGCGGTATGGCCGACATAACGGCCGAAGACTTCCATGGCCAGGATGCGCTGGTGGGTGGCTGCCGTGGTCTTCAAGTCTTCGACAAATTCAGCGATGCGGTTGATGCTGGAGTCTGCGCCCACCGAGTAGGTTTGCAGGTCCATGTCCATGGTCTTGGGCGCATGGACGCATTTGATGCCGTGTTCGGTCAGGTCGACCATAACGCTGCCTGAATCGTCCCCGCCGGAAATGATGAGCCCGTCGAGTTTAAATTTTTCCAAACCTTTCTTGATGCGCTGGTATTTTTCCGGGTCGTCAATCTTCTTGATCTTGACGCGCGAGTGGCCGGCCTCGGAACCTGCCAGGTTGGCATTGATCCTGTCCAGGCGTTCGTGGGTCAGCTCCGTCAGTTTATTGAAATCCACCAGGTTATATAATCCCGCGTAGCCGCTGGGAATGATAAAGCAGGTGGCGCCATGTGAAAGGGCCATATTGGCAGCCCCCTTGATAACACCGTTAAGCCCGCCGCAATCGCCGCCTGAAGTGATGATACCGATACGTTTCATTTTAGACTCCTATGTTAAAAAGTTAACCCCTCTGTAGTAAAGAGGGGGGATGTTTGAAAGTTCAAAAGATTAAAAAAATAAATTACCACAAATAGTCAGGGAAATCAATTACTTTGCCTGGGACAGCATGTCCTGGGCGTGGGAAATGGAGATTTTTGTGGCGTTGGCGCCGCTCATCATCTGGGCGATTTCTTCCACCCGCTTGCCGCCTTCCAGCAAAAACACGTCAGTCGCGGCTCTGCCGGTCTTGACGGATTTGGATACTTTGAAATGCCGGTCGGCGAATGAGGCAATTTGCGGCAGATGGGTGATCAGGATGACCTGGCGGCTTTGGCTCAGTTCCTTTAATTTTTTTCCGGTGACGGTGCCCAGGCGGCCCCCGATCTGGGCATCGATCTCATCGAATATAAGCACGGGGATGGGATCGACCAGGACCAGGGCCTTTTTAAGCGCCAGCATGACCCGCGCGGCCTCCCCGGAAGAGATGATTTGGGCCAGGGGCTTCAAATCCTCTCCGGCGTTGGGGCTTATATAGAAGGCGGTTTTGTCCTGGCCGTCGCGGTTGAAGGGGGCTTTTTCAAAACGGACTTCAAATTTGACATGCAGGATGCCCAGCTCTTTTAATTCATGTTCGATGGTGGTCTTCAAATCCTCGGCGGCTTTTTGGCGCAACCGGGTCATTTTTTGCCCGATCCGGCTTAATTCTTTTTCCTGGGATTCGAGGGTTTCCCGCAGTTTTTGGTCGTTGTGCTCGAAATCTTTGATGAGATCGAGTTTGGTTTTGGCCCCGGCATAGAAATTTTGGCACTCAGTCAGGCTGGGCCCGTATTTGCGTTTGATGTCCGCATAGGCATCCATTTGACCATGGATGCGAAGGGCGGTCTGTTCATCAAATTCAAGACCCGCGGCATAATCGTTCAATTGGCTTATGAGGTCATTGGTCTCTTCCTGGATGACGGATAGTTTGTCCAGAAGGCCGGATGACTTTTCGTCGATCTGGGTCAGGGATTTTAGGGGTGAAAAGGCCTTGCGCAATAGAGTGTTGGCCCCGGTCTCTTCGTCGTCGAGGGATTCAAGTAAATTCTGGATATGTTCGTGGAGCCTTTCGGCGTTGTTCAATTTGGTTTCTTCCTGCAACAGCGCCTCATATTTTTCATCCGAAAGCGGCAGGGCCTCCAATTCTTTGACTTGATGGCTCAATAGATCCAAATCTCTTTGACGGCTTTGGGCCAGGGCATTTAAAGATTCCAGATTTTTGCGGGTTTGTTCGAAAGCCGTGAAAATTTTTGCATAATCTTCCTTAATATTCTTGAAATCGACCAATTGGTCAAGCATGGCGAGGTGCTCTTCTTCGGAAAGCAACATTTGATGGTCATGGGGGCCGTGGAAATCAATGAGATGGTCGCCCAAATTTTTTAACTGGCCGACGGTGGCCGTAAGACCGTTGATCTTGATTTTGTTTTTGCCCTCCGCACTTAAAGTGCGCTGAACAATAATTTGATGGTTCTCATCCGAAAACTCTTTGATAAGTTCCGATTCACGTAACTTTTTATCGGTGATGTCAAAAACAGCTTCGATGAGACAAGGATTTTGGGGATTACGGATTGAGGAAGGGTCCAGGCGTTCGCCCAGGACCGAACGCAGGGCATCGATCAGGATGGATTTGCCGGCACCGGTTTCTCCGGTAAGGATGTTGAGTTTATCGGTGAATTCTATGGAAGCATCATCGATTAAACCGAAATTACGGATTGTTAATTGAGTTAACATAACGTCCGGCAAGTAACAGGGAACATCTGCGCCAACATGGAGCCATATTATCAAATAAATCCCGGGTTTGCAATAACCGTTCATGGCTCCAGAGTTTGGGGGGCCGAATTTGCGGCAGGAGTCAAAATAAAATATTGCCAAAAATGGAATATTTGCTATAATTTTTTCGTTCTGATTCTTTATATCTCCCATAACTAATTCCCCAGGTTAAGTAGAAAAAAGTCAGAAAAAGAGAGAATTTCCCAATTTACTTTGGAAATTTTCTTGGTAGATTATTTATAAGATGAAAAATAAATTAATAACCCTTGTTTTGTTCACATTGTTGGGTTCAACTCCCTGCTTTGCGGCCTTGAGTCTAAGCGTCAATCCTATTGACGGCAGCAACAGTTTGAGGTTTCAGGGCACCTACGCGGGCGAAGAAAATAAAAAGGAAATCCATATCCGTGTCACCTCGACTGCGGGCGAACGTTACCAGATTTTCCAAAGGGTTCTGGGGCCGGTGATCAATGAAGAAGGGCAGGCCTTGAACCTTCAAGCCATTGAAACCCAGGCCCTGCCTAATTCCAATACGGCGGGAACGCTCTATTTGCAAAATGGCGATCATTTGGGCATGGGCGATCAATTGCTTTATTCCTCAAGTCCGAGCGGACAAAGCGATTCTTTTGTCGTGGGCTACTCCTTAAACCGCAGTTTAATATCGAGCGGCGGCACCTTCACCGGCAGGCTGGTCTTTACGGTCAGGTCCTTAACCAGCGGTTCCAGTGACCAGGCCATTATTGATTTGTTTGCGGAAAATCCCACGGCATTCAAGTTAACGGTACAGGGCAAGTACAGTCCCAATCAAGTGCATATCCGCAGCAGCGACACATCGGACCAAACTGCCGATGCCGTCAATGTTTCTTTTTCCGGAAATTCCGGGCAACAGATAAGGATCTACCAGCAACTCGACGGTATGCCCCAAAATGAAACCGAAGAGGATTTGGGGGCCGGTGTATTGCAGCTGGATGCGGAGGGTCAAACCAATGGTTTGCGCTCCCCGGGCTTAAGCACATTGATGCCGGGCCGTACGCTCATTTATTCCAGCAGCAAATCCGATGACAATTTTACCATTTATTTCCTGGCTGATGCGGCCAAGGCCCAGCAGCAGGATGCCGGCACCTATAGGGGCCGGATAACCTATGTGGTGGAAACAGGGGCGGGCCAGCAGGAGTTTCCCATCAACGTGCAGTTCGATGTCCCGCCGGTTTTTACCATGAATGTAACAACACCGACAGCCGGGGGAGTAAGCTTCTCCCGCGTGCTTGCAGGCGCGCCCCCCCAGGACCAGGAAGTGGAGATCACCGTTACCTCCAATCTTCATAAGCCGTATCAAGTGGTTCAGGAGATGGAGACAAACATGACCAACCCGCAAGGAAAGGAGTTCGACAACAGGTATTTTAATATTCAGGTAGAAATCCCGGATGGCCAGAAAGGTCATTCGGACTTTATGGAATTTTCACCGGTGAAGACAGGTGAATATCCGATCTTCTCGTCGGATGCCAGCGGCAGCGGGGCCAGTTTTAAAGTGTTATACCGCCTTCAGGGGTACTCCCAAATGACGCCCGGCAGCTTTTTGGCGCCGATCCGGTTTTCGTTGGACCAGAAATAAGTATGTATAAACTAAGCCAGTTGTATCAATAGAAAGGGGAGAGTATGAACAAAAAAATAGGTTTAATGACGGCCCTGGGAGTTTTGGGCCTGGTGGGTTTCGCGTCTTTGGCCGCAGCCACCCAGTTTAATTTTACGGTGTCGGCCACCGTGCCCGCAGCCACAGGGGTGAGCGTGACGGTCTCAAGCGTGAATTCGAGCACCAACGCGTTTACCACCTTGCCTTCCGGCACCACGGCGTTGAGTTTCGACCCGATGACCTTCAACACCACCAACGGCATCTATTTGCCGAACCATTATTATGCCCTTGATTTCGGGGCCACAGGCGGCGCGGGTACGCCGAGTTTATCGTTGACCTATACCGAAGGAACGAATCCCAACGGTACCAGCGATGGTTTAGGTACGAAGACCACGGCCACCTTTGCCAAGGAAGTGGTCGGCACAGGCGGTTCCACGACCGAGACCATTTTACCGGAAGGGAAAATGAGGTTGATTGACTTACAAGGGACAACCGTTCCCGCTTCGCAAGTCGCGGGAGGTTTCGCGAGGGTCTACCTGGGAGTGTGGACCGGCAGCACAACGGCGCCGGCTGATCCGTCCAACGGAAAGCCATTTTCCAACGCGGATGCTGCGGGTACTTATACAGGTTCCCTGGTGATCACAGGCACTGTCGCTTAAGTCTCAAGGAAAAATGGTTCTAAGAATTATTCTATTCGGGCTGTTGATGGTGTTCTCCTGCGGGGAGGCGAGGGCTCAATTGTTTCTCGAAGAGGGCAAGAAAGTCTTCGCTGTCTCCGGAGGAGAACACCTTAGCGGCTATTTATTGATCCACAACACCTCTGCTGATCCGGCGCACCTGAAGGTTTATTGGGAAGATTTCAAATACGTACCGCCTTACGACGGCAGTAAGAAATTTCTGCCGGAAGGAACAGCGCCTGACTCAGCCGGTCCATGGGTCACCTTTTCCCCGCAAGAATTTGATATCCCCTCATTCGGCCGGCAAAAAGTCGATTATATCATCCACGTGCCGACCGTTATTAAAGAAGGGCACTACGGCGTTTTGTTTTTCGAGCGCAGCGGTACGAAGCTTGGAGGCAATGAAGCCGGCCTCACCATTGTCACAAGGGTGGGATGTTTGTTTTTCATCGAACCCAAAAATAAAAACAAAGACGCCTCCATACAGAACATCAGCATCAAGGACAGTAACCTGACTGCAAATTTTACCAATCAAGGCAACGTCATCTTAATTCCTCATACCACCTACTACATTTTGCAAAACGACGGTACGGTGCTGCTGCGCGGCGATGCCAACAAATTGTACGTGCCGCCCGGCGCCTCGGCGCAGATGGTGATCCCTTTAAAGCAGTTGAAGGAAGGCAATTATACCCTTGTCATCAATGCGGATCTGCAAGAGGGAGATGTTGTAGTCAAGCAAGTCGGATTAGTTGTGGACCCTTCCGGGCAGATAACGGCAACCCCTCAATAAAGGTAATCAATCATGCGAACCCCCATACCGCTGATCAAAATGGTTTTGTATGAAGAAATCAGTCATATGGGTCTGTGGTTTAGCCTGCATGGCGGCCTTGTCCTTCCCCGCCTACGCTGACCAATCCATAGGTTACCAAAAATACTATCAAAAAGGCGTCAGGGCT
This sequence comes from Candidatus Omnitrophota bacterium, assembly GCA_028865345.1. GTDB lineage: Bacteria > Omnitrophota > Gorgyraeia > Zapsychrales > Fredricksoniimonadaceae > JABDGZ01. The sequence continues at coordinate 107,348 of JAGWKL010000002.1, read as the reverse complement.
TTCAATGATCACGACGATCAGGACGCTTTGCGTTTTTTTAAGATCGCCCAGATCTATGATCCGTATGCCCCTCAGCTGCAGGATTACCTGGCCGTTTTAAAGCGTAGGGGAGTTGTGCTGCCTTCGGTTGAGTCTCACGGGCATCCCTGGGAATCCGAAGGCTACAAATACTACATGGATGCCGGCATCAAGGCCTACAAGGCGCAGGATAACAAGGATGCGATCCATTATTTCAAGATCGCCAAAATATATTGGCCTGCCTCCAAAGAGGCTCAGGATTACCTGAAACTTTTGGGAGTGCCTCAACCGCCCGTGTCACCGGCTGTGGCACCGCCGGCGCAAGTTGCGCTACCAGTGGTGCAAGCTCAGGCGCCTCCGGTGCCGGCGCAGGTCCCAGTTCCAGTAACGGTTCCGGCCGTGCAGCAGCCGCAACCGTTGCCGCAGTCTGTTGTTCAGCAGCCTCCTCAAGTTACTGCGCCTGCGGCGGTGTCAGTGGCTGTCAAAGTTCAGCCGACAGCCCCTCAACCGGCTGCGGTACCGGTACCTTCTGCTCCCCAATCAGCACCCACGCCCGTCCAGGTGGCCATAATTCCTTTAAATCCTAAAGAGCCGCCGCCGGTCTTGTCTCTGGCGCAGTTGACCAACAACGGCCAAGTCAAAGGACAGTTACAGATTGATATTCATTCCGGGGTCATCATTGAGGGCGCCGGCGGCATCCGGCAGTTTCTGGTCACATCGGAAGGTTTCATCCAGGTCAAAAGACTCGATGCCAACCGTCTCGAGATCGATGCCGTCAGGATCGGCCAGACCTTTCTTCATATCTGGGATGCTTTTGGTTTGCATACACTTTTTGTCGAGGTCGTTTTCCCCAAATCGATAAGCAGGGCCGTGGTGGTGGGTGTCAGCCGTGTCAGGCATGCCCAGCCTTTTATAGTCACCTATGCCAACGACTGGAGCACATATTACCAGGGCAAGAATTTCTCCCAGTTGAAACGCCAAAGCTATGATTTTAATGAAACATTGGGGATAACAGGGGAGACGCCATACGGCTTTTTAGATGCTTCAGGCACCTATGAAGACTTTAACAGTTTTTCCCGTTTCAATACCTATACCATCGGCTTAAGCCAAATACCCCTTGAAGGCACCAGTAATTTTAATGTGCGCGGGTTTGATGCTTTCAGATATATGTCGCCCCTGACCCTGCCCGGTACCCATTTGCGGGGCGCTTTTGCCGACGTGGATCTCATGGACAACATGCTGGGCCTTTCGGTCGGCCATGGGCAGGAAGAGCTGCCGCCGGGATTCTTTACCAGCGCCAATTTGTCTTCCCCTTACCTTAATGCCTATATTGATGCTGTCAAACTGACCCTTTGGCCGCAAAGCCACAATGACCAGCTTTCTTTAAATTTTGCTACGGCCTACGGCAAGGACAGGGCCCTTGAACCCTATCTGACCAACCATGTTTACTCTGTTCAGGGCATGCACCGGTTCAACGAATTCCTGACCCTTAACGCCGAGGAGGCCAACGATACCAGCCATGATTCCCAACTGGCTTCATTGCAATGGCAGCGGGGGAGTTTTTTGACAGCGCTTAATTTCCGCAATATCGATAAAAATTATTCGACTGTTTCGACCCTGCCTGCAAACCAGGGCGAAACAGGCGCCACCTGGGTGGTGCAGGCCGACGGCCAGAAGTATTCATTGGATTCCTTTATCGAGGCCTATCAGGAGCACCTGTATGCCAATCCCGATAACCCAAGGGCTTTTAATTACGACGGCAATTCGCATTTGAGAGCGGACATAAATCCCAATGTATGGACTGATACGGATTTCAATTTTGTGGATTCACCGGGCCTGCTTTCCCCCATGCGCAATGTCAATCTCAACCAGCGGATCTCCAGAGGTTTTCAGATATTCAACGGTTTTAGAGCGGTTGTTTTCGGCGGCGCCGGTTATGAATACAGCCACGCCTCAGGTTCAGACTTTGGCAATTATGATAAAGAAGATGTCATTGCCGGCGTGCAATTGCCCCTGACCAATCATTGGTCCGTCTTTGCCAACGACGAGTATGATTGGCTTAACCAGCAAAGCTTTGGACATTCCAATCCGGACATTATTAATTCCGGTATTGAGTTCCAAAAGCAATTCACTCCGAAGTTTTCCGTCACCTCCCAGGCGGTGTACCGTAATGAGTTGGGCGTTGACAGCCAGGATAGCATCCTTTCGGGACAGGAAAGTGTGATGTTTTCCTCGAGTTTTAATTATAATCCTACCCCTGATTTAAGCGTCTTTCTTGACGGCGATGCCAGCCGGGTTTTATACCATACCGGAAGCGAGCCTTACGATGATTTCGAGGCCCATGTCGGTATGCGGATCACCTTTGGCGGCGCCACCTACTGGGATCCTCTGGGCACTGTAATGGGTACTGTGTTCAAAGATAAGACGGGAACAGGTAAATTTGAAAAAGGCGATGAGGGGGTTGCGGGCATTAAGATCCAGGTGGGCGACAAGGTGGTCACTACGGATAAGAACGGGCGTTACCGTATTCGAATCCGGGCCAAAGGGGTGCAGGTCACTCCGCAATTGGACAGCATCCCCGCAGGGTATATTTTTTCAACGCCCCAGACGCTTAACATTGACATCCTTCAAGGCCGTACTGTCCACGCCGATTTTGGTTTGGTCACGCAAACCGGGATTTACGGCATCGTCTTTGTGGATAAAACCGGCACCGGCATCCCCAATGACAACGACCGGTTCATCGGTAAGGTGAGGATCATCCTGGACGGCAAGATTGTTCAGAAAAGCGATGCGCACGGCTCGTTTTATTTCCGCAATGTTTCTCCGGGCGAGCATACTATCACCATAGACATCAACTCTCTGGCGCTCGACATGCTGCCCAAGGTAAAATTAAAAAGTAAAATAAATGTTGTCGAAGGGACGAATTACGTATTTAATATTCCGGTAGTGATCAAGAAAGCCGTGCAGCAGGATTAGTTCTTAAATTACGGCACGACAATAGTCGTCATGCGGATGGTCTGATTGTTCCTGATAAGCGTTTGCGTCTGGGTGATTTGATAAGGGTTGTTGGGAAATGCGCTTCCGCTGGGATTCAGCATCACATGCGGCGGTATGGTGACTGAAAGCTGAAAAGTAACGGTCCTGGAAACCGCGCAATACGCCGGGACGGTTTGAAAGACGATCAGGGCGGTCAGGACCAGCAGGGGAAGAAGTTTTAGCATTTCGCCCTCCTTGGGGACAAATAATTCCCGAAAGAGAGGACTTGCCCCCAGACCCGGGGGCGAAATGCTGCCGAAGGACAACAACACCTAAACCTCGCACAACACACAACGAGGGGCTTATAATAACACGGCAACCAGACAACCTTGCTTCATCCCCAGATAAAGTTTAGGCTCACGGCTTTGCGTCCTACTCTTTCGAGATAGTTTACCTTTTTCGGTTTTTTAAAGAGCATGTTTCACGACACAACTCGAGTGTAACATATATTTCCGGGGTTTGCCAACCACCGAACTTATGGATTTTCAATACGTTACTAAGGTTGCCGCAGAATTAAAACTTCGCGAGTTTCCGGTTGCCACAACAGCCAAGCTTCTTGCGGAAGGTTCAACAGTTCCCTTTATCGCCCGTTATAGAAAAGAGGCCACCGGAGGTTTGGATGAGGTGGCCATCACCGCCATCCGTGACCGCCTTCTGCAATTGCAGCAACTGGACGAGCGCAGGAGGGCCGTTTTAGAGTCCATTGAAAAACAAGGCAAGCTTAACCAAGAGCTTAAAGAAAAGATCGACCAGGCTGAGAGCATGGCGGTCCTGGAAGATTTATACCTGCCCTATAAACCCAAACGCCGCACGCGTGCCACCATGGCCCGTGAAAAAGGCCTGGAACCCCTGGCCCAATTGATTTTTGACCAAAGCTCGGGGCTTGATCCGAGGGCCGAGGGAGCCAAGTTCATTAATGAAGAATTAAAAGTGGCATCGATGGATGAGGCCCTGGCCGGGGCCCGTGATATCATCGCAGAATGGGTCAATGAAAATTCCGGGGCCCGTGCCGCCATCCGTCAGCTTTATTTAGAGAAGGGTATCTTTGATTCCAAGGTCATCAAGGGTAAAGAACAGGAAGGCATCAAATTTAAAGATTATTATGATTGGCAGGAGGCTGTAAAAACAGCGCCGTCCCACCGGGTACTGGCCATGCGCAGGGGGGAAAAGGAAGAATTTTTGATGTTACGGGTCATCGTTCCTCAACTTGAGGCCCTGACCATTTTAAGAGACATTTTCTTAAAGAATGATAAATCCAATTTATGCGCGCCGCAGATGGAAATGGCCCTGGAAGACAGCTTTAAGCGCCTGTTATCTTTATCCATGGAAACCGAGATACGCCTTCTGACCAAGGAAATAGCGGACGGCGAGGCGATCAAGGTTTTCGCGGATAATCTGCGCCAGCTGTTGATGGCTTCCCCGCTGGGGGCCAAAAACGTCCTGGCCATTGATCCGGGTTTACGCACCGGATGCAAGGTGGTGTGTCTGGATGCCCAGGGAAAGCTTCTGCACCACACGGCGATTTTCATCAGCCAATCCGACGCAGAAAGGCAGGACGCCGCCAAGACTGTCAGGGAATTGTGTCGGCAGCATCACATCGAATGCATCGCCGTCGGTAACGGCACGGCCGGCCGTGAAACGGAAAGTTTCGTACGCTCGTTATTGAAAGAAGGGAAATCCCCGTTGCCTTCGCATATTCAGGTGATATTGGTCAATGAAAGCGGCGCCTCGATTTATTCCGCCTCCGAGGTCGCCCGTGAGGAATTCGCCGACTATGATGTGACGGTCCGGGGATCGGTGTCCATCGGCCGACGCCTGCAGGATCCGCTGGCTGAACTGGTCAAGATCGACCCCAAAAGCATCGGGGTGGGGCAATACCAGCATGACGTCGACCAGTCTAAGCTTAAGAAAAGTTTGGATGATGTGGTGGTCAGTTGCGTCAACCAGGTGGGAGTGGAGGTCAATTCCGCCAGCAAGCAGTTGTTGATGTACGTCTCCGGCCTGGGGCCTGCGTTGGCAGGCGCGATCGTTGAATACCGTAACGCGCACGGGGCCTTTGATTCCCGCGAAGAATTAAGAAAGGTGCCCAAGCTTGGGGACAAGGCTTTTGAACAGGCCGCCGGATTTTTAAGGATACGCGGCGCCCGAAACCCTTTGGATGCTTCAGGCGTCCACCCGGAAAGTTATGGGGTCGTGGAAAGCATGGCCCGTGATTTAGGCGTAAATGTGCCTGACCTGATGAAGAACATGGAGTTGCAAAAGAAAATGGATGTGCGTAAATATGTCACAGTCAGTGTCGGGTTACCGACGCTGTTGGACATCAAGGACGAACTGGCCAAACCCGGGCGCGATCCCCGCGCCGTCTTCGAGCCCGTGCAGTTTAAAGAAGGTGTTGCCAAAATCGAAGACCTGCTGCCCGGCATGGAATTAAACGGGGTGGTGACCAACATCACGAATTTCGGCGCCTTTGTGGACGTGGGCGTGCACCAGGACGGCCTGGTGCATATCAGCGCCATCTCGGAGACCTTTGTCAAAAACCCCGCGGATGTTTTGAAGGTGGGGCAGAAGGTCAAGGTTTGGGTCATTGAAGTCGACAGTGCGCGCAAGCGCATCAGTTTGAGCATGCGCAAGGGTTTGACCGGTAGAGATAAGTCTAAAGTCTCGGTAAAGCCAAAAGAACCTCCGTCCCCGCCCCGCAAGGAATTATACCGGTGGTAATTTTATTTGAAGGTGTTATACTAAAAAACTGTCATGCATGTTGCGATAACCGGCGCTACAGGAATGATCGGGGTGAAGCTGACGGACTTTTTGCTGTCAGAAGGGCACCAGGTTGAGGTTCTTACCCGTCGATCTTCTTATCGTTCCTCACAAACAACGGTCATCAGGTGGGACCCCGAGCTTAGTTATTTGGAGAAAGGGCAATTAGAAGGGTTCGATGTTGTCATCCATCTGGCAGGCAGCAGCATTGCCCGTTATTGGACCGCCGGGTATAAAAAGAATATTTTAGAAAGCAGGGCGCTGGGCACATCGTTTTTGTGTGAATGTTTGGCGAGGGCGCCTCGTCCACCCAAACTTTTGATCTGTGCCTCGGCGGTGGGTATTTACGGCAATCGCCCGCCGCAGGAAATCCTGGATGAAGATAGTCCGTCCGGTGAAGGTTTTCTGGCTGATGTCTGCCGTCAATGGGAACAGGCCGCCAATCCGGCCCTGAAGGCAGGCATTCGCGTGGTGCATATGAGGTTGGGAGTCGTCTTGAGCAGGACCGGCGGGGCATTGGCTAAAATGCTTCCAGCCTTTCAGTGGGGGGCGGGCGGCCGTTTGGGCGCCGGAGATCAGATGATGAGCTGGGTGGCTTTGGATGAAATCCCCTTGGTCGTCGACCATTTGATCAACAACGAAAAGATCAGCGGCGCCGTCAATGTTGTTTCTCCGCAAGCCGTCAGTAACGCACGGTTTACCAGTATTTTGGGCCAGGTGATGCGCCGTCCGACGATGTTGTCCGTACCGGCATTTGCCGTTCGTCTGGCCTTCGGGGAAATGGGGCAAAACCTGCTGTTAGAAGGGGCCAACGTGTTTCCCCGGCGGCTGAAAGAGAACGGTTATCAATTCCGTTTCGCCGACTTGAAGGAAGTTCTGAAAAAAATAATTATTTAATATGTCCTATCTTGTTTTAGCGCGTAAATACCGCCCTCAAAATTTTGATGAACTGGTGGGCCAGGCCCATATCACGGCGATTTTAAGAAAGTCGATCGAATCCGGCCGCATAGCGCATGCATTTTTATTTTGCGGCCCCAGGGGGATCGGCAAAACTTCCTGCGCCAGGATCCTTGCCAAGTCATTGAATTGCGCCGAGGGTCCGACCCTGAAGCCTTGCGGTGAGTGCCAGCCCTGTCGGGAGATCACCAACACCAACAGCTTTGATGTTATCGAGATCGACGGCGCTTCCAACCGCGGCATTGACGAGATCCGTACTCTCCGGGAGAATGTCAAATTCGCGCCCGGTTACGCCCGCTATAAGATCTACATCATCGACGAAGTCCATATGCTCACCTCTGATGCCTTCAACGCGCTTTTAAAGACGCTGGAAGAGCCGCCGGAGCATGTGAAATTCATTTTTGCCACCACCGAAGTCCAGAAGGTGCCTGCCACCATTCTTTCACGCTGCCAGCGGTTTGATTTCAAGCGCATCCAGAATGAGGTCATCATGGCCAATCTTAAGAGTATTTGTGTTCAGGAGGCCTTCAAGGTCGACGAAGAAGCGTTGTTCGCCGTCGCCAAAGCCTCGCAAGGCAGCATGCGGGACGCTCTGGGTATTTTGGATCAATTGAGCGCATTGAGCGACAAGGGTATTGATGTGGCGGATGTGTTTTCCATGCTGGGGATGGTGGAAACCGAATTCTTATTTGACCTGACCGATGCCTTGATCGCGCGCAATTGCGCGAAGTCTCTGGATGTTTTTAACCAGGTCATTGACCGAGGCAAGGACATCAGGCAATTGTCCAAGGATTTGACAGAACATTTCAGGCATTTGATGATCGCCAAGGTCGGCGGTGCCGGCTTAAATGCGCTCATCGACTATCCGGCGGCCGTCAAGCAGCGCCTGGCAGCTCAGGCCGAGAAAATCACCATTGCCGGTATCCTCAAGGCCATAGAACTTTTCATTGAAGCTCAGGAGAACGCCCGTGTCATGGAAAATTTGCGTATGCCCCTGGAAGTCGCGTTTGCGAAATTGACTTATGGCGGCGCTTCAGGCGTCATATCTTCTACGCCGCCCGCGGCTCCGTCGACAATTGCCGTTAAACCCGTGGCGGCGGCACCTGCAGCCAGGGGACAGACGGTAGCGCCTGCGCCACCCAAAGTTTTCATTAAGGCGGAATCATTGGAAGAAATAAGAAGGCATTGGAATGAACTCACGCATGAAGTTTCCCGTCGGAAGATGGCTGTAGCCACGTATTTGCAGGAAGGAGCGCCTTGCGAATTCAAAGCAGGGCGGCTGGTGATAGCCTTCCCCAAAGAGAGCGTCTTTGCCAAAGACTGTTTGAATACCAAGGAGAATTTGAAATTCCTTGAAGAGTTGTTTTCGGAGAGGCTGAATTGTCCGGTTTCTATAAGTTTTAAGACTGCAGAAAAGTCCGCGCCTGTTATCAAGCAGGAAGAGCCGGCTGTTCGGGCCGCTTTGGAGGCGTTCGGCGGTAAGGTGGTTAGAGAATGGCCCAATACCCGCCCCTAGGAACATGTACCCTAAACTTATTGAAAATTTAATCGATAAATTGACAAAGCTTCCCGGCATCGGCCGTCGTAGTGCCGAGCGCATCATCTATTGGATGCTGGCTTGCGAACCCCAGGAAATCAAGGCCCTGGCCGATAATATCCAGCAGTTAAAAGAGGGGTTGCGTTTTTGTAAACAATGCAATCATTTAAGTGAGCAGGATTTGTGCTTGATCTGCATGGATCCCAACCGCGACCGGAAAACGATTTGCGTGGTGGAGAGCCCCAAGGACCTTCTGGCCATCGAGCGCACCGGCAGTTGGCGGGGGATTTATTATGTGTTGTTGGGCAATATTTCCCCGTCCGAAGGCCGCGGCCCGGATGATTTGAATGTAACCAAGCTGGTTGACCGTATCAAGGATGAGGGCATTGCTGAAGTCGTGATCGCCACTGATCCTGATGCGGAAGGCGAGATGACGGCATTGTATTTAGGCAGGGAGTTAAAGAAATTAGGTGTGCGTGTCAGCCGGATCGGATTGGGCATCCCAGTCGGTTCCTCGGTGGAATATGTGGATGTTTCGACGTTGACGATGTCCATGAACTCCCGTAGAGTGGTTGACTTCTGAAACGTTTTAAGTATAATTAATCATACTTTTCCCCCTGTTCTTTATATAGAGATTTATTCCCCTGTAGCTCAGTTAGGTAGAGCAGCTGGCTGTTCACGAGCCCCGCTTTGGCGGGGCGAGTGTCATGAAGGGAATGATGACGAGCGATGAAAGATAAGCGCAAATACAAGGATCGCAGTGAGTATCTCATCAAAGCCGTATATGCCCGAAGAAAGAAAGTGCGAGCAATGGCTGTTGAGTACAAAGGCGGTAAATGTGAGAACTGCGGTTATAATCTTTGTGTAGACGCGCTAGAATTTCATCACAAAGATCCTGCTCAGAAAGACTTTAGTATTTCCAGCAAAGGGTATACCCGTAGTTGGGATAGAGTCAAATGTGAGCTGGATAAATGCATGATATTATGTGCTAACTGTCATCGGGAACTTCATGCAAAGTTAGCAGCCTCCAGTGGAAACACTGGAGTGATAAGCGGGCTAAATCAGGGAAATCCCGATAGGTTGATCGGGACTATCCTGAGCTAGCACCCGCCACAAAGTGTGGCGGGGGGCAAGTGCAGAGACTTTACACCCGCCGCCCTAAGGTTTTTAGACCGGGCGAAGAGAAAGTCCGACTCCTGGCGTAAGTCAGGTCAGATCGTAACCAGCATGTCCGAGGTTCGAGCCCTCGCGGGGGAGTTTACTTAAACCGTTGTATTTCAATGACTTACGTCAAAGATTTACAACGGTTTTTTTATGAATTTTGAGTTATAATACAACTATATGAAAGAAATTATTTTTCTGCTATTACTTTTTATTTGTCCTAAATTGCACGCTGAAGATATCAATTCTCTACAATTAAGGCAAACCATAATATTGCCCAATGTCCAAGGTCGAATTGATCATATGGACATCGATACGAAAGGTCAGAGGCTTTTTGTGGCGGCTTTAGAAAATAATACGTTAGAAGTTATTGATTTAAAAACAGGGAAAATAGTGGAAAGTATCAAAGGCTTAAGTGAGCCCCAGGATGTCAGATATATTAGCGATCCTGGACAAATTTTTGTTACCAACGGAGGTAGCGGTGTCGCTAATATATTGGATGCTAAAACATTTAAGAATATCAAGTCTTTCAAGTTTCCGGATGCCGACAACTTAAGATTTGATGCTAAGAATAAATTAATTTATGTGGCTTATGGCGATGGTGCAATTGGAATAATCAACTCGGATTCATGGCGGAAAGTTGGGGACATTGAATTAAATGGCCATCCGGAATCGTTTCAAGTTGAGAGCATGGGTTCTAAAATATTTGCCAATGTTCCCCAAACCCATCAAATCGCTGTCTTGGATAAAAATAATAAGACCGTAGTCGGATCATGGCCGGTCCACGAAGGTTGGGCCAATTTCCCAATGGCTTTGGATGAGCCGGATCATCGTCTTTTTGTCGGTTTGCGAGAACCTCCAAAGCTGTTGGTATTAGATACCGGATCAGGTAAAACCATTCTATCTCTGACTTTAGGTTCAGATAGTGATGATATTTTCTACGATCCGAGACGCAGGAGAATTTATGTCTCCTGCGGCGCTGGTTTTATTTACGTTTTTAAACAAATAGATGCCGATCATTATCGATTTATAAGTAAGATTTCTACCGGTCGAGGGGCCCGGACCTCTTTATTCGTGCCGGAAACAAAGCAATTATTTGTAGCAATTCCTCGACAAGGTGATCAGCCGGCGGTCATCCAGATATACGAAGTCAAATAGGAAATCGCTGTGAATTTACGTAAAGTAGTTATTATTGTTGCCGTGTTGAACTTGACCTATTTCTTTGTAGAATTTGCTGTTGCGAAGATGATAGGCTCTGTTTCTTTGTTTGCCGACAGCATTGACTTTTTGGAAGACACCTCGCTAAATTTACTAATTGCCCTTGCCCTGAACTGGAAAGCTGTTGACCGCGCTCGTCTAGGTATGGTATTGGGTACAATCTTGCTTATACCAGGCATTGCTTCGCTTGTAACGGCATGGCAGAAGATTATGTCCCCATTGCCTCCGGAAGCAGTGGCACTATCATTGACCGGAGGTGGTGCGTTCTTGGTCAATTTTTCTTGTGCCTTACTTTTGGCCCGTTTTCGAGGTCAAAGCGGGAGCTTGACCAAAGCGGCGTTTCTCTCGGCCCGTAATGATGTTTTGGCCAATATTGCCATAATTTTGGCAGGATTTATGACGGTTTATACTCAATCTGCATGGCCGGACTTGGTTGTCGGGCTTGGTATTCTGGCAATGAATGCGAATGCCGCGCGAGAGGTTTGGCGGGCAGCCTTCCAGGAACATAAAAGCCATTGTAGCCCAATGGGCTGCGACTGATTCTTTATGAATGCTCAAAATGACTGAACAGTTTTCCGTCGACAAATCTCAGATTAAAATTTTTACCTTGCAGGATTGTATGAGATTAATATAATTTGAATTGTATGCACAAAGAAAATTTACATTTTTGGCAACATGATCATGTCTTTGGTCAGGAACAAAAACGTTCTGGTGAAGGGCGCACCATGCTTGTTATTGGCATTACCGGAGCCATGATGATTGTTGAAATCATCGCGGGTCTAATTTTTGGCTCAATGGCATTATTAGCCGAAGGTTTACACATGGCTTCACATACTGTAGCGCTTATGATTAACGTTTTTGCCTACATTTATGCCAGACGCCATGCACGAGATGAAAGTTTTACTTTTGGCACAGGTAAAGTGAACGCATTAGGAGGCTTCAGCGGTGCTGTGCTATTGGTAGTCTTTGCGATTGCGATAGCTTGGGGAAGTCTTCAAAGAGTTCTTAATCCTGTTCCTATAGCTTTTAATCAGGCCATTCTAGTAGCTGTTATCGGTTTGGTGGTCAATGGGGCATCAGCATTGATTCTTGGCGACCATGATAATGGTGAACATGAACACGACCATCACCATGAGCATGCCCATCATGATCATCACGACCATAATTTAAAATCAGCCTATATACACGTTTTATCGGATGCGTTTGTGGCCATGCTTGCCGTAGTCGCTCTGGTCATGGCTAAATATTTTCATTTTATCTGGATGGATCCCTTAATGGGCATTGTTGCCGCGATTGTCGTATGTCGCTGGTCAGTCGGGCTTCTTAAGACAACAAGTGCGATATTGCTGGATAAGCAGGGGGCGAATGGTATCTCCAGGAAGATCAGAGAGTCTATTGAAAGTGTAGGGGATAATCGTATTGCTGATCTTCACTTGTGGGCCATAGGCTCAAATATGTACGCTGCTGTTATTTCAATCGTGACTCATCATCCACAACAGCCGGAATATTATAAAAAATTGATTCCTTCCGACCTGGGTCTTGCTCATATAACGATTGAAGTAAATCGGTGCCCAGAATCGGAATTTGTCAAAGGAGTTAGTTTAGTATAATCCACCTATCCCCATTCTTGGCATTCGTAAGGCCCAGGAAGACATCATAGGAAAAGTTCGGATTTTGGGGGTGACCGGGGAGTCTCTTTAAGTAATCATGCAACCTATTGATATTTAATAAGTTACAGGATTTTTGCTTTTTGAGTGATTGATTTAATCGGCGCACCATCCAAGGTCGAAAAATGCGTCCTTAAAGATTCCAACCACCTTTAAAGCCCTTGCTGGCGATGTATAAAGGCCTTTCCATTCTTTGCTTCTTCATTAAGAAGGTTAAGAGTATAATTAAGGTTGAGAGTATAATTAATTTGGATCTTCTGAAAAGCCGTTGCCTTTTCAGCCATTTTTGGCTGGGAAGGCTTTTGTATTTTGGGGAGGTAATGGATGCGCATATTACTGGTTGAAGATGAAAGAAAGCTGGCGTCTTTGATCAAAAGAGCTCTGAAAGAAGCCAGCTACGCCGTGGATTTTGCTGACAATAGCGTTGATGCCCTGTTTTTGGCGGAATCCAATCCCTATGATCTTATCATCCTCGATATTATGATTCCAGGGAAGGACGGCATTGCCATTTGCCGTCAGCTTAGGAAAGAAAAGGTGGATGTCCCTATTCTTATACTCACCGCCCGAAACGAAATGGAAGATAAGATCTCAGGCCTGGATGCGGGGGCCGATGATTATTTAACCAAACCTTTTTTCTTTCCAGAATTATTAGCACGGGTGCGTGCGCTATTGAGACGCAGGACGGCTGAGAAATCGACATGCTTGAATGTGGCTGATTTAGAGCTCAACCAGCTGACACGCAAAGTGCGGCGGGCCGGAAAAGAGATCGAATTGACGCCTACGGAATATTCCCTATTGGAATTCCTGATGCTTAACGCGGGCCAGGTGGTCACAAGAACGATGATTTCAGAGCATATTTGGAACGATGATTTTGATGCCTATTCCAATGTTATCAATGTTTTTATCAAGAATCTAAGGAAGAAAATTGACCAGGGCCATGTCCGGGAGTTGATCCGTTCCCGGCGCGGCATAGGGTATATATTGAGCGATCAATGAAAACCAAATCGATCCGTTTAAAGATCAGCATTTTATTTACGATTTTTTTAGGCGTCATCCTTGTCTTTTTCAGCATTTATCCGATTCTTAAGATCCAAAAGATCCTTGAAAAAGAACAGAGAGACGCATTGTTAAGCAAGGCTCAATTAATTGACAAGTATCTCAATATAGAATGGCTCGTATCGTCTAAAGGCAGGGCCCCTTTGCAGTTGTTCGGCCGGTTATTTAATGTGCAATCTGCGAATGGCAAGCCGGGGGTTATTCAGTTGTTGAGGAATGACATCCAATCATTGGGCCTGTCCAAAGATATTTATAGAATCCGTAACGACAAAGATATCGACCTTTTGCATTCAAGTAATTTTATCTCTGAAGCTGAGAGAAAATTTAATATAAAATTTACAAAGACAGATAACACGCCTAACTTTTTTTATGTGAAAATCAAAGGGATAAAGTATTGCGGCATTAATTATCCTTTTATTTTGTCTAATCGCAATGGACTCATATTACAGCTGGCCATGCCCATCGCATATGCTCAAGGTATTTTTTATAACATGATCCTTTCTTTCAGCGAAGGGTTGGTCATCATACTTTTTTTCGGCGTTTTTATGGCTAAATATTTGACCGATCAGGTTTTAAAACCAGTTGAAGAGATAACAAAAACCGCAAAGAATATTTCACAAAGCAACCTGAATTCAAGGATCCTGATCCATAGATATGACAAGGAGATGGAAGATTTGGCTGAAGCCTTTAACCAGATGATCGGCCGTCTGGAATCTTCTTTCGCTTATATTAATGAATTCAATTCTATGGTGTCCCATGAAATGAAGACTCCCCTGGCCATCATTAAAGGCGAGCTTGAAATGGCCTTGGAGGCTGACTATCCCAAGGAAAAAAATAAGAGGATTATGCAGGGTGTCTTGGATGAAGTTTATAGGTTGATAAAAACGATTAAGGATATGCTTCTTCTGGCGGAATACGAATATAAATTGGGAATCCTCAACATGGAAAAGATGGATATAGTGCCGTTGCTTCAGGAGATCTTCGAGCACTCCAAGGTTCTGGCGGAGGATAAAGAGATAAATATGGGAATAGTGCTTCCTCAGGGGCAGGTTTGGATTGAAGGCGATGCCACCCATTTGCGCAGGGTATTTTTTAACCTGATCAATAATGCCGTCAAATTTACGCCGGAGGGGGGAGAGATTGATATTTTGACTGAAATACACGATGCTCATGTTGCTGTTTCAATCAAAGATTCGGGCATTGGAATACCCGCAGAGAACCAAGCCAGGATCTTTGAGAAATTCTACCGGGGGAATCCTGCAAAACAAAAAAAGATCGAAGGCAGCGGTCTTGGTCTGAGCATCGCCCGGGCCATAACCCAGGCCCACAGAGGGACCATCACCTTTGAAAGCACGGTCAATAAGGGGACCACTTTTAAAGTCTGTCTGCCTCTATTGCCGCAATAATTTTTTTCGCTATAACGTCCTCCAACATAAAGAAAATTTTATTTTGCGTTCACCTTCCTTTTATACGCATTGTGTTAAAACAAAACTGTTTCAAGAATCAATTTGGCAAGGGTCTGTTTATGGGTTCATCACTTTTTAAACATGGGTCATTCTACGGATCTTTTATCCGGATATATATAGGGAGGGGTCATGAGAACCTTACTGAAACTGCCGATCATAAAACGGCAGATTTTTATATCGGATCAGGGTAGAGAGAAAATAAAGGAAAGATTAAAGAAGAAAGTGGAGGGGAATCAGAAGTCCGGCGAGTATTGGCGTTGGTATTTCTCCCAGATGAGCTCTCTCTACTTTCGTCGTTCATAAGGAGTCAGGCATGAAAGCGCAGATTCAGCCCCCAGAAATTAAAAATGATTTCATAGTCAATGCCGGCTACCAAGAAGAGGAGGGGGCAAAACAAATTTTAATAGTCGATGATGAAAGGAAATTCTGCGAATTTTTCCAGAGGATCTTTACCAGGAAGGGGTTGGTCGTTTTTACGGCCTCGAACAATTTCGATGCCAGTATTGTATTGGCTTCCCAAAAAATAGATTTGGTCATTCTAGATATTAATTTAGCCAAACTTCCTGACGGTTTTTCTTTCGATTTTATGAGTACTTTCCGCAAAAGCAGCGGCTCTACTCTTTTCGAATTAATGAAAGTTTTTCATAAAAATATAAAGGTCATTGTCTCAAGTGTATGCCCGATCAATGAACAGAAAGAGAGGATCAGCGGCGCGGATGGGTATTTTGACAAGACAGAAAGGAAGAATGTGCTTGTAAGGATGGCGTATTCTTTTTTACAGGCCGAGTAACCCGGTTTAACCCAGGAGAAGCGACATGAATACACATATTAAAAGATTACCTGAGTTTTATGATTTAGCCACCCAACAAGCAACAGGAAAAACAATTTTAGTGGTCGATGATGAGGTCAAGATCAGGGAGATGTACAAGCGCATTCTTAATTCGATTGGTTTCGACGTCGTTGTGGCAGGCAACGCGATGGATGCGCACAGCTTATTAAGCGGCCATAGATTTGATGTTGTTCTCCTGGACATAAATATGGAAGAGGTGGACGGCTCCATTCTTTTTGATGTCATCAAACTTTTTCATAGAGATATTAAGGTTGTTATTTCGAGTGTGCTCTCCATCGATGAGCAAAAGCGGCGGATTAAAGATGCGGATGGTTATTTTGACAAATCGGATGATAAGGATATTTTGCTTTCTATGATTTATGTTCTTTTACAAAAACCAGAAGAAGCGATTGATCGCTGTTGATTAGCCGTGGGGCACGGGGGGCCATTACATGTCGGTCGGCGGACAATGCTATTATGTGTGCGAGGGGGTGTACTATAAACGGGTTTTTAATGGGTACAAGGTCGCGCACCCACCCGTATAGGAAATGAGGGGAAATTATGCTTAAAACTCAACTTAATAAGCTGTTTCTGCTTGAGTCAGGGAAACTGTTGCGGCAGTTGATTGAAGAAAGCCGGGCCGGCGTTTATATGGCTGATGAACAGGGGAATCTTATTTACGTTAATTCGGCTTTTTCGACGATCCTGGGATATCCCTTTAAGGGCGAACTTATAGGGAAAAATCTGGATAATGACTTGTTTGTGAATCCGGATGAATGGGTTCTCCTGCTCAACGCAATGGAAAATAAAGGGTTTGTGTCTGATTATGAAGTAAGAAGTTACCGCCGGGATCGATCAATTGCCGCTGTGTCGATTACCTGTAACTGGATCAAGGATGAGGCTAACCAGGCGATAGGCGTCGAAGGCATTGCCCATGACATCACAGAAAAGAAAAAAGCCGAACAAAAGCTTATGGAAGAGAAGGAAAAGCTTGGTCAGCTTATGAACTTGGAAGAGGGTTTAAGCACTAAGCTTGACCTTAATCAAATCGGCCGGTTTACGGTTGAACAAATAGCCCGTATTTTCCAGGTACAGGTATGTTCCCTCATGTTTTACGATGAAGATAAACAGGAACTTTATATAAAAGCGGCGCATGGTTTAGACGATGACGTGATTAAAACCACTCACTTAAAAATAGGAGAAGCTGTCGCGGGCTTAATTGTACAAAAACGTCAACCGATCCTGGTCTCCAACATAGATTATGAAATGCAATTGCACAGGGCAAGTTACCACCACTACATTACCCGTTCATTTATAAGTTCCCCCATAATGCACGGCGCAAGAATTTTGGGAGTCATTAATCTTACGGACAAAAATACGCAAGAGACTTTTTTGCCGATAGACTTACAGATGCTTTGTGTCGCATCAAGGATTATTGGCATTGCCGTTGAAAACGCGAATAGGTTTAAGCGTCTCGAGAATTTGGCCTTTGCCCGTTTCAGCCTAAAAGGAGGAATATGAAAGATAAAGCATCTTTAGTAAAGTTTCTTGCTTTGTTTACTGGACTGGCGGTTTTGTTTCAAGTGGCACCGTCATATGCTGATTGGGATGGCCATCATGGTCGGGGTCCCTTTCGTTACCGTGACCATCCCCATTATGGGGTGCGTGTGGATATTTTGCCTCATAGCTATTTCACGGTTTGGGCAGGGAGGCAAAGGTATTACTATAGCGATGGATTATATTACCGTCCCATAGGCCGCGAGTATGTCATTATCCAGCCTCCTGTGGGCGCTTATGTCAACACAATCCCCTCGGATTACACCCCCATTACGATTAACGACACAACCTATTACACAAATAATGGGATCTTCTATGTACATACTCCCATGGGTTTTAAGGTAGTCTCTTCTCCCATCGGAATTGAAACGGCCTTTACTGTGAATATTCCCAAAACAAAAGGGGGGTATCAATCCGTGATTATTAGGAAATCGAGCAATGGATTTATTGGGCCACAAGGAGAATTCTACGAAGAATTCCCCAAGGTTTCTCAACTACAGGCAATGTATGATAAATAAGTGAGAAGCTATGGGAATAATCGGTTGGATCATTTTTGTTCTGTTAAGTTTAATATTTTGGGCGCTGATGCCTTTGTCGATGTATGTTTATTAGCTAACGGTAAGGGGGAGAGATATGGTCAAAAAATTGCCATAGGGTAGGCGGTGTTTCGTGATGAATATAAAGGCTTACTTTAATAAAGAAAGTGCTATTGCCGTTTTCGCCTTAGTAGGCATTATTGCATACTTGTTGTTACGATTTGTGTTCGCCTGGCCTCAACGGATCAGCGAGCCTGTTTTATGGGCCGTTCTTCTATTTGGAGGACTGCCGTTAGTATTGGATCTATTGGGAAACGTCTTCAAGGGCCGCTTGGGATCAGATTTGCTCGCGGGTATTTCCATTATTACTTCATTATTTCTTCAAGAATATTTGGCAGGGGCTTTAGTCGTCTTGATGCTTTCGGGGGGAGGAGCCTTGGAGCAATTTGCCGTGCGTCGTGCTTCATCCGTACTGGAAGCATTGGCTAAACGCATGCCCAATCGTGCCCATCGCCGGGGATCCGGCAAAATTTATGATATAGACGTCCAGGAAATTGTTGTAGACGACGTTTGTGCCATTTTCCCACATGAAATATGCCCAGTGGATGGAATTGTTCTTGAGGGCCGAAGCACCATGGATGAATCGTATTTGACTGGAGAGCCTTTTTTAATTCCCAAAACACTTGGAAGTGCCGTCATATCGGGCGCTATCAATGGGGAAAATATATTAATTGTCCGGGCAACCAGGCGACCGCTGGATTCGCGCTATGCCAAAATCATGCAGGTCATGAACGCAAGCCAGCAATTCCGTCCGCGTTTGCGGCGGTTAGCAGACCGTTTAGGCGCGTGGTATACGCCGGTGTCCATTACTATCGGGTTGATGGCTTGGGTCCTAAGTGGCAACGGGCATAGGTTTTTGGCTGTGATGGTTGTGGCCACTCCATGCCCTTTATTAATTGCGATACCTGTAGCCATCATCGGCGCTATATCTTTGAGTGCTCAACGGGGCATAATTATTAAAGATCCGGCCATACTCGAGTCCGCTGATGAGTGTCATATTATGATTCTAGATAAAACCGGGACACTGACCTATGGCCGTCCTCAGTTGGCCAACATACATTGTTTAAATGGGTTTCAGCATAAGCAAATATTAGAATATGCTGCAACACTTGAACGTTATTCAAAACATCCTTTGGCCAGAGCGATTTTGGAACAAGCAGAGAGAAAAGGCCTTTACATTGGCGAGGCTTCTCAAATCAATGAACATCCGGGAGAAGGCTTGCACGGCATCGTTGACCAAAAGGAAGTTTTTATTACCGGACGAAAGACATGGCTGAAACTACACCCGGCAGATCATTCTATAATGCCTGAATTAAAGTCAGGCTTGGAATGCGTGGTTGTCATAGGTGACAGATTGGGGGCCGTTATGCAATTCCACGATAAACCGCGTATCGAAGGGCGTTCTTTCATCGAACATTTGCAGCCTAGGCATAAATTTGAAGAAGTCATGATCGTCTCAGGAGACCATCAAGAAGAGGTGCGTTATTTGGCTGATCAAATGGGGATCAAAAATATATATGCCGAGCAAAGTCCAGAACAAAAGGTGGAAATTGTCAGGGAATACACAAAAAAAGGAAAGTCTGTTTATATAGGGGATGGCATTAATGACGCACCTGCGTTATTAGCAGCAACCGTAGGCATAGCCTTTGGCAAGAACAGCGATATTACTGCGGAGGCTGCGGGAGCGGTCATTTTGGAAAACTCTTTGGAAAAAGTTGATGAATTTTTCCACATTGCCAGGCGTATGCGCGCTATTGCCTTACAAAGTGCGGTCGGCGGGATGTTGCTGTCTATTTTGGGCATGTTTTTGGCGGCCTGGGGATTTTTGGTCCCAGTGGCTGGGGCCATTGCTCAAGAAATAATAGACTTAATGGCGGTAGTCAACGCATTGAGAATTTCTTTTGTAGGTAAGAAATTGAGCGATTTTTAGGCATACGAATCAAATGGTTTAGGGCCCTACAGGTAATCAATAGCGCAATCAAGGATAAAGATAATAAATTTGACAAAGATTTGAGCTTGGACTACCCTTATTAATAGGAGTCCGAGAAAAGCCGATGCCTTTTCTCCCATCTGGGGGGAAAGGTTTTTTTATTTCTCTGGAAACAATGATGATGAGGGGGGTAAATATGTCAATGAACATAAGAAATTTCAGTGCTGTGAGTTTTCTTGTGTTGTTTGTTTTCGTCGGCGCAGGGACGCTTCATGCGCAATATAAGGAGCCGGACAAAGCCAACATGGTCGACATCAAGAAAGCGGAACAAGGCCCCAGAACGATCGATGTCTCTCATTATCCGAAAAAGATTCAGGCCATATACAATGATTATTTTACCCAAGAGTGTATTCAGTGCCATCCTCTGAGCCTTCCCATTAATTCAGAATATGCGCTGCCGGCTGAATGGGAAGGTTATATTAAAAGGATGATGTATAAATCGGGTTCCAACATTAGTACCGGTGACGCAAAAAGAATCACTGAATTCCTGATCTATGATTCGAGTGTCCGCAAGAAAGCCATTATGGATGAAAAGTTAAGGAAGATTGCTGATTTTCTTATCTATGACTCAAGTGTCCGCAAGAAAGCGCTTCTTAACGATAAGCTGTCAAAAGAAGCGCCCGAAGTGAGAATGGAACAGGAAGCGAAGATCAAAGAAGTGCATGATAAATATGATCATTGATGCTCTGCCGCTGTCTGAACAAATCCAATGCCCCGCCGGATTTTCTGCGTGATAGTACGTATACTCTTAAGTAGTTCAACGTATTTAATTATTCTTTCCCGGAGTTTATATTTAAGTGGCTGATTTTTCGGTCTTATCATCGGGTTAGGGTATGATAAAGTTTTCGACCAAAGCCAGGTATGGTACGCGTCTTATGATCGATTTGGCTGTTCATGGGAAATATGGGGCGGTTAGCGTCCGGGATATTGCACAAAGACAGGAAATATCCGCGAAATATTTAGAACGGCTTGTTCCCTTATTAAAGAAAGCCAAACTCGTCCATGCCCTAAGAGGTCTATATGGCGGTCTTATGTTGGGCAGACCGGCCAAAGAAATAAGTTTGAGGGATATTGTTGAGGCCCTCGAAGGGCCGATATGTTTGGTCAAATGTGTTCGTGCCCCATCAATCTGTAAACGAAGCAAGGAATGCCTCACTTTCGGCCTTTGGAGAGGGATGACAAAGGTGATTTCCCAGTCGCTGTCAGTGATCTCTTTGGCTGAAATGGCCAAGGGCATAGTTCTTCCCCACAAATTGGTTTTGAAATTATGAAAGTCGGTTTTTACACAGGCAGGTTTGAGTTTTTTTATATTAAGTTTAATACCTACTAATTTGGTAGGATTTAATTTATGTTGAGCACGTCTAATGTATAATATTTTAATCATAGAGGATCATAAGGATTTCCGGCAGGCCGTAAGCCAATACTTAAGGATAAAGAAAGTCAAAGCAAATTTATTAGAGGCCGCAACGGGGAAAGAAGGAGTGGAACTGGCCACATTAAACAGGCCGGAAATCGTTTTGATGGATTTTTGTTTGAGCGGGCTTAATGGAGCTGGGGCTGCCGCCCAAATAAAGGCAAACGTGCCGGAATGCAGTATTATTTTGCTGAGCACTTTCGACCTTCAAGATGCGCAGCCTTTCATCAATCGGGAAATTATCAGGGCCTTGATCAGTAAAAGCGATTTATGTGAGAAATTGATCCCTCACATTAATACGATCCTCTGTTCTTAGAAGACGGCATATATTAGGAAAGTTAAACAAGGAAGGAGATCAAACCAATGAAGGAAACCAAATACGCATTAGGGCGGCTATGTTTTGCTCTTGCCCTGAGCATCGGCGTGGTTTTGAGTTGCGGATCCGGTGGTGTTGTTTGGGCCCAGGCACAAAAGGAAAAGCCCGTAAAAGTCCTGACCGGCGAAGAGTTGTACGCCATTAACTGCAGCCGTTGCCATACCGAACGGTATCCGACGGAGCGCACCAGCGCCCAATGGAAGACGATCCTCATGCATATGCGCGTGCGCGCCAACCTTCCGGCGGACCAGGCGAAAAAGATATTGAAGTACATGCAAGAAAATAACTAATCCTATACCTATAAGAGGAAAGGGATCCATATGAAAAAGGTCATTAAAGCAATAGTTTGCGCAACGGTGACTTTGTCGTTCGTGGGCTTGTGTTCTGTGCCAAGCTCGTGGGCGGTCACAGACCAGGAATTCCAAGCCTTGCAGAAACAGGTGCAGCAGCAAAATCAATTATTGCAGCAGTTATTAAAACAAAATCAACAGGACCAGTACGAGATCCAGAGATTGAAACAGCAGCAAGGCCAAACAGACCAGAAAGCCGAACAAGCAGCGCAAACAGCGCAGGCCGCGCAGGCGGAAGCGTCTTCCAAGGTACAGCCGGTGGCCGCTGCCTTGAATGCACCGATGGAAAACCATAACTTCATGCTTGCTGGCGATGCCGAGGTCCAGTATACTGACCAAGGCGGGGGCAGTAAAGCCCGCGGGTCCTATGGTCTGGCTGATTTTGCGCCGATTTTCTTATATCGGGCCAACGATAAGGTGCTTTTTGAAGCTGGTTTTGATACCACGTTAAGTAATAGCAGTTTTGACACCTCCAATGATACGAATCCGGGAGCGGTTGTCAGTACATCGGGCGGTAATCAGGGGTACAGTACTACTTTTAACCTCTCGTTCGCCCAGATTGATTATTTATTTAATGATTATGCCACGTTTGTTGCCGGCGATATGTTATTGCCATTAGGCACCTATAGTGAACGCGGTGCAGGCTGGCTTAATAAATTGGCCGATGACCCCCTGGCGCGTTCCTTATTGCCCGGTTCAGGGGTGGGTGTGCAAGTACGCGGATCTAAGGCGATCGGAGACAACGGCTCCATGCTTACTTACGCCGTTTATACAGTCAATGGTGGCCATGCGATCGATAACACATCATTTGCCACCATCAAAGATTCATCCGGTAACATAGTCCAGAATTTTGATCCTACCGGTAATGTAAATAATTTGAACCGTCAGCCCAGCGAAGGCGGGCGCATCGGTTGGTTTTATCCCTGGAAACCTCATTATGACGTGGAAGTTGGGCTTTCAGGGCAAACCGGTGAATGGAATACCGCTGGGAACGTATGGCAGGCCGGGGTCATTGATGCGGCCATTCACCTGTCTCCGTACTTTGAGACCAAGGGTGAGTATATCTATACGAGACAACAGACCATCGACCTTGGAACAATCTCCCCGAAAGGCTGGTGGGTGCAGTCAGGCTTTAAAATGTCGTATTTCGACTGGGACGTTCCTTTTATCCCCAATACGGAATTGGTCTTTCGCTATGATACGGTGGATAATGCCATCGGCAATCTTACCAATACCGCAAAGGTTGAACGCCGTTTTGAGCCGGGCCTTGTTTACTATATTACCAACACCCTGTGGCTGAAGGGCAGCTACGAAAAGACCTTTAACAGCGACGGAGTTCCTTCGGACAATGAATGGTTATTAGAGCTCTCTTACGGATTTTAAAAAAGGAAAGGACAAATATGTTACGAGGTGTTAAGGCCTTTATCATTGTTATGTTCTTTGTGATATTTGTATCCGGGGGATCAAATCCTCTCCGCGCGGATGATTCGAATCTCGATGCGGCCACCCAGGCCCGCATTGCGAAAGCGGACCAGGGGCCCCGGACCATCGACGTCTCCGGTTATCCGCAGAAGCTTCAGGATATTTACACGGACATTTTCAGCCAAAAGTGCACGCAGTGCCATCGTCTGAGCCGTCCGATCAATTCAGACTTCGCCCTGCCCTCCGAGTGGGAATCTTATGTCAAGAAGATGATGCATAAGCCGGGCTCTAACATCAATTTTGGGCAGGCGAGAAAGATCATCGACTTTCTCATCTATGATTCCAGTGTCCGTAAGAAAGCCCTTCTTGAGGAAAAGTTGTCAAAATTGACACCCGAACAAAGGGCAGCCCAAGAGGCGAAGATCAAGAAAGTCCAAGACAAATATGGCCAGTAATGAAGATAATAATGTAGACGATGAAAAACGTGTGTTTTTAAAGGCAATGGGCGGGCTGGGAGCAGCCCTGTTTCTTCTTTCGTTGGGCACATTGGAGAAATTTTTCAGTTTCTTTGAAAAACAAGACCTGACCAAGGAGCAGGAAGAATCCATTCTTTCCGAGAAGATCCGGCGTTTAAAACAAACGGCCGAAGAGGAAGAGATGCAGTTGCAAAGGCTCGGTCAGGACCGCATTTATGTGACTTCCATTGATTCGTTGAGCCCTGTTAAAGGAATATATTTTATTGATTATTTCATGAGGCCCGGTTTGGCGTTCTGCGATGATAACGGCCTGCCGATCGTCATATCAGCGAAATGCACGCACTTAGGCTGTACGGTAGGCAACAATGTCGACAGCAAGGGGCTGATCCTTTGCCCCTGCCATTTGTCAAGGTTCAATATTAAAACAGGAGCGCCTATCCCGGGTTCTCCAGCCAAAAAACCGTTACCGCATTTGGGTTGGGCCCTGGTGGATGCCAAAGGCAAAATTCTCTTGACCGAGGACCCCGAAGGCAGGCGTCAGGGGACGACGGACATGGACACCTTAGACGGCAGTTCTCTTTATATTCTGAAGAAATATGCCAAGGGAGCTGCTTGATGCTTGGACAAAAGAAATGGCTCTCGCGCATGGTTGAATTTATGAATGACCGCCTGCCCATGCATAAATTCGATTTTGAGCATCTCGTGTTGAAAAAAGAGGTCCCTGTCCACCGCATGAGTTGGGCTTATTACCTGGGCGGACTCACGCTGTTCTTCTTTTTGGTCCAGGTGGTCACGGGTGTTTTCCTTCTGTTTTATTACCAACCGACCGTATCCGACGCGCATGCCTCCATCGAATATATCAACAAATATGTCAGTGAAGGTTTTTTTATCCGTAATTTGCACGCATGGTCTTCTTCGTGCATGATCCTTTGTTTGGTGGCCCATGCCGTGACCACTTTCGCGATGAAGGCCTTTGCCCCTCCCAGGGAGATCATTTGGGTGGGTGGGGTCATTATGCTGCTTTTGGGATTTGCGTTTGGATTTACGGGGTATTTGCTGCCATGGCACCAGATCGCCGTCAATGCCACCAAGGTTATGTTGCAGACGATCGAAAGGTCCGGCCGTTACCTGCCGGGTCCGCTTTCAGGGGCCCCTCATTATATAAAAGAACTTATCCAGGGAGGGCCGGTCATCGGGCAGGCGACGCTCAGCCGGTTTTATGCGCTTCATGTCGTCATATTGCCGCTGATTTTTGTGGCCATTTTAGGGATACATTTGTTGTCCGTTCAATTGCACGGCATGAGTCAGGGGGTGGATAAACCAGCGAAGAAAAGCGAGAAATTTTTTCCGTTTTTTGTTCTTAAAGACCTGATTGTCTGGGGGATCGCTTTTTTCTTGGTTTTTGTTCTGGCTGAATGCGTGCCTTTTGAGTCTTTCAGTCCGTTCCCGTTATTTCAACCTTTTAATGCCCTGGGGGCAACGCCGGAGGGGATCAGGCCGGAATGGTATTTTTATTTTGCTTATTATCCCCTGGAACTCCTGCCGTTTTGGCTGGTGTTGATAGGCATGACCGTGACGATTGTGGTGCTTTTTCTGGCATCGTGGATCTTTAAGAATACCCAGCGCCGGGTGCTCGGGGTCATGGCGTGGGTCATAACGGCCTATCTGGTCATCATTACGCTTTTCGGCAGCGTGATATATGAGATCGTCAAAGGGGTCAAACCATGAGGTTTTTTTTAAGTTTTGCCTTGTTGACGTTTTTTGGGGGCGGCACGGCCTTTGCCCATCCGGAGTATTTGAATTATTTTAAAAAAGAATCGGGGCGCGCCATCAACTGTTCGGAGTGCCACCTCAATCCCGAGGGTCCGGCAGGCAACGGCCCGGGGCAGATCGGCAGTTTGAACGCACAACAGAAAAAAATGCTGGAATTGGCCCGTCAAGCTAAACCAGGGGCCCATATCACCAACCCCATCCTCAATGCTTTCGGCAACGAGATCTTAAACGCAATAGGCCATGATAAACTGGTCCAACTTGAGCAGGACCCCGGGAAAATACCCGGATTGTTGCCCAAGAACAGCGACTTGGACCATGACGGCATCCCTGATTATCAGGAATTGCTGGATGGCACAAACCCGCTGGATCCCAATGATGGCCTTCCCTGGAAATTATTTATACATAATTTTGTAAAGAATTGGTTTCAAATCATGATGATCTTCCTGGCCACGGTCTCCGGGATTTTTGGCCTTTGCAATTTGATTTTATGGTTTTCGATCAAGGCAAAGAAAGAGCTTTCTTAAAGCGCTTTATTTTTTTGTGGGGCGCTTTTTATTTTTGACAATACTTTCCTAGTCAAGTATTATTGTTTCTGAAGGGAAATCAAATGAATAGAAATAGTTTTAAAACCAAGCCAAGCCCGAGCCTGCCGGAGGACCATTTCAGTTACTGGTTGCGTTATGTTTCCAACAGTGCCGCCTATTCTTTCAGCCGGAAGTTGAGACAAAGCCGGGTGACCGTCGCCGAGTGGATTGTTTTAAGACAGTTGTATGGATCAGAAAATTTGTCGCCCGGGGAGGTGGCTCGAAAAACAGGTCTGACCCAGGGAGCTGTTTCAAAGCTTATGAACCGTCTCCTTAGAAAGAAACTCGTTACAAGAGTCATTTCAAGTAAGGATCGCCGCTATAAAGAATTGCGGCTTACCAAAGAAGGCAAAAGCCTTGTTCCCCGCCTAGCCAGGATCGCAGATGAAAATGATGATCAGTTTTTTGGAGATATTCTTCCGAAACAAAGAAAAGCATGGATTGATTTGCTTAAAAGCATCATAAGAAAACATCGTCTGCGTAAAGTCATAGAATTTGAAAGCTAAGGTATGTGTTATACGCCATCGGCTTGAATATCAACATACCGTTAAGGGAAAGAATGAATAAAAACTCAATTAAAGACAAAGACCGTTTGGCCGACTTCACCCGCGATCCGATCATATTTAAACTTTCTTTTTTGGCGCTTATTATCGGGGTCATGAGCGCCTATATTGCCTATGCGCTCGTCTGGCTTATCCGGGTCATTACCAATTTATGCTTCTTTCAGAAATTGTCAGACCAATTCAATTCTCCCGGAGGGAACCATTTGGGTTATTTTGTTATTGCCATTCCCGTCCTAGGCGGGCTTATCATCGGCCTGATGGCCAAATTCGGCTCTGAGAAAATCCGCGGCCATGGCATCCCTGAGGCTTTGGAATCCATTCTTATAGGAGAAAGCCGCATGGCCCCTCAGGTTGCCTTGCTTAAACCGGTTTCCTCAGCGATTTCGATCGGGACCGGCGGGCCGTTCGGCGCCGAAGGGCCGATCATTATGACAGGAGGAGCTTTTGGATCGTTATTCGCTCAACTCTTTCATCTGACTTCCGCGGAACGAAAGACGCTTTTAGTGGCTGGTGCTGCAGGGGGAATGGCTGCCATATTTGCCACACCCGTGGCTGCGGTATTGCTGGCCGTGGAACTGCTTTTATTTGAATGGAAACCACGCAGTTTTATTCCGGTGGCGATCTCTTCCATAACCGCAGGGATGTTGCGTATAAAATTCTTTGGGCCTGGCCCCATGTTTAAGGTCCTTCCTCATGGCGTCGTGGGAGGTCATGAGATCATCATGGCTGTTATCGTCGGGTTATCGGCTGGATTAGGTTCCTGCCTTTTGACAGTTCTCGTTTACGGTTTTGAAGATTTGTTTAAAAGGCTTCCCATTCATTGGATGTGGTGGCCGGCCATCGGCGGCTTGTTCGTCGGTTTGGGCGGATGCATCAATCCCAAGGTCATGGGCGTTGGTTATGATGTCATTCAAGGTCTGTTAAATGGGAATTTATCAGGCATGGCCCTTGTCAGCCTTGTGGTCATCAAAGCCCTTGTTTGGGCCATTGCCTTGGGTTCCGGCACATCAGGCGGTGTTCTGGCTCCTCTTTTGATCATCGGAGGCGGTTTGGGTGCCATAGAAGCCCACTGGATTCATGTGGGTGATGCAAGCTTGTGGACAATGATCAGCATGGCGGCCATTATGGGAGGGACCATGCGCGCCCCTTTGACGGCCATTCTTTTTACTTTGGAATTGACCCATGATTACAACATCATGAATGCCTTGGTTGTAGGCTGTATCGCGGCCTATGCGGTCACTGTCTTGGTGATGCGCCGTTCGATTTTGACGGAGAAGGTGGCCAGAAGGGGATATCACATTACACGGGAATACAGTATCGATCCTCTGGAAATGATACGTGTTGATGAAGTCATGGACAAGGATGTTCACACCGTTCCTTCAACATTGACCGTTGCTGAATTTGTGGATTTAATATCCAATCAACGCAATGGTTTTATGAAACATCAGGGTGTCCCTATCGTTGATGAAAATAATCGTCTGGTGGGGATGGTCACCCGTGAAGATGTCATGAAGAATTACAGGGAAAACCCGAAGGCGACTGTTCTGGAAATAGGCAAGAAGGACGTGGTCGTGGCTTATCCTGACGAGTTAGTCAGAGAAGCTTTGCATAAAATGTTAAATCATGATATTGGCCGCCTGCCGGTGGTCGGCAGGGACGATCCAAGGCGAGTGATCGGCTATTTAGGCCGGCCCAGCGTTTTTATGGCTTGGATGCGTAGGATCAAAGAGGAAGGCAAGCGGGATACCATCCGTTTATTTTATCAGTAAAACTACGTATCATTTGCGTAATAGTCCTCATAGCAAACTTTCTGGTCATGGTTTATGCTCATAATCGCATCTGTATATGTGATTATGAGCGAGGAGAAAATAATGGATGGTCAAGGTTTCCATTTAAATTTAAAAGATCATATGGTTTTTTCTAAAGAAGGCATTTATAGCAAGGTCATTGCCAAGTCTGCAACTTACAATTTTACGTTGATGTGTTTGTCCAAGGGAACGGATATCGATACGCATACTTCAACTAAAAATGGCTGCGTTTATGTTCTTAAAGGCAAGGGAACTTTTATATTGTTCGATGAAGAAATTCTCATGAAAGAGGGGGTATGTATTTTTATGCCGGCCAATGCCCCTCATGCCTTGAGGGCCGATGAGGATTTGGCCATTTTGCTTAGTTTGAGCGTTTAGACCACTATCAGAATAGAGAAGGGGTGTGATTATGAAGAAATACTGGTGGGCTTTTATTTTGGTTATTGTTGCGTCGTTTGCCGTTTTGGGTTGGCAGGGATTTGAAATTTATCAGTATCAGCCGCCTATCCCTAAACAAGTTGTGACAACCGATGGCCGGGTGGTTATGACTAAGGTTGATATTGAAAATGGCCAGAATGTCTGGCAGTCCATCGGCGGCATGGAAGTCGGCACTGTCTGGGGCCATGGCGCCTATGTGGCGCCTGACTGGTCTGCGGACTGGCTGCACCGCGAATTGGAATTTATTTTAAATACCTGGGCCCAGGCGCAATACGGAAAGCCGTTTAAGAGCATTTCTTCAGACCAACAGGCCGTTTTTTTGAATCATCTTAAGAAGGACATACGCACGAATACTTATAATCTTAAAACAGACCAGATCATCATTGACCCTGTTCGTGCCCAAGCTTTTAAAGCCAATCTGTCCCATTACAGTGATGTATTTTCCAAAGGCCGCAGCGCTTATGCCATTCCCGCAGGAGCCATGAGCGATCCCAAAAAATTAAGGCAACTATGCTCCTTCTTTTTCTGGACCTCGTGGGCGGCTTCCACGGACCGTCCGGGCAAGGAGTATACGTATACGATGAACTGGCCGCATGAGGACCTTATCGGCAACCGTCCCACCGGCGCGTTGATTGTTTGGACAGGAGTGAGCATCATCTTATTGCTGGCGGGCATCGGGTTCATGGTGTGGTTTTACGGCAGCCGAAAAGGCGAAAAAGAGTCCCCGATTCCAGCCCAGGATCCGTTTTATATGGCTAAGCTCACACCCAGCCAGAAAGTGGTGCTGCTTTATTTTATTGTGGTCGGACTTCTTTTTATATTACAGATCATCTGCGGGGTAATCACGGCGCATTACGGTGTGGAAGGAAACGGCTTTTACGGTATTCCCTTGGCCAAGTGGCTTCCTTACAGTGTGACCCGCACCTGGCATCTCCAGTTGGGGCTGTTTTGGATAGCTACGGCTTGGCTGGCGTCCGGACTTTTTATCGGACCGGTCATCGGTTGCAAGGAGCCAAGATTTCAGGCAGCCGGCGTTTTGGTCCTTTTGGCAGCGTTGGTTGTCATTGTCTTCGGGTCCATGACCGGTGAGTGGATGAGCATTTTCCACAAATTTACAGGCAATGCCTGGTTCTATTGGGGGGATCAAGGATATGAATATGTTGATTTAGGACGGGTGTGGCAATGGGCACTTTTTGTGGGGCTTATTTTGTGGTTCCTGCTTGTGGCGCGTGCCATTTGGCCGGCCTTGACAAAAGGGGATGACCAAAGGCCTCTTTTACTGATGTTCGTTCTTTCTTTGATTGCGATCGCCGGTTTTTACGGCGCGGGATTGATGTGGGGCCGGACAACCTCTCTTCCGGTCATGGAGTATTGGCGCTGGTGGGTCATTCATCTGTGGGTGGAGGGCTTTTTCGAGGTCTTTGCCACCGTCGCTATTTCATTCTTGTTCGTCCGCATGAATCTGGTCCAGCCTTTGCATGCGGCCCGTGCCGTGCTGTTTGCCTCGACGATATTTCTTTCTGGGGGCATCATCGGCACCCTGCATCATTTGTATTTTTCAGGCACGCCTATTTCCGTCATGGCCTTTGGCGCGGTTTTCAGTGCGCTGGAAGTCGTTCCTTTGGTGCTAGTCGGATTTGAAGCATGGGACAATATCCACCGCGCCCGCGACACCGGCTGGCTGGGCCGTTACAAGTGGCCCATCTATTTCTTTGTGGCTGTTTCGTTCTGGAACATGGTCGGCGCCGGCTTGTTCGGTTTCATGATCAATCCGCCGATAGCCTTGTATTACATGCAGGGGCTTAATACGACGCTGTTACACGCTCATGCCGCGCTTTTCGGGGTTTATGGCATGTTGGGCATCGGTCTCATGCTGTTTTGCCTGCGCATTTGTGACTCGAAGTCAAATTGGGACGGCAAGCTCATCAGCTTTGCCTTTTGGGCCTTGAATATCGGGCTAATGGCGATGGGGGTTTTAAGTCTTTTGCCTGTGGGGCTCATGCAAACGTGGGCGTCTGTTAATCATGGATATTGGTATGCACGCAGCAGCGCCTTTTTGCAAACACCCATGATCAATTTCTGGCGATGGATGCGGGTGCCCGGCGATACGATCTTTAGTTTAGGCGCGATTGCCATTATTGTCTTTATGGGGAAGGTGTTTATTAATTTTTGGACAGCAGGTAGGAAGAAAGGACTTTAATATGTCACAGGAAAATATTTTAGGATTTTACGGTCATGACCATGATGTATTGGACAATTATTTTAAAGAATTTCAGACGTTAAAGAATCAGGATTATGCAAGAGCCAGAGCTTCTTTTCGTGCCTTTAAGTTTGGTCTTCAGCGCCATATTCTTTGGGAAGATCAGATCCTTTTTCCTGTTTTTGAAACCAGGACAGGGATGAAGGACAGGGGGCCGACAGCCGTGATGCGGCAGGAACACATATTGATTAAAGAGGCCTTGGAAGCATTGCATCAAAAAGTCCGCCGCAACGATCCGGATTCAGGGAATGAAGAGGAGGCTTTGATTGATTTGCTTTCCCGGCACAACCAAAAAGAAGAGGGGGTTCTATATCCGGCTATCGATCAATTAATGACAGCGGAAGAAAAGAAATCGTTGTTTAAGCAGATGCAGGATGTGCCTAAGGAAGAATATGCGTCATGTGGATGCAAGCATCATTAAGAAGGTTATTCTGCCGGCCGAGCATGGGGCTTCCATCATGCTGGCGGAATCCCTGATGGCGGGGTTGTGGATAGGCGCTTCGTTCAAAGGGTTTGTTTGCGCCCTGGGCTGGATTTTTATTTTCTTTATGAGTCAACCGCTGAAAATTGCCGTCAAGGATGACTCCCGCAACATATTTGCGCCTCGGACAGAAGCGGCCCTGTGGTGTGCGACGGTCATGGGAATCCTGGCAATCTTGGCCGTGTTCTGGACGTATTTTCTAAGCGGGCCTTCTTTTTTGATGGCCCTTGCCGCAGTTATGCCATTAGGCGCGGTCCATCTCTGGACGACAATTTTTGAAGGCAAAAAGGAATTTGCTGCGGAACTATTCGGCGTCTTGTCCTTGGGGGCGGCTGCGGCATCCATTGTGTTAGCATCGGGCCATCAAGTTTCGCAGGCTTTTGTATTGTGGCTGGTATTGGCCATTCGTGCAGGGGCTTCGGTTGTTTATGTGCGTTATCGTTTGCGTCAAATGCGCAATGAGAGTACCAATTTTTCTATGGTTGTCATTGTCCATATTTTGGGTTTAATAATGATCTGTGGTCTTGTTTTGTTTCATATAGTCAAACCGGTTGTCATTTTAGCCGGACTTCTTTTGATCGTTCGTCTTTCGTTTAGATATCGAAATACTATAAGTGCCCAAGTTTTAGGCATTCACGAGAGTTTGATGGGTTTATTTTATGTTGTTCTCGTTATTTTAGGAGTGTGATAGTAATGAGAAAGATGAATAAAGCCAACCATTGGCTTCCAATGAAGCCTCATCTTTTGCGCCGGTCATCTCAAACTGTTTTTTTAGGGGTGTGTTTGTGGATCGGCTGGCGCTTCGTCGAGTTTTATTTTTACTCTCTTTCTATGGGAGGGCCGCTGGTTTCCCGTCCGCCGGGTGTCGAGGCATTTTTGCCTATCAGCGGTCTGATGAGCGCCAGATATTGGCTGCAAACCCACATCATTCATCCGGTACATCCCGCGGGATTGCTGATTTTTGGGGCAGTAGTGACGGTTTCGTTTTTGTTTAAACGTTCATTCTGCAGTTGGGTCTGTCCGTTCGGCTTGGTCTCAGAAAAACTGGCTGACATGGGCTGTGCTGTTTTCGGTCGAAATTTCCTTTTGCCCAAGCGGGCTGACTGGCCTTTGCGCTCGCTTAAATATTTGATTCTGGGATTTTTTGTCTGGGTCATCTTTTTTGGTATGGATCTTACTGGCTTGCGTGAATTTCTGGACAGCTCGTACAACAAGACAGCCGATGTCCGACTGCTGTTGTTTTTTTTGCATCCAAGCACGACGACCGTCGCGGTTCTGGCCGCTTTAATTGGATTATCTGTTTTGATAAGATATTTCTGGTGCAGGTATCTCTGCCCTTATGGCGCGTTGTTAGGGCTGGTTGGATTGTTGAGTCCCGCCAGGATCAAGCGAAACATTCCATCTTGCATTGAATGCGGTAAATGCGCCAGAGTGTGCCCGGCTTCGCTGCCTGTGAATAAGCTGGCGACGGTCCATTCAGATGAATGCTCGCTTTGTCTGGAATGCGTTCAATCATGCCCGGTCGCAGATACGTTGTCCGTGGGAGCCGCATTTTCCAGGTTTCGGATCGGCCCGTTGCTCATCGCCTCGACCATCGCCTTAATCTTCCTGTTCACCTTTATTTTGGGCAAAGCCTGTGGCCACTGGCAAACTTCAGTGACTCCTGATCAAGCCGCCCGGCAGATTAAACAGCTTCAATACATCCTTCCGTAGCCAAAAAGAGCGGATGCTGCGTAAAATTACGTAGTATTTTGCGTATTGTTGCCCATTGGAGATCTTTTTATTGGAGGGTAAACTAAT
The DNA here is from genome assembly GCA_028865345.1 of Candidatus Omnitrophota bacterium. Lineage (GTDB taxonomy): Bacteria > Omnitrophota > Gorgyraeia > Zapsychrales > Fredricksoniimonadaceae > JABDGZ01. The sequence continues at coordinate 73,758 of JAGWKL010000002.1, read as the reverse complement.
AACTACATACGGACATGCAATTATGATTTCAAAAACAAGTTTACTGACGATCAAAGCTTTGTTGGAACTGTCCCGCTTGCCGCTGGGCCAGACGGAAGGGGTTGGCAGCATTGCAAAGAAAATACAGGCCCCTCAGAATTATTTGGGTAAGGTGTTACAACGGTTGGCAGCAGAGGGGATAGTCGTATCTAAAAAAGGCTTGAAAGGGGGGTTTCGCCTTTCAAAAGATCCCTCCCAGATGAATTTATATAACATCGTCGATATTCTGGAAGATGTTAAAGAGTGGGAAGATTGTTTTATGGGGAAGAAGCCTTGTTCTGAATCAACGCCGTGTTGCGCGCATAAGCGATGGGACATTGTTCGCAGGGCGTATGCTGATTTTCTTAAAAACACCACAATCGCTGATTTGCAAAGATCGTAGATTATTTTTTTGTGAATAAATAGCATATACGCATGTGATTATTGTTCTCAGGGGAAACGGATTTGAAGAAATCTTTGTCGTGGCTGTCTTTTATAGGCAGGCGATCAAAAAATCATATACAATCCGAAAATCTATTGTATAATTCTCTTTTTCCCGACGCATTGACATAAACAGCCATGATTTCGGGTCGGTAGCTCAGTTTGGGAGAGCGCATCGTTCGCAATGATGAGGCCGGGGGTTCGATCCCCCCCCGATCCACTTTATTTTAATATGTACCGTTTCTATTGCCCCGACGCTGATTTTACAAAATCTCCCCTTGTCATCACAGACCCCCATGAGATCCATCATATTAAAGACGTGTTGAGGCTGAAAAAAGGTTCTCAGATCCAAATTTTTAACTCCCTTTCCCAGCAAGCAGCGGTGGTGATCGAACAGGTTGATGAGGCGCGGCTTCGCGTGCGCGTCGCAGCGGTTGAGGGCGCCCCGCAGGCGGGGGGTCGGATCATTTTAGCCTGTGCGCCCCCTAAAAAAGGCAAATTCGAATTTGTCATAGAGAAGTGCACGGAGCTGGGTGTGGACGAAATCATTCCTTTAAAAACCGCACGCACGCAAGTGCTCTTTCAAGAAGACAAATGGGGGCCCAAGCTCCGCCGTTTTACGGCCGTTGCCGTCAATGCGGCCAAACAGTCCCAAAGGGTCAGAGTCCCGCATATTTGTCCCATGACTACGCTTGCGGACGTTTTGAAAAACCTGCCGTCCGGAGGCCTGCATGTGTTCCCATCCCTGCATCAACACCCCAGGCATATTTCCGAAGTGCTTTTAAAGGCCGGCACCTCCAAACCGGTCACTATTTTTATAGGCCCGGAAGGGGATTTTACTCCTGATGAGTTGGGCCTGGCTCTCAAGCACGGCTGTGTACCGGTGTCTCTGGGAAATACGGTTTTGAAGGTGGAAACCGCTGCCATCGCTTGTGTGGCCCTGGTCAAATTTCTATGCAGAAGTTGATTTTCGGTGTATACTTTAAAAATATTAAATTCCCCCTTTGTGGAATGGCTCCGTTCGGCTCCGAGGATATTCGTGGTTCCCGTGTCTGGGGACAGGTCGAAGGATTGACAATACAACCCCCGGGAAGGTATAATTTTTAATTTTATTTGGATTAATTTTGGGAGGGCTCATGGCTCAAGACAAAATCGTAGCAGAGAAAATCGACAAAACAGCCAATGACAAAGCGGCAGGCGTCGAGCGCGACAACCGCCTGAAGGCTTTGGACCTGGCTTTGGCGCAAATTGAAAAGCAGTTCGGCAAAGGGTCCATTATGCGTATGGACAGCAATGTGTCTGTGGACATTCCGGTCATCCCGACGGGTTCGTTGAGCCTGGACATGGCCCTGGGAGTATGGGGCATTCCCCGCGGGCGTGTCGTGGAGATCTATGGCCCGGAATCATCAGGTAAAACGACCCTGACCTTGAGCATCATCAAGCAATTGCAACAGGCAGGCGGGGTGGCGGCTTTCATCGATGCCGAGCACGCCTTTGATTCCAACTATGCCAAGGTCCTGGGCGTCAAATTGGACGATCTTTTAGTTTCCCAGCCGGACACCGGCGAGCAGGCCCTGGAAATCGCCGAGACCCTGGTGCGTTCCAACGCGGTTGACCTGGTTGTCATTGATTCGGTGGCGGCCCTGACCCCGCGCGCCGAGATCGAGGGCGAGATGGGCGATGCGCACATGGGCTTGCAAGCGCGCTTGATGAGCCAGGCCCTGCGCAAACTGACCGCGGCCATCAGCAAATCCAAGTCCTGCGTTGTTTTTATAAACCAGATCCGCATGAAGATAGGCGTCATGTTCGGCAATCCGGAGACCACCACCGGCGGCCGGGCCCTGAAGTTTTACGCGTCGGTGCGCATTGACCTAAGAAAGATCGAATCCATCAAGTCCGGCGAGGACATCATCGGCAATCGCGTTAAGGCCAAGGTGGTCAAGAACAAGGTGGCCCCGCCCTTTAGAGAAGCCGAATTTGAAATCCATTTTAATGAGGGGATTTCCGAGGCGGCCGACATCCTGGATTTGGGCAGCGCTCATGAGGTCCTGCAAAAAAGCGGCACCTGGTTTTCGTTCGAGAACGAGAAGATCGGCCAGGGAAGGGAAGCCGCCCGCAAATTCCTCAAGGACAATCCCAAGCTGGCCCATAAGATCAAAAAACAGATCATTGAGAAAGTCAAGGCCAAGAGCAAGGCTTAAATGGCCGGCTCTGCTAAAACAGCGGCCTTGCGGTTTTTGAAGCTCAGGCCGCGCAGCGTATCGGAACTAAAAGAAAAGCTTGAGGACAAAGGCTTTGCTGCGGCTGAAATAGAAACGGCGGTTCATGATTTAACAGCATCAGGATTGTTGAACGACCGGGCATTTACGAAAGCTTTTATCAATTATCGTTTGGCCCGGCCGTTTGGTTTTAGAAGGATCATCCTGGAACTTAAGGAAAAGGGCATCGACGGCGAGATTATCGGGCAGGCGATCACTGAGGCCCGTGAAAATTGTAGTCCGGAGAATATAGCCTTGGATTTGGCCAGGCGGCGCTGGCAGAGGATGCCGGATATCGACGCGCAGAAAAAGAAAAAAAGGGTCTTGGATTTTTTACTGCGCCGGGGATTTGAGGCGGATATAGCCATGAAGGTAATAGGAGAATTAAAATAGTCTTCATCGGGTGGCGAGGATTGATGTTCACGAGCGCACGGCAACTGCTCAAGTCATCTATAAAGGGAAACCACTTTTCTGGCCGCTGATAGGGTTGCGATTCGCCAAGAGGAGTACGTGAACATCAAGACGAGTCAGGACCCGATGAATCGCGAGTAATGCCAAGCAAGTAATTATGACCACCGACGAAATCAGGATAAAATTTTTAAACTTCTTTAAATCCAAAGGGCACAGCATCATTGCCAGTGATTCCCTGGTGCCCAAGGACGACCCCACGGTATTGTTTACGACCGCGGGCATGCAACAGTTCAAGCCGCAGTTCCTGGGCCATATCGAGGGATTTACCCGGGCCGCCTCTTGCCAGAAATGCCTGCGCACCGACGATCTGGATGTCGTGGGCAAGACCGATTTTCATCATACCTTTTTTGAAATGCTGGGCAATTTTTCTTTCGGCGATTATTTCAAGAAGGACGCTATCTTTTGGGCCTGGGAATTCCTGACTGAAGAATTAGGCATTCCGGGTGATAAATTATGGGCTTCTGTTTATAAGGAAGACGTTGAGGCTTATCAAATTTGGCTCAATGGCATTAAGCTCCCCAAGGAACGCATCGTTAAATTAGGGGACAAGAGCAATTTCTGGCCGTCCAACGCCCGCCTTGACGGGCCTAACGGCCCGTGCGGTCCCTGCTCGGAAATTTTTTATGATTACGGAAAAAATCCCAATTGCCCTAAGGGCGATATGTGCGATCCGGATTGTTCCTGTGGTCGTTTTTCAGAAGTTTGGAACCTGGTCTTTACGCAATTCAACCGCAAGGACGGCGGCGTTTTAGATCCCCTGCCTGCAAAAAATATCGACACCGGCATGGGCCTGGAACGCCTGGCCGCCGTGGTGCAGGGCAGGAAGAGCAATTATGAGACGGACAATTTTGTCGCGATTTTAAAGGTGATTAAAGACGCCTTTGCAGTCAATAAAGCCAAGGCATCTGAAAGTGAATACCGCATCATTGCCGATCATATGCGTGCGGTTGTCGTCGGTATTGCCGATGGCGTCATGCCGTCGAATGAAGGCCGCGGTTATGTTATCAGAAAGCTGATCGTGGACATGAGCGATCTTGCGGTCCGGGCCGGCATTGAAAAGCCGGTTATTTATACCTTTGTTGGAATCACGATAGACCGTCTGAAGCAGCCCTATCCTGAATTGTCGGGCAAAGCCGATGAGATTCAGGAGCTTATTAAGAGGATTGAGGAAGGATTTATTAAAGTCCGTAAAGAGAAAATTCCTAAGATTAGAGAGCAGGTTCGTTCCATAAAGTATACGGCAGGAGCACGAAGCGGGAATAATAAAGAATTAGGAAGTTTTATTTTCTTTATGAGGGATACCGAGGGCGTGACTCTGGAAACGATTAAAACAATTTTAAAAGAAGAAAAAGTCCTGGAAGAAGATTCCAAAGAGGTCTTTGAAGTTTATGAGCAGTTGATGAAAGAGCAGCAGGAGCGTTCCCGCGCCACAAGCAAGATGACCGGCGATGTTTATGCCAATCAGGAGCTTGCCTCGGATTTGCCTAAGACTGAATTTTTGGGATATACCCAGAGGCAGGCCGAGGCCAAGGTTTTGAAAGTCACGCATAATCAAGAAGACGGGAAATCACAGATTATCTTGGACCGCACGCCCTTTTATGCCGAAGCCGGAGGCCAGGTGGGGGACATCGGGGATCTGAACGGGCCCGAAGGCCGTATGCGCGTCGAAGATACGCGCAAGGTCAATGACGTCTATATTCATTACGGCATCATCGAAGGTGTCATTAAAGAAGGCGGGATTGTACAGGCCGTCATTGACGGACCCCGGCGCCAGGCCATTATGCGCAACCACAGCGCCACGCACTTATTGCAGGCCGCTTTGCGCGAGACCTTGGGGCCGCACATCAAACAGCAGGGTTCCCTGGTGGAAGAGGGCCGCTTGCGTTTCGATTTTACCCATCCCAAGGCTGTCAAGCCCGAAGAAATGTTAAAGATCGAAAACAGGATCAATGAATTCATCCGGCGCGACGACAAGCTGACAACGGAAATCCTGCCTTTGGAAGAAGCGAGGCGAAAGGGCGCGCTGGCGTTCTTCGCCGAGAAATACGGCCGGACAGTGAGGGTCGTTTCCATCGGCGATTATTCCAAGGAATTTTGCGGGGGAACCCATGTGGCCTCGACCGGCGAGATCGAGGCCCTGAAGATCGCCTCCGAAGGTTCGGTCGCCCAGGGCATACGGCGTATGGAGGCGTTGACCGGGAAAGCCAGGGTGCAGGAATTCTTGAAGCAAAAGCAGATTGAGGCGGCTGCTGTCGAAGAGGCCCAGCGCATGAAGCAGGAAGACATGAAAAAACAAAAAGCTTATTTTGAAGAAATCAAATCGTCCGTTGATGGGATGATCGATGCCTCCGAAAACATCAACGGCGCCCGTCTGATCATCCGCTCTCTGGAAAATATGGATGTGGCGTTGTTGCGCAGGCTTGTCGATCTGCTCAAGCAAAAGGTCAAGACCGGCATTTTTATTTTAGGCGCTAAGGGGACTGATGATGCCACGGTGGTCCTTGCAGTAACAAAGGATCTGGGAGATAGAGGTATTAAGGCCAACGAATTGATCGCCCGGATAACCCCGTTACTGGAAGGTAGCGGCGGCGGTTCAACATATCTGGCCCAGGCCGGCAGCAGGTGTCCTCAAAAGTTGGACGGGGCATTGGCAAAGGCCAAAGAGATCGTGTCGCATGCCATAGAAAGTGTGGGTGTATGAAACTCATCAAACAGACAGGCCAGAACATCGAAAAACTTTATGACCGCAGCCGCATCGCGCGTAAAAAGTACATTGAAGAAAAAGTCCGGGTCATTATCGACGATGTGCGTTCCAACGGCGATGATGCCCTGGTCAAATACACCCGCCGGTTTGACGGGGTGAGGCTGACTCCCCGTCAGTTTTGTGTGGCCGAAAGCGAGATTTCCGGGGCTTTTCAGGACATCACGCCTGAATTTATAGGGCATTTAAAGACCATCATCAACAATGTTTCCCTCTATTATAAGAAGCAGCTCCATAAACCCTGCAAAGTCAAAGGCTATGACGGGATCATGCTTAAAGAAGAAGCCCGTCCCCTGGACTCCGTGGGGATTTATATTCCGGCGGGCACAGCGCCTTTATTGTCTTCAGTTTATATGACGGCCATACCGGCCATTATCGCAGGCGTCGGGCGCATTGTCATTGTCACTCCGCCGGACAGGGAGGGCAATGTCAATCCTTACATCCTGGCCGTGGCCAATCTTTTAAAGGTCGTGGAAATTTATAAGGTGGGCGGGGCCCAGGCGATAGCGGCTTTGGCCCTCGGCACCAGGACCATCCCCCGGGTGGACAAGATCGTGGGCCCTGGCAACTGGTATGTCACCGAGGCCAAACGCCAGTTGTTCGGTTATGTGGACATTGACATGCTGGCAGGCCCCACGGAACTGGTCGTCATCGCCAACCGTTACACCGATCCGGATTTTGTGGTGGGAGACCTGGAAGCCCAGATGGAGCATATTGGGGGGGTGTCGATTTTATTGAGCACTTCCAGGCAGCTGATCAAGGATGTGCGCAAGCGCGTCAGCCACGGGTTTTGCGTCCTTTGTAAAAATATCAACGAGGCCGTTGAAATCGCCAACCGGCTCGCCCCGGAACATTTGCAGATCATGACCAGCGACGCGGTCAGCATCGCCAAAAAGATCAGGCATGCCGGCGCCATTTTCCTGGGCCCGTATAGTCCGACGGCTTTAGGTGATTACGCGGCCGGCCCCAGCCACGTGCTGCCCACCATGGGAACGGCGCGGTTTTTCTCAGGGCTGTCTTTGTCGAGCTTTACCAAGACCAGCCACGTGATTTCTTACAGCAAGAAGGCATTGGAACGTGTCCGCGAGCCTTTGGAAAAGGTGGCCAACCTGGAAGGCATGGTCAAGCACGCGGAATCGGTGAACGTCAGGTTCAAATGACAGGAGTAAGAACATATGCAACGTCAGGCTCAAATCGAACGCAAAAGCAAAGAGACGCAAATTAAAGCGGTCTTGAATATCGACGGTTCCGGAAAAACAAACATCAAAACGCCGATAGGATTTTTGGACCACATGCTGGAGCTTTTTGCATTCCATGGGTATTTTGATATCGATCTGTCCGTGACAGGGGACACACATATCGATATTCATCATACGAACGAGGACATCGGTATCGTTCTCGGCAAGGCTTTTAAAAAAGCTTTAGGCGAGGAAAAAGCAGGTATCAAACGTTTCGGCCATGCTTTTGCGCCGATGGAAGCGGCGGTCGGGCTTTGCGTCATCGACATCTCAGGACGGGGATTTTATAAATTCAATTCCGAAGAACTGATCCCTGCCCAAAAGGGGACGGACGGTTATGAATTTTCTCATTTTGAACATTTCATGGAGAGTTTTGCGCACAATTTGGGGGCCACGCTGAGTTTTACCCTGCAAAATCCCAGCGAAGACCTGCACACGAATTTGGAAACGATGTTCAAATCCCTGGGGCTGGCCTTGGACCAGGCGACAAAAATAGATCCCCGTCGGGAAGGACAGGTGCCTTCGACAAAGGGGATCATTGATTAAATTGCGACGGGTGGATCGGACTTGACGTTGCCGAGCGCACGACAAGTGCTCAAGTCTTCTATTGTAGGGAAACCGGCTTTCTGGCCGCTGATAGGCCGGCAATTCGTCAAGAGGAGCACGGCAACGTCAAGTCCGATCCAGGACCCGCTGGCGAAAAGAATGTATGATAGCTATCATCGATTACGGAATGGGGAATTTGCGCAGTGTGGCCAAGGCCTTTGAGGCCGTCGGTGCTAAGGCCCAGGTGACCAATAATATCAGGGAGATCCTCCTGGCTGATAAGGTGGTTTTGCCGGGAGTCGGTGCCATGGGGCCCGCCATGCAGAAATTGCAGGAGTTGGATTTGTCCGGCCCCATCCGCAAGGTCATCCAGGACGGCAAACCTTTTTTGGGGATTTGTTTAGGGATGCAACTGCTGTTTGAAAGGAGCTCCGAGGGCGGATTTGCCGAGGGCTTAAAGATTTTGAAAGGCAATGTGGAGCGTTTCGGCCAGTTGAAAGTCCCGCACATGGGATGGAACCAGGTCAATTTCCGGATGGCCGGCCACCAAATGTTTAAAGGCCTTGCTACGGGTGAGAACATGTATTTTTGCCATTCTTATTTTGTCAAGCCGCTGGATGCCGGCAGCGCTGCCGGCATCACCAATTACGGGAATGATTTCGTTTGTGCCGTGGCGCAGAATAATATTTGGGGCGTGCAGTTCCATCCGGAAAAAAGCCAGGCCGGCGGATTGCAGATCCTGAAAAATTTTGGAGGCCTATGATCCTGATCCCTGCTATCGATATCAAAGACGGACAGGTGGTGCGCCTGTCCCAAGGGCAATTTGATAAAACGACCGGCTATGACGTTTATCCGCTGGTTGCGGCCAAACGGTGGCGCGATATGGGGGCCCAGTGGATGCACCTGGTTGACTTGGACGGCGCCAAAACCGGCGTCATGCGCAACAAGGAACATATCATGTATATTGCAGGAAAAATAGGCATTCCAGTGCAGGCCGGCGGCGGCATTCGTGACATGAAGACTGCCGAAGATCTGATCAAGTCCGGCGTCAAGCGGGTCATTTTGAGCACCCGGGCCATTGAAGACCGCTTGTTTCTAAAGAATATGCTGGCTCTTTACAGCGATAAGGTTTGTGTCAGTTTAGATTGTTCGAACGGTTTTGTCGCTGAGCATGGCTGGGTCAAGGTCACCACCATCAAAGCCGTGGATTTAAGCCTTGAATTGGAGGCTTTAGGTTTGCAGTGGATGATTTATACGGATATTGCCCGCGACGGGGTGATGGCGGGGCCCAATTTTGAGCAGGTGCAGGCGATGCTTAATACGGTCAAGAAAATCAACCTCATCGCGTCGGGCGGGGTTTCTTCATTGGAAGACGTGGTTAAATTAAAAAATTTAAAATCGTCTGAAGGCAGGGAGCTTTGGGGGGCCATTACAGGCAAGGCCATTTACGAAGGAAAACTGGATTTCAAAAAGGCGCTGGATACCATTGCTTAATAAGCGTATCATTCCGTGTTTGGATGTCAAGGACGGCAGGGTCGTCAAGGGGGTCAATTTCGTTTCCCTGAAGGACGCCGGCGATCCGGTGGATTGCGCCCGCGCCTATGACCAGGCTGGCGCGGATGAACTGGTTTTTCTGGACATCACCGCCAGCCACGAGAAGCGCAAGATTTTTGCCGACGTCGTGCGCAAGACCGCGGAATGCGTGTTTATGCCGTTGACCGTTGGAGGAGGGATCAGCAATGTGGTTGACATCCGTGCTTTGTTGAATGCCGGCGCGGACAAGGTTTCGATCAACACCTCTGCCGTCAACGAACCCGGTCTGATACGCCAGGCGGCCAATATGTTCGGGTCCCAGTGCATTGTGGTGGCCATTGACGCCAAACGTAGCGGCGAGAGCTGGAACGTTTTTACCCACGGCGGACGCGAGGCCACGGGCAAGGACGCGGTGGCGTGGGCCAGGGAGGTCCAGGCCCTCGGCGCCGGGGAGATTTTATTGACCAGCATGGATGCGGACGGCACCAAGAACGGTTTTGATTTGGGCCTAACCCGTGCCGTCACCGAGGCGGTCGGCATACCGGTGATCGCCTCCGGAGGGGCGGGGGCTCTGGAGCATTTTTACCGTGTTTTTGTGGAAAGCGGGGCGGATGCCGCCCTGGCGGCATCGGTCTTTCATTATGGTGAAATACCGATACCCGAAGTCAAAAAATTCTTAAAAGAAAAGAAAGTGAACGTGAGATGAGCGACAATCCTGAAAGTGAAACCATCCAGATCACCAAAGACAATTTGGAGAAATTGAAATTCAACAGCGAAGGGCTCATTCCGGCCATTGCCCAGGACTGCAAGAACGGCGAGGTCCTCATGATGGCATGGATGAACATCGATTCCCTGCGGGATACCTTAAAAAGCGGCAAAGCTTCTTATTGGTCACGTTCGCGCAAAACATACTGGGTCAAGGGTGAGACCTCTGGCCATTTTCAGTACGTGAAAGAGATTTATTATGACTGCGATTGCGATGTGCTTTTGATGAAGGTCGATCAGGTGGGCTGCGCGTGCCACACCATGAAGAGAAGCTGCTTTTATCGCAAGATAGAACATTAAAATGAATTATTTGTCTCAGCAAGAGTTTTTAAAATTGACTTCCAAGGGCAATTTGATCCCCGTTTACAAGGAAATCCCCGGGGACCTGGAAACGCCGGTGTCCGCGTATTACAAGTTGGCCGGGCGTTCGGCTTATTCTTTCTTATTGGAATCCGTAGAGGGCGAGGAGAAGGTCGCGCGGTATTCCTTTATCGCCCGGGATCCCGAACTGGTTTTTACCTCCAAAGGCCATGAGGCCCGTGTCCTGCGCTTTGTCGGGGGGAGGCATCAGCCGGAGAAAATTTCTTTTGAAGGCTCTCCTTTGTCTGTGGTTCGGCGGTTGATGAAAGATTACCGTGCCGTCCAGGTCGATGGCCTACCACGTTTCTATGGCGGCATGGTGGGATATTTAAGTTATGATTGCGTGCGTTTTTTTGAACGCCTGCCGGACAAGACCGTTGATGATTTGAAGCTCCCTGATGTTTGCCTGGGGCTGGCCCGCGATTTGGTGGCCTTCGACCATCGTCACCATGCGATCAAGGTGATCAGTTGCGTGCATCTGGACAAAAAAGACGGCCGCAGGGCCAAAATCAAGAAATATAACGCCGCCTGCAGGACCATCGACGCGTTGATCGCGGATTTGCGTAAACCTTATGTAGCCGCTGCGCCTAAAAGAAGGCCTAAGAAAATATCCGCGGTCTCGAACTTTACCAAGGCCCAGTACGAACGGGTGGTTTCCAGGGCGAAGGTCCATATCAAAGCCGGCGATATTTTTCAGATTGTTCCTTCTCAACGTTTTCAAATGGACATCAACGTCGGCGCTTTCGAAATTTATCGTTCTTTGCGTGTGCTCAATCCTTCGCCGTATATGTTTTATTTGGATTTTGACGGGTTGCAGCTGGTAGGGGCGTCCCCTGAGCTTTTGGTGCGTTGCGAAAACGGCGTGGTCGAGACCAGACCTATCGCGGGTACCCGCCCCAGGGGCGGCGATGAGGCCCAAGACGAGGCTTTGAAGAAAAGCCTTTTGGCCGACCCCAAGGAAAAAGCCGAACATATCATGCTGGTGGATTTGGGCCGCAATGATCTGGGCCGCGTATGCGAAAAGGGAACTGTGCGTCTTTCGGAATTTATGGAAGTCGAGAAATATTCTCACGTGATGCACATTGTCAGCAACGTGAGGGGCATGTTGCGCAAAGATAAGGACGCCCTGGATGCCTTGGAGGCAGTATTCCCCGCCGGAACGCTTTCCGGAGCGCCGAAGATCAGGGCCATGGAGATCATCGAAGATATGGAGCCCCAAAAAAGAGGGCCGTATGGCGGGTGCGTTGGGATTTTGAGTTTCTCAAAAAACCTTGATACTTGCATAACTATACGTACAATAGTGGTTCATAAGAAAAAGGCCTACGTCCAGGCAGGGGGCGGTGTTGTGGCTGATTCCGACCCTGCCACGGAATACATGGAAACAATGAACAAAGCCAGGGCCCAGATCAAAGCCATTGAATTGGCCCATGCTTAAGTTTAATCTAGGAAAGGAAATGAAATCACATGGAAGTTAGAATCCGTCTACAAAAAGCAGGCAAGGCCGCCAACAAGGCTTACAACTGGCGTGTGGTGGCAATGAGCCGTAAAGAAGGCCGCGACGGTCGTACCCTGGACATTTTGGGATATTATGACCCTGCCAAGAAGTCCTATTTTTCGCTCAAAAAAGAAAAGATCGCGGCATGGGTGTCCAAGGGCGCCCAATTGAGCGATACCGTCCGAAGTTTAATGAAGAAAGTCAAATAAAGGTGGTTCTATGTTCCAACAATCAGCTTTGAGTCAGAATTTGCTTTTTCTGGCTCTGATCGCTGTTTGGGGTTATTTTCTCCTGATCCGCCCCCAACGGCAACAGCAGAAAAAATTCAAAGAAATGATGGCCAATCTTAAGAAGAATGACGAGGTGGTCACCACTTCCGGCATTCACGGTACGGTGGCTATTATCAAAGAGAAGACCATTGTGGTGCGCGTGGATGAAGGCTGCCGCATTGAGTTTGACCGTGAATCCATTGCCTCAGTAAAAGTGAGCGAAGCAAAAGTCGAGGTCGTTAAATGAACAAAGAAAAAGGCCCAATTGCTTCGATTTCGTATGTCTTCTTAAAAGCGTGAGCTAGAGAGGGTTTTTGAATGTCGAAAGAACTTCGTAAAAGGTCCATCATTATCATTGCCGTTATCGCCGGCTGTGTGGTTTCCTTAATTCCTATCAATAAACGCATCAATTTGGGACTTGACCTCAAAGGCGGGATGCATCTTGTCCTGAGGGTCGATAACCAGAATTTGCCCACCGCCCAGGAGAAGGAAGACGCGGTGCTGAGGTCCATGGAGGTTTTGCGTAACCGCATCGACGGGTTGGGTGTGGGCGAGACCCTGATCCAGCGCCAGGGCAACAACCAGATTTTATTGCAACTGCCCGGCGTTACCGACCGTCAAAAGGCCCTGGCCATGATCGGCCGCGTGGCGCGCCTGGAATTCCATATGGTGGACCCTGATGAGGGGCATTTAAAGGCCGCTTTGAACGGCAAGGTGCCTGCCGGTGAGGAATTGATGACCATAAAGAAAGAAGGCGGTACGCCGATTTTGATTTACAAAACCGTGGCCATGGGCGGGCAAAATATCAAGGACGCCCGCGTGGACATCAGCCAGAACGGCATGCAGCCCAAGATCACTATGAGCTTCAATGAAAAGGGCGCCAAGGAGTTCGGTGATCTGACGACCGCGCACGTAGGCGACCGCCTGGCTATTGTTTTGGACAATCAGGTCCTATCTGCCCCGGTGATCCGGGAGCCCATACTGACCGGTGACGCGGAAATCACAGGGGATTTCAAGTTTGAAGAGGCCTCGCTTTTGGCCCTGGCCCTGCGCACCGGCGCTCTGCCTGTGCCCATGACCATCGAGGAAGAGCGCACCATCGGCCCCTTATTAGGGAAGGATTCCATTGAAGCCGGCGTCAAAGCCACAATTTTGGGCGGGGTCGCGATCGTGTTCTTTATGTGCCTTTATTATTTTATAGGGGGGTTCATCGCGTCGGCGGCATTGGCCATCAACCTGCTGATGATTTTGGGAAGCATGGGGCTTTTGAACATCCTTTTGCCGCAGTCCCAGGTAACACTGACATTGCCCGGCATCGCGGGGATCATCCTGACCCTCGGCATGGCGGTGGATGCCAACGTGCTTATCAACGAGCGCATCCGTGAAGAGCTGGACAACGGCAGGCCTTTGACCGCGTCGGTCAATACGGGTTATGCCCGTGCCTGGTCTGCGATCCTTGACTCGCATGTGACGTCGCTTATTGCCGCATTTTTCCTGTTCCAATTCGGTTCCGGGCCCATCAAGGGTTTTGCCATTACTTTATCGACGGGTCTGGTCGCCAGTTTGTTTTCTTCAATCTATGTCACTCGGACCTTCTTTAACTGGCTCATCTCGCAGAGGCATATCAAGTCCCTGCCGATGATGCACCTTTTCAGGAATCCCCATTTTAACTTTTTAAACAAGAAGTATATTTGTTTTGCCCTTTCCGCGGGCATCATCATTTGGGGCGCCGTTGATTTTGCCCATAAAAAAGATGCGGCTTTCGGCATCGATTTCGCCGGGGGCCAGATCCAGGAGTATAAATTTGCCCATCCGGTCACGGCTGACAAACTGCGCGCCTTGCTTAAAGAGGGCAGGGTGGCGGACGCCGTCATCCAAACTTTTCCCCATGTCCCTGATGACGTGATCATCCGCACTCCGCAGGACAGCGATGTGGCGGTTGCGAAGCTTTTCAAGAGTAAAATGCCGGACAATCCTTATCAAATCCTGCGCATCGAGAAGGTGGGCCCTGTCGTGGGGCAAGCGCTTCGCATCAAGGCCATTTGGGCCATCGCCCTGGCCTTAGGGGGCATGCTGATCTATATCGGCTTTCGTTTCAAGCATTACACCTTCGGGCTGGCGACGGTCGTGGCTATTTTCCATGACGTGCTGATCACGTTGTCGCTCATCCTGATCGCAGGCCGCCAGATAGACCTGTTGGTGGTCACCGCCATCCTTACGATCACCGGTTACTCCACCAACGACGCCATCATCATTTACGACCGTGTGCGGGAGAACGTGCCCAAGATGCGAAACAAGCCACTGGCGGATGTGATCAATGAGAGCATCAACCAGACCTTGGGCCGCACCGTGCTGACCACCTTCATGACGACATTGTCCGCTCTGGCTTTGTTTTTCTTCGGGGGCGAAGTGCTCAACACCTTTGCCTTTGTCTTGATCCGAGGTTTTCTCTTCGGGACTTATTCAACGGTGTGGATCGTATCGCCGCTTTTCTTGTGGTTGCAGGGAAAGAAGAAGTGGTAGCGGTCGAGAGCGCCGTCCTGTCTTTAAGTTTTTTCTATGTTCAAATCTCTTGAATTTTTGGTTGGCCAAAAGGTCAACGTGGACGACGTCGTTCGGACTCTCGTCGCCTTCGGGTACGCCCGGGCGACAAAGGTTTTTAAGGAAGGTGAATTTGCCCTGCGCGGCGGCGTGCTGGACGTTTATCCCGCCCATTTTGAAGTTCCTTTGCGCCTGGATTTGGAAGATGATACCATCCGCGCCATCCATGGCTTTGACCCTGCCACGGCCGCCCCTATCGACGAGCACGCCATCGTCATCGTGGCGCCGTTTAAAACATCTTCGCAGTCCGTTTTCAGCGCTGAAGTCCCTTTAAATAATTTCGTGGATATCGAGCAGGGCGACTATGTCGTGCATAACAATCACGGTATAGGCCGCTTCATCGGCATCAAAGAATTTGATCTCACCGCCCAGAAGAAAGAACACCTTGTCATCGAATACAAGGACGGTGATAAATTATTCGTGCCCAAGCATGACGTCCATTTAGTGCAAAAATATGTATCATTCACCAAGCGCCCGGCCCGTTTGCACAAATTGGGCGGCAAGGAATGGCTGGCCACCCGCCGGGCCGTAGAAAAGAAGCTTAAGGCTTTGGCGGCCGAGATGCTGCGTACGCAGGCCTTAAGAGCGC
The DNA here is from genome assembly GCA_028865345.1 of Candidatus Omnitrophota bacterium. GTDB lineage: Bacteria > Omnitrophota > Gorgyraeia > Zapsychrales > Fredricksoniimonadaceae > JABDGZ01. Next base: position 58,413 of record JAGWKL010000002.1, on the reverse strand, counting down.
AACTGGCAGGCTTCGCGTTTACCAAAGACAATGAATGGCAAAAGGAATTTGAGGGCAGGTTTCCTTATAAAGAAACGCCTGACCAGTTGAAAGCGACGTTGGAAACCAAGGTTGATATGGAATCTCCCAGGCCTATGGACCGGCTTATCTGCGGGGATGTAGGTTATGGCAAGACCGAGGTGGCCATGCGCGCGGCCTTTAAAGCCGTCATGGACAACAAACAGGTGGCCCTTTTGGTTCCAACAACAATTTTGGCGGAACAACATTATTATAATTTTACCAAACGGCTGGAAGGTTTTCCCGTCAAGGTGGGGATGTTGTCGCGTTTCCGTACCAAGCATGAGCAGCAGATGATCGTCAAGGAAGCCGCCGAAGGCAAGGTCGACATATTGATCGGCACCCACCGGCTGTTGTCCAAGGACGTCGCGTTCAAAGACCTGGGGCTGGTCATTATTGATGAGGAACAGCGTTTCGGCGTGCGGTCCAAGGAGAAATTAAAACATTTCCGCCTGTTGGCCGATGTGATGACCCTGACAGCCACTCCGATCCCGCGGACCCTTTACATGGCCCTGGCAGGCGCACGGGACATGTCCGTAATTTCTTCCCCGCCGACCAACCGCCTGGCCGTGAAAACCCAGATGATTCCTTTTGATGAAGACTTGATCCATGATGCCATTGAAAGGGAGCTGGCGCGCGGGGGCCAGGTGTTTTTTTTGCATAACCGCGTTGAGAACATCGAGACGATCGCGGAGGGCATAAGAAAACTCGTGCCCCATGCGCGTTTAGGTATAGCACATGGACAAATGAGCGCTCGCTTCCTGGAAGAAATCATGTTAAAATTCCTCAAAAAAGAAATCGATGTCCTGGTGTGTACGACGATCATTGAATCCGGTATCGACGTGCCTTTGGCCAATACGCTTATCGTCAACCGCGCGGACAAGTTTGGTTTGGCGGATTTGCACCAATTGCGCGGCCGCGTGGGCCGGCTGGACGTGCAGGCTTATGCGTATTTTATTGTGCCGAGGCGTGAATCCCAGTCGGAAATTGCCAGGCAGAGGCTTAAAGCCATTGAAAAGCACAGCGATCTGGGGGCGGGATTTCACATTGCTTTCGAAGACCTGCAGATCCGCGGCGCGGGCAATCTGTTGGGTTCCCAGCAGCACGGTTTTATCGCCAGCATCGGTTTTGACCTGTATTGCCGTTTGTTGAAAGAATCCATCGAACATCTAAGAAAAGAGGTTTAAGATCAGCAATGAACAATTACATGCGAAACATATTTAAGGGTGTTTTGGTCCTATCATTGTTCTTTTGTCCGTTGCTTCCTGCGCATGCCGACGGCGGGGATGCCATTATTGCCGTTGTCAACGATGATGTCATCACCATGAGGGACCTGCGTCAATACATTGCGGGCGTGGCCGGCCAAATGAGGCTGGAAAACAGGTCGCCCCAGGAAGTCCAAAAGATCCTGCAAGAGTATGAACAGAGAGGACTGGACCGGTTGATTGAAGACAAGTTGATCCTGGCCGCTGCAGATGCCCAGGGCCTTAAAGTCAATGATGACGCTGTTGATAAGCGCCTGCAGGAGATCGAAGACCGTTATCCCAGTGAAGATGTGTTTATAAGGGCGCTTGATGCCCAGGGGATGACCATCACTGATCTGCGGCGCAGGTTGCTGGACCAGATGAAGGTCCAGTATGAGATCGATATGCAAGTGCGTGATAAGATCATGGTCAACCCCCAGGATGTCACGGATTATTATAACAACCATCTGGGCGATTTTTATCAAAAGCCTGCGGTGGACCTGCAGTCCATTTTTGTTTCTTTCGGCAAGTACGGCAAGCAGGAGGCCCGCAGCCGCGCGGACGAGGCCCGTTCGCGCCTGATGGCGGGAGAAGATTTCAATAAGGTTTTTCAGAAGTATTCGGACGGCTCTTCCATCGGAGAGGTCGAAAAAGGAGAAATGGCGGATGCTGTGGAAAAGGTGGTTTTTAATTTGAAACCCGGCGAAGTCTCAGATCCTGTTGAAGTGGCCAACGGCATTTATATTTTTAAGCTCATCAGCGCGACAAAGGCCAGACAGCAGCCCCTGGCCGATGTCAAAGACCAGATTTATAACAAATTGTTGGACGGTCAATTTAAAGCCGATTACAAGAAATATGTCGATAAGCTTCGCCAAAAGGCCTATGTCGAAATCAAATAGGAAAATTGCAAAGCGTCCTTGTATCGCGGTCTCCATGGGCGATCCGCGCGGCATAGGCCCCGAGGTTGTCTGTAAAGCCCTTCAATCCAAGGCGTTGCTTGCCTGCGGCTCTTTTATTGTGATCGGCGATGGCAAAAAGTTGGGCCGCCTGCCGTCATCGGTGAAAGTCATCGATGTGCCTTACAAGGCCGCCGGGGAAGGGGCGGTTAAATTTCTGGACAAGGCCATTGAGCTCATTAGGACCAAGCAAGCTCATGCCATGAGCACAGCGCCTTTATCCAAAGAAGAGGTCAGCCGTTACGTCCCCAATTTCGTGGGCCATACGGAATATTTGGCCGGCGCTTTCGGCATCAGGGATTTTGACATGATGTTCACGGCAGGCGGCGCCTGCCTGTCGATCGTCACCCGCCACGTGCCTTTGAAAGAGGTTCCCCGATTGATTACGCAAAAGAAGGTGTTCGATTCCATTGCGTTGATGGACAGGACGTTAAAAGAAAGGTTTAGGGTCAGGAAACCCAAGATCGCTGTACTGGGCCTTAACCCTCACGCCGGTGAAGGCGGGCTTTTGGGTTCGGAAGATGTTAAGCATATTTTACCGGCTGTTCGTCAGGCGCGCGCTTGTGGCATCAAGGTCCAGGGGCCTGTGCCTGCCGATACTTTTTTTGCTTTTCCCCGCCATTGTGACGGGATCAAAAGGCCCAATTGCTCCGACGGTGGCTACGATGGGGTGATTGCGATGTACCATGACCAGGGCCTGGCGCCTTTCAAGGGGCTGTATATGAAGGAATTGGTGAATTTTACCGCAGGCCTGCCTTTTGTACGGACTTCTCCGGCGCATGGCACGGCCTTTGATATCGCCGGTCAAAATAAAGCCGACCCTTCATCCATGAGGGCCGCCCTCAAGCTTGCCTGCCGATTAGCATGAAGCCCCCTCACCGACCCAAAAAATATTTAGGGCAGAATTTTCTTGTCGACGGACGGATTCAGCAGAAAATCATCCAAGCTTGTGATTTTAAACATGACGATGTGGTGGTGGAAATAGGTCCCGGGCAGGGGGCCTTGACGCGTTTAATAGGTCCGCAAGTCAAAAAGCTCATTTGTGTGGAGGCCGACCGTGATTTGATCGGGGCTTTGCGTTCCGGTTTCCCCGCGCCCGTCGAGATCGTCCATGCCGATTTTCTTAAAATGGACATGGGGCATCTTCCCGACGGGATTAAGGTCATCGGTAATATCCCTTATTATATTTCCACGCCGATCATCGAGAAATTAATTGAGAACAGGAAGAAGATTTCAGAAGCCTTCCTGACCGTGCAGCTTGAGTTCGGCAGGCGCCTGGTTGCGGCAGCCGGTGGCAAGGATTACGGGTCTTTAAGCTGTTTTGTCCAATATTACACCGGGCCCAAAATGCTTTTTAAGATCAAGAACACCTGCTTTCGGCCCGTCCCCAAGGTCGATTCTGGCTTTGTGCGATTGATCATGCGCGGCCCTGATGAAGAAACGGGTGATATTGAGCAATTTTTATTCAAAGTGATCCAAACAGCTTTTCAGCAACGGCGCAAGACCATCGTCAATGCCCTTAAAAGCATGCTGGGTAAAGAAAAATTGGAACGGGCGTTGGCGGACTTGGGCATTAAGGCGGACGCCCGGCCGGAAGGGTTAACTTTGTCAAATTACATCGGGCTTTCCCGGCGGCTTATGTTATAATTTCTCGTCTTATGGAAAAACGCATTTTCTATCACGACACCGATGCCGGCGGCATCGTCTATTACGGGCAGTATTTGTGCTACCTTGAAGAGGCGCGCACGGAATTTCTGGAACAGAGGGATTTGAGCGTCGAACTTTTCCGCGAGCGCGGTTTTGTTTATGTCGTCAGGCAATGCAATGTCAGCTACCGTTCACCGGCACGTTACGGCGATACCGTCATGTGTGACGCCAAATTAAAGAAGTTGGGCGCCTCCCAGCTGATTTTCGACCAGACCATCCACGATAAAAAAGACGGCCGCTTGATCGTCGAGGCCGAAGTCTCTTTGGTTTGCCTGAACAAAGAGTTCAAGCCCACCGCCATCCCTGATGATTTAAGGGAAAAATTGGCCTCCTGATTTCTAACTAACCCTTGTTTTTACCCGGCCTTAATGGTAGTATTTTGCCTATGTCTATTTCCAAACAGGACGTCAAATATGTCGCTGCTTTAGCGCGGATCGATCTGTCCGATGGGGAATTGGAAGGCTTTACCCAGACCTTGGCCAAGATCGTCCATTATGTTGAACAATTGCAGAAGCTTGACCTGGACAATGTCAAGCCGACCAGCCATGCCGTCCCTATGGGGAATGTTCTTCGTTCGGACGAAACTCTCAAATCTTTAACTCAACAGCAAGCCCTGTCCATCGCCGTTGAGGCCAAAGACGGCTGCTTTAAAGTGCCATTAGTTATTGAATGAATCTTCCCCAATTGACTGCCCATGATTTATTGGATGTATTTAAATCCGGCAAAGCTTCTCCTAAGGAAGCTTATGAAGATGTCTTGCGCCGCATCAAAGCTGTTGACCCCAAGGTGAAAGCCTACGTGCGTCCTGCAAAAAACCAGCCGGATTTCAAGGGTGGGTTTCAAATACCCATCGCGCTCAAAGACAATTTATGCACCAAGCAGGAAGAGATCACATGTGCTTCACGAATTTTAAAAGGATTCATTTCGCCCTATGACGCCGGCGTTGTTGAAAAAGTAAAGAAAAGCGGAGGGGCTGTTTTGGGGTTTGCCAACCAGGATGAGTTCGCCTTCGGCTCCTCGTGTGAAACGTCCTGCTATGGCCCCACCTTTAATCCGTGGGATCTGCAATGCGTGCCCGGCGGCTCTAGCGGCGGGTCCGCGGCTGCCGTGGCTGCGGATGAGGCGGTCTGGGCCCTGGGTTCGGATACCGGCGGATCTATCCGTCAGCCGGCATCTTTCTGCGGCATCGTGGGGTTGAAACCAACCTATGGCCGCGTGTCACGCTACGGCTTGATCGCCTTTGCCTCGAGCCTGGATCAGATCGGGCCTTTGACCAAGGACGTGCGGGACTGCGCTTTGCTTTTGAATATTATCGCAGGGTATGATGAGCGGGATTCCACCTGTGTTAATGAACCTGTGCCTGATTACACCAAGGCCCTGGTCAATGATGTGCGCGGCCTCAAGATAGGAGTACCCAAAGAAGCGTTCGCCGAAGGTCTCGACGCTCAAGTCCGGGTTTCACTGGAAGCGGCCATAGATCTTCTTAAAAAATTGGGCGCGGTTGTCACGCAAGTGCATTTGCCGCATACGCCTTATGCCGTTGCCACCTATTATATCGTGGCCACGGCCGAGGCCAGTTCCAATTTGGCACGTTTTGACGGAGTACGTTATGGTTTGCGCGTCCAGCCTGCCCGTGCCCGCAAGAACGCCCTGGTTGATATGTACGAAGAGACCCGTTCCAAAGGTTTTGGCGCTGAAGCCAAGCGGCGCATCATGCTTGGCACCTACGCGTTGTCGTCCGGCTATTATGATGCCTATTATTTGCGGGGCCAAAAAGTAAGGACCTTGATCAAAAATGACCTGGATGAGGCCTTCAAGGTATGTGATGTGGTCCTGACCCCGACTTCTCCGACGGTCGCTTTTAAAGTCGGCGAGAAAATGAGCGATCCTTTGAGTATGTATCTCTCTGACATCTACACGATCCCGGCCAATCTGGCCGGCATTCCGGCCATCTCAGTCCCTTGCGGGTTTTCCAAAGGCGGTCTTCCCATCGGCATGCAATTGATGGGCAAAGCCTTTGATGAAGAGATGCTTCTAAGGGTTTCCTACACCTATGAACAAAACACCGAATGGCACACCAGAAAACCGAATTTATGAGTTCATTTGAACCCGTCATAGGGCTGGAAGTCCATTTGCAGTTGAACACAAGGACCAAGATATTCTGTTCTTGCGCCAACCAGTACGGCTGTGCGTCCAATACCAATGTCTGTCCGGTGTGCCTCGGGCTTCCGGGATCTTTGCCGGTATTGAACCAGCAGGCGCTTTTGTCTGCCATCAAGGTGGGCTTGGGGCTGAATGCCCAAATTAATCCTTTCATCAAATTCGACCGTAAGAATTATTATTATCCCGACCTGCCCAAAGGCTACCAAATTTCCCAGTATGATTTTCCCGTTGCTAAAGATGGGTTTTTAAATATTAAAATCGGCGATCAGGAAAAACGCGTACGTATTAAACGGGCCCATCTCGAGGAGGACGCCGGGAAATTGGTCCACGATAATTCCGGGTCCTGCTCCCTTGTCGACTTCAACCGCACCGGCACGCCGCTTATCGAGATCGTGACCGAACCGGACCTGCATTCGCCCCAGGAGGCCTATGATTATCTCAACATCCTGAAATTGACCCTCCAGTATTTGGATGTCTCGGATTGCGACATGGAAAAAGGCAGCTTGCGTTGCGATGCCAACGTATCCATACGCCCTGTTGGGCAGACCTTGCTGGGCACCAAGACTGAATTGAAAAACATGAACTCTTTCCGCGCGGTGAAGGCGGCGCTGGAATATGAGATCCGCCGCCACGAACAGGTGATCACTGCAGGGGGCAAGATTGTGCAGGAGACCTTGCTATGGGACGACGCCAAAGCGCAGACCCAGACCATGCGTTCCAAAGAAGAGGCCCACGATTACCGTTATTTCCCGGACCCTGATCTGGTGCCGTTTACGGTTGACCATAAACTGATCGACAGCGTGCGCGCCGAATTGCCTGAACTGCCGCAGGCAAAACATATCCGCTTTTTAAGCCAATACAGCCTTTCCGAGTATGATGCCAATATTCTGGTTGCCGACAGGGGGACGGCTGATTTTTTCGAGGCTGCGGTCAAGGAGTACCCGTCCCCCAAAAAGGTCGCCAATTGGATGGCCGGTCCTGTGTTGATGGAACTTAATGACCGGAAAATGTCCATATATGAGTTGAAAATATCTCCCGCCTCCCTGATCGGACTCATCAAGAAAGTTGAGGAGGGCATTGTCAGCAATCTGGTCGGTAAAGAAGTATTGACTTTTATGTTGAATGAAGGTAAAAATGCAGATGAGGTCATTAAGGAAAAGGGCCTGTCCCAGGTTTCGGATGATTCAGCCCTTCTTGTCATTATCGATGAAGTGATTGCGCAAAATCCCGCCGTTGTGGAACAAATCAAGTCCGGAAAGTCCAATGCCGCCGGATTCCTGGTGGGGCAGGCCATGAAAAAATCAGGCGGCCGCGCCAATCCCAAGAAATTGAATGAACTGATAACACGGAGAATTGCCGGTGTCTAAAAGAAAGTTTCTATGGATTGTTGTTTTTATTGCTTCGCTGGGTTTCTTTGGCGCCGGAGTGACGCCCGTCGAGGCCCAAAGCAGGAAAAGCCTGTATGACGAGGTCGAGCTTTTCAGTTATGTGTTCACGGTGGTTGAATCCCAATACGTGGACGCAAAGACCCCGAAGGAATTGATCTACGGGGCGCTTAGCGGCATGCTTTCATCGCTCGATCCGCACAGCCAGTTCATGGATCCTGACGAGTATAAAGATTTGAAAACCGAAACGGAGGGCAAGTTCGGCGGTTTGGGGGTGGAGATCTCCCTCAAGGACGGCTTATTGACCGTCATTGCCCCTGTGGAAGACACGCCGGCCTGGAAAGCGGGAATCAAAGCCGGCGACAGGATCCTTAAGATCGGCAACAAGGTCACCCAGGACATGACACTGGATGACGCGGTCAAAAAGTTGCGGGGGCGTCCGGGCACCAAGGTGGTCCTTACGATCTTCCGTGAAAAAGGGAATCAGATCAAGGATTTTACAATTACGCGGCGGATCATTCATGTGGACGATGTCAAGGACCCTCATCTGCTGGAGGACCATATCGGTTATGTGCGCCTGACGGAGTTCCGGGAAAATTCTTATAATGAGCTGCACCAGGCCCTGGAGAAATTAAAAGCCCAGGGGGCCGACAGCTTGGTCCTGGATTTACGCAACAATCCCGGCGGGTTATTGAACGTGGCCGTCAAGGTCGCCCAGGATTTCCTGCCGGCGGGAGAGACCATTGTTACCACCAAAGGCCGGCATCCGTCCGATGATATGAGCGTCAAGTCTGAAAATGCCCACGGGGATTTTCTGGATTGGCCGATGGCGGTTTTGATCAACGAAGGCTCCGCTTCAGGCAGTGAAATTGTCGCCGGCGCCCTTCGGGACAATAATAGGGCGGTATTGGTGGGTGAAAAATCTTTCGGCAAGGGCTCGGTGCAGTCGGTCATCCCCATGCCCGACGGCTCGGCGTTGCGTTTGACGACGGCCAAATATTATACCCCTTCCGGCGTGTGCATCGACGGCATCGGGATCACCCCTGATGTGGTCATTGCCGAGAAGCTGCCCCAAGAAGAGGGTCTGCACAACCCGGCCGCCAAAGAAATTACCCCAGAGGATGTCGATGCCATGTTTGCCGATCTTGAACATAGAGAGAAAGAAAATAAAACTTTGACGCCCGAAGAGAAGGTCCAGGCCGAGCAAAGGAAAAAAGACCTGGAAGACGTCCAGTTGCAAAGTGCGGTCAATGTCATTAAAGGCATCAAAATTTACCGTAAGTTCCAAAAATAATCTCTCCCATTCAATATGATTAAAAGAAAACTGACCCTTCCGCCCGACAATGATTCGAGGGTTGCCGCTATTGTGACGGGCTTGTTCGTGGCCGTTGTTATACTTCTTTTTATTTTTTCAAAGGTGCATGAGGGGCATCGCCTGAGTGCTCAGCATCTTAATAAGGCGCCTAAGATTCCCGTCTCCGCTGTAAAAGCGTCTTTAAGACCAAAGATCGCCTTTATCCTCGATGATTGGGGATACTCAACGATCGATTGCAAATATTTGGCTGAAATACCCGAACCGCTGGCCGTGTCCATTCTGCCTGGTTTGCGGCATACGCAGGATGCGGCCGCTTGTGCCCGCCGTGCCGGCAAACTGACCATGCTCCATTTGCCCATGGAAGCCATGCAAAATTATGATTTTTATTATCCGAAAAATTATATCATCAAGACAACCATGTCGCCGGGCCTGGTTACCGCGATTGTCAACAATGACCTGGCCCAGCTGCCTTCGGTCGAAGGCGTCAATAATCATATGGGATCCAAAGCCACCGCCGACGGGCCCCTCATGAGGATCATTCTGAGGATATTAAGGAAAAGAGAATTGTTCTTTGTCGACAGCATGACATCGCGCCATTCGGTCGCCGGGCGCATGGCCGATGAAATGGGTTTGAGGTTCGCCAGAAGGGACGTGTTTCTGGACAATGTCAATACCAGGCCTGCCATCGACAAGCAGCTTGTCGTCCTTGCCCACATAGCGCGCCGCAGGGGGTATGCCGTGGCCATCGGCCATGACCGGCGCTTGACCATGCAGGTCCTTAAAGATGAGATCCCCTGGCTTGAAAAGCAGGGGTTTGCGATCGTCAGCATCAAAGATCTGCTTAAAGGCCGATGAAGACGTCTATCCCGTTGACTATTTTAGGTATTGAAACTTCCTGTGATGAGACGGCGGCGGCTGTCGTGCAGGACGGTGTACGGGTGCATTCCAACGTCGTGGCCACCAGCCTTAAGGAGCATGAAGCTTACGGCGGCATCATCCCGGAAATCGCCTCCCGCCGCCAGATCGAATTTATTGACGGGGTCGTGGCTGAGAGTTTGAAGAGCGCCCGGATGACGTTTGAAGATATTGATGCCATTGCCGTCACCCGCGCTCCGGGGCTCATTGGTTCTCTTTTGGTTGGTCTTTGTTTCGCCAGGGGTTTAAGCCATGCTTTAAACAAACCTCTTGTGGAGATCGACCACATCAAGGCCCATCTATATGCGAATTATGTGCAGCTTTCCGGTGAAAAGGCGGCTTGCCCTCAAAACCGTCTGCCGGCCGTGGGACTGGTTGTTTCCGGCGGGCATACCAGCCTTTTTTATATCGAGAATTTCAGGAAGTTTAAGTTGCTGGGCACAACCCGCGATGATGCGGCCGGGGAAGCCTTTGATAAGGTGGCGCGTATTCTGGGTTTGGGTTATCCCGGCGGCCCTGCGATCGACCGTTTGGCGGCCGGCGTAAAGGGGGCGGTTCCCTGTAATTCAAGGGAGGCGGCCTCTTCAGGGATCAAGTTTCCCCCAGCGCCCATGAAAGGAGGCTGGGATTTTTCTTTCAGCGGCACCAAGACGGCGGTGCTTTATTATGTCCAGAGAAATGGTCTCAAGCCGGATTATTCCGCCGCCCAGGTGGCACATGCCTTTCAGGAAAGCGTAGTAGCTGTTTTAGCGGAAAAATCCCTGCAGGCCTGCCGTAAGTTCAAGGTCAATACTCTTTTGGTCGGCGGCGGGGTGGCGGCCAATTCCGCCTTAAGGCGCCTTGTGCAGGCCCGCGCCGGTGTCCAGGGGGTGGATGTGTTTTTCCCGCCCATGGTGTTGTGCCTGGATAACGCGGCTATGATCGCCGGATTGGCGTACCACTGGCATAATAACAATTAAGTTTTATTTTTTGCCCCAGGATAAGTTTTGATATAATTAATGTGAATCAATAGTATCTATTTTTAATTTTACAAGGAGGAGCCTTCTATGGCCTTTAACCGCAAAGAGCATAAAGACGCCGCTGAAGAAAAAGTCATTGAGATCAATGCCCAAATGGAAGGGACCTTGACTTTCAGCGACCCCGTGAATTTAAAGATCCAGGGCCGCTACACGGGCAAGCTGGATGCCCGCGGCACCCTGACCATCGGGCCGACCTCTCAGGTGGAAGCCAACATCATCGGCGAAAATGTCATCGTTGCCGGAAAGATCAAGGGCAATATTGTCGCCAAAAAGATGCTTGTTCTTATGCCCTCGGCTGTTGTGCACGGGGATATTTCAACGCCTAAATTGAACATCGTCGAAGGGGCTATTTTCCAGGGACATTGCCACATGCTGGAGGATATTTTGAGCATCGATGACCTGGCACAATATCTGGAAATTGAGATTCCGGCCATTGTGGAACTGGCCACCACCGGCAAGATCCCTGCGATCAAAGAAGGGGACGGCTGGAAATTCGAGCGCTCCCAAATCGAACAATGGGCCTTGGTCAGCAGGGTTAAATCATGAGCAGCCAATACATTACTGTCCGTGAGACGGCGCAGATCCTGGCCGTATCGGAAAAAAAGGTCATGGATTTGATCGAAAGCGGCAGTTTGCAGGCCTACAAGATCGCCGATCAATTTCTGCGCCTTAAACGCAATGAAGTCCTCAATATCCGTTCGACGGGGCAGGTCGTTTCCGAGAATACTCTTCCGGAATACAGTTTCGGCGAACGCGTGCGCGACTTTTTTTATTTCAACGATTTTTATTTATTGTCTTTTGCCGTTATAGGCGCTCTTCTATACATCATCTTCTTCACTTCTTAATGGGTCAAATCCGTAAGGTCAACGGTGTTTACTATATCGAGTTCCATGCCCGTGGCCTGCTTTATTCCCAAATGGCCGGCGGTGATTTGGAGCAAGCCCAAAGGCTATTATTCCAGGTTGAAGAGAAAATCGCCCACGGCGAGGCCCTGACGATCGACCGTCATATCGACCTGGCGGATTTTTTCGGGCGTTTTATCGACGAGATACAGAAACAGCAGAGTTCCAGAACGGTCGGACGTTTCGCCGCCGCCATCGAACATTTCAGCGGTTTTCTTAAATCAGATTTCCCTCAGGTCGTCCGGCTGGCCCAAATATCACCCGGCATTTTGGAATCATACAAGCGTTGTTTGGCCGGAGCACTACGCCCAAGGGTCCTTAATCTGACACTGCTTTTGATAAGAGATGTCCTGGAATTCGGCATTACATTGGGTTTTATCAATGACAATCCCTGTTTGCATCTGCGTTTATTGCCCTGGCCTCCGTCGCGTCCGCCGAAAGAAACGCCCCGTTATGTGTTAGCCCGGCGATTATTGTCCCAGGGAGTGGGCCTGGCCCGGCTTGCCCAATTATTGAAACTCACGGACATCGCCCGTTGCATTTACTTTGCGGATTTGATCCCCTTAAGCAGGTTCTAAATATAGAGTGCAGAATCCTATAAATATATTAAACTATAGTGTTTTTAGAAGGGGATAGAAAGTTGCATAATGAATTCATGCAGTAACCGATGCTGATAAGGTATAGGGAAGAAATCGGAAGAAAATAGCGGCCCAAAGTGTCAAAAAATGAATAAAAGAAAACAAATAAGAAAATCATAGCCATAATGTTTTTTATCAAAATGGGGGCTTGGGCAAAGTTGAAACAGCAATAAATGATCGCAAAGAATGTAATGATAGGCATAATGAACCGCAGTGGAATGATACCGGCGTTGTTTTCCCAAAATAATGCTTTGAGTCCTTCGGTTGCTGATAACAAAATATATTGAAACGGATGGGACAGGATTTTCTGGATGGACAACTGCAGAAGGGTATTTGAGACGGCTTGCGGCGGGATGTGCTTGGCGGCCAATTCTGCCGCCTTTTGTGTCCCTAAACTATCCGAAATACCGGAACTTACAGAGTTGCATGCTGATGATTGAAAAAAGGCCTCGCAGTTGCCTATTACGAAATCAAGATTGATGAGGTAGTTCTTGAGAGGTCTTACACGGTGGGCCGCAACTCCATAAAAGGCCCAGTCGCCCCTGTTAGTAACGGCAAAATGCCCATTATACATTTTATTTAAAGATTTGTAGCCAACGATAGGAGAATAAAATAATAAGCCTGCAGCAGCCAGAAAACAGATCAGAGAAGCGGAAAATTTATTTTTATGCAAGGCTCCCAGGAAAAAGAATATAAGATAGGCAGGGCAAATACATTCAAATGCGGCTTTCACGAGGGTCAGCAATGCAAATAAAAGGCCTGTAAGGGCTCCATAGGCGCAGGCCTCCCCTTTGTCGTTTTCTTTTACAGATTCCCATCCGAGGTAAGAGAAAATAATTACGGCAAGAATGAGGGGATAGGTAACGATTTCGCAAAATAATAATATGTGAAAGGCGGATTCTGTGATGCATGGCGATACGGCCCAATAAAGCAGCACTAAAGAACAGATCAAAGGGCGGATGTTCAGTTTTCTTAAAATGGCATATATTAGAATTTGAGAGATCATCAACATGATGATGCTTAAAGCTGCCATGATATGAGTGAAATTAACACCGCTTAAGTGTTCTACATACATGGCCAAGGAACATAACAGGGGATAGAGAGGTTCACGTTGCAGCCCGGTGGCTGCGTATCCGACCAACCCTTGGTGGTAAATGATAGACCCCAAGGTTTTATAACCAATGAGGTCGGCAGAAATACTTTTCAGAGACAGAAAAATCCAGTAGATCAATGAGAAAAGGAAAACGCCCGACACATGGAGAGGTAAGGGAAAAGGTTTGAACGTTTTCATATTTCTTGTTAAGATTTGGACCTTTTGTTAATATATCCTTTTTTATGTATACGCCCAAATTATTTCTTTAAATTTTGGAGAGGTGGCAGAGTGGTCGAATGCGGCGGTCTTGAAAACCGTTGCCTCGCAAGGGGCCGTGAGTTCGAATCTCACCCTCTCCGTTCTTAAATAAAGAAAGGGAGTTATGAAGAATCGGTGGACGGGGGTCTGTAAATCCTGGTTTGTAATTTTTGCGGCATTCTTTTCAGGTGTTTCGCCGGCATGGGCCGGTGAGGCGGATTTGAAGGTTCCGGATTTGTCCGCTGTACCCGGCATTTTTGGTTTGGACGGCCGCAGGACCCTCATCTTGGGGCTTTTGGTATGCATTTTCGGCATCTTTTTCGGAATGTACCAGTACGCACGTTTGAAGAAAATGCCCGTGCATAAAAGCATGGAAGATATCTCCCGGCTCATTTATACGACCTGCAAAACCTATCTCATCGCCCAGGGAAAGTTTTTGCTTGCCCTGGAAGTTTTGATCGGTGCTGTCATGGTGGCCTATTTCGGATGGCTGCGGCATTTTGACGCCGACAAAGTCGTTCTTATTTTAGTCTGCAGCCTGATCGGCATCGCCGGAAGCTATGCCGTGGCATGGTTCGGCATGAGGATCAACGGCAAGGCCAATGCCCGGTGCGCTTTCGCAAGCCTTGCAGGCAAACCCTTTCCCGTTTATTCCATTCCCCTGCAGGCGGGTATGAGCATCGGCATGTTGTTGATAAGCACGGAACTTTTCGTCATGTTAAGCATCATCCTTTTTATCAACCCCGATTATTCCGGCCCTTGCTTTATCGGTTTTGCCATTGGTGAATCGTTGGGCGCGTCTGTGCTGAGGGTCGCCGGAGGGATCTTTACCAAAATTGCGGACATCGGCGCCGATCTCATGAAGATCGCTTTTAACATCAAGGAAGACGACGCGCGTAATCCCGGGGTGGTCGCCGATTGCGTGGGAGACAATGCCGGCGACTCGGTGGGTCCTACGGCGGATGCTTTTGAGACCTACGGCGTGACCGGGGTGGCGCTTATTTCCTTTATTCTTTTGGCTGTTAAAAATCCCCTGGTTCAGGCCAGGCTGTTGGTGTGGATATTTTTCATCGGCACCATCATGATCATCGCCAGCGGCCTTTCCTACGAGATCAATAATTTTTTTGCCAAAAGGCGCTATTTAAAAACTCACACCATGGATTTCGAAGCGCCGTTGACATCCCTGGTGTGGATCACCTCCATCGTATCGATCGCCCTGGTTTTCCTGGCTTCTTTTGCCCTCATACGATCTTTGGGTGATGGCACCTACTGGTGGAAACTCGCCGCCATCATCAGCTGCGGCACCATGGCAGGAGCGGTCATACCGGAGGGGACCAAGGTGTTTACTTCCTTGAATTCAGATTTTGTGAAGAACATTTATCAAAGCTCCAAAAAAGGAGGGGCTTCTCTTAATATCCTATCAGGCTTGGTGGCGGGGAATTACAGCGCCCACTGGATGGGGGTGGTCATTGTGGTCCTGATGGCCGTTGCTTCTTTTATCAGTACTCTTGGCCTGAATGCCATTATGATCGCACCGGCGGTGTTTGCTTTTGGCCTGGTGGCGTTTGGATTTTTGGGCATGGGGCCGGTCACCATTGCCGTTGATTCCTATGGGCCGGTTTCCGACAATGCACAATCCATTTATGAGCTTTCTCTCATCGAGACCCTTCCTCATATCAAAGAGGAGATCATCAGGGACCATGGCTTTACGCCTGACTTTGAGCTTGCCAAGCACCATCTGGAATCCAATGACGGCGCAGGCAACACTTTTAAAGCCACAGCCAAGCCTGTTTTGATCGGAACGGCCGTGGTGGGGGCCACCACCATGATCTTTTCCATCATCATGATATTGACCCGCGGCCTTACGGTCCATATGGAAAATTTATCCGTACTTTATCCTCCATTCCTGCTTGGGCTCTTGAGCGGGGGCGGCATGATCTATTGGTTTTCCGGGGCTTCCATCCAGGCGGTGACCACCGGCGCCTACCACACCGTGCAATACATCAAAGAAAACATAAAGCTGGACCAGGAAGGCAGGGCTTCCACCAAGGACAGCAAAAAGGTGGTGGAAATTTGCACGGTATTCGCCCAAAAAGGCATGATCAATATTTTCGTGACCGTCCTTTTTACCACTCTCGCCTTTGCCTGCCTGGAGCCGTATTTTTTTATAGGGTATTTGATCTCCATTGCCGCCTTCGGGTTCTTTCAGGCCATTTTCATGGCCAATGCCGGCGGAGCATGGGACAATGCCAAGAAGCTCGTGGAAGTCACATACCAAGAGAGAGGCACTGAATTGCATGCGGCGACGGTGGTGGGAGACACGGTGGGGGACCCGTTTAAAGACACTTCATCTGTGGCCATCAATCCGATCATCAAATTCACGACATTGTTCGGCTTACTGGCCATTGAGATCGCCATCGGGTTAAGCCGGGGGCTGGATATATTTTTGGCGGCTGTTTTTTTTACAGTTGCCGTGTTCTTTTTGGTCCGGTCTTTTTACGAGATGCGTATTTCAGCTTAAAGTGCGGCGGGTCATGGCCGTCTTTCAAGTAAGGTCAGAAAGTGGACAAAATAATTGAAAAATAGTAATGAGCCTTTATACTGAAAATATGAGCGATTTGTCCCAACCCCATAAAGCGCAAGACCATTCCTGGCGCCCGCTGATCGTATCGGTCATCTGCATCCCTGTTATCGCCTGGCTGTTCTATAATGCCTATCAGAAGTACCAGCAATCAGGCGTTCAAACTACGGCTTGCGAGAACAAATGCACGCAGGCAGGATATGCCGGTTACGAATTTAAGTGGCCTATGTTTTCACCTCCCCAGTGCACCTGCCTGAGCTCCCGTCAGTAAGTACTTGTACCGACATCCTTACGTATTTTGATGTATTCCATAATTTTATAAGAGAATATATGCTATAAACATGCGTAAACTAAAAGTGGTCTGCCGTGTGTCCTCAGCGATCAGAAACCGCATGTTCATGGTTTTGCGGCACCCGGAATCGAATAAAGATACGGCCGTTCAAAACCTTATCAAAGATGCGATAAAACAGTTTATCGGCAAGGTGCGTATTTTTACGATCTTAGGCAAAGCCGGTTGCGGCAAAGGCACTTTGTCCGCCTGGTTGATTAAAGAACTTAATAAATTCTTGCCTGAAGGTTCACGGTATGAAACCCTGGTCCTGGGCGGTTATTTCAGGAAGATATTAAAAATCAGGAAAGACCCCGGCAGCGCCTCTGCGGAAGACCTGGAAAAATACGGCCCTTTCCTTTCTTTTGTGACCGACCGGGATTTGGCCGAAATGAAAGCCGGCAAAATGATCAGCGATGAGACCGTCATTAATGTGGTCACCGCTGTTTTGAAAACAGAACCCTACAATAAGGCCTTTGGGTTATTCTTCGACGGTTTTCCCCGGAATTTAGAACAGGTAAAAATACTGCAGTCGGGCAAGATTCTGTGGCAAGGCAAGCCGCTGGCCGTTGATTTGTATGTCCATGCGCACATCCCCCGCAAACAGGATACGGTCTTCAAACAACGCGCTCAAATGCGGATAGCCCAAGAGATCTCCAAAGCTGCTTTGGAGAACCGCCCCGCGGAAATACGGGAGGATGACAGGCCGGAGGTCATCGACGAGCGCCTGAACACCTTTTATCAACAAACCCAACCCGCCATCCGGTATGTACTGAAGAACTTAAGCGCGAAATCGTTTAAGTTAGAAGGAACGGTCCAGGGACAAATAGAAGACAGCATTGTCATGGACCGGGCCAAATTCATGGCCGGCTGGATACGGCACCTCAAAGGTTTCGGTGTTTCCCTAAAATAAAGAAAAATGTTGTGAGATGGGATAAAAAGTCTTACTATATATAGATTTTTTAAACCCGTAGATCCTTCAATGGCAAGAACTGATGAATAATTCCCATTTCGATATTCACGGCAACAAGGTCATCATCCATTTTAATGATAAGGTCTGTTTCACCACGGAGGATGTCCTTAACAGCGAATTGTTCAAGAGGGTGCTGGGCGACTGCATGGCGGAGCTCAAGCACAAGAATTCCATTCTTTTAAATATATTCCACGCCGACAAGCCTGCAGATAAGGATGAGATCGATCTCATTATCAGGAGTTTCAAGTTTTTGAGCAAGAATTCCGCAGACCTTCTGCCTGGCGCAGTTCCAGGATCAGAGGTGCTTTTGCAAGACAAGTTCCTGCTCAATGATTTTATTGAATATCTTTACAACTATTGGCGCTCCCTGGAGCGTTTTGTCGTCTGTGATTCGGCAGGCCGTGACCTGGATCAAAGGCCTTACCGCACCTTCAATAATGTGGTCGAACCGTTGAGCCACCTCATCCGGGGGACCTACCGCGATATTGCCGAGAATTTGACCAAACAACACCCGCGTATTTACCGGCAGGTCATTGCCGGCGCCGAAGTCGGGGTGATCACTTCCCAGCGGAAATTGAATTTGCCTTCCGGTGTTTATGAAAAATTGCGGGGGGTGCCCATCATCCGGCAGGTGCTTCTGTATCCGCCTTTGATACTGGATACGCCGATGAACAAGCGTACGGGAAAATTCGAACGCGTGGCGCAGAACCCCATGGACTTGTTTGATTTCGACAAGGATGAATGGCTGTGTTATCCGGCCAAGGTGGGGCCGCTCATTGTCCTGGTTTATTTCCATAAAATGTTTTTCGAACTCGGTCTTTCGCTGTGCAATCTTTTCGAAATGGCAGATGACAAGGATTTGGAACGCGTCCCTGATGCGGTTTTTGCTTTTGGGGTTCCGGGCGCGGTATTGGACGGTCTTAGCAAGATGCCGACGGTTTTCTTCGATGATGAAAGAAACGGTCTTTTGGTCGGCGCGGTCCCCGGCCGCGACGAATTCGGTTATTTCGGTTATTTGAAGAAAATGATCCTGACGCTCCATAACATCAAGATCATGAAAATGGGGCACCTGCCTTTTCACGGGGCCATGGTGCGCATCATCCTTAAGGGCGATAAAGACGTTACCGTTTTATTGATGGGGGACACAGGGGCCGGAAAATCGGAAACGTTGGAGGCATTCCGCACCTTGGGGGACCTTTACATCCAGGATATTATCGTTATTGCGGACGACATGGGATCCTTGGCTTTGTCAGCGCAGGGAAAAGTCATGGGCCGAGGGACGGAGATCGGCGCTTTCCTGCGCCTGGACGACCTGCAGCCCGGTTATGCCCTTGGGCAGATCGACCGCGCCATCATCATGAACGCCAACCAGGTCAACGCGCGCATCATTCTGCCGGTCACCACCTTTAATAATCTGATCAAAGGCCACCAGGTTGATTTTATCCTGTATGCCAACAATTATGAAGATATTGATGATGATCATCCCATCATTGAGAAGTTGAAAACGTCCGAATCTGCCATCAAGATCTTCCGGGATGGGACAGTGATGAGCAAAGGCACCACCACTTCAAGCGGGATAGTCCACTCCTATTTCGCCAATGTTTTCGGTCCTGTCCAGTACAAGGAACTTCATGAGCAATTGGCGAAGAAATATTTTGACGCTTTCTTTAAGGCCGGGGTTTTTGTGGGATTGCTCCGCACCCGCCTGGGGCTTTCCGGCTGGGAGCGCAACGGCCCTGCGGAAGCCGCCAAAGAATTCCTGCGTGTTATTCAACAATAAGCCCTCCTTTAAGTAATACTACGTAGCAATCTCCAGGCAATTACTCATTTCAGTACCGACAGAAGGCTTTTATACTAAAAAAGGTATGAAAGTCATTTTATAAAGGAGTGAAATATGAGCCGTCGTCAGAAGTTTTATAGACTTGGACTTTTAACGTTCATGGCATTTTTTCTGGGTCTTCCGGGAGCTTGGGCGGGCGAATCAGACCTGATAGTGCCTGATTTATCCTCGGTTCCTCTTATTTTTCACTTAAACGGCCACACCGCATTGATGTTAGGTCTTATTGTCTGCGCTTTCGGGGCATTTTTTGGTATCTATCAGTTCGGGCAATTGAAAAAGATGCCGGTGCATCAAAGCATGAAAGAGATCTCCGAGCTCATTTATTCGACCTGTAAAGCATATCTTATTGCCCAGGGGAAGTTCCTGCTGGTTTTGGAGGTCCTGATCGGGGGTGTCATGGTGGCCTATTTCGG
The DNA here is from genome assembly GCA_028865345.1 of Candidatus Omnitrophota bacterium. GTDB lineage: Bacteria > Omnitrophota > Gorgyraeia > Zapsychrales > Fredricksoniimonadaceae > JABDGZ01. The sequence goes on along the minus strand of JAGWKL010000002.1, from coordinate 38,626 downwards.
CTGGCTGCGCCATTTTGACGCCGGCAGGGTCGCTCTTATTTTAGTCTGCAGTCTCATCGGTATCGCCGGAAGCTATAGTGTCGCCTGGTTTGGCATGAGGATCAACACCCTGGCGAATTCGCGTTGCGCCTTTGCGAGCCTGGAAGGCAAACCATTTCCGGTCTATTCCATTCCTTTGCAGGCGGGCATGAGCATCGGCATGCTCCTTATCAGCATTGAACTTTTTGTCATGTTATGCATTCTTCTTTTTATTAATCCCAACTATGCCGGCCCATGTTTTATCGGTTTTGCCATCGGTGAATCGTTGGGCGCCTCCGTTCTGAGGATCGCAGGCGGCATTTTTACAAAAATTGCGGACATCGGGTCTGATCTCATGAAGATCGTTTTTAATATCAAGGAGGACGACGCGCGCAATCCGGGGGTCATCGCCGATTGCGTGGGGGACAATGCGGGGGACTCGGTTGGGCCCACGGCGGACGGTTTCGAGACCTACGGGGTGACCGGAGTGGCGCTCATCGCTTTTATTCTCTTGGCCGTCAAAAATCCGCAGGTCCAGGCAGAGCTCCTGGTTTGGATCTTTTCCATGCGTTTGATCATGCTGATCGCCAGCGGTTTTTCTTATGAAATCAACCATTTTTTTGCCAAAAGGCGCTATGCCAATGCTAAAGAAATGAACTTTGAAGATCCCTTGACCTCCCTGGTATGGATCACCTCGATTTTTTCGATCATCCTGACCTATGTGGCCTCCTATGTCCTTATCCCGAATTTGGGGGACGGTACGTTTTGGTGGAAGCTGGCCACCATCATCACCTGCGGCACCTTGGCCGGTGCCGTCATTCCGGAGGGGATCAAGGTCTTTACATCCATGAATTCGGATTTTGTGAAGAACATTTACGAATGCTCCAAAAAGGGTGGCACCTCGCTGAATATCCTTTCCGGGCTGGTGGCGGGGAATTACAGCGCGTATTGGATGGGGCTGGTGATCGTGGTCCTGATGGCTTTAGGCTATTTTGTCAGTTTAATGGGGTTGGATGCCATCATGATAGCACCCGCGGTGTTTGCCTTTGGCCTGGTGGCGTTCGGATTTTTAGGGATGGGGGCAGTCACCATTGCCGTTGATTCTTATGGGCCTGTTTCCGACAACGCGCAGTCGATTTATGAACTCTCTCTTGTCGAGGCCATTCCGAATATTAAGGAAGAAATCGCAAAGACCAGCGGTTTTACGCCGAATTTCGAGCTTGCCAAACATCATCTGGAAGCCAATGACGGGGCGGGGAACACCTTTAAGGCCACTTCAAAGCCGGTGTTGATCGGGACAGCCGTGGTTGGCGCCACCACCATGATTTTTTCTATCATTATGATATTAACCCGCGGCCTCACAGTGCATATGGAGAACATGTCGGTGCTTTATCCGCCTTTGTTGCTCGGGCTTTTAAGCGGCGGGGGCATGATCTTCTGGTTTTCCGGCGCCTCCATTCAGGCGGTGACCACAGGGGCTTATCATACTGTGCAGTATATCAAGGAACATATCAAGTTGGAAGGAACAGACAGATCCTCCAAACAGGACAGTACAAGGGTCGTAGAAATTTGTACGATGTTCGCCCAAAAGGGGATGATCAATATTTTCGTGGCCGTGCTTTTTATGACCCTTGCTTTCGCCTGTCTGGAGCCGTATTTCTTCATAGGCTATCTGATCTCCATTGCCGTTTTCGGCCTTTTTCAAGCCATTTTCATGGCCAACGCCGGCGGGGCGTGGGACAATGCTAAAAAGTTGGTAGAAGTGACGTATCAGGAAAAAGGCACAGAATTACATGCGGCAACGGTGGTCGGGGACACGGTGGGGGATCCTTTTAAAGACACATCATCGGTGGCCATCAATCCGATCATCAAATTTACGACCTTGTTTGGGTTGCTGGCCATTGAAATTGCCATTGGTTTGGGCCGGGGGCTTGACATTTTTCTTGCCGTTGTCTTTTTTGGCGTTGCCCTGTTCTTTTTGATCCGCTCCTTTTATGAAATGCGTATTTCAGCCAAAGCGCGCATATAGTCAACGCGGCGTTTGCTTATAATGCAGCAAAACCCCAGGAATAGCGACAAGCTTCTTGGGGTTTTTAATTAAGGCTGCTGATGGAGAGTTTAGGAGGATGTAAGGGGCGTTTCTACAAAGAGAATGGAACCGTCGCTTGGCAGGATCATTTTCATGCTTTTCATCATACTCATTTAATACGGATCAACCATTGGCTTTTGCCGCTTTTTTCTGACCTTTCTCCACCTGATTTGAAAATTTTTCATTCTCCCAAAAGCAGCCGGACACAGGACAACAGTCTGTTGGGATCAAATGGTTTGGGGATAGAGGGGAAAAACTGGCCGCCCACATTGATGTCATCAAATTCGGTATTAGGCGGCAGGTATGAGTTCATGGCGGTAAAGAAAAGAATAGGTATGTTTTGGGTCCCTTCATATGATTTCAGGAGCTTGACCGCTTCCGGTCCCGGCAGGCGCGGCATCATGACATCAATGATGATCAGGTCAGGTTTTTGCTCAAGGGCTTTTTTGACCCCATTATCGCCGTCATTGGAAAATATGACCTCATAGTTGTTTCTCTCCAGCCTGTTGGTGACCAGATCAATGATGTCCACGTCGTCATCAATGATTAATATTTTCTTCATGAAAAATACTCCTTTCCTTAAAGTCCGCCGGGGGATTTAGGCAATGTAAAGGTGAATTTCGTGCCCGTTCCTTCCAGGTTTTGCGCATGGATCTGCCCGTTGTGCAATTCGATGATATGTTTGGAAATGACCAGCCCCAAACCTGTCCCTTTCTCCGGCTGGTTTTTCAGCCGGCCGATCTGATGGAATTTAGAGAATAGATGGGGCATCTCCTGCGGGGGAATGCCTATTCCGGAATCCTCGACGCTGCATTCAATCAAATCCCCTCTGTCGCAGGCGGACACGATGATGCGGCCTTTTTCGGTGAATTTACAGGCGTTGCCGACCAGGTTGATCAAGACCTGGGTGATCTTATCTTTATCGACCGTTGCCCAAAGCGGTTGGTCAGGCAGGGCGGCTTTCAGGGCCAAACCTTTTTTTTCAATTTTGAACGTAAAATCGGAGATGACCTCTTTGATGATCTGGCTGACATCAACGTTTTTTTTCAGGAGTTCCAGCTTGCCTTTCTCAATCTTGGCAATGTCCAGCATATTGTCGATGAGCGCCCTGAGCCTGTCGATATTTCTTAATGACATATGGATGTATTTCATCTGCAAGTCATTGACTTTGCCGAACATCCCTTCGCCGATCTGGCGTATGCTTTCCTGGATGACGGTCAACGGCAGGCGCAATTCATGGGAAACGTTGTTGACAAAATCATCTTTGAGCCGGTCCAGGGTTTTAAGCTCCTCGTTCTTGGATCTTAATTCTTTGATGTTGGCTTCCAGCTGTTTGGTCATGGCGGAGAACAAGTGGTTTAAAGCCATCAGTTCATTTTTTTCCTTGCTGAGTTCTTTGAAGATTTCAGGTTTTAAAAAAGGCTCGATCGCTTTGCGGTTTTCCTCGGCGATACTGATGGCCCTGGTCAGTAAGGTTCGGATGGAAAAGTAACCCACCAAAACACCCGTTACCATCAGCAGCATGGCGATGTGCCCGATCCGGGTGCTTTTAAAATAGACGTAATATAAAAGGACCATGGGAATAACAGAGGAGACCAGAAAGAGGATGGCGTATTTACGCAGGATGGAGGCTTGCTCAAAAGAAGTTACAAAAAACAGTTCTTCCTTTTTTAAACGCATGGCTGTTATATTACCATTTTTATTGTTCTTTGACCCTTGTTTTTTATCTAAATATATTACATACTTTAAAAGAGATGAACCAAACCCCAAAGTCCCCTATATGCGTATTGACCATTTTGTCTTTTTTTGTAACGCTTGTCATGGGGCCGATCCCCATGGCCCGGGCGGATGAATGGCGTCTGCCTGCCCCCGGCGTCATGGTCCATTTAAGTCCTCCTCTTGAGCCTCCCATCCTCAAAGGAATAAAAGTTTATCCTGATGATCCTCTGAGATTCGACTTTATTTTGGATCAGGGGGACCAGTATCCTGAAGGAAGGGAGGGGCTGAAACGGGAAGCTGCCAGGCTGGTCCAATACTTCCTGGCATCATTGACCGTCCCGGAAGAGGACCTGTGGGTCAATTTAAGCCCTTATGAAAAAGACAGGATCATCCCGCCTTCTTTTGGTTCAACACGGATGGGCCGTGATTTATTGGCTGAAGATTACCTGCTTAAACAGGTCACCGCCAGCCTGATTTATCCCGAGGGACAAACCGGAAAAAAGTTTTGGAAACGTGTTTATGAAGAGGCCCGGAAAAAATACGGGACGACCGATATTGCAGTGAACACGTTTAACAAAGTCTGGATACTTCCCCAAAAAGCCGTGGTCTATGAAAATACCGGGGCACAAACGGCCTATGTGATAAGCAGCAGGCTAAAGGTCATGCTGGACCAGGATTATTTGTCACTTGAAAAGCATGAAGGGTCGGGTGCTGCGGCCGTTGCCCGAGGCACCAATCAATTGGGGAGTCAGGTCATCCGTGAAATCGTCATCCCTGAATTGACCAGGGAGGTCAATGAAGATGAAAATTTTGCCGTCTTGCGTCAGGTTTATAATTCTTTGATCCTGGCTACCTGGTATAAGATGAAAATAAAAAAGAGTATCCTGGCACAAGCTTATGCCGGTAAAAATAAAGTGGCAGGTGTGGGCTTCAACGGCCCCTTACGGGTGGAGGCAATTTACCGGCGTTACCTGCAGGCGTTTAAAAAAGGCGTCTATAATTATATCGAGGAAAAACGGGACCCCCTGACACGGCAAATGGTCCCGAGAAAATATTTTTCCGGAGGGGTGAAGTTTGATTTGGCCATGAAGGCAAATCAAGTCATACGGTATACGGACCAAATGCCCAATGCGGCCATGACTGTCCCCAAATCCCTTAAAGTCATAGCCGTTTCGCTGGCCTTTGCCGGCGCGTTGGGGATCGAGTACTCCTATCTGAAATCTCATGTCCCGCCTGAGCCGGACATCAATTTGATGAATTTGTCGACGGGTAAGGAATTTGTCGGCCATGAAATATCCGAGCGTACGGCGGTCATCGGCGCCACTAACGGCGTGTTTTGGACAGATGCCGTCGAAATGGGGGATTGCGTGGTGGCGGTCGTGATTGACCGCGAGGGCAAAATGTCTATCGCCCATTTCTTTAATGAAGACCTCGACGATCTGGACAACCAGGTCGGGCTTTTCCTGGGAAGATTGGGGCCCAGGCCCGAAATGGTGAATTTGATCGACAGCTACTCGCAAATATTGCCCAATGTCAAGGAGGCCTTCCAAGCGCGCCATATACAAACCCATGAGGTCAATGTGGGCCTCGCCGGCAGTCACAATTTCTTTTTCGGCATCAAAAAGAGCGGCGGAAAGATCACGGCGATAGTCGCTGATGATACGCGGTTCGGCGGCTTTGCAGAGGAGTATGAATATTTAGTTCCCCAAGATAAGGGCCATGGCATCGAACTGGAGATCAAAGATAATGCCATGGCTTCAAAAGCGCAGGATACCGGCCTGGAGGCGTTAAAGAATGTGTTGCGTTCCCAATTGAGAGACCACCCGTTGATTAAATTTGCCGGAGGAGTGGAATCAGTGGTCTATAAAGGGAATGTCGAAGGGCGTGATATTGTCGTCAAGGGTGTCACTGATCCTCAGGTTTGGTCAAAATATGATGAATATCAGGAGCGTTTGGGCCCCTTGGCGGCCGGGTATCTCGTTTTTAAGGACCTGGACGTCAATGTGGGCGGACACATCATCAGGGTCCCCCATGCCGTCGTACAGCAAGAAGTTGTCCCGTTGCTGGATCGGATAAGGAGTTTAAGAAGAATTTATCAGGATGATCCTGATGTTTTACACCAAAAAATAGACACTCTGTTAAACGGCTATTTTAAGTTATATAAGAAATTGTTGGCCCGGGGTTTTGTCATGAAGCCTAATGGTTTTTTGGTAGATGTTGGATCGGCCGGGGGGACCGACAGGATGGTTGTGATTGATGTGGGGGACCTTTTGACAAAAGAAGAGGCTGCTGAGCATTTTGATTTAGAAAATTTTAACCGGGGGTTTATTTCTGCATTGATGATGGACACTTCCTTTGTTCAATATACTTCTTTGGGGAAAGCGGCTCAAGTTGTAGACACTCTTGCTGAATTAAATTCCGCCCCAGGCCGGTTTAATTACACCATCGTCCAAAACGCAAACCGTGATTTCTCCAACGGAAAGGCCCTGGTTTTATTGGCCCCAAAGCCTAAAATTAAAAAGGACAGTGCCATGAAGGTGTCTCTCAAGAGTTTCGCAGAGGCGGGTTTTTCTTCTATAAATGCCTCCGGCATCACGGATTGGGACATTGTTGATGGCTGGTCTGATAAGATGGGAGGACAACTGATCAAGGGCGCAACGGCGAAGGACGGGACCATCTACGGACTAACGAAAAAAGTTTTGATCGATCTTAAAAAAGGCCCCATGGTTTTTATTTCCGACGATCACAGCAATGTCTTTACCTTTTGGTGGTTGATGTTGAGGCAAGGGATGCTTCAAAAGGGGTTAAGTTTATTGCATATTGATGCACACCCTGATGCACGGATTACCCGCCGTTATAATAGCTCCGGCGGGTTTCTTGGGGAAAACACGGACAAGCTCATCGAGGCTGATCGTTATGCCCAAAATGTCCTTGGTATAGAAGGTTTTATAGCTCCCTTTGTTAAGGAAGGTTTCATAGCTTCAGATAAAAGCGGCCTGCCTTATTGGCATTGGCTTTATAATCTGGACACTTTGCGTGCCGTGCAAATGATCGACGAAGGGCCGGTGCGATACGCCGCTCAACCAGGCTCATCCATTGATCCGCAGGAAAAGCCTTATGATCTGGTGGATGTCGATCTCGACGTATTTAACGGCTATTCCAATGCTGAAGTCGAAACTATGCTGGACAAAATAGCTCAAATGGCCGTTAAGGCTAAAGCGGTTTCTATCGTGACAAGCCCAAATTTTATTGATCAACACAGAGCGATACTCATGGCCCGGCAACTTATGGATAAAATTGCCATGGCGCACGCCGATCAATCCATGACTCCCACCGGAGGTATTGATCTGACCGCCGCCCACATGGATTTGCAGACACAACATGCGGGCCAAGGCATTAATTTCCATATGGATCCTGCCATGCTCACCCGTCTGCAAAATGCCCCAGGTTTCGTGCCGGTGATCATCGACATTCAGCCGATGAAGGATTTAGGGGCATTTTTGGGGGGCTCTATGACGCAGGGAGATCGCTAAAATATTATTTCGCCACAAAATTTTCCCCTTTCAGCGCTTTTTTATTGTAAACTACATCCGGTATGAGCAGGCGCGGTCAATATGCCGCAGGCTAAAGCTTACGGGAAGGGGAATTTATGGTCCGCAAATATGGGGCAGGTGTTTTGGCCTTTTTTTTGGTATTGGGCCCCTGGGCATCGGCCCAAGCCAAAGAAATGCAGTCTGCTGTCGATTATAATGTCAACAAAATGAAGACTGTGTTGCAATTGACAAAGGCCCAGGTTCAAGCCGTGTACCCCATTGTCCAAGACTATCTGGTCAAGCGCGAAGCGGTCCTTCAGCAGGTGGCGGGAGGCGGTTTGCTGGAGCATGGGGCTGTCAAAAGCGCCATACAAAAGTTGAAAGAAGAAGAAAATAAAAGATTAAGCCTGGTTTTGAGCCGGGAGCAAATGAAGAAATGGATCAATAGAGAAAATATCCTTGCCTCCCTGAACCCGGACGGCAATGGAGACTCCGATGTCGATGACGGTCCCAGTTTCACGCCAGAGGGTGCCAGTTTTAAGTTCTAATGGTCCCAAGCCTTGGAAAAAAGGACCTGTCCCCAGACTCGGGGATAACAAATATTTTTTTCTTTTTTGATATTATTATGGTATAGTATGCCCCTATAATTAGGGTTGTTAGGAGCTTAAGAGGCATTAAAATTTTATAATTAAAGATTAATGTTTTCTTAATGACGTTTTAGTTAAAATTATTTTTTAATTAGTTTTTCTTTCACAATGACGAAGAAACGGCGTGTGGTTGTCACCGGTTTGGGCGTGGTAGCCTGCAATGGTATAGGCAAGGATGATTTTTGGCAGGCCAATATGCAGGGCCGGTCAGGGGTTGTCAAAGTCAGCGGTTTTAATACCGACAACTTCGATACAAAAATAGCCGGAGAGGTGAGGGGTTTTGACCCTTGCCGGTATATGCCTTCGGAAGTGGTCAAAAAAGTGGACAGGTTTGTCCATTTTGGGCTGGCCTGTACCAAGATGGCCGTCGAAGACAGTCGTCTTGACTTAGAGACCGAGGACAAAAACCGCATCGGGGTGGTCATCGGTTCCGGCTTGGGCGGCATGATGTTCCATGAAGAGCAATTGGTCGCCCACTTTGAAAAATCGAACCCCCGCTGTCATCCGACGGCTGTGCCAAGGATTTCACCTAATGCGGTGTCCAGCCATATTGCCATCCAGCACGGATGCTTGGGCCCTAATATGGTGATTTCCACGGCTTGCGCTTCGGCCAATCATGCTATCGGTGAGGCCTTTCGCAAGATCCAGTGGGGCGATATGGACTTGTGCGTGACCGGCGGTGTGGAAGCGACCTTGTCGCCTTTGAATTTTGAGGCGTATTATTATTTGCGGGTGATGTCCAAAAACAGCGTTCCCGAGGAAGCCTCACGCCCCTTTGACTTGAAACGCGACGGTTTTGTGCTAAGCGAAGGCGGGGGGCTTGTCATCATGGAGGAATTGGAACATGCCCGCAGGAGAAATGCCCCTATATATGCGGAAGTTGCCGGGTATGCCAGTAATTCCGGAGGCCGTCACATGGTGATGCCGGATTTAAGCGGCGCAGATGCGGCGCGGGTCATGGCCGATGCCTTAAAAGATGCGGGGAGGGATGCCGGGCAGGTTGATTACATCAATGCCCATGCCACCTCGACCGTGGCCAATGACCGTGCGGAAACCATGGCCATCAAGAATGTGTTCGGTCCCAAAGCGTATAAAGTCCCGATTTCTTCGACGAAATCCATGATCGGCCATAGCCTTGGGGCTGCAGGAGGCATTGAAGCGGTGGTTTGCGCATTGGCCATTAAAAACAGGTTCATTCCGCCGACGATCAATTATAAGGACAGGGACCCGCAATGCGATCTCGACTATGTCCCTAATGAAGGGCGTTGTGCGCATCTCAAGACGGTATTGTCCAATTCTTTCGGGTTCGGCAATTGCAATGCCTGTGTCGTTTTTTCGGATTATAACGGAGATTAATCTCATGACGTACGCTGAAGTTGAGGGGACCGTTAAGGACATTTTGGCCAAGCAGTTGACCATGGAAGCGGCGAAAATCAATTTGGATTCGCGCCTGGTGGAAGATCTGGGGATCGACTCATTCGGGTCGGTGGAGATCGCTTTTGAATTGGAAGAGAAGTTTGAATTGAAAATTCCGGACGCGGCCCTTTACGAAGCCAAGACCGTCAAGAATATCGTGGATTACATAAGTTCTCAAAAAGGGATTAAATAGAAATGGCCGTTAGATTTTCTGTCAATTTAAGAGGTTTCTTCAAGCCTGCTGAAAAACCGCATTTGCCCGACAATGGTTTTGAATTGCCCGGTTCTAACGGTAATGCCATCATCCTGATCCACGGCATGACAGGCACTCCCCATGAAATGAGGTTCCTGGCCAATTTTTTAAACCGCCAGGGCTATGCCGTTTATTGCCCGCGCCTGGCCAATCATGGAGCGCCGATCCACATCCTGCAAATGAGCAAATGGCAGGATTTTTATCAGACGGTGCGCCAATCTTATCTTAATATCCGGGGGCAATATAAGCATGTCTATGCCGGAGGCCTTTCCATGGGCGCTTTGCTGGCCCTGCTTTTGGCGGATGAATTTAAAACTGAAATCGCCGGCGTCAGTTGTCTTTCGCCCACCCTTTTCTACGATGGGTGGAACACGCCTTGGTATAGCTTTCTGCTGCCTTTGGCCTATAAGACCCCATTGAAATATTTCTTTTATTATAAGGAAGAGCCGCCTTACGGTATCAAGAATAAGGCCGTGCGCCGCCGTATCCATGAATTTTATATTAAGGCTGACCTTGATAATATGGAACAAGTGCATCAATACGGCTATCCTTTCTTTCCATTGACCTTATTGTACCAATTGGAAAAGCTGGTTAAACATTTAAGCGCCCGCCTTCAAGGGATATCCGTGCCCGTTCAACTGATCCAGGCCAAGCATGACGATATGAGCTCGGTGCGTAATTCCCAGTATATTTACAGCAGGGTCAAATCCGACCGTAAAGAACTTGTGCTTTTATATAATTCCTATCATATTATCACCGCTGACCAGGAGCGCAATTCGGTGGCCCTGCATATGCAACGGTTTTTTGCCGGAGAACCGGTCCCCGCCTAAACCTATGCCATTTGTCAACCGTCTCAATCAATTGGAATCAGCGTCGCAGTTTAAGTCGCACATTGTTTTGTCGAACTGCCGGGTTTTTTTTGATTTCGACAATACTATGACCACCTCGGACGTGTTGGATGATGTCATCCAGCGCTTTTCGATCAATGACCGGTGGGCTGCCCTGGAAAAGTCGTGGGAAGACGAGAAAATAAGCACCAAGGAATGCCTGACAGGGCAGTTAAAAAATGTGCGGCTTTCCAAAAATGCCTTGCATAAGTTCCTCAGGAAGGTTGAACTTGACCCGCATTTCCATCAGTTTCTGACCCTGCTTGTCCGGGAAGGCGTCAAGCCTGTCATTCTGAGCGATAATTTTACCTATATCGTCGAATGGATCCTGGCTTATCACGGGATCAAGGACCTGAAGGTCTACGCCAATTCCTTGCGTTTCTATCGCGACCGTATTATTCCGTCCTTTCCTTACGACAATCCTTTTTGCCTGAACTGCGCCCATTGCAAGAAGATCCATTTGACCAAGGACAAGACGGAAAATAAGCTGATTGTTTACGTGGGTGACGGCCGGTCGGATTTTTGCCCGGCGCGCGTGTCCGACGTGGTGTTTGCCAAGGGCACCTTATTGGATTTCATGAACAAAGAAGGGCTGCCTGTTATTGCTTATAAGGATTTAAGTGATGTCCATCATTATTTTAAGGAGGTATTGACCAGTGGCCGGAAGAACCGTTGAACAAAAAGCAGGGCCGATGAGTGAGGAAGAGTTGCGTGCCTTGGAGTCCAAATACTGCTCATGGGGAGATACCGTTCATCGCGCCCAACATCCGAATATTTTTTGCGATGCCCAAGGTATGCGTTTGTATGATGCCCGGGGAACGGAATACATGGACCTTCAAATGTGGTATTCCGCCGCTAATTTCGGCTATAAGAACAAACGCCTTAATGATGCTCTTAAGAAGCAGATCGATACCTTGCCCCAGTTGGCCTGCCAGTATCTGCATGAGGAAAAGATCATGCTGGCCACCAAGATTTCCCAGGACATCGAAAAGAAGTTCGGTGTCAAGGGGCGCGTGCATTTTAACGTCGGGGGGGCGCAGGCCGTAGAGGACGCCCTAAAGGTCGTTCGCAATTATACGGGCAAAATACCCGTGTTCGCTTTTATGGGCAGTTATCACGGGCGCACCTTCGGGGCAACGGCCATAACCTCCAGCTACCGTTACCGTGAGCATTACGGGCATTTTGGCGACCGGGCCCATTTTGTCCCTTATCCTTATCGTTTCCGCTGTACGGCGGTCCATGATAAGAAAGACTGCTGCGATCTGTCCTGTTTAAAGCCATTCCAGAAAATGTTTGAGTCTGAATACTATTCCGTCATCAATACTAAGAATAATAACTGTGAATACGGGGCTTTTTTTGTCGAGCCGGTACAGGGGACAGGGGGCTATATCGCCCCTCCACAGAATTATTTTAAAGAATTAAAAAAGACCCTGGACAAACATAATATATTATTTGTTGCTGATGAAATTCAAATGGGGTTCTATCGCACGGGCAAGTTATGGTCCATCGAGCATTTTGATGTGGTGCCGGATATCATTATTTTTGGCAAAGCCCTGACCAACGGCCTTAACCCGCTTTCAGGGATATGGGCCAAGGAAGAGCTAATCAATCCGGAAATTTTTGGGCCGGGCATGACCCATTCGACATTTTCTTCAAACCCGTTAGGGACGGCCGCCGGCCTGGCGGTGATGGACCTTATCGAGGAATCGAATTTTGATGTCACAGTCCCCCAAAAGGGGGCCTATTTCCTGAAAAAACTGCAGGCCCTTCAGAAAAAATATCCTCATATCGGCGAGGTGGGAGGATTAGGTCTCGCCCTACGTATGGAGATCTGTCAAAAGGACGGATTTACACCCAATCAGGAATTGACGGATAAAATAGTCAACATCGGTTTAAAAGGTGAGTTGACGGCCGGCGGTAAGAAGCGCGGGCTGGTGCTCGATGTGGGCGGCTATTATAAGAACGTCTTTACGATCGCCCCATCTCTTTATATTACCGAAGAAGAAATTGATTTAAGTCTCATGCTTTTTGAAGAGGCTCTTCAAAAAGCCCTGGCTGATTAACTCATTGCCGTTAAAATCACTCCCAGTGTGATCAGCAGGGTGCCTGCCAATTTGGGAGCATCGATTTTCTCCTGCAGAAAAAAGTGCGCGGCAAAAAGCGCGAAGATGTATTGGACGCTCCCCAGCAAATAAACAAAGTTCAATTGCCCGCTGCTCAAGGCAGCCAGCCAGAAGACCAGCCCCACAAGCATGAAAGCAGCCCCCATCCAAAGAAGAGGATGTTTCAAGACGCATTTCAGCAATCCGATGATCCATGCCGCCGGCGTGGTTTCTTGTATATGGAAGCTGTTGGTGCTTTTTTTGAAGCAAATCTGCCCTGTGGTCATCAGGCATTCGGCGATAAAGACAAGGACAATGGTTTTCATGGGGCCCCCTTAGAGGATTTGCTTTGGGCCACAAAGTAAATACCAACCACAATGGCTGCCAGGCCCAGCCAGCGCAACGGCGGCACATATTCGTGCAGGAAAACCACGGCAGCTACAGGTATCAAAATATAGCTGCTGCTGGCCAGAGGCAGGGCAACGCTCAAATCGACCTTGGAGAGGATGTTCATCCATAAAAAGAAATTGGAGATATAAATGGCCAGCCCCAGCCAAAAAAGGAAAGCATCGGGACAGGCAAAATTAAAAGGATGGACTATCCCTTTTTTCATGAGTAATTGGCCGGCGGTATCCAAAAGGTCATTGGCCACCAGAAATAAAAGGATTCTAAGCGTCAGTTGGTTGACTTTCGTGATTTTTTCCATCGTCGCAGTTCCGGGTCGAAATTTTCGAATTTAAGAAGAGAACTCAAAATTTTTAAAAAGGGACTGAATATTTTATATCGGCTTTTGACGTAGAGATAGACCGGGATAAATTCAAATTTAAGACGGCGTTTGGGTTCATAACCCGTGGCGCCCATTTCGTAAGATTGGACGCCGTGCTTTTTACACCATTCAAAGACTTCCTTGAATTTAACAAAGTACAGATGGAATTCGTGGCTGAGGGTGTGGTCCAGTCCCAGATAATAATCAAGGAGCTTCCCGTTGGAGACCAGGCAGAAGACAAAGGCAGTCAACTTGCCGTTGATCCGCCACAGAAAGAATTTGGTCTCCTGCGGCATGTTTTTGGAGATCAGCCGGAAAAACTCTTTAGGGACAATTTCAAAGCCCATATCATGGGTCTCAACAGCCGCCAGGTACAGGTCATAAACTTCATTCAAGGTGTTTTCATCCAGGGTATCGGTGATCATCGGTTCAATGGCTGCGCCGGAGGCCTTTTTAAGTTTCCGGCGTACGTCATAACGGGTGGCGCTGCTCAAGGTTTTTAGATAATCTTCAAAACTGGAAAAATCAAGTTTCAGGCAGGTCATGGGCAGGCTGTCGATCTTCATGAAGTCATCCTGAAGCAGGGGATGGAAGAATTTATCATAAGAGCGGTCGAAATCCTTAAAGGCAATGAGGGGGGCGTGGAGTTTGCGGGCCAGGGATTCCATCCGCTTTTCAATGGCTTCGAATACGGCCGAGGAGAATCCTGCGATCCCCATTTGTCCCTGCCCCATGGGAATGCCGCAAACCAGGGCCCTGATGCTCAAAAGCCGGGGGAATTTTTTTGTAATTGCGTTGGTGAGGCGGCGCAAGGGACCGCTGATGCTGGTGTCCAGGGAATAATCAACCCGGAAACAAGGGGCGCAGCCCACGAGTTGTTGGCCGCGATAGACCAGCACATAATAGAACGAGAACTGGTTGAATTTCGATTCATCCAGGGTTTTTAGAAAATAATAGTTCTCCGGGACGTCAGGAAAGACCTTGCCCCATTGTTCGGCGGGTATTTCTTCGATTTTCCTGATCACTCGCGTCCGGAAACGGTGTCTTTTAAAATGGGGGGAGATCTTCAAAAGGCCCTATTTCTTGGTTTTCCCCGAGTCTGGGGACAGGTCGTAAGGTTTTATTTGTTGAGGATTTTATCATGAATTAAGTATTGTGTCCCCCAAATTCTTGGTTTAAGATGTGCCCTGTAATGCCGAGAAGTCTGGAGGAGCATGTTTTCGATATTTAAGAAATACGCAGCAGAAAAACAGTTAAGTAAGAGTCTCTATGATCTTTTGGCTGAGATGGAGAAGAACCTGGAATTCTTCTATGTCATGGACCAGCGGCAGTTCATCACCCATGGATTTCTGACGGATGCCTGGGGCCTGGTCAAAGACATGGAAATCATCAGGCGTCATGAGACCATTCTTAAATACGGTTCGGCCATGGAAGACTTTAACGGTTCCTTAAAAGCGTATAAAGATTTTGAGACCTGGTATGCCGGGGATGTGAACAATAAAAATGCCCAAAATGCCCGCAAGCTCCATGCTCTTAAATCCGAATTGGATCAAAAGCTTAAAGCAATGGAAGCGGTGATCATTTTGGCCGGACAGGACCTTGAGCGGGAAATGCTCAAATTGGGTTTGCTGAAATCATGAGTGATGAATTTTTGACGGTATCCGAGTTAAACCGCTTTATCCGCGATGTCCTGAGCAGCGGATTTCCCCGCAGTTTATGGGTTTGCGGAGAAATCCAGGGTTATGACCGCGGCAAGGACAAGAAGCACGTCTTTTTTGAATTGTGCGAAAAAGATCCCGTAACTCATGACATCACGGCCCGCATTGGGCTTGTGATCTTTGCCCAGAGCCGTCCTAAAATCGAGGCCATCCTTAAAAAAGCGGAGAATGCTTTCCAACTCAAGGACGACATCGAGGTTAAATTTCTGTGCAAGGTGGATTTTTATCCCGGCCATGGCCAGGTGCGCCTGATCGTGGAGGCCATTGACCCTGTCCATACCTTGGGCAAGATCGCCCAGGACCGCCAGCGCCTGATCGCGCTTCTCAAACAAAAGGGGATATTGGACAAGAACAAACAACTCGAGCTTCCTGAATTGATTTTGAACGTCGGCCTTGTTACCTCCTATGATTCCGCGGCCTATCATGATTTTATATCGGAATTAAAGAAGAGCGGCTATGCGTTCAGGATATTTCTGGCCGACTCCGTCATGCAGGGGAAAAATACGGAAAGTTCCGTCATTAAAGCCTTGAAAATTTTTGCAGGCATGCCCAAGGACGTGGATGCGGTCGTCATAACGAGAGGCGGAGGCTCCATCGCCGAGTTAAGCTGTTTTGACAATGAGAAGATCGCCACGGCCATTGCCCAGACAGGGATTCCGGTCTTAAGCGGTATCGGCCATGAAATCAACACCACGGTCACGGACCTGGCGGCCCATACTTTCGCCAAAACGCCGACGGCCGTTGCCAAATTTCTGGTGGACCGGATGGATACATTTGCCCAAGGTGTCGAAGATCGCCGGGGACGTTTTTTCGAGGCGTTACGCCAGGTTTTCAAGACCAGGCGGCTTCGCCTCAAAGACAGCGCGGTGGTGCTGCAAACCCAGACACTGGGCTTGGTCAGGCGCCATCACCAGCACCTCTTTGGCCTGGCCTCTGCCATCCAACGCACACCTTCCGCAAGGATGAAAGAAGCTAAAAACCGCCTCAAAGATACCGGAACACGTCTAAAGAAAATTATTTATTTGCACCTTCAAAATTCACGGACTAAAATAAATCATTATCAGAAACTGGCCCAAATGGCGGAGCCTAAGAACATCCTCAAGCGCGGGTTCAGCATCACCAGGGCCCAAGACGGCCGTCTGATAAGGAGCGTCGAGGATGCGCACCAAGTCAAAAGCATCGCAACGGAATTGATTGATGGTATAATTAATAGTGAGGTCAAGAGTGGCTGAAGCCAAATACAGCAAGGCCGTCCAACGGCTGGATGAAATTATAGGTCAAATAGAGAGTGATGAGATAGACGTCGATGAATTGTCCCTGCGGGTCAAGGAGGCTGTGGGCCTTATTAAGCTGTGCAAGGCCAAGATCGACAAGGCCGAGATGGAGATCAAGCAGGTCGTCGATGATTTTGCCAAGGAAGCTAAAGAAAGCCTGGCTAACGAATAGATAAAAAAGGTTGCCTATGGCTGTTTTATATACAATTCTCATTATTTCAGCGTGTGTCCTGGTACTGTTAAGCGCCTGGCGCGCCAGGCTTTTGTCGGGAGGGCGCCGTGGTAAGCTGCCGGCCAAAGGCCGTGGGACCATGTTCGATGTCCGTCATTTATTAATGGAAGGTGAAAAAGAGCTGGCCATCCAGCTTTATTGCGAGATTTTTCAAACCACACCCCTTAAAGCCAAAAAAGACGTCGAAGAACTCGAACGCAGCCTGAAAGTTTAATTCGATAAAATCATGGTCCTTACTGCCTGGGTTTTCAGCCGATGGATGGCTTTGATTTATCTGGCGGCCTTTTGGTCATTAGGAGTGCAGGTATTGGGCCTTATCGGCCACCAAGGCGTTTTGCCCATCGGGGATTTTCTGCGTTCTGTGCAGGGAGAGGCAGGAGGCGGCCGTTTTTGGCTTGTCCCCACCCTTTGCTGGCTGAATCATAGCGACTGGTTTTTGTTGTTTTTGTGCTGGGGCGGGGCGGCGCTTTCCATCCTGCTTTTGTTCGGGATCATGCCGGGGTTGTCAGCTTTTTTACTCTGGCTTTTTTATTTGTCCCTGACGGTCGCAGGCCAGGACTTTTTAGGTTTCCAGTGGGACAATTTGCTGCTGGAAGCCGGCTTTCTTTTGATCTTTCTTTTTCCGCGGCCATTGGGCATCCAATTAAAGCCCTCTGTGCGTCCTTCCATCATTGTTATTTGGCTTTTGCGCTGGCTGCTTTTCCGCCTGATGTTCGAGTCCGGAGTCGTCAAGCTGGCCAGCGGAGACCCCCACTGGGCCGATCTCACCGCCTTGACCTACCATTATTGGACACAGCCTTTGCCTAACGTGATCAGTTGGTATATGGCCCAGTTGCCGTTGTGGTTTGAAAAATTGTCCTGCCTTTTTGTTTTTATCATTGAGCTCGTTGTGCCGTTTTTTATTTTTTTCGGGCGACGGGCAAGGTTGATCGCCTTCTGGGGGATCGTCGTGTTGCAATCCTTGATCATGCTGACGGGTAATTATTGTTTTTTCAATCTTTTGGCCATAGGCCTTTGCCTGCTCCTTTTGGACGACGGGCATCTTAAGTTTATTCCCCTGGCTGGGGCCAAGGTCATAGAGGGAGGGGCTATCCATAAGGTTGTCACCTGTCTTGTGGCCGCGCTCATCTTGACCGTAAGCCTTGGGCTTATTGCGAATTCATTCGCGGGTATGGCTTTGCCGCTGCCTGTGGAGAAACTCGTGGACGCGCTTAGCCCTTTGCGCAGCATCAATAACTACGGTCTTTTTGCGGTGATGACGACCCGGCGTAATGAAATAATTCTGGAAGGAAGCAATGACGGCAGCCATTGGAAGCCGTACGAATTTCCTTATAAACCGGGGAATATTTACAGGGCTCCCGGTTGGGCCGTGCCTTATCAGCCCCGGCTGGATTGGCAAATGTGGTTTGCCTCTTTAAGCAATTGGCGCCAGAACCCCTGGTTGATCAATCTGATGCGCTGTCTCTTAAAAGGCGATCCGTCGGTACTGCGCTTGTTTGCGAAGGACCCTTTTGCCGGTCATCCGCCACGCTACATTCAGGCCACTTTTTGGGAGTATCATTTTACCGGTTTTAAGGCCAGGAAAGCCACCGGCGCCTGGTGGCAAAGGGAAATAAAGGGCTTGTATTGTCCAACCCTTTCGTGGTAAATTTTATATTCAATCTCAGGAGCTAAGTCTATGCACGAGTGCATATTTTGCAAGGACCTGCCGAAAGTCTTCGAAAACGAACTGGCCTATTGCGTTTATGATATCCACCCCATCACCAAAGGGCATATGCTTTTCATACCCAAGAGGCACCATGCCACTATTTTTGAATCAACACCCGAAGAGATAAAAGCGGTTTTTGCATTGATCCAAAAGGCCAAGGAACTGCTGACCAAGGAATATAAGCCGGATGGATTCAATATCGCTGCCAACTGCGGCGAGGCTGCCGGGCAGATCGTCATGCACGCGCATATCCATTTGTTGCCCCGCTATAAAGGCGAGTCTTTTAATCTGCGGTCATTAGTCCATTAACATTGAGGGTCAATATGTCGAAATTCTCCTGGAAAACGGCTAAGTCCTACACAGAGATCAAATATCAAAAGATGGAAGGCATGGCCAAGATCACGATCAACCGTCCCCAGCGACGCAATGCTTTTACGCCGGTTACAGTCAAAGAAATGATGGACGCTTTAAACGATGCCCGCGATGACGAGAAGGTGGGCGTCATCATCCTGACCGGTGAAGGCAGAGAAGCGTTTTGTTCCGGCGGGGACCAGAAGATCCGAGGGGATGCCGGTTATAAGGACAAGGACGGCACCAACCGTTTGAATGTGCTGGATTTTCAACGTCAGATACGCTCCTGTCCGAAACCCGTCATTGCCATGGTGGCGGGTTATGCCGTGGGCGGCGGTCAGATCCTTCATATGGTCTGCGACCTTTCCATTGCCGCGGACAACGCGGTCTTCGGCCAGACGGGCCCGAAGGTGGGGTCCTTCGACGGAGGGTTCGGCTCAAGCTACATGGCGCGCATTGTCGGCCAGAAAAAGGCGCGCGAGATCTGGTTTTTGTGCCGGCAGTATAATGCCAAGCAGGCGCTGGAGATGGGATTGGTCAACACGGTCGTCCCATATAGAGAATTGGAAAAAGAGACCGTCCGTTGGGCCAAAGAAATTTTGCAGCATTCGCCTTTGGCCATCCGCTGCATCAAGTCCGCCATGAACGCGGATTGCGACGGGCAGGCCGGTTTGCAGGAGCTGGCGGGCAATGCCACGCTTTTATTTTATATGACTGAAGAGGGCCAGGAAGGCCGTAATGCCTTTGTGCAGAAACGCAAACCGGATTTTTCTAAATTTCCCAAGAGGCCCTGACCTATGAATCCCTGGCTTCTTGCCATCCGTCCCAAGACCCTGCCTGCGGCGGTTGCGCCTGTGATTATCGGTACCGCCATGGCCTTTGGCGACGGGCTTTTTCACGCTCCTTCGGCTTTTATGGCCTTGTCGGCGGCGTTGTGCATCCAGATCGGCACCAATCTGGCCAATGATTATTTTGATTTTAAAAAGGGTGCGGACACCTCTGAACGCCAGGGGCCGGTGCGCGTCACCCAGGCCGGTTTGATCAAACCCCGGGTGGTCCTGACGGCAGCGATCATTTTCTTTCTACTTGCAGCTTTGTCTTCTGTTTACCTCATCCATCGTGCCGGTTTTTGCATTTTGGTCATTGCGGTCGCCTCCATCGTCTCAGGGATTTTTTATACCGCAGGCCCGATGCCGTTGGGATATTTGGGGTTGGGAGATTTATTCGTGCTGGTCTTTTTCGGACCTGTCGCCGTCGCAGGGACTTATTATGTCCAAAGCCTGGAAATCAATTGGGCGGTCATTGTCGCGGGGCTGGCCCCGGGCTTTTTGTCAGCAGCCATTTTAGCTGTGAACAATCTGCGGGACATTGACGGCGACCGCCGGGCGGGCAAACTCACCATGGCCGTGCGTTTCGGCAGGAGCTTTGCCATGGGTGAATATCTTTTTTGCATCCTGGCGGCCGCATTAATACCTTTCGCGGTCGTCCTTATTACGGATGATTACCAAGGCATCGCCGTGGCTTCCCTGACCGGTTTTCTGGCCATCCCCAGTATCATCGGCGTTTTTACGCAAGCGGATGGGCCTGCTCTTAACCGGGTCCTGGCACAGACCGGATGTTTGTTGCTGGTCTACAGCGTGCTTTTTTCATTGGGATGGGTCTTGTGCAGCAGCTAACGATCGGCCAATGCAGTTTTTTGTCTTTTAAGACGCCTTTCCTTAAGCCTTTTACATTTGCCGGTCATGAGATTACGGAGCGTAACGGATTTTATCTGACTCTCCAAACCTCCGGCGGACTGAATGCCCAGGGCGAAGCCGCCCCCTTAGAAGGCTTCAGCCCTGAAACTATCCGCCGCGCCAAACATGATTTGGCCGAAACCTGTTCCTATTTAAAGGAATTCAATGTCCCTCGTCAGAAAGATGAATTACTGGAAGTTTTAAGGCATGATGGGCATATTTTAAATTTATGCGCATCCGTACGTTTTTCCGTCGAATCGGCCATTCTGTTGCTGGCGGCACAAGCTGCGGGCAAAAGCCTGGCTGAATTTTTAGGCGCCCAGTTAAAAGACGTACGTACGGCGGTTTTATTGCAGGGAACATATCAGGACGTTATGGCCGACGTCAAACGTTTTTCCCAACAAGTTCCCCAAGTGTTCAAATTAAAGGTGGGCGACCGTAATATCGCCCTGGATGTTAAGAAAGTCCAGGATATACGCGCCCTGCTGGACAATGAATCTTATTTGCGCTTAGACGCCAACCGGGTGTGGAGCCTCAAGGAAGCCTGTGTTTTTGCCGAGCTCGCCGGCAATCAAAAAATCGATTTTATCGAAGAGCCTGTCAATGATCCGGCCCAATTGGGAGCTTTCTACGAAAAGACGCATATGCGGATGGCTTTGGATGAAACACTCGTGCCGGGGTGCTGTTCGTTGCCTTTAGCACAACATGAAGGCATTGTTGCTTATGTCCTCAAGCCCATGCTGTTGGGGGTTGTCCCGGTTTTGGACTGGATAAAGGAAGCCGGGCTTTCGCGACGCAAGGCCATTGTCAGTTCGGCATTTGAATCGCCGGTTGGTTTCAGGGTATTGGCCCATTTGGCCTGCCTGGCCGGCCAGGTTGCGGGCTTAGGGACCGAGCGGTGGTTTAAAAATCCCATCATGGGTGAAATCGGCGTGATCAAAAAAGAATTTCTTATTTTATGAACGAGCATTTCGGTATTTTTTGGGGCACACGCCGGATCAGGCGCCAGCAGGTGGCGTTATATCTGGCTTGTGCGGTCAAGCAGCTTAAAGGGATGGGGATCAAGCCCCTGGACCGCGTTGCCATCTGTGACGAGAATAACGTGGAATATGTGGTCCTTTTGCTGGCCCTATGGCAGATCAAGGCCGTGGCCGTGCCCATATCACCCCGTTGGCCGGATAAAACCATTGCTGCGTACATGGCAAAGATCAATGCCAGGCATTTATTGCGATGCGCGGACATCAAACGTATTGTTTGTTATGATGCCCGCCAGAACCTTGAAGCAGGGGACTATAAGGATTTGGGTCTTGATCAGGAAGTATCCATCATAGCGACGTCAGGTTCAAGCGGCTTGCCTAAGGCAGTGGTGCATACGTGGGGCAACCATTTTTACAGCGCCCAAGGTTCCAATGAGATCATTCCTTTGGCGCCGGCAGACCGGTGGCTTCTGTCTTTGCCGTTATACCATGTCTCCGGCCTTGCCGTTGTGTCGCGTTGTTTGTTGTCGGGTGCGGGCCTGGTGATTGTCGATGAAGGGGATTTGATCGTCGCGGCGAAGCGGTCCCAGGCAACCCATGTGTCCCTGGTCGCAACACAGCTGCAGAAGCTGTTGCTTGAAGCGAAAAATTTGGATGTGTTGCGTTCTTTTAAGTGTATTCTCCTGGGCGGATCGGCCATACCGCCTGTCCTTGTCGAGCAATCCTTTAAATCAGGATTGAATATTTATTTAAGTTACGGGTTAACGGAAATGGCCTCCCAGGTGGCGACGGGCAAGGTGGCCGATGGCGGCAAGGCCTGTGTCAGGGTTTTGCCTTACAGGCAATTGAGCATTTCGTCGAGCGGAGAAGTTCTGGTCAAGGGAGAGGTTTTGTTTAAAGGCTATGCGGCCGGGGACAAACTTTATTCGCTTTTGGCCGACGGCTGGTTTTCCACCGGCGATATGGGGTATTTGGACAAAAACGGGTGTTTGACCGTGACCGGCCGGCGGGACAACATGTTTATTTCCGGGGGGGAAAACATCCATCCGGAAGAAATCGAAAAGGCGCTTTTAAGCATTAACGGGATTGCGGAGGCCGTGGTTGTTCCTAAGGAAGATAAAGAATACGGCCATCGGCCCATTGCTTTTATTAAATTTACGGCGGCTCCACTGCCCGAAGATCATATCATCCGCTGTCTGGAGACGGATTTGCCCCGTTTTAAGATCCCCGTTGCATTTTTCCCCTGGCCGCAAAATTTGATGGACCAGGGCATTAAAATTTTCCGTCAGGAATTCCTGAAAGCCTTGCCCCACAGATGATCAGCATTTGTTAAGCGCCCGGCGCAGGGTGTCGGGCAGGGGGGTTTTCCGGCGGGTCTTTTGGTCAATGGTCACGTGCACAGTTTTGGCGCTCCCAACCATGGTCTTGCCCCGCTTGAGTATGTATTCAAAAGAAAATGATGTTTTTCCGATATGCCCAACCCTGACGGAAACGGTTATCTTGTCTCCTACAAAGAGAGGGACCAGGTAATCGGACTGTGCATGCACGAT
The DNA here is from genome assembly GCA_028865345.1 of Candidatus Omnitrophota bacterium. Classification (GTDB taxonomy): domain Bacteria; phylum Omnitrophota; class Gorgyraeia; order Zapsychrales; family Fredricksoniimonadaceae; genus JABDGZ01. The sequence continues at coordinate 15,650 of JAGWKL010000002.1, read as the reverse complement.
GGGCAGAAAGTAATTCGTTTGTCGAAGCATTTTCGGGAAACTCCAGCCGAATTTTTCAAGCAGAAGCTCGTAAGCATCATGGATGATCCTGAATTGGTTGGCAAAGAAAAGGATCCCGGCGGCGTCGGTGTCGTGCAGTTTGATGGTGGTCTTATAGGTGAACATGCGCCTCATTATACCAAACCATTGACAAATAAAAAGAAGATTGTATTATGTCCTTTGTTCGAGTATTAGGCATGTGGAGATGCGATTTTATTTTAATGGAACTGAAAGGAGTTTGGTATGGCAGAACGCGTCGGCGCAATCACGATGAAAGGCAATCCTTTGACCTTGACCGGCCATGAAATAAAGGCAGGAGACCAGGCCCCGGACGCCACCCTGGTAGCCAATGATCTCTCTGAAGTCAAATTATCTTCATTTAAAGGCAAAAAAGTCATTTTATCCTCAGTCCCGTCCTTGGACACGCCGGTCTGCGATCTTGAAACAAAGCGATTCAATCAAGAAGCCTCCAAGCTCTCGGATGTCGCGGTGTTGACGATAAGCAAGGACCTGCCTTTCGCGCAAAAACGCTGGTGCGGTGCCAACGGCGCCACGGCTGTCAAGACCCTCTCTGATTATCGCGGCAATTTCGGTGAAACCTACGGTGTTTTGATCAAGGGTTTGAATTTGCTGGCCCGGTGTATTTTTGTCATCAACGAACAGGGCCGGGTCACCTATGTCCAACTGGTCAAGGAAGTCGCCAGTGAACCCAATTATGATGAAGTGCTCAAAGCCGTCAAAGGCGAGGCCTGCGGCTGCGGAGGACATCATTAATTTTAGGAGGCAATTATGGCTTACACATTACCCCCGTTAGCTTACCCGTATAATGCCCTGGAGCCGCATATCGATCGCGCGACCATGGAAATCCATCACACCAAGCACCACCAGGCGTATATTAATAATGTCAACAATGCCATCAAGGGGAAAACAGATTTGGAAAGCAAGTCCGTCGAGGATTTGATTTCCAATATGAATGCCGTGCCGGAAGACATCCGCACAGTGGTGCGCAACAACGGCGGCGGCCATGCCAACCACACGTTTTTCTGGACCATCATCGGCTCCAAGGCCGGCGGGGTGCCGTCGGGCAATATCGCCGCGGCGATCAACCAGACCTTCGGTTCTTTCGACGCTTTCAAAGAAAAATTCGCCCAGGCGGCAACGTCCCGTTTCGGCAGCGGCTGGGCGTGGCTGACAGTTTCCAAGCCCGGTCAATTGGAAGTTTCTTCGACGGCCAATCAAGACAGCCCGTTAATGGAAGGAAAAACTCCCGTCGTGGGCATTGATGTCTGGGAACATGCCTACTACCTGCAATACCAAAACCGCCGTCCTGATTACATTGCGGCTTTTTGGAACGTGGTCAACTGGCAGGAAGTCGAGAAGCGTTTCAATGCCGCAAAGAGATAAAATTGGAAAAAATTCTAAAAAAAGCGTTGACTTCTCTTTTTTATTAAATACTATATGTAGTATTACTGTCAGTTAGTGCCCCATACCTATAGTATGATTCTTGATTCAACACATTAGGAGGGAAACATAGCATGCCGCCGGAAACTGCCGCCAATTTCGACATCAGAGTCCAAAAGCGCAACGGTCAAATCATTGAATTTATCCCCAACCGCATCACCCATGCCATCGCAAATTCCTTCAAGGAACAAATCGGTCTTCCCCGGGAGTCTGAATTAACGCAAGAAGAGATGAAAAAAGCGCAAGAAGTGACGGATTGCGTGGTGGCGGTCTTGAAAGAACGCGGGGTCAAGCGGCCTTTCCTGACAGTCGAGGAGATCCAGGATGAGGTGATCCGCCAGTTGTACGAAAACGGCTATAAGGAAGCAGCGGAACGTTATGCCAGTTACCGTCGCTATCATGCCGAACGGCGCAAATTATTTGAATTATATTCAGTGATCAAGCGCGACGGCAAGGTGGTTTCTTTCAAGCAGGAAAAGATCGCCCTGGCCATTGCCAAGGCCCTGATCGCCCAAAACAAAGGTATTTATAATGAAATCCTGATCGAAAAAGCCCAGGAGCTTTGCGAGAAGGCTGTCTCCGAGATCCGCACCCGTTGGCCGGAGGGCAAATCCATCCATATTGAAGAAGTGCAGGACATTGCGGAAAAAGTGATCATGGCCGCCGGTTATCATGAAGTGGCCAAGCGGTATATTATATATAGAGAAGAAAGAGCCAAGGTCCGGCGTAATCGCTCCGGTGTTCAGGTGGAAGAATCCATTGAATGGGTCAAAAACCTGGTCCTTAAAGGCGAAGGCGGGCTTGAGCGTCCCATTGATCTGGATGAGGTGCGTTTCAGGTTTGAGACCTGTTGCAAAGGGCTGGCCGATGTTTCAGTGGAAAAGCTTTTTAAGGAAGCTGTCAAAAATTATTTCAATGGCATGACAGAGCGCCAGTTGTCCCAGGCCAATATCCTGGCTGCCCGCAGCTTTATCGAGAAAGAACCTAATTACGGGTTTGTGGCTGCGCGTTTGCTGCTTTTGATGGCTTATCAGGAAGCGCTGGGTCAGGATGTTTCCTTTGAGCGGATGCGCGCGGAATATCCTGAATATTTAAACACCTATATCAATCTGGGTGTAAAGCATGAATTATTGGACTCTGCCTTGAAACTTTTTGATTTAAAGGCCTTGGGCAAGGCCCTTGTCCCTGAACGCGATTTTATTTTCCGCTATATGGGGCTGCAGACGGTGTATGACCGTTATTTTATCCATTGGGAAGACCGCCGCATCGAATTGCCCCAGATTTTCTGGATGCGGGTGGCGATGGGTTTGGCCGTCAACGAAGGTGAGCAGAAGAACCAGAAGGCCGTCGAGTTTTATAACATCCTTTCCACTTTCCGTTTCATGTCATCCACCCCGACGCTGTTTAACGCAGGCACCCGCCATCCCCAATTGTCGTCCTGCTTTTTGACAACGGTCGAAGATGACCTGTTCCACATTTTCAAATGCATCCAGGACGATGCCATGCTTTCCAAGTGGAGTGGGGGATTGGGCAATGACTGGACCAATGTGCGCGGCATGGGCAGCCGCATCAAAGGCACCAACGGCAAGAGCCAGGGCGTCATCCCGTTCTTGAAGGTTGCCAACGATACCGCCTTGGCGGTCAACCAGGGCGGCAAGCGCCAGGGCGCCATGTGCGCTTATCTGGAAGCCTGGCATTTGGACATCGAAGAATTTCTGGAGTTGCGCAAGAACACCGGCGATGAACGCCGCCGCACGCATGACATGCATACGGCCGTCTGGGTACCGGATCTTTTTATGAAAAGGGTCAAGGCCAACGCGGACTGGACGCTCTTTACACCGTCGGAATGTCCGGATCTGCACCATATTTACGGCCAGGCCTTTGAGGCGCGCTATGAGGCGTATGAACAGATGGCCCGGGAGGGCAAGATCAAGAATTTCAGGACCATTTCCGCCGTGCAGCTGTGGCGTAAAGCTTTAAGCATGGTCTTTGAGACCGGCCATCCGTGGATGACCTGGAAGGATCCTTCGAATATACGCTCTCCCCAGGATCACGCCGGTGTGGTGCATAGTTCCAATTTGTGCACGGAAATTTTGTTGAATACATCCAAGGACGAGACTGCGGTATGCAATTTGGGGTCCATCAACCTTGCCGTCCACGTCACGGACAAGGGGCTCGATGCCAATAAACTCCGGCAAACCATTGCTACTGCGGTGCGCATGCTGGATAACGTCATTGACATCAATTATTATCCCACCATAGAATCCAAGGCCGCCAACCAGAGCCATCGTCCTGTGGGGATGGGGATCATGGGTTTTCAGGACGCTTTGTACGCGCTTAATTACAGTTATGCGTCCCAGGAAGCGGTCGATTTTGCCGATGAGAGTATGGAGGCGGTTTCTTACTATGCCTTGCAGGCGTCAGTGGAATTGGCTCGCGAGCGGGGGAGCTATTGCAGCTATAAAGGTTCCAAATGGGACAGGGGCCTTTTGCCCATTGATACCATCGGGCTTTTGGAAAAAGAGCGCGGCGGTTATTTGACCATGGACACTTCAGCGCGTATGGATTGGTCACCGCTGCGTGCCGCCATCAAGCGGGATGGACTGCGCAACAGCCTGGTCATGGCCATTGCGCCGACGGCCACGATCGGCAACATCACCGGCGTCACCCAGTCCATCGAGCCTATGTATAAGAATGTTTTTGTCAAAAGCAACCTGTCAGGTGAATTTACGGTCATCAATGAATGCCTGGTCGAAGACCTCAAGAAATTGGGCATTTGGGACCAGGAAATGATCGATGACCTGAAATATTTCGACGGCAGTGTGCAGGAGATCACCCGCATTCCCGCAGCCCTGAAGGCCAAATATGCGACGGCCTTTGAAATCGATTATGAATGGATCATAGAGGCGGCCTCCCGCCGTCAAAAATGGATCGACATGGGGCAGTCTTTGAATCTGTACCAGGCCAAGCCCAGCGGTAAGAAGATCAGCGATATGTACATGTTTGCCTGGGAAAAGGGCTTGAAGACGACGTATTATCTGCGTTCCATGGGTGCCACCCGCATTGAAAAAAGCACCTTGAATATCAATAAATACGGCAATGTGGTAGGCCAGCGCCAGCGGGATGAAAAAGGCAGGGTGGTTGATTCGCCGGCCCCCAAACCGGCCGCCGAACCTGTGCAGGACTGCGAATCCTGTCAGTAAATTTTTAGGAGGTCTTTAACATGCCAGAAACCCCCCAAACCAATCCTCAAGCTGAATGCTCCGGCGGCCTGCGCATGACCCGCGATCGCGTTTCCGCCGATAACAAACGCATTATCCTCAATAACCGTACCGTCGACGTCAACCAGCTGGTGCCCATCAAATACAAATGGGCCTGGCATTTTTACTTAGACGGCTGCGCCAATACCTGGATGCCGACTGAGGTTTCCATGCAGCGCGACATCGAGCAATGGAAGAATCCCAATGCTTTTACAGAGGACGAGCGCCACGTGATCAAGCGTAACCTGGGCTTTTTCTCGACGGCTGAGACCCTGGTGGGCAATAATATCGTGCTGTCCATATACAAGATGGTGGACAATCCGGAATGCCGCCAGTATTTGTTGCGCCAGGCTTTTGAGGAAGCTGTGCATGCGCACACCTTTCAGTACATTGTGGAATCTCTTTCCCTGGATGAGACGGAAATTTTCAATATGTACCGCGAGAATCAGGAAATTTATGCAAAAGATGAATTTTCAATGAGCTGCACCGACGGGATTGTAGACACCACGGTGGATTTGGCCACCCCGGCCGGCTTGCAGAAATTTTTGGATAACCTGGTGGCTTTCTATGTGGTTACGGAAGGTATTTTCTTTTATAGCGGTTTTGTGACCATGTTGTCTTTCGGCCGTCAGAACCGCATGCCCGGCACCTGCGAGCAGATCCAATACATTCTGCGCGATGAGAGCATCCACATGAATTTCGGAATTGAGCTTATCAACACCATCATCGATGAGAACCCTTATTGCTGGACCTCTGAGTTCAAGGAGCATCTGGTCGAACGCATTAAAAAAGCGGTTGAATTAGAGTGTTCCTATGCCCAGGAATGCCTGCCCCGCGGGGTCTTGGGGCTCAACACGGCCATGCTGCGCGAGTATGTGCAGTATATCGCGGACCGCCGTCTTGAAAAATTGCGTCTGCCTGTGCAATATAAGAGCAGCAATCCTTTTCCCTGGATGAGCGAAATCATCGACCTTAAGAAGGAAAAGAATTTCTTCGAGACCCGCGTTACCGAATACCAGACCGGCGGCGCGCTGGAGTGGTAGGAACCGTTTTCCGGGATAGGCCTTTTCGCACTTACATATCCGATTTTTATGTGACATACTTGAATTGGGAGAGTGCGGTCTGGCCCCTTAAGAAGGAGGTGCCTTATGAAACGCATGGTCTCTTTTCTTATTGCTTTGGCAGTGGTGTGGGGTTTAAGCGTACCGTCTTTTGCTGATACTGTGTCAAAGTTTCAGGGTGGCGTTAAAGATGTGATCACCGCACCTTTGCAGATCAGCGGCAACGTCAAGACGGAGACAAAAGATGCCAAGTTCCTTCCCTTTGCGTTGGTCGGCGGTGTCCTTAAGGGCACGTTTTATATGGCCAAGCAAATTGTCGACGGATCCTTGGATATGGTCACGTCGCCGTTGGACATGATCCGTAAGTAAGCATTTATGTAAAAGGGAAAAGGGGACACATTAATGTGTCCTCTTTCTCTTTTTTCCAGTATAATGCCTGCCATGTCCAACCCCAAAACCGGCGTATTGATCATTAATTTAGGCACTCCTGACAGCCCTTCGACGGGGGACGTGCGTAAATATCTGCGTGAGTTCCTGATGGATGGGCGCGTCATGGACATCCCTTTTTGGCGCAGGTTTTTACTTGTCAATTTTGTCATTGCTCCGTTTCGAGCGCCTGAATCCTCCAAAGCGTATCGCCAATTGTGGACTAACGAAGGTTCTCCGCTGAAGGTTTACGGCCAACAACTGCAAGGGCTTTTACAACAGGCCCTGGGCGGGGATTTCCTGGTGAAATTGGCCATGCGATATCAGTCCCCGAGTATTCAATCGGTTTTGCCGCATTTCGAGAATAAGGGCTTCAAGCAATTGATCATCATTCCTTTGTATCCGCAATATGCTTCTTCCTCGACGGGTTCAACGATAGAGGATGTCATGAATGTTGTAAAGCATTGGGAGGTGGTTCCTGAGATCAAATGCATCAGCCGGTTTTTTGACCACCCGCTTTTTATCAAAGCTTTTGCCCAGACCGGTAAAAAATATATGGCGCAGGGAAATTTCGACCATTATCTGTTTAGTTATCACGGTTTGCCTGAGCGCCAGATCCTCAAAGCGTCTTGCGGCGATTATTGCAAATTGGGGGATTGTTGCGCGACTTATCACGGCAAAAATCAATATTGCTACCGGGCCCAGTGTTTTGAGACGACACGGCTGTTAGTCCAGGAGCTTGGGATCAAAAAAGATGAATATACGATTTGTTTCCAGTCGCGGTTGGGCAAGACGCCGTGGATCAAGCCGTACACGGATGAGGTCATCAAGCAACTGGCAGGGCGCGGCATTAAAAAGGTGCTGACTTTTTCTCCGGCCTTTGTGGCGGATTGTCTTGAGACCAGCGTTGAAATAGGTGTAGAATATAAAAAACTTTTTTTAGAACACGGGGGAGAGCATTGGCAGCTGGTCGAAAGTCTGAATGCTCATCCTCTATGGGTTGAGTGTCTGAAACAGATGGTTACGCCGTCTCCTTAAAGCGTCTTATGAAAAATAAATTCTCCTGGTCCGGTGTCATCGTTGTCCTTGTCCTTCTTCTTCTAATGTTCTACTATTGGCTTGTTTTTCAGCATGCTCTTCGGCAGTTGCGCGGTTAATATTGACTATAAGTCAATATTATAGTTGACTAATAATCATATATTTGTTAAGCTTCCTTCATGTCCAATAAAACCTTGGGAGTCTATGGTGAGTCCCTGGCCCGGCAATATTTGCTAGACCAAGGCTACCGCATATTGGAGGAAAACTTCCGCAGCAAATTGGGCGAAATCGATTTAATCGCCAAAGATGGTAAAACCATTTGTTTTATCGAAGTCAAGACCCGCCAAAGCCTGGATCAAGGCCAGCCTTATGAGGCCGTGACTTCCTGGAAAATCCGCAAGCTTTCCCAATTGGCCGCGCTTTATCTGAAATACAAATACGGGTCTTTGGAAATTCCTTCACGATTTGATGTGGTTTCCATCATCCGCGACAAAACAGGATTGGCTCAAATTCAACATCTGAAGAATGCTTTTGAGGCCATTCTATAATTTGAGCTTTAATCAAAAATATTTCTGTTTTCCCTTCCCGTCGAGCCTTCGACGAAGTATAATTTCAATGTGTTCATCCATATTATGTTGTTTCCGCAAAATGCGGGTATTGTAAACCCTTTAATAATGGAGGGATAAAATGTCATTATTCCGTATATTCATCATCGTTTTTTGTGCGTTTTTGATGACTTCCTGGGGACAGAGTGCGTTTGCTACAGGTTCCGGGGCCTATAATATAGAGGTTCCCGACGCTGGTGCAATGGGTATGGGTTCGGCTTTTGTCGGTGAAGCGGATACGCCTGCGGCCATGTACTACAACCCAGCCGGTATGAATCAAATGACCAGGCCGGAAATTTCCGTAGGAGATGCTCTTATTGCGCCCAGAGGCCATATGGTACAGCCAAACGGAAATACTGTGCACATGCAAAACAATGAATTCAATATTCCCAATTTTTACGCTGTTTTGCCTGTCAATAATAAATTAAGCATTGGTTTTGGTTCAGGTTCTTATTGGGGCACTGCCACTAATTGGGGGCCTAACAGTCCTTTGGAGTATGCAACAACCCAGGCCAGCATTACAGACATTGATAATTCCCTGGCGTTTTCGTATCAAGTGACCCCGCAATGGTCCATAGCCGCAAGCGTGGACAACGATGAATCAAAGGCGGATGAAAGTTTTGCGCTTAATGGTTACGGCGGATCAATCGGTATTGCCGAGCTTAAAGGTGGTGATGATGCTTGGGGATACCGTATAGCGACCCTGTATAAAATCAATGACAAAAATCAAATCGGTTTGATCTACCGCAGCCGTATCAATCACAATTACCGGGGGAAAATGAGCATTAACGGGGCTAATCCCACTGCTTATGGTTTTTCATCCTATGTGTCTAATGTTAGCGAGAAGTCGGTTTTACCTCAAAGTGTGGTGGCAGGATATAGCTTCAAACCTACAAAGAAATGGACGGTTAACCTTGATGTGGCATGGGTGGATTGGTCCAGCACGAAATACCAGACGATCAACATCAACGGCAGTGCAACCCTTAATACTTTAGGTTTCGCTGCTCCCACCCCCGCAGATTGGCATTCCGCATGGTCTGAATCCATCGGTACCCAATATAATGTCAACGATCGTTTTCGTGTAAGGTTAGGTTATTACCATCATGAAATGGTTATCCCAGATGCCACCTTTAACCCGAGGATACCGGACAGCAATTCCAACGGTTATACCACAGGTTTTGGTTATGATATCACTAAACGCCTGACACTTGATGTGGCCTATTCAATCCTTTTTTATGATACACGGAACATTATCAACTCAGTTGCCAAGTCGACGGCCGGCAGCGCCGGTACGGTGGATGGGAAATATAGTGAGTTTATAAATATCGGGTTGGTGAGTTTGACGTATAAGTTCTGAAAATATTATTTTAGAGGGGTATGACTAATATAGATATAGTAAAGACTATAATAGCTGACACTCTAGGAGTTAAAAGGGAAGATTTAAAGGACTGCTCAAAATTTGAAGATTTAGGAGCAGATTCATTGGATATTGTTGAATTAGTATTAAATATTGAAGATAAATTTAATATAAAAATAGGCGAAGAAGAAATTGGAAGATTAAAAACAGTTAAAGATGTAATTAATTATCTTAATTCAAAGAATCTATGAATCAGGACGCATTTGAGTATGAATTTATTGTTACTTTAAAAGATATTAATATGTACGGGACTGTCTATTTTTCTCGATATTTCGAGTGGCAGGGGATATGCAGAGAGCTCTATTTTACTACTGTAGAAAATTATCAAGAAATATTTAATAATATAACTTTGGTCACAAAACATGCCTGGAATGAATATAAAAAACAGATTCATGCGTTTGATCGTATTTTACTAAGAGTACAAAACCGTAATATAAAGAAATCCAGTTTCGAAATGATGTTTATTTATCTTAATAAACAATCAGGTGAAGTTGTTAGTATTGGAGGCGAAACACTTATTTTTGTGAATAATAAGGGGTCAATTCTTCGGCTCCCTGAAGGGATCAAAAAGGTTATTACTAATCATATTTACTTTGAGTAGATATTCTCTCCTTCCTTTAATTTCTGCTATTCTCTTCTTATTGCTTGGTTCCTTTGTTTATTTGAAAAGCAAGGGAAATCGGTCTATCCGCCTAGGTTTTTTATTTAATTCAGTTGTTACATTTTGGTGGCAATTTAGTTGGTTCTTTTTATTCAATACTAACAATTTAGAATTAGCAAAGAATATTGCTAGGATTGGGCATATTGGAATAGTGTTGATACCTGCTACTTATTTACATTATTTTACAGCTTTTGTTGATTCGCGAAATTTTTGGCGTCTTACTAAAAAGGCTTATTTTGTGAGTCTTTTTTTTATAATATTACTTCCCACCAATTTGTTAATTAATGGAGTAAATCATTTTTATTGGGGGTACTATCCAAAGGCTGGAATTTTACACCCTTTATTCTTATTATATCTTTTTACGCTTATGGGAATGTGTTTTTTTCAGCTTTTACAAAAAGGCTTTCTTATTAGATGGCAAGGAGTTTTGGGAAGTCAACTTACATTCTTGTTAATCGCATTTTTTGTTTATTGTTTGGCGTCTACTGATTTTTTTGTTAATTATGGTTTCTCTTTTTATCCACTAGGTGTAGTGGCGATTTTGATATCTTTAACAATTTCTGCTTATGCCATTGTTCGTTATAGGCTTATGGATATACGAGTGGCTATATCCAATACAGCTATTTTTATTGCTGTTTATTCTTTTGTTTTAGGTATTCCTGTATGGATAGGTTTTAAGTTTTTGGGGAAAGGGGCTTGGTTGTTGCCCATAGGCTTAATGGCATTATTTGCAACATTAGGCCCATTTATTTATCTTTATGTACAAAAACAAGCCGAAGACAAATTGTTACAAGAACAGCGTCGTTATCAGGCTACTTTACGCCAAGCATCTGCTGGAATGGGTAAAATAAAGGATTTAAAAAAGTTGTTAAATATGATTGTATATGTGTTGACACATGCCATACAAATTGAACACGCATCGATTTATATTCATGATAAAGAAAAGAAACAGTATTTTCTGGGTGCAATAAAAAGGAAGTCTGGTCATAAACAGTTTCTTGATAAAATTTCGGAAAACTCTTCTTTAATACGATATTTGTTAGATGATAAGAATTTGGTTATTTATGAAGAATTTAAGCAGAAGTCCCAAGACTTTAAGGGTTTAACATTAGGGCAAGTAGAAGAGGACATTTCTTCTCTCGATGGTGAATTGATTGCGCCCATTTTTATTGAAGGTAGCATTATAGCCATCATAGTAATGGGCAAAAAAGAATCCGGGAAAATTTATACCCAGGACGATATTTCTGTTTTTGGAATTTTGGCCAATCAAACCGCCCTTGCCATCGAGAATGCTAAGTTTTATGAAGACATGAAATTGACCCAAGAGCAGTTGTTTAAGGCTGAAAAGATGGCCACCATCGGCACCATGGCTGACGGGCTGTCGCATCAGATCAACAACCGTTTTCATGCGTTGGGTTTTATTGCCGGTGATGCTTTGGATACGATCCATTTGAATCAAAAAGAGGCGTTGTCCTCAGAAAAGTCAAAAGAAGTTATGGCGGAATTGGAGCGTGCGCTTGTACGCGTCCAGGAAAATGTTACGCAGGGCGGAGAAATCGTTCAGGGGCTTTTGAAATATACCCGCAAGGGAGAGACCGGCTTTGCGGCTGTTGATGTAGACGCGGTATTTAAAGCCGCCTTGGAAATGACACAGTTTAAGATCAAAACGCAGCAGTTGAAAATAATCCGTGAATATGATGTTGCGACCATTCCAAAAATAAAAGCTAATTTTACGCAGGTGCAGGAAGTGTTTTTTAATCTCATTGATAATGGTTATGATGCGATGATGCAAAGAAAAGACGAGAGACGTGAGCCGGATTATCAGCCGACCTTGATTGTGCGGGTTTTTAAAGAAGATGGGTATGTAGAGATCATTTTTGAAGACAATGGTGTCGGTGTTAAAGATGAAGACATGAGTAAAATGTTTACTCCGTTCTTTACAACAAAGCTTTCCAGCAAAAAAGGCACCGGTTTGGGGCTTTATGTGATCAGAAAAATAATCGAAGAAAATCACGGCGGTAGGGTGGAGATGGTTTCCAAGTATATGCACGGCACGCAGATGAAATTGCGTTTGCCTATTGCTATAGGGTAGGGTTTTAGGATAAACTTATATTATGGCAAAATTATTGATCGTTGATGATGAATCCGACATCCGGGAATTTGCGCGGAATTTTTTTAAAAAACGCAAAATCGATGTTTTTGTGGCATCCGGAGGCCGTCAGGCTTTGGAGATTATTTCACAAGAGAAGCCCGATCTGGTGTTGCTTGATGTCAGGATGGAAGAGATCACAGGTATTGAGGTTTTGCGCCAGCTCCGCCAGGCCAATTTAAATGTCAAAGTCGTCATGGTTTCCGGTGTTGAGGATGAGGAAACTATAAAAGAAGCCAACGCTTTGGGCGTTCTTGGGTATATTCATAAGCCTTTCATTCTCGAAGAGCTTGAAAAGATAGTCCTGGCACAGTTAAACAGTTAAGATGCCTCCCACCAAGATTGATTATAAGCGAGAATTGGAATCCGCCTCTAAAGGCATGGTTTTGATCCATGACCACCGCTTATTGATCAAGCTCATTGTCCGCTCCCTTGTCCAAAAAGTCCGTATCCAGCATGCCGGCATGATCCTTTATAATCCGGACAGGGATTCCTATGTTTTGTCTATTTCCCGAGGAGGTATAGGCGAACGCATTCCCGAGGGCTTGATCCGCTTCAACAAGACCAATCCTTTGATAAAACTTTTTATCCAGAAAGAATATAAATATATCTTTGAAAACCGCAATGCCATCGTCGCTGAAGACATTAATAAGCTTCTCTGGAAAGAAAGCGTCATTTCCAACGGCAACGGCACCAAGCAGCTTTTGCACAATGTCAGTGAACAATTACCCAAGCTCAATGCCGTGGCCTGCGTGCCTGCTTATTACCAGCATATGCTGATGGCTATTTTGTTGCTCGGAGAAAAGCAGGACGGTGCCCGTTTCGATCAGGAAGAATTGAATTTCTTTTCAGCTTTGGCCTCCGATGTGGCCATTGCCATCCGCAATGCCCAATTATTTGAGGGTCTTAAGAAAGAAGCGGAACGTAACCGCAATTTGTTTATCCAGACAACCATTGCCTTAGGGTCAGCCATTGAAGCCAAGGACATCTACACACACGGTCATACGGAACGTGTCACCAAATATGCTTTGGCCATAGGCCGCCGAATGGAGGCGGCCAAGTCTTATGTTTTTCCTTATAAGTTTTTCGAAAACTTGTATATTTCCGGGCTTTTGCATGATATCGGAAAGATCGGCGTACCTGAGGCCATTTTATCCAAGCAGGACAAATTAACGGCCGAAGAATATGAGATCATGAAAAGCCATACCACCCGCGGGGCCGAGATCCTTTCTTCATTGACCGGTTTTGAAGAGGTCATAAATGGTGTTCAATACCATCATGAACGCTACGACGGGCAAGGCTATCCGGATGGGTTGAAAGGGGAAGATATCCCCATGATCGCAGCGATCATTGCCGTGGCCGATACCTTTGATGCCATGACAACGGACAGGCCTTACCGTAAAGGATTAAGCAAGGACGAGGCCATTATAGAAATACAACAGTGTGTTAATAAGCAATTCCATCACAAGCCCGTGGAGGCCTTGGTCGAGCTTTATAATAAAGGCGAGATTTAAACCGGAAGTTCAATCCTAAAAGAAGTCCCCTTATTCAATTCGCTTTTCACTAATATTTTTCCATTGTGATTCTTGATTATCCCCTCGGTTATGGACAGGCCTAAACCTGTGCCGTGGTCTTTCTTTGTGAAGAACGGATCAAAAATGTGAGACAGATCCTTAGGTGAAATCCCGCAACCGGTGTCGGAGATTTCGATGATAAAAGATTGCTTTGTAGTTTCGTTCCTCGCAATGACGCTAAGAGTGCCGCCATTTGGCATGGCATCAATGGCGTTTAGGAAAATGTTTAAAAGAGCTTGTTTTATTAGGTGAGGGTCAAGATCAATAAGTATGATTTTGTTTTCAAAAAAAGTATTTAGGACGATTTTGTGGCGGATGATTTCATTATTCAGGAATTCCAGGGTTTGTTCGATGAGTTGGCAGATATTAGTTGATTTCAATTGGGGCACGCTTGGTTTGGCAAAGCTAAGCAGCTCTTGAACTAATCCATCGATCCGGTCAACTTCTTTGCCTATAATTTTTGAAAATTTGAGCAAGAATTCTTTGTCTTCGAGCTTTGAGGGGAGAAGCTCGCTGAAGGTTTTAATGGGTGTCAGAGGGTTTTTTATTTCATGAGCCATTCCGCTGGCTAAGATCGCGATGGATTTCATACGATCAGATTGCATCACTTCTTGCTTAAGTAATTCATTTTCTTCTTCTATTTCTTTAATAGATTTTTTAAGAAAATGTTTATCTATAAACATCTGAAGAATATCTTTTAGCGGGATAAAAGTCAATGCAGTAATTGAAGCAGCTAAAAGTGAGAAAATAAATGATTGATAACCAATTAAATTCAGATAGGTGTTTATTAGATATGTTACTAAAAAATATAGAAGAGTGATTAAGAATATAAGAATGGTGTAAACAAAACTTCTTGAAAGGCTTATGTGAATATCCATTATTTGATGTTTGAAAATTAAATACAAAAATCCAAAAATAAAAATCGGCACTAAGGCATTTCCATACGGTGCTATTGGTATATTAATACAAGGAAAGTAATCGGTGGTTCCTCCTAAGAACCCTATTAATAAAGAATAGAAAAGAATTTGAAAATTTCTTTTTGATGTTCCTGTGGATTTGTTTAATTTAGTCTGAAGTAAAAAGAAAGCTAAGGGGACCGCAATGACAAATTGGATCATTGAATAATATAAGAGGGGGCCAGTCACAGGCCAAAATTGAAATACCAATTTAGGCGCCATGCTGGGTATGTAAAATTTTGTTGGAGTGAATGGCAAAATAAGAAGATCTAAGGCGAAGGATATCAGCAAGACATTTTTAATTAGTGGGTTTTTGTTTTCACTTATTTTGATAGAAAAGTTAAGAAAGGTAGGCGGAATGAAAAGAGCTATGGTGTTTAGGCATCTTGAATAAAACAGGGCTTCATTGGAGCGGTTTGCCAACATGCTTAGAAAATAAAAGAACGACCATAAAGCAACTGTGGAATTAAATAAGGCAAATGATTTTGCTGTTTTCGACTTAAAATTACTTAAGAGGATAAATAAACAGCAAGATCCACAAGATAAAGCATTAATAAATGTAGTGATGATAAAGAATTTCATTTTATGCGGGCATCAATTTTATTTTAAAATTTGTTCCTTGATTAAGCTTGCTTTCCACTGATATTATCCCGCCGTGTTTCTCAATAATCCCTTGGGTGATCGCTAGGCCTAAGCCTGTACCTTTTTCTTTCTTTGAGAAAAATGGATCGAAGATATGGGGCAGGTCTTTTGGGTCTATGCCGCAACCGGTGTCGGAGATTTCAATGATGTATTGATGATACTGGATTCCCGCTTTCGCGGGGATGACATTTGTGGTAACGGTTAATGTTCCGCCGTTGGGCATGGCGTCGATGGCGTTGAGGACTAAATTGAGCAGGGCTTGTTTTAGTTGCTGGGGATCGGCTTGGATATGGATGGGGTGGGGATCGAATTTCGTCTGGATTTCAATATGACTATTCTTAAGCAAAGTTAAATTGATGAC
>JAGWKL010000047.1 GCA_028865345.1 Candidatus Omnitrophota bacterium | reverse complement strand
GAACAAAGTTTCCTGGGTGCCATACTCATGGATGAACCTGTCCGGGAATCCTAAGCGGCGTACCCGCGGCAGATCTTTAGGATCCATATTATCCATAAGCACCTCCAGGCACGCACTGCCCAGCCCCCCTGCCAAAACATGGTCTTCCAGCGTTACAATTAGTTCCGCCTGGGCCGCCTGCTCGAGAATGGCATCCTTGTCCAGGGGTTTGATCGTGTGAACATGCAGCACCGTGCAGGCTATGCCTGCCTCTTTCAGGCTTGCTGCCGCATTAACGGCACCAGAAGTCATGGCACCGGTTGAGATCAACAAGACTTTTCGGCCGGAAACTTCCGGCCTATAACGGACAACGGCCTTGCCGATCTTGATATCATCTTCTTCCCGGGTGACAATAGGTTTGCCGTACCTGGCCAGCCGGATGTAAATGGCCCTGGGCCAGTCGACCATCTGCGGCATCAGCTTTTTCATTTCCAGGGCATCACAGGGGTTGACCACCGTCATCTCCGGCAGTGAACGCATGAGGGCAATGTCTTCGATCGTGGTATGCGTCGGTCCCAAATGAGCGGTGGCCACTCCTCCGCCGACACCCACCATCCTGATGGGCCTCTCCTGGAGGCAGGCGTCCAGAACAATCTGCTCATAGCAGCGGCGCACGCCGAAGCTGGCGTGGTTGACGATAAACGGGACATACCCGTCCGCCGCCAGGCCGCAGGCCATGCCCACGGTATTGGCTTCGGAAATCCCTTCCATAAAATACTGTTCCGGCATCTCTTTTTGCATATGGTCCATGCCGATGTCGGAATCGGTGATCATCAGCAGGACCCTTTTATCGGCTTTCGCCAACTCATAAATGGAATCTTTAAACGTAAAGAACATTAGTCATTCTCCAGGGAAGCTTTAATTTTGTTTAACGTGGCCTCATCCAGGCCGCTTTTCCAATGCCATTTGTAATCGCCCTCGGCAAAGGTGACGCCTTTGGTCTTGACGGTGTGCGCGATGATGGCAGAGGGCTTGGTAGTCGAAAAGGGCAACTCCTTGTATATTTTTCTAAGCGCATTAACATCATGGCCGTCCACTTCCCTCGTTTCAAACCCGAAACTCTCCCATTTTTCCTTGAGCGGTTCAAGGTCCAAGACATACTTAGTGGAACCGGCGATCTGGAATTTATTGCAATCGATAATGACCGTCAGGTGGGACAGTTTGTATTTGGCCGCGCATAAAGCCCCTTCCCACACGGACCCCTCATTAAGTTCGCCGTCACCCATGACGACGTAAACCCGGCTCGGCCTTTTTTGCATGCGCGCGGCCATGGCCATGCCGATCCCGACGGCCAATCCATGACCCAAGGCGCCGGTGGTGGCCTCGACGCCGGGCACAATGCTTTCCGAACACCCGCCCAAGCGCGAGCCTTCCAGGGCGTAGGTCTTTAATTCATCGACATTAATGAAGCCTTTGTCCGCCAATACCGCGTACAAGGCCAGGCAGCCATGGCCTTTGCTTAAGATAAACCGGTCGCGGTCAGGCCACAGAGGCTCTTGCGGCCGGTAATTCAGGATATCGTCATAAAGGACCCGGATGATTTCCACTAAGGACAAGGCTGACCCTATATGGCCTTTCTTGGTCGCTTCTATCCCGGAAACAACAATCTTCCTTAAATAGCGGGATCTCTCATCCAACGACGGCCCTCTTTCCACTGTATTTGCTTTTTCAGCTTGATTGATCATTCTTGCTCCTTTTGAAGATAAAATTTAAACCATGCCCCCGCTGACCGGGATCAAACTCCCGGAGGCGAAAGACGCCTGCTGGGAGGCCAACAAAGCCACAAAGGGCGCTATTTCCTCGGCGGTGCCAAAACGCCCGGCCGGATAGTAATGGTTGATAAAATCTTTGACCTTTGCCGGGTCCTCCTGGATCATCCTGTCCCAAAATTTACCCTGCGACCGGACGGCACCCGGCATCACCCCTGAAACCACCACATTGTCGCCCGCCACTGCGCGGCCAATCCCTTTGATGTAGGCATTCAAATACGCCTTGGCGGCCGTGTAAGGGAGGCTGCCGCTGAATTCGCCCAAAGGTTCCCCTGCCTGGGCGACAATCGAGGAGACATGAACAACCCTGCCCCATTTTCTTTGCCTCATGGGGGGAATCAAGATACGGTTGATCTCTATCGCGATGCCGACATTAAACTGCCAGACATCCTCCCAATCGCTGCAAGGGCCCAAAACATCTTTATAACCCAACCCGCCGCCGACATTGTGGATGACGATGTCCACATTCCCTGCCCGGCGCAGGGCTTCTTGAGCGGCCTCGGCGGGCTTTCCCTCGATGCGCAAATCCACGGCCATATAGTGGTGCCCGGCCTGCTTTCCGCCCAATTGTCCGCAGAGCTGCTGAAGACGTTCTGCATCCCGAGAAACCAAAAAAAGTTGGCATCCTTCAGCCGCCAAACAGCGGGCGATGGCGGCACCGATATTTTTGCTGGCCCCCGCGATCAAAGCCTTTTTCCCCTTGAGCCCTAAATCCATATCGTCCTCAAAATTTCAGCACGCAGCGTCCCGTGACCCCGCCGCGCATTTTGTCCATGGCTTCATTGATCCTGCCGAACTCAAACACCGATGAAACCATGCCGTCCAATTTTAAAATCCCCTGCTTGTGGAAATCATAATAAAGAGGGATGTCCCTTTCCGGCAGGATGCTCCCTCCCTGTGTGCCGCGGATCGTTCTTTTCAACACGACATTGGCGCCATCAAGCGGGATGAGCGTCCCTTTGGGCGGAACACCCACCATGATGCAATCGCCGGGGAGAGAACTTGAATTAATGGCGGACTCCACAGCTTTGGGATTGCCGGTCGTAATGATCACCTTGCTGGCACCTTTGCCGCCGGTCAACTCGCGGACAGCCTTGATGGGATCGGTCTTGGCCGGATTAACGGTATCCGTCGCGCCCAACCCCTTGGCCATCCCCAGGGTCTGCTCATTGACGTCCACGGCGATGAGCTTTCTGGGATAGCGCAGACGCGCAGCGGACAACGCGCATAAGCCGATGCCGCCGCAGCCGTAGATGGCCACGGTATCGTAAGGGTGGATGTCGGCGTCATTAAGCACGGCTCCTATTCCCGTCGTGGCCATGCAACCCAACAGGGCGGACACCATCGGGTCAGAGCCGGCGGGAAGCGGAGTCACGCGGCTTTCCGATACCACCGCATGATCATTGAACGTCGATACCCATCCCGCATTAATGCGTTTGCCTTGAAAGTTATACAACGGAGTCGCAGCATTGATGCCCCCGCCTTTGACCCAGTGCAGGACAACCAGGTCTCCCGGCTTGACCTTGGTCACGCCCGGCCCCACGGCCAACACCTCGCCGCTGCCTTCATGGCCGGTCAAATGCGGCAAATAAGGGTCAGGGCCCAGAAGTCCGTCGGCCTCCTCGATTTGCTTGCCGCAGATACCGCTGTAAGAAAGCTTCACCGCCACCTGGCCTATTTGCAAAGGGCCGGCAAATTCAATTTCCCTGATCACATAAGGTTTTTTGACTTCTTCCAGTATCGCTGCGCGGAACTTGAACGGATAGTTAAGCATGAACCCTCTCCTTTGAAATCTTTAAGACATATCTTTTGCCGTGAATATAAAAGAACGCCGGATAACGCTCGTTATCGACGGTGCGTAAAAGGTTAAATTGTTCTTTAAGGCTTTTATTGATGTCCAACTCACTGTCTTTGGGTGTTCTCTTGGGATAAAAGGATGATTTCCCTTCTTGGACAACGGGCTTAAGGTGAGGGTACCCCGCCAAAAACCTTTTGATCAAGGCAAATGACAGTTCCGCCTGCTTTTCTCTTATCTCATCGCACAACTCATCCCCGGACAACACCGCGCAATCCTGATAATAAATCTCGCCGGCATCTATTTTATCGGTGGGTTTAAAAAGCGTTACCCAGATTTTATCCGCGCCCTCAAGTATTTTCCACGACACGACCCCCGAGCCGCGGGCTTCCGGCAGCTTGCTTGGATGAATGACGACATTATGGTCATGCAGGGATAAAACTTTCTCCTTAAGGATGGTTGAACAGGCCAGGAAGAAAGCCACCTCACCTTTTTCTATTTCTGCAATGTTTTTATAGTAACGGACATTGTGCCCTTGCTCTTCCAGTTCTTTTTTGAGTCCCGGAAGATACCCGTGCATAAAACTGTCCTTGATGTCACACACCAGGCTG
>JAGWKL010000025.1 GCA_028865345.1 Candidatus Omnitrophota bacterium | reverse complement strand
AAGTAAGGGGCGACGAGGGACAGGGTGACGAGCAATGAATTGATCCTGAACCCACACAAGTGGCTGCGTCTGAATGGCGTGAAGATAAAAGACATCAAAATCACCGTTTCCCGGACGTTGCTTCTGGCCCACCGTAGAAACATTTTTGTCATTCCCCGGTATTTGGGCGGCACCTTTGTCCACACGACGGCGTTGGACTGAAAGGAAGAATTGAACCCCTGGGCGTAAATCAGGTTCGTCATCGAACGGTCTTCGCCGATGAGGCAGGGGGCTTTTAAAAACGTCTGGTTGAGCCATTTTTTTAGAACAGGCCTTACCGCCGATGCACGGTAAAAGGCAAGGGCCCCGGGGACAGTCAAAAGCCCGCGTATTTCGCTTTGATACGACCTGGCAAAACTAAAGGACAGGGAAAATTCCACTTTCAGGAGCCTTGTGATCACACTCTCGTTGCGGTTTAACACTTTTACGCAACCGGCGACCACGCCGACACTTTTGTCCCGCACGAACGGGGCGACGCCGTTTCGGATCGCGTCGCGCGCCACAATGCTGTCGGAATCGATGGTCACCAATATTTTCCCGGTCGCCCTCTTGAATCCCGCGTACATCGCGTGTTTTTTGCCTTTATTGACCGGCTGGCGGATTGTCTCGACCCTGATGGGAGACCGGGAGGCCGTCTTTTTTATAAAATACCATGTGTCATCCGTGCTTCCGTCGTCCACCACGATCACCTGGAGTTTTTTGCCTGGATAGTTGCTGTGGGCGGCCGAATGAATGGCGTTTTTTACGAACCTGCCTTCGTTGAAGGCCGGAATAATGACGGAAACCGAAGGCAGGTCTTCGTCGTCCACGGCCGCCGCCGGCCGGTACTTCAGCCAGAGCCATATCCGCCATCCCATGGCGCAGTAATAAACGGCCCCGTAAAAAGCCATGCCCCACAGCCAGGGTTTGCCCAGGGGCTCTTTCGGAATATCTTTTGCAAGAGAACCGAAGAAACCGGTGAAAACGGCAGCCATGATGATTGCGCCCGTTATGCCGATGATTGCGCCCTTGACCCATTTTTCCCATTTTGACGGCAACTGTTCCTGTTTGATTTGGTCAGGCGTAAGAATAGCGTCTTTGCTCAATAAGTCGTCTATGGTTTCATCGGCAGGGCATGCCGATCTGATGATGGAAGGATCTGTTTGGACCGGCGGTTTTTCTTCTGTATCAGTGCTCGGGGATTTATTGGGCATGTTTTCTGTGCATGTTTTATTTTTTTATTATAACCGCAAGGCCTCTGCTGTCCAATTTGATTTTTTGTTTGCCTTTTGGAGCCCTCCGGTCCCGGCGCATGCTCCCGTTTATTTAGACAATAAATAGCATGAAAAAGTTACATTTTTTTCGCGCCGCCATTGACAAACTGATTATTATAGTGTAAATTTAGCTAGTAGAATATTTCATATAATGAAATAAATGAGGGTTGCCGATGGCCCAACTTAAAATCGAAGAATTCGCCGACCGCATGAACATGCTCATCCCCAAGCTTAAAATCGAGCTGGGATGTTATGAAAACAGCGCCCTGGCCAAGAGGGACTTGACCGCCACCCAGGTCCTGGTGCTGGAGTGCCTTTCTGTCTGCGGGACCTGCAAGATGCATACGCTCGTCAATGCCCTTAAGTCTAAATTTTCCGCGGTGACCGCCCTCATGGACAGGCTGGTCAAAACAGGCCTCGTCACCCGCGAGCACGGGCAGGAAGACCGGCGCACGGTCCTGGTTGCTTTAAGCGCCAAAGGCAGGAAGGTCCTGCAGGAAGTCCATGACCAGCGCAGGAGCGCCTTTATCCAGGTCTTCAGCCGGGTGTCGCAGCACGAAAGGGAAGAATACTTAAGGATCCTGGAAAAACTCGTCGACAGTTTTACCTGCCAAATTGAACCTTTCTTTAAGAGAGATAAAAGCATATGAAAAAATACCGGTTAGCATTGTCTTTATTCGCGCTTTTTGCAACCGCATTACTCGCCGCCGGATGCAGCCAAGGGCATGCTGCAAATTCCGGATGGCCTGCCATGCCGCCGCCGGCGGTGTCGGTGGTGACCGTCAGTTCGGAAAAACTTCCGGTGACATCGCAGCTGCCCGGCCGCCTGGACGCCGTGCGTACCGCCCAGGTCAGGGCCCGCGTCACCGACATCCTGCTCAAACAGGTATATAAGGAAGGCACAGAGGTCAAAGAAGGGGACGTTTTATTTCAGATTGACCCGGCGCCCCTGAAAGCCCAGCTGGACAGCGCCCAAGCCGGTTTGGCCAAAGCCCGGGCCAATTTGGAAGATGCCGCCATCAAGGCCCAGCGCTATAAAGCCCTGGTTGCCATCAACGCGGTCAGCCGGCAGGATTATGCGGATGCCTTAAGCGCCTCGATGCAGGCCAAAGCGGATGTCCAGTCCGCCCAAGCCGCCGTTGAAGTGGCTAAACTCAATCTTGGCTACGCCACGGTGACAGCGCCCATCTCCGGCCACATCGGCCCGGCCCTGGTCACCGAAGGGGCCCTGGTGAGCCAAACGGATGCCACTCCCATGGCCCTGATCCAGCAGCTGGACCCCATTTATTTCGATTTTACAGAATCCAGCACCGATGAATTGAAGTTAAGGCAGGCTTTTGAGAAAGGCCGGCTTCAAAAAGTCGCCACTGACGAGGTCAAGGTCACCTTATTATTGGAAGACGGAACGACCTATAAAGAGCCGGGCACGTTATTGTTCACCGATACCACGGTCGATCCGGGTACCGGCATGGTGACCTTACGCGCCATTTTTCCCAATCCCGGCCATTTGCTGCTGCCGGGCATGTTTGCCCGCTGCCGTATTGACGAGGCGGTCGATCCCCGGGCCATCCTGGCCCCTCAGCAGGGGATCATCCTCGGGCCCAACGGCGAGGCCAGCGCCCTGGTTGTCACTGATGACAACAAGGTTCAATCCCGTCCGGTCAAATTAGGCCCTGCCGTCGGCAACCAGTGGGTGGTCACCCAAGGGCTCAAGGCGGGCGAGCGCATTATCGTCGAGGGCTTGCAAAAAGTAAGACCGGGCATGAAGGTCAGCCCTGAGCCGTTTAAATAGGAGAGGCATGTTGTCTAAATTCTTTAAAAGGCTTTAGTGAGTGCTTTTTTGGTCATCGTTAACTTATCTCAATGCGAGAAGCGTTTTTAGCTTATGTCTAAATTCTTTATAGACCGTCCTATATTTGCCTGGGTCATCTCCTTATTTATTCTGATCATGGGGATTGTTTCCATTACCCAATTGCCGGTGGCCCAGTATCCCAGCGTCGCCCCTCCGTCGATATCGGTGAATGCCACCTATGCCGGCGCTTCCGCCGAGACCCTGCAGGACACGGTCACCTCCGTCATCGAGCAGCAGCTCAACGGCATCGACAATCTGTTGTACATGTCTTCCAGCAGCAATTCCAGCGGGCAGGCGACCATCTCCCTTTATTTTGAACCCGGCACCAATCCCGATGTGGCCCAGGTGCAGGTCCAGAACAAGCTGCAGCTGGCCCTGCCGAGCCTGCCCATCGTCGTCCAGCAGGCCGGGGTCACGGTCACCAAATCCACGCGCAATTATGTGATGTTCTTCACGCTGTCATCCACCGACGGCAGCATGAACGCCATTGATCTGGGCAACTACATTTCCGCCAACGTCCTTGAGCCTATCCAGCGCCTGCCGGGTGTGGGCGATGCCATTGTGTTCGGCACGGAATACGCCATGCGCATTTGGCTCAATCCCCTGAAGCTTTATAGTTATAATTTGTCGGTCGATGATGTGGTTTCCGCCCTCCAGGCACAGAATATCCAGGTGCCTTTGGGGCAATTGGGGGCGAGGCCCGCGGTCAAGGGCCAGGAATTGAACATCACCCTTCAAGGGCAGGGGACGTTGCGCACCCCGCAGCAGTTCGGCAATATCCTGCTCAAGGTCAATCCCGACGGTTCGCGGGTTTATTTGCGCGATGTGGCGCGGGTAGCCCTGGCGGGCCTTGATTATACCACCCAGGCCTTCATCAACGGCCGGCCTTCGGCGGCCGTGGCCGTCAAATTGACCCCGACGGCCAATGCCATCAAGACCGTGGATGAGGTGCGCGCCAAGGTCGCCCAGCTATCCAAATTTTTCCCGCCGCATGTGGAAGTCAATTATCCCCTGGACCAATCGGCCTTTGTGCGCATTTCCATTCAAGAAGTCGTCAAGACCCTGCTGATCGCGATTTTTTTGGTATTTTTGGTCATGTACCTGTTTTTGCAGAATTTCCGCACGACGCTCATCCCCACGATCGTGGTGCCCATCGCGTTGATGGGCACCTTTACGGCCATGAAAGCCTTCGGGTTTTCCATCAACGTGCTGACCCTCTTCGGCATGGTCCTGGCCATCGGGATGCTCGTCGATGACGCCATTGTGGTGGTGGAAAATGTGGAGCGGCTCATGCGCGACGAGGGGCTTCGTCCCCGCGAGGCCAGCATCAAGGCCATGGAGCAGATCACCGGTGCCTTGATCGGCATTTCGCTGGTGCTGACGGCCGTGTTTATCCCCATGGCTTTTTTCGGCGGGTCTGTGGGCGCCATCTACCGGCAGTTTTCCCTCTCTCTTATTGCCTCGATGCTGTTTTCCATTTTTCTGGCGCTGACCATGACCCCGGCTCTGTGCGCCTCGTTGCTTAAACCCATTCCGCCGGGCCATCACGATGAGAAAAAAGGCTTTTTCGGCTGGTTCAACCGTTTCTTCACCGACGGCAGGAACACATACCAGAGGGTCGTGGCCCGTATGCTGCAAAGTACCGTGCGGTATTTCGTCATTTATTTGGCGATCATCGTCGCGGCGGTCGTCCTGTTCGTCCGCCTGCCGTCGTCGTTCTTACCCGAAGAAGACCAGGGGTATTTTATCACGCTGGTTTCCCTGCCGGTGGGCGCCACCCAGCAGAGGACCCTGAAGGTGCTCAAACAGGTGGAACAATATTTCTTAAAACAGCCGGAAACCCAGGAGATCATCACGGTGGCGGGTTTCAGTTTCAGCGGCCGCGGCCAGAATTCCGCGCTGGCCTTTATCCGACTGAAGGACTGGAGCAAGCGTCCCGGCGCCGCCCATAAAGCGCCGGCCATCATCCGGCGGGCTTTCGGCGCGTTTTCACGGATCAAGGACGCCATTATTTATCCCGTTAACCTGCCACCCATCCCGGAATTGGGGACCTCGTCGGGTTTTGACATGGAACTGGAAGACCAGGCGGGTTTGGGCCATGATAAGCTGATGCAGGCGACCGATCAATTATTGGCCATGGCGGCCAAGAACCCCGATGTGTCGGGCGTGCGCATGCAGGGCCTGGAAGATGTGCCTGAGTTAAAGGTCAATATCGACAAAACCAAGGCCGAAAGCCAGGGGGTTTCTCTGGCCGATCTCAACACGACCATGCAGGCGGACTTCGGATCTTTGTATGTCAACAATTTTGTGCATGGCAACCGCGTGCAGCGCGTGATGGTCCAGCTCGATGCGCCGTTTCGCATGCTTCCCCAGGACATCGGGAAGGTTTATGTGCGTAACAATAAGGGGCAGATGGTCCCTTTATCGGGCCTGGTGTCCTTGAAATGGACGTATGGTTCCCCGCAATTGCAGCGTTACAACGGAGTGCCCGCGGTTGAGATCGTGGGGACCGCGGCCCGCGGCAAGAGCACCGGCCAGGCCATGAAAGCTATGGAAAAGCTGGTTAAACGATTACCCGCCGGCATAGGATATGAATGGACAGGCCAGTCTTACGAAGAACTGCTTTCCAGCGCCCAGGCCCCGGCGCTGTTTACACTTTCCCTTATTGTCGTTTTTTTGGCCCTGGCCGCCCTTTATGAAAGCTGGAACATTCCTTTCGCCGTCATGCTGGTGGTGCCTTTAGGGATCCTGGGGTCGTTGCTTGCGGCCACTTTGCGCGGGCTGCCCAATGATGTGTATTTTAAGGTGGGGTTGCTTGCCATCATTGGCCTGTCGGCTAAAAACGCCATTTTGATCGTCGAGTTTGCCAAAGACCTTCAAAAGCAGGGCAAGGAAGTCGTCCAGGCGACGCTGGAAGCGGCCCATCTGCGCCTGCGTCCCATATTGATGACATCTATGGCTTTTATATTAGGCGTCAGTCCTTTGATATTCAGCAATGGTGCCGGTTCCGCCAGCCAGCACGATATCGGCACGGGAGTGGCGGGCGGCATGATCACGGCCACGTTCTTGGCTGTCCTGTTTGTGCCGGTATTTTTCGTTTCCGTGCGGCGGCTTTTCGCGCCGAAGCAAAAGGGAAAAATGAAATGATAAAAAAGAGCCCTTGGAAGGTTATTTTTGAACACCACTCTGGCCCCGCCCGCCTGCGTCGCCGATTCGGCCATACAGCGCCGTTAGGCGCGTTGTATGGCCGGAACTCCAGAGAAGGCGGGCGGATCAAGGCCAGCGTGGTTGAAAAAATAACCTTCCAAGGGCTCTCTTTAACATGTTTTTGTGTACTGTTGGCAGGCTGCACGTTTATTCCTAAATACCATCGCCCGCCATTGCCGGTACCGGAGCATTTTGCCAATACGAATTCTAAAACACCGCAGGCAGGCGTGACGGCCTACGCCGTCGGCCGGCGGGATTTTTTTAAAGACCCGCGGTTGCGCAAGCTCATTGAATTGGCCCTCCAAAATAACCGCGACTACCGGGTGGCCCTTTTAAACGTGCAGGAGATCCAGGCCCAATACCGCATTGTGAACTACGCCTTTCTGCCGACCTTTGAGATCGACGCTGACAATTTGCGCCAACGGGCCCTGACCACCGGCAACAAATTCGCCGAAATACACAACTATACGGCTGAAGTGAACTCGTCTTACGAATTGGACCTTTTCGGGCATATCCGCAGCCTTCAAGCCCAGGTCCTGGAACAATATTTGGCAACACAGGAGGCTTCCCGGGCCGCCCAAATCACCCTGGTGGCGGAGGTGGCCACGCAATATTTGAACATGCAGGCGCTTGACGAGCAGCTGGCATTGGCCGGGCGCACGCTGTCCTCGGTCCAATCGTATTACGGGCTGATTGAAAAAAGTTATAAACTCGGCAATTCTTCGGCCCTGGACTTGCAGCTGGCCCAAACCCAGGTGCAGACGGTCAGGGTGGCCATTGCCGGTTATGAACGCCAGCTGGCCCAGGCCAAAGATGCCCTGACCCTTTTGGTCGGCGAGGCCCTGCCCGCTGATCTTCCGGCCCCGCGGCCGCTGGAGTCTCAGGATTTAATGGAGGATTTGGCCGTGGGACTTTCGTCGGACCTTCTGGAGCGCAGGCCGGACATTCTGGAAGCGGAGCATAACTTGAAAGCCGCCAATGCCAATATCGGCGCTGTCAAGGCAGCCTTCTTTCCCAGCATTACGTTAACGGCCTCGGATGGGACTGCCAGCGTCAAATTGACTCAACTCTTTGAGCATAACGTTTGGAGTTTTGAGCCACAGATCTCTTTGCCGCTCTTTAACCAAACCACCAATTTCGCCAATTTAAATGCCGCGCGGGTCAGCGAAAAGATCGCCATAGCGCAATATGAAAAGGCCGTTCAAACCGCCTTCAGCGAAGTTTCCGACGCCATTGCCGCCCGTGATACGCTCAATGAGCAGATCAAGGCCCAGCGCAAACTGGTCAAGGCCGAAGAGCAGCGCTATGATTTGTCACAGGCCCGCTACCTCAACGGCATAGACAGTTACCTCACCGTGCTTTTGGCGCAGCAGGACTTGTTGAATGCGAAAGCCAACCTCATTCAAGTCAGCGCCGAGCGTCTCGACAATCTCATCTCCCTCTATAAAGCCCTCGGCGGCGGCTGGAAATAAAAATAGAATACGGAACTTTTCAGCGCCTCCCATTGTCTAAACAAATGAAGCGGCAAAGGTAATCTTATATTGAGGAGGAATTTATGACAGCGAAAACGAAGATCGCAGGTTGTATGGCAGTATTTATGGCATTATCAGTTCCCGTGGTTTTTGCGCAGGGCGCTATGGGGCCCAAGGATTCCTGGCATCATGAGGAGGGCCAATGGCATCATCCGGACATGGAGAAGATGATGGGCAAGATCCTCAACCTCACCGGGGCCCAGGAAAAGCAGCTTGAAGGGATCCATCAAAGACAAAGGGAAACGATGAAAAAGGCGATAGAACAAATAAAGTCCAACCGGCAGGCCTTTGAAGCCGAGATCGTCAAGGCCGCGCCTGACATGAACAAGGTCAATTCCCTTCAAACACAGTTTAAAACCATTCAGTCGCAATTGCTTGACGAGCATTTAAATTCCATTCTGGCCGTCAAGAAAGTGCTGACGCCGGAACAATTCGCCGGGTACATGGCCTTGAAAAAGGAAAGGCAGATCATGGTGATGCACCGGATGCATGAGAGCTTTGAGCACAAGGGCTGGATGGGCAAAGGCGGAGAGCATAAACAGTGGAGTGATAGGGACCAGGACAATGATTAACGGTATCGTCAAAAGTTCTGTTATGAAAACCATGTCGTCCCCCGAGTCTGGGGGCAGGCGGGTGGCGAGGATTGATGTTCACGAGCGCACGGCAACTGCTCAAGTCATCTATAAAGGGAAATCACTTTTCTGGCCGCTGGTAGAGGTGCCATTCGCCCAGAGGAGCACGTGAACATCAAGACGAGCCAGGCCCCGCGTGCACAGATGTTGTTTGAACACAAACTGATTAATTTATTGGAGATAAATATGCAAAAGAACACATTGATCGCAGGGGCTTTAATGGTAGCATTTTTAGCGGCTCCCCAATTGTCCTATGCCGAATGGGGGATAGGGATCCACTTTGGCAGCCCCGGTCCGCGGCCGGTCTACTATAATGGCTATTATCGCTGGCATGATCATCCTCATTGGGGTGTCCGTGTTCGTTTTCTGCCTGCCGGTCATGTAACGGTTTGGGTAGGCTGGCACCGGTACTATTATTATGACGGTTTATATTACAGGCCCGTCAACGGCGGTTATGTCGTCTGTCAGCCTCCGGCGGGTGCTTATGTGAGGGGGATCCCGTCGGATTTTCAGCCGGCGGTCATTAACGGTGTGACATATTATACAGACAACGGCGTGTATTACATCCTGACACCTCACGGTTATAAAGTTGTCGCGGCGCCCGTGGTTGCGGTCGTCCCGGCACCTCCCCAGCCGCAAGTCGAGGTCATCGGTGTTGCGCCCTATCGCGGTGCGGTATGGGTGAAAGGACATTGGGCATGGAGGCCGAGGTTTGGGAGATATGTTTGGATTCGTGGGCATTGGAGGTAAACGAGTCATAAAAATAATTGAAATCCTGATTTCTCAAGGAAAAAGGAGAATATAATAAGGTCATGCGGTTGATTTTAGTTTTACTGATATTTTCAGGTGTGGCTGTCATGCCTGCTGGGGCACAAGAGGGAGTTGCCGGTACCGGTGTTATTGTTTCCCGAATACAAACCAAACTGAACCTGACGCAGGACCAGACCGACGCTGTGGCGCCGATCGTTGAGAAATATGCCGTCCAGCGCCGCCAATTGCGGCAAAACATGCGGGCCAAAACGATCAACCGCGCCGCCTGCGCAAGGCAATTGAAACAGCTGAAAGTAAACGAACGGATGGAATTATCCCAGGTGCTCAGTAATAATCAATTAAGAAGGTGGGATTCCCTGCAAACCAGGGCCGACAAGCATGCGTATCAGGGCGAAAGAAGAGAAGTCAATGGCACAAGCGGCTGAATCGAAGAGAGGGTTCCCTGCTTGGGTATGGTTTTTAGTCATTATCGGCCTGGTTGCTTTCGGCGTCCATCGCCTGGGCGCTAAGCCGGCGGCAGATCATGCTGCGGGCAGGCGGCAAGGAGCTTGGGGCATGCCCGGCGGGCGCATGAACGGCGCCTCGCCGGTCGTAACAGCGACGGCCAGGACAGGGGACATTGATATTTATCTTAACGGCCTTGGTTCGGTGACTCCTCTTGATACGGTAACGGTCAGGTATCTTGTCGGCGGGCAGTTGATGAAGGTGTTCTTCAAGGAAGGCCAGATCGTCAAGCAGGGCGATCTGCTGGCCCAGATCGATCCTAGGCCTTTCCAGATACAGCTGGCCCAGGCCCGGGGCCAGTTGGCCCGTGACCGGGCCTCGCTGGAAGATGCCGAGTTGGATCTTCGGCGTTACCAAGTTTTAGCGGCCCAGGATTCCATCGCCAGGCAGCAATTAGACACCCAAAAAGCGCAAGTCGAGCAGGATGAAGGCACCGTCAAGGTCGACTTGGCCCAGGTCAACAATGCCCGGTTGCAGTTGACCTACGCGCGCGTTACCGCGCCGGTGAGCGGCCGGATCGGTTTGCGCCTTGAGGATGCCGGAAACATTGTGGGCCAGAGCGATACCACCGGCCTGGCTGTGATCACGAGGCTGCAGCCCATCACCGTGGTTTTCTCCATCCCCGAGGACAGTTTGCCGCAGGTATTGGGCCCATACCGCAGGGGCCAAAAGCTTATCGCAGAGGCCTGGGATAGGGCGGATGCCGTAAAAATAGCGACGGGCTACTTGCTTGCGGTGGACAGCGCCATCGATCCCGCCACCGGGACCGTGAAACTGAAAGCGATTTTTGACAATAAAGACGGCGCTCTGTTTCCCAACCAATTCGTCAATATCCATCTGTTGGTCAGCGTCGACAAAGGCGCCGTGATCATACCCGTGGCCGCCATCCAGCAGGGCCCTGATGGGAATTTCGTTTTTGTTGTCAAACCGGACAATACCGTGACCGTACGGCCGGTCACCGAAGGGCCGGCCCATCTGGACTCTATTGCCATAGATAAGGGATTGTCGGCGGGCGAGGTGGTTGTGGTGGAAGGAGCCGACAAATTAAAGGAAGGCAGTAAGGTTACGGTGCCCCGGGCCAAACCGCAGGCACCTGTGCCTTCCGGAGAGAGTTCATGAATCCCTCCCGCATATTTATTATGCGGCCGGTGGCAACGGTTTTGTTGATGGTGGCCATTGTGCTGGCCGGTATCGTTGCTTACCTTCAGTTGCCCATCTCGGCCTTACCGCAGGTTGATTATCCCGTTATCCAAGTCGTTACTTTTTATCCGGGAGCAAGCCCGGAAGTCATGTCCACAGCGATCACCGCTCCCCTGGAACGCCAGTTCGGCCAGATGCCCGGCCTTAAGCAAATGCGTTCCACCTCTTCCGGAGGCTCTTCACTCATAACGCTCCAATTCAGTCTGGATTTGAACATCGATATCGCCGAGCAGGAAGTGCAGGCCGCCATTAACGCCGCGTCCAGTTTATTGCCGGCGGATTTGGCCAATCCGCCTGTGTATAGTAAGGTCAATCCCGCCGATGCGCCGATCCTGACCCTGGCGCTGACCTCGAAGATCATGCCCTTGCCCCAGGTCGAAGATCTGGCGGATACGCGCCTGGCCCAGAAAATTTCACAGGTCTCAGGCGTTGGTTTGGTGACGATCAGCGGAGGCCAACGGCCTGCGGTGCGTATCCAGGCAAATCCAACCAGTCTGGCGGATTATGGCATGACCGTGGAAGACCTGCGCACCGCGATCGCGGCTGCCAACGTCAATCAAGCCAAGGGTTCTTTCGACGGGCCGCGGCAATCGTCCATCATTAATGCCAATGATCAGCTTAGATCGGCCGCGGACTATAAAAAGCTGGTGGTGGCGTATAAGAACGGCGCGCCTGTTTATCTGTCTGATGTGGCCCGCGTGATCAACGATGTGGAGAATTACAAGGAAGCGGCGTGGATGAACAAAACCCCGGCGGTGATTGTCAATATCCAGCGCCAGCCCGGCTTTAATGTGATTCAGGTCGTCAATAATATCAGGAAACTGCTGCCGCAATTGGAAACTTCCCTGCCGGCCTCGGTGCAGGTGACGGTGTTGACGGACCGCACCACGACCATCCGCGCGTCTGTCCGCGACGTGCAGTTTGAGTTGATGCTGGCCATTGCCCTGGTTGTGATGGTGATTTTCTTGTTCCTGCGCACCGCGGCGGGGACCATTATCCCAAGCATTGCCGTGCCCGTCTCCCTGGTCGGCACCTTCGGCATCATGTATCTTTTAGGATTCAGTTTGAACAATCTGTCGCTGATGGCCTTGACCATCGCCACAGGTTTTGTGGTTGATGACGCCATCGTCATGATCGAAAATATTTCGCGTTACATCGAAGCAGGCGAAAAACCGATGGAGGCGGCGCTGAAAGGGGCCAAGCAGGTGGCCTTTACCATCATGTCTTTGTCCATCTCGCTTATTGCGGTATTGATCCCGTTGCTGTTTATGGGGGATGTGGTGGGCCGGTTATTTCGGGAATTTGCCGTCACCTTAGGGGTGACTATTGTGATTTCGGCGATCGTCTCCCTGACCCTGACACCCATGATGTGCGCCAGGATCCTTAAACGCATCCCGACTGAAAAACAGGGGAAGTTTTATCATGCCTCAGAGATGGTCTTCGGAAATTTGATCAAAAAATACGGCGATTCTCTGCAATGGATCTTAAAGCACCAGCGGCTTGTCCTTTTCATCGCGGCCTGCACCTTGGGGCTGACCGTGCTTTTATATTTGGTGGTGCCCAAAGGATTCTTTCCCGTACAGGACGTGGGGCTCATCCAGGGCATTTCCGAGGCCAGGCAATCCATCTCCTTTCCGGCCATGGTGCGCCGCCAGCAAGCCCTGGCTGCGGCCATTCTCAAGGACTCTGCCGTCGAAAGCCTTTCAACCTACATTGGGGTGGATGGCAGTAATACGACCTTAAACAGCGGCCGGGTGCTGATCAACCTTAAACCCCTTGACGAGCGCAAGATTTCGGCAAGTGCGGTGATCCGCCGCCTGCAAAATGAGGTGGCGGAAGTCCGGGGCATCACATTGTACATGCAGCCGGTGCAGGATTTGACGGTGGATGATACGGTCAGCCGCACGCAGTATCAGTACACGCTGGAAGATTCCAATGCGGATGAGTTAAACACCTGGGCGCCGCGGGTGGTCGATGCGCTTTCCAAATTGCCCCAATTGCAGGAAGTGGGTTCAGATCAAGAGTCCCGGGGCCTGCAAGAGAAGATCACCATTGATCGTGATACGGCCTCCCGCCTGGGAGTGACCCCGGCGGTGATTGATAATACGCTTTATAGCGCCTATGGCCAGCGCATCGTTTCCACCATGTTCACCCAACTTAATCAATACCGTGTCATTTTGGATGTGAGTCCTGATTTTCGAAAGTCCCCGGCCGATTTAGAAAATCTATATGTGCGTGGCAGCAACAGCGCCCAGGTGCCGCTGGGTGTTTTGGCCAAATTTTCCCAATCTTCCACACCGCTGGTGATCGGCCATTTAGGCCAGTTTCCGGCTGTGACCCTGTCGTTTAACCTGGCTCCCGGCGCGTCTTTGGGGGAAGCGGTGGCGGCTATTGAAGCGAAAACCAGGGAAATAGGGATGCCGGCAAGCATCAACGCCCAATTCCAGGGTACGGCCCAGGCTTTTCAATCGTCGCTGACCAATGAGCCGGTCCTGATTGTGGCGGCCTTGATCACGGTGTATATTGTTTTGGGCGTGCTGTATGAAAGTTATATTCATCCGCTGACTATTTTATCCACTTTGCCTTCAGCCGGGGTGGGGGCGATCTTATCGCTGTTATTATGCCGGCAGGATTTCAGCGTGATTGCGCTTATCGGTATAATCCTGCTCATCGGCATCGTCAAAAAGAACGGGATCATGATGGTGGACTTTGCGCTGGATGCCGAACGCGAGGAGGGCAAGAGCCCCGAGGAGGCCATTTATCAGGCCTGCCTTTTGAGGTTCAGGCCCATTATGATGACAACCTTTTCGGCCTTGCTGGGGGCCGTGCCTTTGGCTTTTGGCGGCGGCATGGGGGCGGAGTTGCGCCAGCCGCTGGGCATTACCATCATCGGCGGGCTTATCGTCAGCCAGGTCCTGACGCTCTATACGACGCCGGTCATTTATCTATGGTTTGACCGTTTAGGGAAAAGAATTACAAAATGAACATCTCCAAAACCTTTATTCAACGTCCCGTAGCCACCAGTCTTTTGACCCTGGGCATCGTGTTGTCAGGGCTTTTGGCGGTTTTTTATCTGCCGGTGTCCACCTTGCCGCAGATAAATCTAGCTACAATCAGTGTCCATGCTTCCTTGCCTGGGGCGAGTCCTGAAACCATAGCCTCGACGGTGGCGACCCCTTTGGAACGCCAGTTGGCGCATATTGCCGGCGTCTCCGAGATGACTTCCAGCAGCGTGTTGGGGGAAACCAATATCACGGTGCAATTTGATCTCAGCCGGGACATTAACGGGGCGGCGCGCGATGTGCAGGCGGCCATCAATGCCGCCCAGGACTATCTGCCCGCGGATCTGCCCATCCATCCCACCTGGCGTAAACTTAATCCGTCGGAAGCGCCCATCATGATCCTGGCCTTGAATTCAGATACCATGTCCAAGCCGGCTGTTTATGAT
The DNA here is from genome assembly GCA_028865345.1 of Candidatus Omnitrophota bacterium. Lineage (GTDB taxonomy): Bacteria > Omnitrophota > Gorgyraeia > Zapsychrales > Fredricksoniimonadaceae > JABDGZ01. The sequence goes on along the minus strand of JAGWKL010000025.1, from coordinate 6,104 downwards.
GTGGCTGACACCATCGTTGCCCAAAAACTCTCCCAGGTGGAGGGTGTCGGGGAGGTGCTCATCGGCGGAGGTACGGCGCGGGCCCGGGCTGTGCGGGTGGAGTTAAATCCCAAGGCTTTAAACCAGTATGGGATTTCTTTGGATGCCGTGCGCGCGGCCATTCAAAATACCAATGCGGACAGGCCCAAGGGTCAACTGTCGGATAACAGGCAGACTTGGGAAATCAACACGAACGATCAATTGTATTTGGCCCGGGACTATAAACCGCTTATTATCGCGCACGAGCCCGGCGGCGCGGTGGTGCGTTTGTCGGATGTGGGGCAGGTGGTCGATTCCCAGACGGATATCCGTGATCTTGCCCTTGTTAATGGCAAGCCGTCAACGCCCATCATTGTGTTTCGCCAGCCGGGGGCGAACATCATCAAGACCATCGACGCCATTAAAGCCGCGTTGCCGCAGATCAAGGCCTCAATTCCTGCCGCGGTCAATCTTTCGACCGTGTTGGACCGTTCTCCGTCGATCAGGGCGTCTATTGCCGAGGCCCAGCAAACGGTCGTGATCGCAGGTATTTTGGTCATCCTGGTGGTTTTTGCCTTCTTGCGCAGTTGGCGTTCCACCATTATCCCGGCCGTTGTGGTCCCGGTTTCCTTGATGGGCACCTTTGGAGTGATGTACCTGTTGAATTTTAGTTTGGACAACCTTTCCCTCATGGCCCTGACGGTCGCCACAGGTTTTGTCGTGGATGATGCCATCGTGATGGTGGAAAATATCTCGCGACATATCGAAGCAGGCATGGCCCCGATGGAAGCCGCTCTTAAGGGTGCCGGAGAGATAGGGTTTACCATTGTCTCAATCACGTTCTCATTGCTTGCGGTTTTTTTGCCCATTTTGTTTATGGGGGGCGTGATCGGCCGGTATTTTAATGAATTTGCCATGACCATGTCGGCGGCTATTTTTATTTCCATGATCATTTCATTGACCACGACCCCTTTGATGTGCGCCATGTTTTTAAAGCAGCATGGTCCTCAGGAAAAGCACGGCAGGATTTTTAATGTCGTCGAGGGCGTATTTAACGCCATGCATCGATTTTATAAGCGCAGTTTATTATGGGCCCTGGACCACCAGGGGATCATGTTGTCTGTGACCCTGTCCGCCCTGGCCCTTAGCATGTATTTATTTACCGTCGTCCCCATGGGGCTTTTCCCCCAGCAAGATACGGGGCGTTTAATGGCCGTGGTCATGGGCTCCCAGGATTTGTCCTTTCAGGCCCTGGAAAAAAAATTAAAAGCCATCGTGAAGATCATCATGAAGGACCCTGCCATTGATTCGGTCACAGCTTTCACCGAAGGGTCAAATTCCGCGCATATGTTTATTTCCCTAAAGGCCCCCAAGGTACGCAAGATCTCCACGGACCAGGTGATGGCAAGATTACGCCGCAAGCTCACCTCGGTGCCTGGGGCGCCGACGATCTTGCAAAATGTGCAGGATTTGAATATGCCGGGCGCGCGCATGGCCTCCGCCCAGTATCAATACACCTTGCAAGGCCAGGACCTGGAAGAATTAAACAGCTGGGCGCCCAAAATCGAAGCCGTTTTAAAGAAGCTGCCGCAATTAGCCGATGTGAATTCCGATAAGCAAAGCAGGGGACTGCAGACGAATTTGATCATCGATCATCGTACGGCTTCGCGTTTAGGCGTCACCACCCAGGCCATTGACAGCACGCTTTATGATGCTTTTGGCCAGCGCCAGGTTTCAACGACCTACCAACAACTGAATCAATATCATGTGGTGATGGAAGTCGCCCCGCCCTACTGGCAGCGTGCATCTACCTTGAAAGACATTTATGTAGCCAACAACAAAGGGATCCTTGTCCCTTTAAGCGCCTTTGCGCATTATGAACGAGGGACAACGGCCCTGGCAGTGGCCCATCAAGGCCAGTTTCCGGCCATCACCTTTTCATTTAATCTTCCCCCCGGCGTATCATTGAGCGATGCGGTCAAAGCGGTGAACGCGGCCATGAACACAATTTTTCTGCCGTCGAGCATTCACGGCAGTTTCCAGGGTTCGGCCAAGGTTTTTGTATCGTCCATGAGTTCGGAGCCGATATTGATTTTGACGGCCCTGTTTGCGGTGTATATTGTGTTAGGTGTTTTATATGAAAGCTATATCCATCCCGTTACCATTTTATCGACGCTGCCTTCGGCAGGGGTGGGCGCCTTGGTGGCTTTGTTGGTCACGCATACGGATTTGACCATTATTGCCATGATAGGTCTTATTTTATTGATCGGGCTGGTGAAGAAAAACGGTATTTTGATGGTGGATTTTGCCCTGGATGCCGAACGCCTGGAAGGAAAGAATTCGCATGATTCCATCTATGAAGCCTGCCTGTTGAGGTTTCGTCCCATCATGATGACCACCATGTCCGCGATTTTAGGGGCGGTGCCTTTGGCTTTGGGGACGGGCATGGGCTCGGAACTCAGGCATCCCTTAGGCATTGTGATCATCGGGGGGCTTATTTTCAGCCAGATGCTCACCCTGTACACGACGCCGGTGATCTATCTTTACATGGAACGGTTTAAGATCTGGAGCGCGGAGCTACGCAAGAATTTTCAACGAAGGAAGGACATACCATGCACGATATAGGCGAAAGTTTTATGAAAACGCACAGCAGATATGACGGGCTAAACTCCTTCGCGCCAGGTTCATCCCAGACTTCCTTATCCGATGGGGAACTACTACGGCCAAACGAGGTATTGGGAAACCCAACACCTGGCGCGAAGGAGTTTAGCCCGTCATATCCGCCCGGAATTTTTGATAAAACCTTGCTTACGATTAAACCGATAGCTTGCGCATGGCTTATCCTCTTGGCCGGCTGTGCGGTCGGCCCTAAGTATGTCAGGCCGGCAGTGCCGGTGCCTGCCGCCTATAAAGAAAACAAGGACTGGAAAATAGCCCAGCCGCAGGACAATGTACTCAAAGGCGAGTGGTGGAAGATCTTCAATGACCCGCAGTTGGACGCTTTGGAGGCACAGGTCGATATTTCCAACCAGAATATCGCCGCGGCCCAGGCCCGGTACGCCCAGGCCTATGCGCTGGTGCAGGCGTCCAGGTCGTCGTTTTTTCCCGTCCTTGCGGCGAACGGCTCCTATACGCGGTCCCATGGCTCATCACCGGTCAAGGGCAAAAACGTCTCTTCGCAGACCTTGTTGAACGCCGATGTGACCTGGGAAGTGGACCTCTGGGGCAAGATCCGGCGGACCATCGAGTCGAACCTGGCCCAGGCCCAGGCCAGCGCTGCTGACCTGGCCAACGCCCGCTTAAGCGCTCAGGCTCAACTGGCCCAGGATTATTTCGAGCTCGCCGCCTTGGACGGGCAAAAAAAGCTTCTGGATGATACGGTCGTCCTTTACAAGAAATTCCTGCAATTGACGAAAAACCGTTATGCCGGCGGGGTGGCGGGCCAATCAGATGTCATCCAGGCGCAAACGCAGTTGGAAGCCACAAGGGCCCAGGACATCGATATCGGCGTGGCCCGTTCGCAGGTGGAACACGCGATCGCCGTTCTTATAGGCAAACCGGCGTCAGTTTTCTCTATTCCATCGCTGACGCTGCCCTCCGCAGTGCCCTTTGTCCCTGCCGGTCTTCCCTCGCAACTCCTGGAACGCAGACCTGACATTGCCTCGGCGGAAAGGACGGTCGCTGCGGCCAATGCCTCGATAGGAGTGGCCGAAGCCGCTTATTTCCCGACGCTGATTCTCAGCGCCTCGGGCAGTTACGAGAGTTCGAATTTGGCTGATCTGTTCTCATCGCCCAATCCGTTATGGTCGCTGGGCCCGGCGCTGGCGGAAACCATATTTGATGCCGGCTTAAGACGCTCGCAGACGGCCCAGGCCAAGGCCGTTTACGATGAGGACGTGGCCAATTACCGCCAGACGGTACTCGCCGCTTTTGGCCAGGTGGAAGATAACCTGGCGGCGCTTCGTATCCTCCAGCAGGAGAACCAGGTGCAGGACGTGACGGTCAAAGATGCACGAAAAGCCGTGGATCTTGAAATGAACCAATATAAACAGGGGACAGTCAGCGCCCTGGATGTCATCACCACCCAGGCCGGGGCCCTCGCTGACGAAAGGACTGATGTGACCATCCTCGGGCAGAGGCTGAATGCCTGTGTGCTGCTGATTGAATATTTAGGCGGTGGATGGACGGAAAATAGAGTAATAAGCGGCATAGCCGTAGAGGGAAAAACCGGGTAGAAGGCAAGCTATGAGGAGATTTATATTTGGAGTTTGTGTTTTTTTTCTTTGTGCTTCTTCGGCTTTTGCCTATCAGGACACCCATGCGCCTACACTGGAAGATTTAAACCGCGCGATTGCGATCGATCCTGATGCCTGCGACGCGTATTACGACCGCGGTCTTCTTTGGGAGAGGCAAGGCCGGCTTCTCAAGGCCATTGCCGATTTTTCCCAAACCATCAGAATAAACCCCAAAGATGCAGATGCTTACGGGGCCAGGGGAGGCGCCTACGTTTTGTTGGATAATTTCACTCAGGCCCTGTCGGATTATAACAAGGCCCTTGAAATAAACCCTGAAGATAAGGGGCTTTATTACAACCGGGGGCTTGTCTTTGTCAGCTTAGGCGACCTGAAGCGGTCCATCGCCGATTTCTCCCAGGCCATTTTAATGGACCCCCAATACGCGCCAAGTTATCAGAACCGCGGGATAACTTGGGAAAGACTGGGGGATTTGGATAAGGCCGTCGCGGACATCAGCAAAAGCATCGCTTTAGACCCCACCGATGCCGTGGCGTATTATAATCGCGGCATATGTTATGATCAGGAAGGCCGGTTTATCGATGCTGTCAATGATTTCAGCAAGGCCATCCGGTTAAATCCCCATTACGCCCAGGCCTATACCAACCGCGGAAAAGTTTACGCCCAACTGGATGAATGGCCCCAAGCCAGGTATGATTTTACCATGGCCATCGAAATGGACCCTCAAATAGCACAGTCTTATAACGACCGGGCCATCGTGTATTACAGATTGAAGGAATACCGCAAGGCCCTGGAAGATCTACAAAAAGCCTCCGCGTTGGGATATAAGGTGGATGCCGGTCTTCAGGGTATCATCAAAAAAGCAGTGGACAAATAGGAAGGGTTGGAGGGAGAATACTTGTCATGAAGAGCGCCTTGAAATACAGTTTGGTCCTGGCCTTTTTCGCGGTTGCGGCTGTTCCTGCTTTTGCCCAGGAAATGCGGGAATCGGACCGGATCATCGCGTCCATGAGGACGCAACTGGACCTGCAGCCCGACCAGATCGCGAATATCACCCCCATCATCCAGCGGTATGTGGTTTTGTTTGCCGAGCTGCAAAAGAGCATCGATGAGGGCACCATCAACCCCAGCGCCGTTGACAGCCAACGGCAGCAATTGGAAGAAACCGAGACCCAGGACATCTCCCCGTACCTTAAGCCCTATCAATTGAGCGAGTGGAGACAGATGCAGGCCCATCTCGACCGGCCCAAGGATAACGCGGGGGGCGGCGAAGGGGCCGATAACAGCGGCGACGATTCCGGTGAATACACCAATTACCCAGGCCCAAGTTAACCCGGCGCGTTCCATCATAATTATTGCCTGTGTCGGGGCGATTGTCTATTCCAACACTTTTTTCAGTCCGTTCCAATTCGACGATCTGGTTTATATCGTCAACAACCACTCCATCAAAAACATCCATGATCTGCAGGCCATCTGGAGTTTTTGTCCCTGCCGGTTTGTAACGTTCTTTTCCCTTGCTTTAAACTACTATTTCAGCGGCCTTCAAGTCCTGGCGTATCACCTGTTCAATCTGGCGGTCCATTTGACCTCGGCGTTTCTGGTCTGGCGGCTGACCTTCCTGACTTTCTTAACCCCTGCCATGAAGGAGGAGAAAATTTCCCGTCATGCCGGGGCGATTTCCCTGTGGGCAGGGTTGATATTCGTGGCGCACCCTGTCCAGACCGAGGCGGTCACCTATATTTGGCAGCGGGCCGCGTCCATGGCGGCGTTGTTTTACCTGGCGGCTTTGTGCTTTTATGCCCAATCCAGGCTTTTGTCCGTTTCTTCGGGTTC
>JAGWKL010000024.1 GCA_028865345.1 Candidatus Omnitrophota bacterium | reverse complement strand
CGATTATGAGTCTGAACCGCGCAGAGGCGTGTTCCAAGGTTTATCCAGTAAAGATGCTCTTGAGCGATTGGATCAAGAGATTCGTGTTGTGGCTGATATTACCGAAGGAAGTTTAATCAAAGAGCTCATTCTTCAGGCAGCCCAGACGAAGGGATGGAATGTCAACACCGAAGACATCATCGTTGAAGACGCTTCGAGAAATACCCGCGATAATCTGCTTAATATAGTCGGCAAGCTGGCCGATTTGCGGCAAGTCATCGGCAAAAATAATCTGCAGATCGTCTTGATCCAAAGACCGGACCAGCAGTTAAGGACGAAGGTTGCCTTTACGGCTGTATTCAGCAATGAAATACGTGCTGGCAGGATGAAGGTGATCAGTTATACCTTGCCGATTCAAAGGGCCATGTCCGCTACTGAGCTGATAAAAGAATTATGGAAGTCGCTGCTTTATACCCAGAAAGAGCCGGAGACCGTCTTCTCTGCACAGGCTAAGGTTGATGCCTTGGCTGCTGTTCCCGCACAGGCATGGACATCGGCAGGCACGCTGTTTAGCAACATGAATAAGAATGCCAGGTCAATTTTGGCAAGAGAACTTATTCAAACGATGAATAAAGAAGGGCTTGAACGTGAGGCTCTTTTAAAGAATCTTCCTGTTGCGGCTAAAATTTTTGTAAAGAAAATTTTGTCTCAAGACAAGACAACCCGCGGCAAGGCGCCCGGGCCTGTGCCCGTTGGGTCACCTGGAGGGGAACAAAAGGTCATCAATATTCAAAATGCCCAACCCGGTGTTGGCCCTGAAACCGTCCAAATGATCAGGAAAACAGAAGAACAATCACAGCCAGCGCCGGAAACTCCCGCGGCGGCTGTTGCTCAGCAGATCCTTAATAATATCCATAATCTTGCGCCGCCGGTCCTTGAAGGCGATAAATTTGTCCTTACGCTTTCCCAAGAAAAAGTCGAAGAGCCCCTGCAAGCCGCAGTAGCCGAAATCCTAAAAGATTCGATCGAAATCAAGGTCCAGAAACAGGACGGCAGTACAGCTGTTATTCCTGCCGATCAAATCACCATCCGCTTTGCCAGCGTGCATGTTGATATTGCCAAAGATGCTTTTGAAGGCGTTGACAAGGTAGAAATAACGATTAAGACGGCTTCTGGACAAAAGATTTTTGACCTTTATTGGCTGACTGAAGAAGCTTTAATCCAACATATGATCAAGGCCTTTGGGCTTGGTCAGGAAGATACGGCACAACGCACTTTCCAAGAGGTGGGTGCATCGAGGATGTATCAAGCTTACCGCATTCCGGTCGTAACCACGGATAAGGGCCGTTTTGCCATCAAACGGTATAATCCCTCAAAGGTAAGAGATTTTTCGCAGGGCATATTTATAACTGAAGCTGTTGTCCATCTGAAGAATAATGGTATTCCAGTACCAACGGTGGCTAAGGCACAGACAACAGGTTTAAATGTGAAGGATTATTATGAATATTTGAATTATCAAGGGGGGTCTTTATTTTTCACAATCGAGAATTGGATTGAGGGAGGTAAAGAAGTTTCAGTCCATGACGCAACGTTGCCGATGATATTCGAGGCCGGAAGAATATTGGCAAGGATCCAGAAGGTATTAGCAAAAGCGCCTTTTCGTGATCCTCACCAAGGAACGTTATTTAGGCTCGAAAAAGCAGTGCAGGACATTACGAATTTTAATTGGAAGGATCATTTTCGAGGGGAGCTGACAGACGAAGAGATCGTAAATTTAGTTAAATTTGCTGAAGACGTGAAAACAATCCCTGATTTTTTAAGAGGTCTTCCTCAACAGATTATTGCCAGTGACCTGAATTTTGGGAACATGCGCTTTGATCCGATCAACGGTAAAGTGGTCACGATTTTTGATTGGGACAATATCCGTGAATCCCGACGGTTGGAAGACACATTCAGTGTTATTTATCATACCGGCAAATCCGGCTACTATATGGGGCCGGAGGCGAGTGAAAGGCTGAAAGCGCTTTTGAGCGGGATGAGGGACGAGGGAGTTGAATTCAGTAAGGACGAACTAAGGGGCCTTTATTATCAACATATTATAGAAACATTGATCAACGGGATGCTGCTTGCAGGAGCCCCCACGCATTTCCTGAGATCGGAAAGACCGTTCAATGCCAAACCAGCCGTAGCAATGATTCAATACGCCCTTAAATTGAAGAATGAATTGAACTGGTTGTTAGAGCCTGTGGTTGGGCCAAACTCATTAGCGGATGTTCAAGGGGACAAGAATCCTCTGGAACAAATAAAGTCTATCGTAAGCAATATAGCCGCAAGCGGACGGCGGGTGGTCGTTGTGGCGGATAAAGACAGGACGTTGACTGCCTCCCATACGTTGTTGGACGAACCGATGGCCCTGGCCATCATCGATTTGATCAAGGCCGGGGGGATTTTTGCCCTGGCTTCAGGGTCCGACCTGGAACGCCTGGAGAGGGAATTTTTAGGGCCTTTGCGCCGCGCGCTTTCCAATGAGGACAAAACAAAGGCGCATTTTATTTATGTCATTTGCAATAATGGGGCGGCCATGATCAAGGCCGATTTGCTCACAGGGTCCATGCAAGAGGTCTACTCGGTTGATCTCAACCGCAAATTCGGCCCGGGAACGGTCGAGCGTGTCGAAGAGATATTGAGAGATTTTGTCGAACAGGAGCCGGAATTAAAAGCCTTGAAGGATATACGGATCAAGGTCAGGCCCAACGGCGTTGATTTCCAGATCCTGGGGGACATCAATGACGACCAGATGCGCCGCAGCTTCGATCCCGATCGCGTCAAGCGGGACATATGGAAGGAGAAAATCCAGCAGATTTTAGACCGGGAAGGGATACCGTTGATTGTCAAGGTCACAGGGACAGCGTCTATTAATATCCTTGATGCAGCGACCCACAAAGGATATGGCATCGCACAATTAATAAAAGAATTGCAGGCGCAGATGTCTGATGTGGTCTATCTGGGAGATGAATTCGGCGATAGAGGCAATGACAGCGAGGCCTTGATCCAAGGGATCGGGTCAGTGGTGAATTTTGGCAAGGATGAAAGCGTAGGTCCGATGGTCAATTATCCCATCAAAGGGCCTCTGGGCGCGATGGAAGTTTTAAGCGCGATCACAGGCATTTTAAAATCTCCTGCCGACAGCCAAAGAAATGCCGTTGAGACCCGGGGCCCGCCGAAAGATCCTTTTTATATTTTGACCGTTGCGCAAGGCCGTGCGTTGGTTTCCAGATGGATCCAGATTTATTCAAATGAGAATCGTGCCGGCGGAGAAACACAAATCAATTCCATATTGGAATTTCTGGCTGAGCGGGCCAACCGCCAAGGCGATTATATTAATGAAACCTTGCGCAAATTCCCTATTTTGGAAGAAATGCACAGGATATTTACTCAAGCGACGCTGCCTGATGGAAAATCGCCGGCTTTCGAGTTGCCTGCCGTTAAGGGGAAAACAGATTTATTCGGATCTTTAATGAACGGGCCCAACCTGCTTGACGTTGGGGCCGGGATGGCCATTCTTGCAGAAAGATGTTTAAATATTTATTCGGGGATAACCCACGCCGTAAGCGCGGACATCGAATTGCAGAGAATCGTTCCTTTCATCGTTCCTTCCGGGAAAACCCACGAATTGAAGCTCATGTCCAATCCCATGGTCATTCCTGTACAGGATGAATGGGCCAATACAGTTACGTCTACCTTTGTTCTGCATCATTTGGAAGTGGACAGGCCGGCTTATTTAAGGGAAATCAGAAGGACCATGGCCCCGGGCTCAAGATTGATTGTACTTGAAGATACGTTTAGCGATGTTCTTTGCGAACAACCGGCCGACAGTGATTGGAGAGCAGGGGAAGTTTCCAAGATGTTCCTTGGCTTAAAATTCAACGAAGAGAAACTGGGCTTCCTGCACTTTGCGGATTGGTTCATCCATAATTTTGTAAACCGTTCGAGGACCCCGTTGGTCCCGGGCAATTATGAAACCATGGAAACATGGAGAAAAATGTTTGAAGAGGCCGGTTTTGTCATCCAACAGGAAAGGAACCTCGGATTTTCTGCTCTGGGTTCGCGCAATCCCGTAAGCAGAGGGCTTTTCATTTTACAAAAGTCAGGGGAACCGGTAAATCCTGTACCGGCCATGGTCCCTGCCGCCTTGCCTGAGTTAAAGGAAGCGATGGGCCAGGGCAGGCTTGAAGAGTTTGTGGAAGAACAAGTCCATCGTGAGCTACGCTCGATCCTTGGGCAGGGAGACCTTCCGCCGCCGGCTGAACTTCTGAAAGCACTGATCGCTTTGCATAAAGGCCAAAAGATCAATCCGCTGACCCTTGAAGTCGAAGATCTCACCGCAGACGATATAACAATCCTTGATCATTTAATGCATCGTGTTCACGAGGCCCTTACAAGCAGCGTCGAGCGCAGCGTTGCCGAAAAGCGCGCGTTGAATCTATGGGTTGAGCATGACGTAAAGGCCCTCACCGGCCAGGCGCACGCACAGCCGGCAGAGGCATTTACTGTTCCCCAGTCCCTGCTTTCGTCCAGGCATCCGCTCCCCACGTCGGTGCGCCATGACAGCCAAGGCCGTATCTATGCCTTCTGGGCCATGGCCTTCGGCCTGGCCGAATGGTTTCTGGAGAGGCAAAAAGAAAACCGCCTGCCGGTCCTGCTCGATCGCCAGGCCACCGTTGAGATCGCCAAATATTTAGACGATGCCTACGGCCTGACCAACGTGGAGCGCTCCGGCACGGGGATCAGCGTCAGGGACATCGTGAATTATCTTGAAGAGATCGGCCTGGTCCGTCGGGAAAATGGAGGCCTCTATGCCCTGGCCGCAAGCCCCGAAGCGCTGGCCACCTGGGCCAGGCGCAATGTCTATATCGAAAAAGACCTGGCCGCGTTCTTTAACGCCAGAGGTGGCATCAAGGATGAAGACGCGTTATTAAAGAAGATCGCCGTATATGAACAGGAAGCCGGACTGAATGCCACAAGCCTTGTGGAAAGCCGTCAGGCGTTTTTGCGCGCGGTCCTGGGGCTTTCCGTGCAGCAGCGGCGCTCGCTGGTAAAACTTTTCCAACACCGTTATTTCGATGGCGAAAAAGCCCCCCGGACAGGCGGCACCATGGTGGATTCCGTCCTGTTGATGCTGCGCGCCATCAAGGATCTGGCCGGCTGGGCCAGGATATTGTTCCCGCTCTTGACCAAGGGCGGGCGCAGGCTGTATCTCGTCGCGGCTGAGATCACGCTGTTGAGCGGAGGCTTGGGCCGCGTCATGCAGTATTTGGGGCGGGCGCTTTATAAATTCGGTCTTAAGCCGGTGTTTATCGAACCTCATTATTTAAGAAAGATCATCCGCGTGCCGCAGGACCAGTTAAATAATTATGAAGGCTGTCCTGTCAATGAGATCGTCAACGGCATTGCGCACATCGAAGTTCCGCTTGACTATACGCAATTGACCCTGCCGCTCGATCCGCAGCGGGTGCCGGAGCTTGATTTCGAAATCACCGTGCAGGGGCAAAGAGAAAAGGTGCTGGTGTATCACGACATCAATGACGAAGGGATCCCTGTTTATACCTTCCGCGACGAGCGAGGGTTTTATATCCAGGTTCTTTATTATTATGTCGGCGGCAGGCATCCCACGGCCTTTCAGGCCATCGAATTCATCACCAAGGCCGCCAGCAAGTTGATCGACGTTTTGGAGGAGGCCGAGCGCAGGAGTACCGAGGCCCAGGAAAAAGAATGGGTGGCGCCGGTCATCGCGCTTAACGACGGGCAGTCCGTGCTGTCGGCGGCATGGCCCCTCTTTTACGGGGAACTGCAGACCGAAGTGTTGCTTAACGCCCATTACATGGTCACCACCCATACGGTCCGCAATACGATCGAGGCCAATGACCATGAGTTCTTAAAGAGGGCCGGCGTGCCCGACGGCTGGATGTGGATATTCAAACGGCGTTCCCTTTGGGGCAACGGCCCCACCTATGACCTGACCAAGGCCGGGATCATGGCGGTCCAGATGTTCGGCGGCTTTGCCAACGGAGTGTCGGATTCGCATGCCGCCACCATGCGCCGGTTCTTCCCTCAGATCGGACGGGCGCTCAACGGCGTTACCAACGGAGACCTTATCAACCTGACCATGCGCGAATTTTCCATGGCCTTCATGGACATGGTCACAGCCCACGAGCTTCCCGCAGGCGTCAAGGAAGCCTACACGGCGCTGCAGGAGAAAAAGGCCGCAGCGGAAGTCCATCACAAGGCATTTGTCCAGCGTGAAATGGATGAATTGGCCAATAATGCTCTGTGGACATGGGCCATGGATACGCCGGGACGCAACGGTCAGGATGTCCGGGACATGTTCGTCCGCATCCAGTCGAAGATGAAAAAGGATTATCTCCAGCGTTTTGTAAAGCCCCAATTGGCCGCTCTCGGACTGGCGGTACCGGAAAGGTTCAACGGCAACACGGATGCGTTTATGGACTATCTTTTGACGCTTCCGTGGACGGGTTATTCCGGGCGCTGGGTGGAAGAGAAGGCCGGCCGCAGCCGCGCCCATAGTTATGATGTTCTCCGCCGGGGGTTGGAGTACGGTATTTTCTACGTGGTGCTTGGCAATGAACAATCCAATGAAAAAAGCCGCCAGCTGGTGCATGAGATGCGCACGGACGCCCAAGATCTCAACAACAAGGACCTGGCCGGCAAGATCGTCTTTAAGAGCAGCTTCGCCCTCGACGAACAGGTGTTGTTGTTGATGGCGCTGGACATGCAGATGCAGGATTCGGACATGGAGAACGGGACAGACCCCGTCATCATCACCGGCGCCGCCGAATCGACGGAATCGGAAACCTGGATGCACGCGGGGTCCGTGGCGTTGCACGGCTTTATCCAGCTCATTAAAGCGCCGCTTAACCGTCTGGCCCGGCGCGGCGCCAATCCGGTGATCATGGACGAAGGCAAAGATTCTTATGCCAGGCTCTATAAATGGCTCAAGGACGTCCATACCAGCGGCGAGATCATCAATTATCATATGGACGGCTTTTACCATTTCCGCACCACGGATGTCATCATCACCGCTGCCGCCTATGCCCGGGCCTGGGAGGCAGCTGTCCGTGAGAACGAAGCGTTCCGTCTGCAGTTGACGGCCAAAACAGGCAAGAGCGTTGCGGAAAGCCTGAAGCAATATTACAGCCGCTACGCCCGCGAAGAGCGGGAAGTGGCTCTGCATTCCATCGAAACCTATGCCCTTGAAGGGACTGTCCGGATCCCGCTGGAGCATGCCAACAGCGGGAGAGATACGGTGTTCTTCAGCGCTCCGTCGAAGACAAAGGAGAAGGTCATCGTGCGGGCCTTGGTCGACCCTCAAGGCGTGCCTGAGGCGCGCATCGTGGCCTTTGCCCGCGGCTGGACAGGGGTTTGGGTGGAACTCAAAAATGTGGGGCACCAGGAGAATTTACTGGTGTTTGAAGGCGCCTGGAGCCGCCGCACGTCCGCGGATGAAGGCTTTGAGGTGGTGGCGACATCCGGCATGTGGGAAGAGACCGGCAAGGTACGCCTGACTTCCCTGTTAAGTCCTGCCGAGAAGGAAGCCGTCAAACAACAGGCGGATAAAAACATGGAGATCATTGTCCGCGGGGGCGAGAAAGTCGATGAGAGCACCTACAGATTTGGAGACAATGTCCCGGTATCAATGATAGTCAAGGTGCCCTTTACCCGGCGGGATCTCGTCCACAGGGTCCGGTTGTTTGCCTTTGTCCAGGAAGGGGACAGCGATGCGTGGCATATGATGGAACCGGCCAGGATGACGATGGAAACAAGCTGGGTCAACGGCGCCTATCTGGAATTTAACGTCAGCTTCCCGGCTGTCCGCGACATGAGGGTGACCTTCGGACTGGCGCCCTTGACGGATGAGCCTGTGGACTTAGGCAAGGATGTCCTGGCCTGGGCCAATGGCGAATCCAAAGATTTGAAGATCGTGGTGGTACATACGTACAGCCCGTATGGCCATTCGGTCATGCCGGCCCTGGCGCCTGCTGTCTTGCCTGAATTAAAAAGAGTGTTGACTGAAGACAACCGCGAATCGCAATCAGTGCTTCAGCAAGGAGACCTGCCGCCGCCCCTGGACCGCACGCTGCTTTTAAACAGGATCAAAGGATCGGCCTTCCCATTTGTTTACTGGACCCCGGAGATCGGGCTTACGGTGGTGGCCGGCATGCCGCATTTCGACCACCGTAACGGAGCCCCCTATTATAACTGGGGCCGCGACACCATGATCGCCCTGCCCGGTTTGTGCTTGAATACCGGGAATTTTCCCCAGTTCCGCCAGGTCTTCAAAAATTACCTTAGCTTTGTGAAAGATGGGCTTATGCCTAACCTCATCGGTGACGGTGAGGCCCCGCGTTACAACAGCGTGGATGCGACTTTCTGGATGTTCAGGACCCTGGGGCGTTATCTGGAAGCTACCGGCGATTACGCCTTCCTGGATGAACCGGTCGATATGCGTTCTGCAAAAGCAGGCGTGACTTCGATGACGGTGCTGGAGATCCTGGAAAATGTTATGGCGCGCCTGAGGTCTACTGCAGGAATTGTCTGCCTCGATGAATGGGGCGCTGCCAATGACCGGCACAGCCAGGAAATCCGTGTCCGCCAGGACAGCGATCATTTAATATCAGCGGGCAATGCAACTCAGAACCTGACCTGGATGGATGCACAGCCTCAGGGCGCATTGCCTGTGACCAGCCGCCACGGCAAGGCTGTTGAGATCAATGAATTGTGGTATCACGCGCTTGAGATGATGTCGGGGATCATGGAGCAGCGCAAGCGGCAGCAAGAAGCCGGGGAATATCGCGGGTTGGCCAAACAGGTGAAAGCAAGCTTCCGTGCCAAGTTCATCAACCCTGCCACGGGCGGCCTCTATGATGTGATCGACGGAGATCCCGCACAGATGCGGCAGGTACGACCCAGCCAGGTATTGGCCATGGC
This sequence comes from Candidatus Omnitrophota bacterium, assembly GCA_028865345.1. Classification (GTDB taxonomy): domain Bacteria; phylum Omnitrophota; class Gorgyraeia; order Zapsychrales; family Fredricksoniimonadaceae; genus JABDGZ01. The sequence goes on along the minus strand of JAGWKL010000024.1, from coordinate 11,808 downwards.
AGGTCTTTTGACCAGGCCTGAGGCGCGCCGGGCGCTGGCGGTGGTGCGGGAAGAACTTTTGACGCCGTTCGGCCTTCGCACCCTGTCCCCCAAGGACCCGGCTTATCAAGGCACGCATACCCGGGAGACAAACGAGTACTCCTATCATCAAGGGACCGTCTGGCCCTGGCTCATGGCCGGGTTTACCGAGGCCTGTGTTTATGCGTACGGCCTTGATGAGGCCCGCCGTATCCTGGAAAACATCGAAGTGAAGTTATGGGACAAGACCAAACAGTCCTGGGACGTCAAAGACGCAGGGAGTTGGTTTGATGCGATTCAGACCTGGCAAAACGATGACGGCCGGTCTCCGGAAATCCTGAACGGCGATGCTTTGCAGGCCGCTCATTATAACCGCGCAGGCTGTGAAAGACAGGCCTGGACGCTGGGCGCGTGTATCGAGAGCGTCAACAGGATTTATCCGCCGTCGGATACCGCAGAAGAGCATGAACGGGCCGCCTTCGTCAAAAACGGGCCGTGGTACCAGATCGTGACTAAAGATTTCAAGTCTCAGGATGCCGGCGTTAAGAATTTTGATTTTATCCGTGAACAGGCTTTGCCGCGCCTGGCTGCCAAGGGGGTCAAGTTGATATGGCTGATGGGCTATGGCCTCAGCGATAAGGGCAGCAGCGAGCCTTTTGCGGTCCTTGATCCTTTGACCGTTGAACCGTCCTTTGGCGGCGAAGAGGCCTTGCGACGATTGTTAGCCAGGGCCCATGAACTGGGCATCAAGGTCATCGGAGATTTTATCGCCAACCATGTATCCAAGAATTCGCCGCTGGTCAAACAACATCCGGATTGGTTTATCCGCGATGCGGGTGGAAAACTTGTTGATGCCACGGACATGAGGGGGGCATGGGGCTGGACCAACCTGGCCCAGTTCAATTTCCTTGAACCCCAAGTCCCTGCCTATTTGGCATCAGTGGCGCACAAGATGCTGGACATGGGATTCGACGGCCTGCGCCTGGATGCTCCCAAGGGACTGCTTAAATCGCGTATGAAAAGCAACTGGTTCTCCGACCGGCCCCAGGAAGTCGACCGGCTTTATCCCGAAGAGTTCTGGAAGATGCTGATCCGGCAGATGCGCCGGGATTTTCCGGGCGCTTTGTTTGTCGCCGAGCTCCTGAGCTTCGGCCCTGAACGCGATATTATGGAGGCCTGCGGCATTGATTTTGGAATGGACATCTGGATGAGCTCGCTTTTATTCGACGTCCTCCATAAAGGACTTGCCCCGGAAAACTTCCGCAATCATCTCGAGTGGCGGCTGTTTACGGCCTTCAACAAGCCTTCGGTCCTGCTTACCGACGGGCATGATATCCGCGACCCGGACCACCGGGACATGGACTGGGGCATGGAGCGCCTGCGCCTGCTTAGCGGCGAAGAGATCAGGTTCATGGTGACTTTGTTCTGCGCGCTGCCGGACCCCACGATGTTTTTCAACGGCCAGATCGAAGCGGTTTTGAATTATGTTTATGACCATGCGCGCTCTTCGTCCATCGCCTGGGAGACCTATGACCCCAAGATGAGGGCCTTCTACGACCATGCCGCAGCCTTCGCGCAATTGCCTGTGCTGCGTCATGGGACGGCGCAAATGGTTTATCCCAAGCCCGGTTGCGGCAATCCCAATGTCATTTCGTTCGCCAGGAGGCTGGGGGATGAGGTGGTTGTCGTGGCCGCGCATATCGGCCAGGCCGGCAATAAGGAAGGCGGCCGGACATGGGTGAAATTGGATGTCGATGATCTTGTCAATAAAAAGGGGACGTATACGGTTGAAGACCTCTGGAGCTCCCAGCGGTTTGCGTCGCAGGAAGCGGCGTTTTTGAAGAACGAAGGCCTCTATGTCGAGCTGGGGCGGCGCGGTATCCAGGCGCTTCGCCTGTCGCCGGTGAAAAGCCCGTCGCCGGCCGATGGTTCCTTTACGGGCAAGGTGGGCCGGGATGAAGCCCAGAAGATCGTGGACCAAACAAATAAAAAGAAAATCAAGACGGTCGAGGACCACAGGATCCTGGCCGCGGCCGCCCAGGCATGGACGTATATCAATCAATTAAAAAACAGCGGTGAGCCCAGGGCCCCGCCGGCGGTCAAAAAGATCAATAGCCGTCAAGTGAGCTTCGGCGCATTTTATTCCGAAAGAGACCATACCGTATATTTTGAAGTGACGTTCCTGCAGAAAATCCTCAAAGCGGATATCAGGAAATTAAAGAGAATTCCAGGCTTGGAAAATAGGGAGATGTCCGGCAACAAGACGGTTTTGTTGACCCAGGTGTTCGTCCACGAGTTTAATGATGGTTCCCATGAAGAAAATGTCAGGGCGGAAGAGGCATATTTAAAAACAACGACTGTTGAGGCTCCTAAAACTCCGGCCAACAGCGCCTATGGCACGGACCATAACCGCGTGGAAGCTCCCGGCATAGGACATGCCGTTATTGTCAGGCCCAACTACGATCATTTCGAAATTTGGTGCAACTACGGCCTGGCCGACGACCCGCGCGCTCAGATGCGTTCCCACGCGGAGATATCGACCTGGAATGTCATATTGGAAAAATTGGATGATCCCGCCATGCAGAAAATAGTCGGAACGCTGGTTTCCTATCTCGGCCGGGAACATGACAAGCATCTTTATAATGCCATGTTTTGGATCAAGGTGCTTGTAGACCGCGGGGAAATCACCGGGCAGGACAGGAAAGCCCTGCTTGAGATTTATGAAAACAGATATCGTCTCAGGGAGGACGAAGTTGAAGAAGAGCTGGCCGGATTGGAAGCCGCCAAGAAGTGGATGTTGCAACAAGTGACGGGAAGCTCGAAGGTCATTCAGGCGGAACGGGACATGATAGAGCTGGTGGCCATGGAGGTGGAGAACAGCCTGAAAGATAAAAACACGGCAGTGAAGTACGCAGCGCCATATCTGCTTTACCTTAAGATCGAAAGGCTGCAGCGGGTTGTGCCCAAAGATTTTAATAAGATCCCCGAGAAAGATAGAAAAGTGTTTGTGGCGATGATAGACATATTCATTAAATCGGTGGAGATGATGGAAGTCCTGAAGCGCCGCCGGTTTCTGGCCGACCGGGACACGCCGGCCAGGGCATTGGCCGCAATGAAGGAAGATGAAATCGCCCGTTTGAATCTGGCCCTGGAAAAGGCGCGCACCCAGCTGCCGGTTACCCATGAAGAAATCTGGGGGCATATTTATAGACACACCACGGACTATATTTTACAAAAAGGCCACCAGGTCGGCTATGCCATGTTCAAGGCTGTCAACAAGGTCAAGAAAGACCATGAGGTCGACCAGGAGACCGAACGCTTCCTTTCCAGGGTCCTGGTCCTCATTGACCGGGAATTTGTCAGCAAGAACAGCCCTTCTTTGAACAAGGAGGATTACCCGTCGGTGGTGGTGATTTTCGGCAACATCACGCCCTCCAAGATCAAAGAAATCTTACGCCGGTATAAGGTGACCGGCGTTATTTCCGATTTCGGAAGCGCCATTTCCCATTTGGGGGAAGAGCTGAACAATAATAATGTGCCCGGCATTTTCGGGGTTCCGACGGAGTTCATGGAAAAGATAAAAGAAGGGGCCAGTCTTGCCGTTATCCCGGTGCGCAAGGCGGCCGGCCAGCTGGAGGCCTATAACAGGATCATCGTCAACCCTGATTTTAATGAGATTTCCGAGGTCATTAAGGCCATTAATCAGGCCAGAAGCGAAGAAATATTTTATCTTCAACAGCCTTTGGACTACACCTACTCCCTGCCCGACGGCGGCAAAATCCTTGTGAAAGTGGCTGCCGATGAGGCCGGTGAAATGAAGGCTTCATTTTCCTCTGAAAGATCACCGGCGGGCGTCGGATTGGCCAGGACGGAATCCTTGTTTTTATGGCAAAGCCCGGAACTGCCTTCCCTGGACATGGTTGCACAGAGCATGTCTGAGTTGACCGCCGTTTCCCGCGGCAATACCGTGCGGGTCCGCACGGTGGACCGCCAGCCGGACAAGAAATTTGTTTATGCCGGGGATTTGCCCTACGACAATGCCCATACCGGCTTTAATTTCTACCGCACCGAACCGGGTGAGAAACTCTTGGCCCTGCAATTGCAAGCCGCGTCCTTGGTTTTCCAAAAAGACCATCATTTGGGGTTGATCATCCCCATGGTCTCAACAGTGGAAGACGTCCAATATTTATTCCAGGTGATCGGGGAATTGAAAACCCAGGGGATCGATCTCAAAGGGATCGCTGTGAGCCTGATGATCGAAAACATCCAGGCCGTTGACAATATCAACGTGATTTTGCGGGAGGCCAAAAGGGCGGCTTTTGGTTTCGGCATCAAGATCGAAGTCAATGTCGGGCTTAATGATCTGACCAAATCCGTTTTGAGCGTCGATCGCGATGACAAGAGCATTTCCCAGAAAATCACGGGGATCGTGCCCGGGGTCGCCCGTCGCATCATCCTGGTAGCGAAGGCCTGCGCATCGTCGAAGGTGCCGGTATGCCTTTGCGGTTCCGGGGCCAGTTCGGAGGGTATATGGGTGCTGGCGGTTGTTTTGACAAAAATGGTGCCAGGTCTTGTCCTGTCACTGGCCGTATCCGGCGGCAGGGCGGCCAAAGCCGCGTATTACTTGAATGAGTTTGTGCTCCTGGGTGCCGGAAAACTTGTCCGCAAGGGGCCGTTCAAAGACCTTTTCAGCGTCCATAAGCCTTTACCAAAGGCGGAAGATCTTAACCGTAAGGTGAACCGGTGGACCACGGAAACACAAGAGAAGGTGTTCAACAGCCCTCAAATCAGACAGATCATGGTGAAGTTCCAGGAGATTGACAAGGGCAAGGCCGGTCTGCCTTCCGCCCGCCGGATTTTGGGATGGGTGCCGTGTTTGCCGGTGCTTGTTTATCATTTCGGTTGGGCGGCAGGGGCGTTGCTGAGATCCGATTATTACATCATCCGGGCCTTTATCAAGACATACGGCCCGGGCCGGGGGCTGTTCAAGCTGGCGCTGCGTCTCGGGGTTGCCTTCAGGGCTGATGATTTTGAGCATTCCCCTGTTTTGGCAAGACTGCCCGATCTCCAGCGCCACGCCGTCATCGCCCATGAGACGGCCCACCGCTACGGGTATGCTTCGGAAACCAAGGCCTATCTCGTCGAAGCCAAGCTGTTGCTGGAAGAATTCATGGCGCCCCTGCAAACCGTCAAGGACATCATGCAAAACCAGGTTGCCTCCATATTAAATGAGGCGCGTCTCAAAGCCCTGGCCCCCCGGGAAGTGACATTGACCTATGACCATAAAATCCCTTACACCGTTTTTTATGTTGCGCCGGATGTCCTGGCCATCAATTTGAAACTGCTCAAGAATGACGGCACCCTCAATACGTTAAGGTTCATGTTCCTTTATCACATCATCTTGAATTATCTTGAGAACACCCCTGACAATTTGATCAGCCGCCAGGTCCAGGCAGGCCAGCGGATCAGCGACAGATATTTCAGTGCCGCGGCTTTTAACGGCGATGTCATCAAGGGCCCTTCCAAGGGGATGCTTGAAGACCGCCTTAAAAAGGTCCTGGCGGAACGCGTTTCTTATCGCCTTTCTTTTGACCGTGAATTGCGGGACATCGGCATTGCCCTGCGCAATGAAGGCTCCTGGCGCAGGATCCGGGGAAAGCCTGTAGCTAAAGTCATTTTGGAGATCGCCGCCCGGGCCGCCATTGCCGAGGCCACGGGCTATCCGGCCGGCAAGGATGAGAACCTGAAGAATCTTTTGGGATATGTCACGGATGCGCAGGACAGGGAATACTTGGCGCGCCTTAAAGAGGAATTTAAGAAATTTTATTTGTCCATAGAGTTGAACAACCAGTTCTCGCTGTGGGAAATCTCCGGAGAGGAATTTCAAAAGCTCAATCCTTTGGCGAAGCTGCCGTACGTCTATTCTTATGCGGGAGTGGGGATCATACCCGCGGGGTTGTCCGCCCCCATGCGCATGGCTTTGAAGGCGGCCGGGATCATACAGGACAAATATCTCCGCCTGCTGGCCGAAATGCCGTCGATCGTCTACGGATGGGCGGCCATGGACAAGGAAGACCTCTTTGCGCTCAATGCCATCAAGGCCGTGTTAAGGACGATGGGCGTCAACGATGAGGCCCAAGTCGATAGGATAGCCGGCAATATTTGGGAAGGGCAATGGGACAATATTCTCCTGCAGAAAGACGCAAGCCGCCATAATTCCAAGATCAAACCAGGGCCGGAGATCGTTCCCTTTAAAACCGCGGAACAGCTCAGAGAGACGTGGGAACACTATTTTAAGACGGATAAAACGCCCTCTGAGCGGGCGGAAGATTTTTACAGGTTTTATAAGAATATCATTGATGCCATATTGAACCGGACATTCACCATGGATTTATATAAAGGGATGTTCGAGGAAAATATCGATGTCTTGGAAGAGTTCAGGTCAAGGCCTGAAGCGGGACTCCGGGGCCTTGACGGCAGTCATGTTAAGAATATTTTAGGGCAGATCTTGTCCGCCCGGCCGTATGAGCCTCCTTACGCGGGTATTTTCTTTTTCAAATACATCCATGGGGGGCTTTCCATATTCGATATTTTCCCCACCGATTCCTACCTGAATAATATCCATTACACCCTGCGCGGCGTCATTGAAAAGGCACATGAGGGTAAATACCAGATGCTTTTCCAGGCTTATGACACCCGGATGCGCGATCTGTTCCTGGTCCAGCATGGATGGTCTCTGTATCCCGGCAAGGATTATGAACAGTTAAGCAATGAAGAGAAGCTTTACGTAGATACGATTTATCAGGCTGTCAGCAAGAACGAGGTCCAGAAAGCCAATCAGCGCTTAAGGGCAGGGGGCATGCCGCCGGAGACCAAGGTCGTTGTCATGTATAAAACAATGGAAGAGGAAAACGGGAAACTCGCCGAAAAGACATTTATAGAGAAGGAGCTTTCCCTCGGCGATTGGGCCAGGAGCCTGACCAACAAAGAGGTCGTATACCCGCCGCACTTTGATCCTCAGTACGTGCCGGCATCGCAGGTATTCATCAACAACGAAGAGTTGTTCAGGTATGTATTTATCATTTCCAAACAAGGATTCGGCATGGAGGTCAGCCGCGAAGAGGCGGCCCTTGTGCGTGCGGTTGAAGATAAAGAATCATTCGTGGAGATGAAGAAAATGCTCCATATCCCTTCCCGGGAGGAGTTATCGTCCAATATCCGGGAGGGCAGGCCTTTGCACAACAGGACTGATGTGTCTCCTGCGTTACGTGCGCGCAGTGCCAAGGAACAAACTAAATTCGAGAGTTCCCTTAAATCCCTGCAAGACCTGAAACATCCGGTCCAAGTCCTGTTCGTCGTCCCGATGTATAAAGAAATGAAACGGCTAAGCCCGCAGGGCGAAGATGCCTTGCGCATGAAGGTGGAGCAACTCATTTATTTAAAGCAGAATAATTTATTCTTCGACGGGCGGCTGCTGTTCATCGACGACGGTACGCCGGAGATGGCTTCCAGGAAGGCGGTGGAAGCATTGTGGAAGAGCCTGCGGGCCGAGTACGCGGCCCAGGGCGTTGTTTTGGCCGAAAATATGGTGGAAGTGATGGAGGTCAGCCCCGACGAGAAGAAAGCCACGGCGAGCCGCAAGGGATATGCCGTCAAAAAAGCCATGGCAAAGGCGGTCCAGGACGGCTGGGCCCAATACATCGGGTATACGGACCTGGATGTTTCCACCAATCTTTTGCAGACACCGCTTTTATTGGCGCCGCTGGTCTCAGGCAGGTATGGCGCGGCGATCGGTTCGCGCTATGCCCCGGATGCTGAATCGCAGGGGACCTCAATGGAGCGGGTCAAATCGTCCCATCAATATTTGACGGCCGTGCACACGCTCCTGCCGCTGCTGCGGGGCATTTCAGACACCCAGCGCGGGTTCAAATTATTTGACCGCGACCTTCTCGCCTTCATTTTGGAAAGGTCCAAAGACCGGACGGCCTTTAAATACGCAAAAGACCCGGGCCTTTCTTTCGATACCGAACTTTTACTTCTGACTAAGCTGGCGAGGGCCGAGATCACGGAAGTCCCCATTGCCTGGTTCGATTCCGCCGAAGAGAGCACCATCAATCTCGGCAAGGACGCTTACAAAATGTTGTGGGGGGTTGTGAAACAGGCATGGTTGTGGATCAATCCGTTGACCGTCCTGCATTTAAGGAAGTTCCGCAGGCCCGGTGTGGACCGCCGCGGCAAGGACCATTCCGTTTTAACCTTGTTTGTCTTGCCCGCTGGGTTTGCCGGTCTCAGCGCCCATAACGCGCAGGCAGGTGTCCTTGCGTCCATATTTCCCTTGAGCTGGTTCGAGATCCAACTGTGCATGGTGATTGGGTTGTATGTGGTGACCACGACGCTGATCGTGGGAACATACTATATCTGGATTTCTTTCCAGGAGCCGCAGGCGGCCTGGGCCAAGTTCCTGATACGCATTTGGACATGGCTGTCCAAACTTTTCTCCAAAAAGCCGACGGACCGTTCTTTTGACGGAAATAATGATCCGGTTGGGATACGGCAGCGTCAACAAATCGTGGAAGAAGCCGGGAAAAAGGGGCTGGTACGGCCTGTGGCCAAGGAAGAGCTTGGCAAGGTTTATGACTATTTATTGAAACACGGCCTCAAGAAAGCGGCATCCTGGATAGATCATTTAAATTCCGGGACGGACGGGCGCAAACTAAATGCCTGGATTGTTGGGGCCGACATCGGCGGAGGATTTATCGGGGACGACGGCGGGATCTATGTCCAGCCATCTTACCGTATCAAAGGCATACCCTATCAAATGGAAGATATATTCTTCCATGAATTTCTTGCCCGTCTGGGATTGCCGCATGAACTTAATGAACACCTGACATTAAGGTTCAGAAACAATGGGAGTATCCCTGATTTTGTACTGAAAACCTTTGAAAGACGATTATCATCCAAAACCCTGCCTCCTGTTTCCCTGCTTTCAGACCGGACCATGGGTCCCGGCAAGAAGGTCACGGGACATGAACAGAGATATAAAAATCTTCCCAACAGCAAAGAGAGCATGCTGGCCATGGCCATCACCACCTATAAATTGGATTATGAAGCCTTTCGCGGGCAGGTTGATGAGATCTATACCGAGCTTAAGGAACGCCGTTGGCTGCTGAGCGCCCAGGAAAATATCCGGGGTGTCATAAGGACACTGGAAGAAAACAGTTTTGAATTGACTGCAGCTCAAAGCGGGCAGATTCAAAAGGTGCTGGCCTCGATTTTAGCGGAAATGGTCAAGCCCGGCGCCAGCCTCAGGGTCGAAGAGAAACAGACGGCGCAGGCCAATTTGAATAAGGCATTGGATGGGGTCAGGGCCGGAGGCCTCTTCCTTACGGGGGTAAGACAGTTGTTGGTGTCTGTCAATAAAACGCTCGACGCCCGTCGCGAGAGCACGGAATCCATTGCCAGGGGGATCATCCGCGGGCGTTTAAGAAAAAGAGAAAATAGGATCAACCGCCGCAACGCCGGCCTTAAATGGCGGTTGGATGAGATCAACAGGCTTAGCCAATTGCGCTCCTACACCAGGGCCAAAAAACATTTGTTAGGCGCGCTGGCTTTAAAGGAAGTCAAAGGAGAGCCGGATTTAGAGGGGCCTGTGGGCAGTGAATACCATGGATATTTAAGAAAAGCGCAAAGCGCGCTTGAGAATAAGCAATGGAATGAAGTAGGGCTGCAGTTAAAACCTGTCTATGCGCTTATCGACCGTTCCAACGCGCTTTATCGCGCATGGTCCGCGTATGCCCTTCGGTTGGTCGATGAGGAAATACGGTCTTCTGTTGAGGTCAACAGGGCGGGAGTATTAGAAAAGGAGTTTGGAGCGCCTCTGCAGTCGGCGCGCGAACGCGCCTTATGGTGGGCGCGGCTCTACCAGGCTGTATTCATTCCCCTGAATGTCAATGATCCGCAGCATCCCGGCAAGCGGGTCTCCAATCAGGTATTTAAAGCCGCCAATATGTACCGTTATGTCGTGGCCATTGACACTATCGCGGAAACTCTGGCCAAGAGGAACATCAAATCCCATAAGCCTGTTAAAGAATTCCTCGCCACGCGCCGGTATAAACATCTCATTCGCGAAGACCTGGCCCCTCTGGCCAGGACGATCGCCCAGGACTTCGGCCTTAATGAAGAACAAACAATTTTGCTTTTGGGCATTGTGCGCGCGGAGAAAAGAACTCCCGGCCCCGGGGTCTTGGGATTGATGTATGATGAAGAAGACGCCCGCCTTGCCGGGTTGTTGAACAGCAGACAGAAAGGCGCCAGGGATGAAGCCAAAGAGTTGATCAAAAAAGCCGTTGCCCGCGAAGAAGCAAGGCTTGTCAGGCCCGACGGCAGCCGGCGCAGCCGCTTGTGGTTTTTATTCAGGCACTGGAGAGCGCTGGTTTATGACCAGGCCATCGACGAATGGCGTTGGACCTTTATCCTTTTTGCTCCGCATCCTTTCAAGACAATCATTAAGTTGTGGAAGTTAGCTTCCCGAATCAATGCCGTTTATTATCAGTCCGGCCTTGCCCGTGCCGTGGAAGTGCATCAGGTTTTCGACGAAGCCGCCATTAACAAACCGTATCTCAGCAGGCCCCCGGTTGTTTTGGGCCTGGCATGGAAATCCCGTACCGGTATCTTAGCGCTGCCAGGGGGGCGGATTTTCAAGGCTGCCGCCGGCAAGAAAGAAGCCCCTGATAAGAAAAAAGACGACAAAAAGAAACAGGAAGAAAAAATAATAGATTTGATATTGGCCCTTCTGCTGCTCTTGCTGTTGTTGCTTTTCTTAGTCTTGCCGTTTATCGGCCCCGTTGCCGTGAGGTCCGGGTGGCCGGCATGGGCCTTGGGCCTATGGGCTGTTTTCCCTTGGAAAGCATTTGCCTGGCCGGGATTATGCCTGCCGGCTGCGTTGCCGGTTGCATTTAAGAAAGCAGGTATTGCCGGTACTGGCCCGGCGGTAATCAATATCAATTGGGCTGTACAAGAAGTTTTCCCGGCGGCTATTCTTTTTATCCAGCCGGCGTTCCCATCGGCGGCCTGGATCAATGGCCTGTGGTGGTGGGGGAATTGGAGCCAGGCGTTCTGGTTCTGGCAGGATTTGTACTGGCTCTTTTTCAATTGGATGTACTGGCCGGTCGTAACGGTTTGCGTCACGGTCGTTAAATTCATGATCAGGGTTTTTGAAAAACAAATATGCCTTGATATCGTCGGCCTTGTGAAAGGAGGATTGGCATGGATACTTAACGAGATGTATCTTACGGTGTTTACTTATGATGTGGAGGTCATATCAACCACGTATCAGTACACGGTGAGGGTCTAAAAGGCCGTTAAAGAAAGAGAGGAAACATGGATGAGCGCAGGCAATTGCCACGATGGGACATAAAAAAAGAAACCAAGGTGTGGATGCCGCAAACCCAAAGCTTCAGTCATGGGACGATCGAAGACATGCATTTAAAAGGCATGCGGCTGTCTTTCAACAAGCGTCTTTTCGAGCAACAGGCGGTGCATATTTATTTTACGCTGGGGGACAATTTTGATTTGATCAAGGTCGAGGCCTTGGTCCCCTGGGAAAAACAGGAACAGGACAGATACATCTACGGCCTGTCATTTACCGAAATGAGGGATGAAAACAAGGTCAAGATCGGCGAGTATATCACCGCCAATTGCTTTGACCAAATAAAAAGCAAGTGGTGGGCGTGAGGCGTTGACATCTAGGATCTAAGAAATTGCCGGTCCAGGAAGTCCTGGGTGACTTCG
>JAGWKL010000009.1 GCA_028865345.1 Candidatus Omnitrophota bacterium | reverse complement strand
ATCATCTATTCCGGATTGTTCCGGCATGGTTTTTACAGCTACCCTCACAGCTGTGAACCATGCCGGAGCAGGAAGGAAGTTCAAATATGACTAAAAACACATTAACGCGAACAATCAACTTTTTATTCTTTATCGGCCTTCCTTTTGTATTAAGCGGCTGCAAAGGCGGGGGAGGCAGTGGTTCAGGTTCGTCTTCTGGATTAACCAGCGGACTTACCGGCGGCTCGGGCACAGTTGTTACTGTCCCGCCTCCGGGAGGTGTGGATCCGACAGGAGGGACCCTTGCTTCTGTTCATGATCCTGAACCGACTTCACTTCTTCTTTTGGCTGTGGGCATGTTTATCATAGTGATGTATTTTCGCACAAAAGCAGTAAAGCCCTGTTTGAAATAGTTGTTTTGACATTTATTACCAGTATAAAAAAGCAGACCATCAATGTCTGCTTTTTTAACATATTGTTTCTTTAACCTGGACTGATCTTTGAAATTGTGATATTATTATTCATAACTAATTACATAATAAAGAGATACATTAATACTCATGACGTCGAAATCCTTGCGCCCTAAGCCGTTTGCTGTCCTGAACTCTTCGATTTCAATCCTGTTCCAACATCCCATAATTTTCTATCCCTTAGTCATCAGTGTCTTCTTTCAATTGTTGGCCCTTGAAATTTTCTATTTCGCTCCCCGTCCGCCATTGTCCGTTTTTTTTGCCCCCTTGATCAGCCGTCTCTGGGGCCCGGAATTTCTGCACTATCCCTATAATTTCCTTCTTTTGCCTAAATTATTCTATTACGCCCAGGTGGTCATTTATTTGTTTGCCGGAGGCTTTCTTTTGGCTGTTTCCATCCGGCTCATAGGCGCTTTCAACAACGACAAAAAAATGTCCGTTAAAGAAGCATGGAAGGACTGTTGGCCTTCCTATATCCATGTTCTTTTGGCCTCCTTCCTTTCTTTTTTCTTGTTTTTCGCCTTTGCCAAGAGTTATAACAATTTGTATATTTGGGCAGCAAAAATCCAAGCCAAGGGCGGGGTGCATGGTTTTATCAAACATGCAATTCTTGGCAGCGGTCTCTATGTGCAGTTTCTGGTGGGGATTTTGATCACAGCGGTTTTGATTTATGTCATTCCCATTATCGTTCTTGAAAAAAAGAAGATATTCCCTGCGATAGGACTGGGATTGAAGTTCTTTTGGCAGTCGTTTTGGTTTACGATCGTTGTTGTGCTTGTGCCCACACTTTTCTATTTACCGGTCCTGCTTGCGCGTGACAAAATTCCGGCTTTGATGACCGTAACCTTTCCTGAAATTGAACTGGTCGTCCTTGTAGTCAGCACTATTTGCGCCACCCTGGTGGATTGCATCATCGCAGCGGCGGTGACCACCTATTATTTGTATACCAAGGAAAATCCGGCGAGACCTTCGGCATGAAGAAACTTATCATCAGACTTTTGATCGTCCTGGTTGCGGTTTATGTTCTCCTGAGTCTTCTGGACTTCAAAGGGGAGTACTCTGCCGAACGCAGCTTGTGGCATATCAACCAACAGATGAATCTATTGGAGCAGGAACCGGAAGCTGTTCCGGACTTTACGTTTGAGCAGATCATCCGGCGTTATAGGGATTTTATCAAGGCCTATTCTCATTCGCCTCTTGTCCCCCAGGCGTATATGTGGATAGCTAAGGTCGATCTGGTCAGAAAAAATTATGATGCGGCACGCAAGGTTTATGCCGAAATCCCGGCGGCCTTTCCCCATGATCCGCAGCATATTGCCGAGGCCATGGCAGCCATTGGAGAAACCTACGAAGTGCAAAAGGACTGGCCCCAGGCGCAGGAGCAGTATCAAAAGACCATCCGGCTTTATCCTACAACCGTAGTCGGTTTAAAACTTCCTTTATATATCGCCAGCCGCCAGGCCCAAAACGATCCTGCAGATAAATCAGAGGCTTTTGGCCGCGCCATTACCCAATACAAAAATGTCTTAGAACATTCTCGTGATAAAGAGATCCGTACCGCCGCCTTGAAGCTGATGGTTTCCGCGGACCTTGCCAGGCAGGATTGGCCCCAGGTCGTGAAGTATTGCCGGGAAATGTTGATGGCGGACGCGGACGAAAGAAGCCTGCGGGAAGCGATTTATGTCATTAATGTGGCGGCCATCGTCCACATGAAGAATTATGATTTGCCCGTTGAGATTTACAAAGAGTTCATGAAGAAATACCCTCAACATCCGATGATTGGATTGTTCAAAGGCATGGTGGTCAATATTACCAGGCTCAAAACCAATCATGTGAAGATCACTCCGCGGCAAGAGGGGAAATAGGCAGAAGGAATTATGGTGCTTGCGGTGAAACAACAAAGCATCCTGGCAAGGATCAATGGGGTATGCGCGGCCGCGCTCGTTGCAGATAATGTCAACGATCTTCTGGAAGGCGCTCTGAATGATATTCTTGAGCTAATGCGGGCCACGCGCGGCTCTATTTTTCTTCTGGATGCAGGCGACAAGCTTGTCCTGCAGGTTTCCAGGGGCCTGAAGACGGATGAGCAGATGCTCTTGGTCAAGCGCATGGGAGAGGGCATTGTCGGGCATGTGGCCCAGCTCAAAATGCCGGTATTGGTCGACGATATCGGCCGGGACAAGCGCTTCGGCGACCTCAAGCCCCGCAGGAGCTACCGCTCGCCTTCGTTCATCTGCGCGCCGCTTCTGATCAAGGACAGGCTGATCGGCGTCATCAACATCTCCGACAAGACCACGCATCAGAAGTTCAATAAGAACGAATTGAAGGTCCTGGATTTTCTCTCCAGCCAGATCGCTTTGAACTTTGAGCGCCTTATGCTCAACAGCCAGCTGGGACGTACCAACCAGGAAGCTGCCCGCCTGAAGAAAGAAGTTGTCCTGCATGAGCGTCTGGCGTCGCTTGGCAAACTTGCCGGCGGCATTGCCCATGAATTCAACAATCCCTTAGACGGCGTCATGCGTTACACGAACCTTTCCCTTGAACACCTGGATGAAGACAATGAGGTTGTCCGCGAATATCTTCTGGAGGCCCGCCAGGGCCTGAGACGCATGGCCAACATCGTCAAAAGCCTTCTGGCCTGCGCGCGCAACACATCAACAGCAGGCCTGGTGGATGTCAATAACTGCGTGGAGCAGTGCCTGAAGGAATTAAGAGGGGATTTTGCTCATAAAAACATCACTGTGACGCGTCGCCTGCAGGAAGGACTGGCCCCCTTGGATGATCGCGGCCTGGAAAGGGTCGTTTCCAATATCATCCGCAACGCCGCCGACGCGATCGACCGGGAAGGTACCATCGCGATCTTGACCGCCATGGAAGGGGACATGGTCAAGATCCAGGTCTCGGATTCGGGCAAAGGTATCCCAAAGCAGAACATTGAAAAGATCTTTGAGCCGTTTTTCACAACCAAAGGCATGGAAGAAGGCTGCGGCCTGGGCCTGACCATTGTCAGTGAGATCGTCCGCTTGTATGACGGAAAAATAGAAATTGAAAGCGCGCCTTCAAAGGGTACGGTGTTTACTGTCTTTTTACCGGCAGGGCATTCATGATGGACGAACGCTATAAAAATTACCATATTTTGATCGTTGATGACGAGCCTCTCATCCGCAAATCGCTTTATGAGATCCTCAAGATCGAAGGCTTCCGGGTGCAGATGGCTTCCGCCATGCAGGAAGCCAAGGAGCTTGTCCGCAAAACCCTTTTTGACATCGTTATCACCGACCTCAAGCTTGCCGATGCCGACGGCATCGACCTGCTGGGCTTTATTAAAAAGAATTTTCCGGCCACCGAGGTCATTGTGATCACCGGCTACGGGACCATTGAGTCGGCCGTCTCCGCGATGAAGCAGCATGCTTTTGATTATGTCACCAAGCCCATCCATGACGAAGAGATCAAGCTGATCATCGCCAGGATCATCGAAAAAAAAGAGCTCCTGAGGGAAAACATCGAGCTGAGGGCCATGGTGGAAATGAAAAAACGGTCCACATTTTACGGGATCGTCGGACAAAGCGAAGCCATGCAGCAGGTCTACCGGCTTATCGAGTCCGTGGCTTCGACCAATGCCACCATTATGATCTCAGGCGAAAGCGGCACCGGCAAAGGCCTGGTCGCCCGCGCCATCCACCAGCACGACCAGAACCGCAGGGCCAAGCCTTTTGTGGAGGTCAGTTGCGGCGCCCTTTCTGAAACGCTTTTGGAAAGCGAGTTGTTCGGCCACGTGAAGGGCGCTTTTACAGGCGCCATCCGCGACAAGGCCGGCCGTTTCGAGCTGGCCGACGGCGCCACCATTTTCCTGGATGAAATCGACACCTGCTCGCAGGAACTCCAGGTGAAGCTCTTGAGGGTATTGCAGGACGGCGGATACGAACGCGTGGGGGACACCCAGACGCGCAAGACCGACGCCCGGGTGATCGTGGCCACTAATCAAGACCTTGAAAAGCTGGTGGAAGAGGGGAAATTCAGGGAAGACTTGTATTACCGCATCCATGTCATCCCCATTGCCATCGCCCCTTTGAGGCAGAGAAAAGATGATATCAATTTATTGGTGGAACATTTTATCCGGGTCTCCAATGAGAAAAATAATAAAAATGTCAAAGGCATTTCTGACGAGGTCAAAAAACTCTTTATGGAATACCGCTGGCCCGGCAATATCAGGCAGCTGGAAAACGTGATCGAAGGCTCCGTGATCATGGCCCAGACCCATTGCATCAACAAGCGGGACCTCCCTGTGACCTTCAACGCCGCAGAGCGTAAGGAAAGGAATACCGTACACCAGTCTTTGGAGGACGGCTTGAAAGAACCGGCCAAAGAACTTATCCTGACCAAGCTAAGAGAAATGAACGGCAACCGCAGCCTGACCGCGGCGAGCCTCGGCATCAACAGGACGACCCTTTACAATAAAATGAAAAAATACGGCATCTCATTCAAATAATCAACGGTTGATATCATGGACTTAAACGAACTCATCCAATTTGAAAAGCTCAAGCCTATCGTGCACAGTTTCATCGATGTGCTGAAGACCAATATCTTTATCGTCGATATCAATGGAAAGATCTTATTGACGCCGAAGACGGATGCCTACGGCTGGCGCCTGATCTCCAGATACGCCAGGTCTGCCAGGGCCGATGAAACCAAGGACGGACCGTTTAATATTTTGGACAGGTTTACAGCCTCTCCTGAAGGATACCTGGAATATAAGGACCCTCTGGCCTTAAGCAGTTTTGCCATCCCCGTGCAGATACAGCCCGGCAAACCGCTGGCCTATATTGTCGTGGGGCCGGTCATTTTAAATAAGCGCTTTACACGCGCGGAATATGAGTTCCTGATCGCCGCCCAGGGTGGCTTTGCCGAAGACATCCTGAGTGAGATCGACCAGGTGCGCATACTTTCCTATACCAGCCTGCGTTCGATCTTGGAATTGCTCTTTGAACTTTCCCAATACACCGTGCAGGCCAATTACGAGCGCAGGAAGCTGCAAGAAGCTTCCGTTCCCATGGACGAAATTTATACCGCCATTCTCGACATGGCCATGTTCATGACCCAGGCCGAAAGCGGTTCCATCATGACCGTTGATGACCGGACCGATGAATTTATGATCAAAGTTTCCCGCGGCCTGGATGAACGGTGGGTGCCGAGGCCTTCTTTAAAAAAAGAAGAGGGGCTTGCGGGGTTTGCCATGAAAGAGAAAAAAACGCTGGTCATCGACAGCGCCCATCCCAATAACCGCATCCAACACCTTCTCAAACGGCCCGAAATCAAGTATTCGATCGTCATGCCCCTCATGGCCGTCGGGCATGATGCTTTGGGGGTGTTGAATCTTTCCTTCCGAAACGGCCCCGGCCGTCCGGAGGGCCATAGCGAGGAATTCATCCAGAATCTCTTTAAGCTGACTTCCGCTGCCATAGGCGGCGTTTCCATGGAGAAAAATCCATAGGGGGCAGAGGCTTTTCTTTTGTTTGTCAAAAATGAAAGAAACCGACCCGTTCATACAGAAGATCCGCTGGGAAACAAGTGATGACCAAAGCCATCAATTTTATGTTTGTGAAGAAGATAAACGCCAGGAGTTCGAGGATTTCGTGCATCAAATCAAGAAAAAGGGTTATGTGATCTCGTTGCAGGGGATCTCTTACATTTGCATCGACATAGGGGAATATTTGTATTGGACCAAGTGGGACATGGTGGAAGATACCGCCACGATCAACCGGAAACTGATAAAGGAGTGACTTATGTTTAAAGTTTTTGTTGCGGTCCTGTTGGCGTCGGTCATGATCGCGCCGCCGGTTTTTGCCCAAAATCCATATAAATACAAGGCAATGGGCAGGCCTATGGGAATGCCTCCGCTTGGAATGACTCCGCAAATGACCAAGAAAAAAATAAAGAAGTTTATGGAGTCCTTGTTTGAGATGGGGGTGATTTACAGGATGATAGGACAGCCGACCATGGTTCCCGTCGATAACGGGGTCATAGTCGCTTATGGCAATAAATTGATGAAATATGACAAGGATTTAAATCTTATTACGGAAGTTGACCTGGATATGAACGTAAAAAGCATGCAATATTTGGCTTCGAAATTTGCCAAGCAGTATTCCGCTGATTTGATGGATTTGATGAACGCCGATACGACTGCCGGCGGGACTACCACGGAAACCATGAGCACCGGCGGAAGCACCACGGAAACCATGAGCACCGGCGGGGTCCTGACCCCATGAAGGCACAGACAGAATCAGAAATTTTGGAATTGATCTCCAAGATTCAGGAACAGATCTCTTCGCTGGACAAAAAACTGGACCTTGTCATGGGCCGCGTGATGGCCACCCCCGTGTTGATGTCCCAGCCTCAAAATCCGGCCATGAACGCTCAACAGCAGCGTCTTGCAAAGGTCATGTACAAGATCACCTGTGCCGACTGCGGCAAAGAGGCATCCCTGCCTTTTAAACCTGCCGAAGGCCGTCCGGTATATTGCAAGGAATGCTTTGCTTTAAGAAAAAGGGGCAATGGCCCCATCAGGGCGGAGGACCATAATCCCAATATGGCCCCTTCTTTTATCCAGGCGCCCAAGCAAGCACCCAAGGCCGGCCCCAAGAAAAAGCCGGCAGCAGCTAAAAAGACCGCTGTGAAGAAAAAAGCGGCGCCGAAGAAAAAATAAAAATTATTTTCCGTACATCAACTTAAGTTGCGACACGGCGGGAAAGGTGTAATAAAATTCACCTTGGGGGCCGGTGTATCCATTGCCCGATCTTTTTATAAGAACAGGCGTATAGCCTCCGTGGTCATTGGGGATATTGACCGTAAATTCATTTTGCTGAGGGGGCGCAACAGGGATCTGTAGTTGCGGGGCCAGGGGGGAAACCGCAGGCACCGCTGTAGTATTGACGTAGGCAATAAAGTCCGGGTCGACCAACGGATAATGGACAAATCCGGGAGAATAATATTCATCGATGTAATAGGAATAAGGCTGGTCGCGTCCGCTTCCGTAATAATGCCAATAGCCGTTTGGGCCCCAATAGCCGTCCGCATCCCGCCAGGCAAAGGAAGCGGGAAGGGCTATGAGCATGAAAAAAGCTGAAAATATAATAATTTTTAATCTCATGGCATCTTTATTATACAACTTTTGTAATACCAAGCCAAATTCTTACTAAGATCATACCGAAGCAAATAAAAAGGGGGGAACATGAACGGAAAACTGGATATAAAAGCTTTTGGGCTGGCAGGGGGCATCCTTTGGAGTGCCGGGGTTTTCATCATGGGTATTTCGGCGATGACTTGCGGTTATTGCGCCAAATTTGTGGCCGCGCTGGGGACTTTCTATATCGGTTACTCTGCAACTATTCCCGGAAGCATCTTTGGCGCAGCCTGGGCCTTTTTGGATGCCGGTATCGGTTGTGCTGTCTTTGCCTGGCTTTACAATAGATTGGCCAAGTAAAAGGACAAGCTACAGCCTAAACACAAGAATAATGTGTACACATATTTGACACATTTTATTTTGTGTGCTATAGTTGGGCTCGGGAGGTAAAAATTATGAAATTAGCTTCTATTCGTGAATTCAGAAGTTCCCTGGCAGAGTATGGCAAAGAAGGAGAAATGGTTTTGGTGACCAACCATGGCAAAATGGTGGGCTGTTTTCTGCCTTTAGAAGAATCTGCCAAGCTTCCTATTGAGTTAAAGAAGGAATTCGTGGCTCAAATGGGCGGCAGAATCGCTTCAGCATTAAGTCAGAAAAAAGTAACTGAGAAAGAAATTTTAGATGACTTCAAAGTCTTTAAAAAGCGTCGCAGCAGACAGTAATGTTTTACTTTCTGCAGTTATTGGTCATGCCGCGCTGAAGGTTTTTACCCGAACAAACCTTGAAATCCTGACCACCGAGTTTAATGCCGGAGAGGTTGAGGATTATCTTCCTTTTCTCGGCGCAAAATACCATATCGATCTTAAAGCTTTATGGGTGCAATTTAAAATGCTGCCAGTCAAGATAATTGGAGAAGATGAATATAAATCTAAATTAACTCAGGCTAAAACATATATTGGTCAAAGAGATATGGATGACATTCCTCTGGCAGCTTTAGCACTTGCTAAGGGCATACCTATTTGGTCCAATGATAAAGATTTTGAAAATATCCCTCATTTAGAAACATACCCCACGGCCAAATTGCTAAAATCGTTTGATCTTTGATATGGTACAAGTTTGGCATTGACACCCTATAAAAATACTTTTGACATAGGTTCCTGTTAGGACTATTGTTATAAGGACAAGTCAAAGAAAAGCCGTTGCCTTTTCTTCCGTTTGGGAGAAAAGGCTGTTTTTTTGGGTAGAAAAATGTACAAAACACAATTTGTTAATATTCATTGTAATTTTAAAAGTAAAACGATCACTCTTATGAAAGAGGCTGTCTCGGAAATAGGCAGAAAAGATGCCATCTCCTGGCGCATAAAAAAATGTTCGGATAAAGACATGGAATGTGAAAAAAAGGGATGTAAATATGCCCCTCGAGGGATAGGAGGTGCCGGCAACTTCGATCCTTTTATCTAAGTTCAATAAATCCCGCCTTAACGTTATACCGCATTTTTTTGTTTGAAAATTTGTTTTTTAATCTTCGATATGCTATCTTTTCAGTAGGCCCTATTATTCAATTATTAACTATGCCGGCGGCTTCCATGACAAATGTGAGACGCATTTTATGCATTTGGATAATATTTAATTTTATCGCCTCGTCAATATATCTGCCGTCTTCCCGGGCCCAATCGGCGTCCGATGATTTTTCCACCTTACCGTTTCTTTTGCCAAAACCAGGGGTCAGGGTCAATTTAAGTCCACCTTTCAGGCCTGTTTTGATCAAAGGCCTGAAGATACATCCTGATGATCCTTTCCTTTTTGATTTTATCGTTGATCCGGGTGACCAAAGATTAAACGCTGAAGATTTTCATAAAACGTCACAGCGCCTGGTGAATTATTTCCTGGCGGCTTTGGCGGTGCCTGAAAAAGACCTTTGGGTCAACTTATCACCGGTCCAGAAGAACCATATCATTCCCGATGTATTGAACAAGACCCAGCTAGGCCGTGACCTTCTGGCTGAAGATTATATCCTCAAGCAGGTGGGGGCCTCTCTTATTTATCCTGAAAGCCGTCTGGGCAAGAAGTTTTGGAATAAGGTCTATGATGAGGCCTACCGGAAATTCGGCGTCACCCAGATCCCGGTTAATGTCATCAATAAGATATGGATACTTCCCGAGAAGGCGACGGTGTATGAAAAGGGGGACACGGTTTATATCCTTCATGCCCATTTGAAGGTGATGCTGGACGAAGATTATCAGGCCCAAAGACTGTGATTGGCAATGCAAGCCATGGACAAGCCGGCAATGCCCAGACCAAGGACATATCCAGACAGGTTTTACGTGAGGTCCTGCTTCCTGCCGTAGAAAAAGCCGTGAATGAAAATAAGAATTTTGCGAGAGTAAGACAGGTGTTCTATTCGCTCATCCTGGCGCAATGGTACCAGGAGGCTTTTAAACAGTCCATCCTCAATAAAGATTTTTCCGGCCGCGATAAAGTCTCGGGGATCGACCTCAATAACCCCAAAAACAAGGAGCTTATCTATCACCGTTATCTGGCTTCTTATAAAAGAGGCGTTTTCAACTTTATCAAAGAAGAGACGGACCGTTTTTCCAACCAGCCCATACCGCGCAAGTATTTTTCGGGCGGTTTTGTGGATCAGCCCGTGCATTTTACCAGGGCTTCCGATGGCGACCTGGCCATGGCTGCCGGCACAGAAAATGACGTGGATATCCAGGTCGTTTTTAATCCATCCCCGGCCGAATCATATTCCAACTGGTATGACCTCAATAGGCCTTGGGGTCTTTTGGATGAGCTTAAAGGGCTTTTGAATAAGAGAGGGAAATTTAACCGGGCAGGGCTTTATGCCTTTATTGACAAATATTCTGCTTATGTGCAATCCCAAAGGTTATATCCTGTGCAGTCGGCATGGCCGGTATTAAAGGCGATCACGCTGTTGTCCAAAGCTCAGGAAGACGATCTGATCAAGGCCCTTCAAAAAAAGTACAAAGGCAAAAAACAGCCGGAATTGGTCGATAAGATCTTTTTGATGAACCGCATTTTTGACCGTAAGACATGGCTGGCGGACAAAAGGCCGAATTTGCAGGGGCGGGCGATCTACATGCTGGCCGCAGAGATCCATTACTGGACAGGGGGCCTGGGCCCGGTCATGGAATTCCATGGAAAAGGGATGCATGATCTGGGCGCGGATGTCAACTATATCGAACCGGACTATCAATTAGATATCAACGGCAATCCCCTGGATTATGCGGCCCCCAATCAGGGTATCAGGGACCTGAATAATGATTTTGATGATTTTGATATCCAGATCGGTAACAGCGACGGAAATGGGTATAAACAGGTGCACGTGAGGGTGGCCAGGGGCATCGACAAGAACGGTATCGCGACCTATCTGATCCGCGATGTCCAGGCGGACGGCAGTTCATATTATACAAAGATGCTTTATAACTACAGCGCAAAAAACAACCCTGTCAGTAAAGAAGAGTCCATGGCATTTTTGAACATTGCCAGCGCCGAGTTGATCAAACGGCTGGAAACGAACAGAAGGCAGGCCATGGAACAGCAGGGACAGACCTGGGAACCGGCCATCGTACATGGTAATGACGGGCAATTCGGGCCGTTGGAAGCGGTCACGATGAGCAGGTTCGGCTCGGATGATGCGGTTAAAAATATTGTATGGGCATATACCACGCATACCGATTTAAACCGCGGAGGCAACGGTGACGTTAAATGGGCGGTGGATGTTTTTCTAAAACACATGATGGGGATCAAGGATTTTTATATCAATGCGTTTAGGCGCGGGGTCCAGTATATCGATTATACCAGCGGAGGCGGAAGACTGGCCGATTTCTTCGGGGCGGTGGCCAACAGCCATGCGGACCGCATGAGGGGCAATGATCCCAATTCGGTCCTGGTTGCCGTGACAAACGGCGCGGTGCCGGAAGAAATGGCGGCCGTCTACCGTGAAGAATTCAAAAAGCTCCAGCAGGAAAATGTGATCCCCCAGAACGCTGATTTTGAAAGGCCGACGGCCCGCGAGGAGGCATTGACAAAAAGAGCAAGCAAAGTAAGGCTTAACGCGGCCGGGATCATGACCGCCAACGGCGGCTTTGTGCACGTGGATTTGGACAGGCCGGTGTTGGGCTATGTCCGCCGCCTTGTGCCGGAAAAGGCCGGCCGGCAAAGGGCTTTGACGGACGACAACATTTGGATGTTGGTTCAACTCGGTTATGACGTGGTTTTATTGGGGAACAACCAGCATACGGAAGCCAGCGAAAAACTTGCGGCTGAATTGAAAAGTTTGGAAAACAAGATCGCTGATGAAAAAAACAAGAGGCCCCAGGATTTTCCGGGAAGTTTTCAGTTTGTCCAGAGCATCACACGGGAAGAGAAGATCCTTTTTTTGGCGGCGCTCGATGTGGAGATCCAGGACTCGGATGATAACGAGGCTAACGGGGCATGGGAAGAAGACGGAACAGCCAATGGGGCATACGTGGGTTCAGGAACATGGAGGACCGGTGTTCTGGCTGATCAGGGCATCCCTGTGGATTTCAACCACCCCGGCAAGGGGAATATTCTGATGCCCAGACAAGACACTTCCCATGCGTGGCTGGATACGGTCTATAAACCATTGATCGGGTTATGGAACAAAGATCCGGAGCATTTGGAGTTTTACCAAAACGCGGCCTTGGGGCCGCGATTAAACCGGATCGCCTATTATTTGCTGACTTCAGCGGCTTATCTGAAGGAATATGAAATGGTCATTGAGCATCGCAAGAGAGAAGCCAAACTGGACAAAGATACACAGGAAAGGATCGTTGAGGCCTTAGGGGACGACCAGCAAACCATCAATGGGATATTGAATACGGGGCGCAACGGCGTCAAATCGTTCAAGTTCAGCGTCATTGGAGTGCCGGAGGTCTTTGAGGAAAAGGGCAGCGGGATCAAGGCATTTATAGCAGAGGAGAAGAGTTTGGAAAACAGGTTTGGCTATAATGCCTTGTTGTCATATTATCTCGGGCGCAATTTCCAAAAGTTTCTGGAGGGTCTGTTTGCCCATTCCGGCGCATCGGGGATCTTGCATGATTGGATCATGAATTTGGACAATGATGAAGTATTGTCAGTGGAGCAAAAAGAAGCCCGCCTCAGGCGGTTTGTCGGCGGGCTTGTTAGAGACCTCGAAAACAAATTGCAAACATTAAAGGGGGCCGACGCGGCCATGGCAAACCCGGGAGGTATCAAATTTACAAATATAACCCTCCAACGCCAGGGCTCCTTGTTCGGCCCTATCGTCAGCAATAAGGCGCTCGGGGCCATGCTTTTAAAAGCCCAGGGGTTGTATGGCGTCATAGTGGGCGTTACGCCCATTCCCAATCTTCTGAAATTTATCCAATAAAATCCGCCGTAATCTTGTTTTCATTTTGTCTTAATTTTGGTTAACTCATAATTAACTCATAAATTAAGGCAAAAAAGGAGAGTATATGTTTATAATAAAAAAAGAAATCTTGGGCTTGGGTGTTCTGATAATGGCCATTCAATTTTCAGGCTGTTATGTGGACGTCGACCATCATTATCATCCTTGGTGGTATCGTCATCACCACCATGAGGATGAGGATTTTGACCATCGCTAAATAACTTGAATTAATTTACTTTCCGCAGTAATCTTACTTTTAAAAGAGAGGGGATTGGTATGGCCGGAGGTGCTATCCAACTTCATCGCGTACTGAGAACCACGCCTGAAAAGCTATATAAAGCATTCCTTGATCCCGATGCCAAGGCCAAATGGCTTGCGCCCAACGGATTTACGTGCAAGGTGCATCACTTGGACGCCAAGGTCGGCGGTTCTTATAAAATAACGTTTACCAATTTTACGACAGGGCATTCGCATTCCTTCGGCGGGAAAATCATTGAATTGGCGCCCAATAAGCTTATCCGTTATACGGACAGTTTTGACGATCCCAATATGCCCGGTGAAATGCAAACAACCATTACCATTAAAAAGGTGTCTTGTGGGGTTGACTTGAATATAGTTCAGGAAGGCATACCGACGGCTATCCCTACGGAAATGTGCTATTTGGGCTGGCAGGAATCCCTGACTCTTTTAGCGATGCTCGTCGAGCCGGAAATCCCGGAAGCCAGATGATGTTTCAATGAGGAGGTTTTAGTATGAGCATTTTTTTGCAGATTTTGTTTGTTGTCCTTGTCATTACCCTTTTTTTGGTCGTTTATTTTAATTTGAGGTTTGTCAAATATCTGCAATTCAAGCATCCTTCGGTATGGGAAAAGCTGAATAAGCCTTCCTGGGTACCCAGCACTTCGAAAGCGGATAAAGCTCTCATGAAAGCTTTTGAGGACAAGGAAGAGTATCTTGCTTTGAAGGACCCGGGATTAAATTCGTTGATCGCTCAAAGAAAGAAAATTTCTTTCATCTGCATGTTGGTTTTTTGCCTGTATGCCGGCATGTTTCTTGCGTTTGTGTTTAAGAGGTAGGCGCACTTTTAAAATTAAGTGCATGTCAATATGCCCCTTAAAGCTCACCACCTCTCCAGAAAACCTTTAAAAACCTGCTGCATGTGCGGCCGCAAAAAGGTCTTTTCCAACTGGTCCATCTATTGCCGGGACTGCCTCAAAACAACCCGCCGGATGCATAGAAAGAGATTCCCTGCCAAGGCCCAGCAGGGCGTACGGGAATATATCCGTGCCCAATACTATAGGGATTATTACATAAAAGTCGCTTTAGAGTTAGACGATGAAACAAGCCCCTGGTATCTTGATTTTGACCATTGGAGGCCGGGAGATCCCATCAAGATTGTCATTTGTGCCGCCATCGTCAACGACATGAAGCAGGACATGACCCAAAAAGAGTTTAGGTATTATGTGATCGCACTCGACGATCACAGAAGAAAACATCTGAAGGTCAAAAAGAGGCATCTGAAACATTGGTACAGATTGCCAAAGCTCCTTCATGGACAGCGGTGTTGTGCCGGTTGCGGCCGCCAGCCCACAGCCAATAGATGGCACAAATATTGCCCGCAGTGTTCGACCATCGCCAAGCGCATGGTCATGGAACGTTTCCCCTTAAAGGCCAGAAAAGCCATTTGGGACTATATACGCAAGTACGGTTATATCTGCTATTACACCGGCATGGAGCTGGATCTATTTGATGAGCACAGTCCATGGTATTTGACCTTTGACCACTGGACACCGGCCAACCCCAAGAGACTGGTGATCACTTCCAGGATGGTCAACGCCATGAAACAGGACCTGACGGAAAAGGAGTTCTGGTATCTCATCCACCAGTTCGCCGATCATTTCAGGTATGGTACACGGGTAAGAAAGTGCAAGCTCAAATACTGGTTACGGCCCTACGGGCCCAGCCATTTCCCGCACAAGAAAAGGGGACATAAAGCCCCGAAGGGGATTTGTGCCTCCTTTTCTTGAGGCCAGCCCTTGAGATGAAGTCGCAAGGTAGTTTTTCTCTGGTGCGGCGGTGGTTTGGCTTGTATAATCTTTTCATCGATCTTCCCCCCCAAGCGGACAGCAATAAAAACAATCAAATTCCCCCAATTTTTTAATCAATTTAATTTGCATATAAGTAACTTATATGTTACTTTATAGGTAGGGCATGATCATAGTTGAGGAATATATAACTATAGATGGAAAAAGCCCGTTTGCTGACTGGTTTAATAGCCTTGATGCTCATGCAGCAAATAAAGTGAATGTTTATTTGACTCGTATTGAGCAGGGGAATTGTTCGAATTTAAAACCGATTAACGGTGCTTTTCAAGAAGTGATTATTGACTGGGGGCCTGGTTACCGGGTTTATATTGGTAAAGATGGGGATAAATTGATCATTCTTTTAGGGGGCGGAACAAAGAAACGTCAACAAAAAGATATCGACCATGCCTATTTGCTTTGGGATGAATATAAACGGCGTAAAAAAGGTTAAAAGCGATGACAATTACGCGTAATTTCAAGGAAACAGTTCAGGCTCGAGCCTTACAAGACAAGGAATTCCGTGAGGGAATTCTTCGTGAAAGTATTGAATCCATGCTTTCAGGAGATATTAAAACAGGTAAAGCGTTGTTACGTGATTATATTAATGCGACTGTTGGCTTTGAAAAACTGTCTAGATTGACCCATAAAGACCCCAAAAGCCTGATGCGCATGTTTAGTGTTACCGGAAATCCAACAGCTAATAATCTTTTTGAAGTGATCCATCTATTACAAGAAAATGAAGGCGTACATTATGAATTACAGCCTGTTAAGTAGGCTGAAATAGATGTATTTTGTATTTAAGGGTGTTTTATGCAAACTTTGACCACTTGCAAGGGATGCTTACAGAATAAGCCACATCATTCCAAGGGCTATTGTCGAAACTGTTACCATAAATTTGTAATCAGAGGAACAGGGGATTTTGATAGAAATGATCATGGGTCTTATCTAAAGCATTTGTCGAGTATTAAAAAAAAGATTTCTGCAACTCAAAAACAACGGGTCAAAAGCGCCATCATTTCTCAATTAACTGAAGATCGGCTCAAGGAATTATATTGTGAACAGAAAATGTCGATGGGGGACATTGCTAAGCTTCATAATTGTTCAAGGGCTTATATTCTATTATTGCTTAGAAAGTACGGCCTTGCTATACGGAGTAAATCAGCAGCAAGGGGAGAGGCAAAAAAGAAAGGCAAAAATGTTGGGTTCAGTTCAATAAACGAGGCTTTTTTTAAACAGCAAACGCCAGAAATGGCCTATGTGCTTGGTTTTATCTATTCAGATGGGAATTTGGGCAACCAGCTTAATCAATTTTCCATTAGTCAAAAAGAACCGGAAATTTTATATAAAATTAGAGATTTAATGGATTCAGAGCACAAAATTACTAGACAAGTTAAACAAGAGTTATATACTTTAACTATAGGCAATAAGGTCATGATTAATGACTTGCTTGCCTTGGGGTTAACGCCTAATAAAAGCTTAGATGATAAATTTCCTGTTTTACCTGAAATTTTATATAGTCACTTTATTCGCGGATATTTTGATGGTGACGGCAGCATCAGCTTTTCATCTAATCGATGGCGCGTAAGCTTTGTTTCAGGCTCTAAACTGTTTATTGAAGGCATATGTAAAAGCCTGTCCAATTATGCTAAAACGAGCGTTCAACCAATTTACGCTTTTGCAGATGCAAGGGCTTACCAGGTTGGATATTTCAGAAATTCAGATTTGATAAAAATTTTCAATTTTTTTTACGATGATGTAACTATCGAAAAAGAGCTATTTCTCAAAAGAAAGTACCAAGCTTTTTTTAGTTGCTTTGACTACAATGGTGAACGATTGGGAAACATAATTTCAAAGGAAAAGGGAAGCTTAAATTTAGTTATAGCATTCTTAAAAAGACATCTTACCTTGATTAAAGAACTATCTCTAAAAGAAAGGACTCAAGACAGATTAAAAGGTATGGAAAACTTATTAAATACGAAAGGAAAACAATGGGCGAAGGAGCTGACTAGCTGCGTTAAGCCATGAAAACGGATCAATTCCAGCCCCTTAGTTCTCTTTAAAAGTTCTTCCTATAATATATGTTATGTTAAGTTGTTATACAGGGAAATGATATTCATTCAGGCCATGCCAGCAAATGCCCCTTTGCCCTAAGCCAGCGCTCTTGTTGCCTGTACTCCGGCATCATTCCTGCCACCTCTGCCCAAAATTTACGCGAATGGTTCTTCTGCTTTAAGTGCATCAGCTCATGGATGACCACATAATCCACCACATCGCACGGTGCCATGATCAGCCTCCAGCTGAAGTTCAGGGTATCTTTAGGCCCGCAGGACCCCCAACGCGTTGTTGCCCTATTGATCTTTATGGATTTATAGCCTAACCCTGCCAATTTGGCAAAATGCTGCACTCTTTGGGCAATATATTCAAAAGCCTGGGCTTTGTACCAGCTTTCCAGATGTTGGCGCGCATTGGCCAAAACCAGGCTGGAAATCCTTAAATGACCATCAAAGACGATCGCTTTGGGCAGATCTTCTGCCGCAACCAACGGATAACTTTGGCCTAAAAACAGGAATTCTTCCCCAGGGATGAATCTCCGTACCTGCCTTTGCCGCACCTTATAAAAGTCCTGTTTGGCCCTGATCCAGGATTGTTTGCGTTGGATAAGCTCTTCGATGAAGTTTTGGGGAGCAAAAAGCGGGGCCCGGACAATAAGCTTGGCATCACCGGTTATCTGCAGGCCGATGGTCTTGCGCCGGCTTCTGATCAGCTTATCTATTCTAATTTCGGTCATGCGTTAGGACGGCGGCTGACCGAGTTCTGCCGGCAGATAGCCATCTTCTTCTGTAAAAAAGTAAAGATCACTGCTTAAATACCTGGAGAAGCATTTATTTATTTTCCGGGGATCAATATTATCGGGAAGGCCCTTCCAATGCAGCCAATACATATAGGTATACATTTGTCTGCAATAGCTTTTATCAAAGAATTCGTCAAAGTCGAATCCGTACGGATCCACCCTGCCTTTGAATATGTCCATGAAGCTGTAAGCGGTACGGTTGAGATTCTGCATTTTACAAATTGCAAGACGGTAGGTGGTGAAAGTCATAGTATTAAGTACAAAGATGAAAATAATTACAGCCGACCATTTACGCAGCCATTGGTAATGAGAACAAATAAATTGCAGAAAGAAAACCAGGGCCACGGTATAGATCAAAGAAAAAAGGCTGCCGTACCACCAAATTCCCCATGCTTTGGCGTTCTTGGACAATTGGAAGGTCTGAAAAAAACAATACCCGAGCAACAGTAAAACTCCGATGACCGTTAATTTAAGAAAGTCTATTTGCCGGGGATCATTTTTATTCTTAAGCGCTGATCTAAAAAACAAAAATACCATCCATAAAAACAGCAGCACATAAACGATCTGAATGCTTAATATCAACGGATGGCTTAACAGCTGCTTGTAATTGATCAAAAGATGAGGATGGTCGGCAAACAGGAACCTTGTATTCAGCCAGAGAAAATGCCAATTCGGCCAAAATAAGGATTTTAAAGACGGGTAGGATTCATAACTGGCCAAATTGATCTTTACGCCCATGACGGCCCAATGCAGATATGGCAGGAAAACTTTGATCGTGGCCCAATAGAGAATCGGCATGGCCAATAAACCGGCAAAAATTCCGTAGCGTTTCTCTTGCCATGAGCGCAGCCATAAACGGAAAAAAAGTAAAAGTACGACCACATACATATAAAGTCCTGTTTCATCGGAAATAAACGCCAGGTATAAAGCCAGCAATCCGGCTATGAATAACACTCCCCCGCCCCGCCTTTGGCGGGAGGCTTCTTCATTTTTGGGTAAGGAAAACTCTCGCTTGTAGTTTATGGAAAAGAAATACATGGAAAGGACGCCAAAGAAATTGGCAAGGCTCTTGGCAGGATGAAAAAGCATCACCAAAGGCCCTAAAAACCCGGGAGAAGATATATAAAGGCAGGCCCCGGCCAGGGCCATGAAAGGATAACACCCCATATTCACAAAGGTTTGATATAAAAGCCAGGGCAACAGGATGAACATGAACGGCCATTGCAGGGAAAGTGACGGATGCGGGGGTATAAAATTCCATAACCAGGCCCGGAATTTCGTATCAACAACTTCGACAAAATTGGACAGCGGGCGTGATAAACGGTAAGGGTTGCATTCGATCACATTGATGTTGAGGAATTTGGTCCAATCTTCTTTATGCCACTGGGAACCATTGGAGAGGATCCATTGGTGTACGCCGAATTTCTCCTGGTTGACCCAGGCGAAATCATAATTCATCAGAAAGGCAAAAATATAGAGGAATTCCACCACCAGGATGAGCCAGACAACAAAAGAAGTTTTTTTCATTGTTTGGTTGAGGTAAGAATAGACTTAGCCGGCCGGCGCCTGGCTTTGAGATCGACATACCTTACGGCCACCTTATGGTAACCGCCTTTATTGCGGATCACCCGGACGACCTTGCCGAAGCCGTTAAAAATATCGATGACACCGGACATGATGATATTAAGCTCAATAACGTCATCGGGATGGTACGGCAAGGCGCTGACAAAAAGCAGGCCGCTCAAGGACATATTTTCTGTCGTGGCCAGCTGCCAGATGGAATCAATTTTCCGGTTGTTGTGTTTAACGAGACGGTGGCGGACGGTGATGATGCGTCTGGCCCGTACACTGTCCCGGCGATCTTCGTAAGATGTCATATTAGTTATTGTAATTTCTCAATTCTTGCCGTCAATTGATTTATTCTAAGTAAATTTCTTATAAGGAATGTCAAAGGTCTCGGCCACCTCGGCGATGGTCAAATGCCCTTCCGTCATGTTCAGGGCCGTGCGGATCTCATGGGACTCCTTGGCCCATTTCCTGTAGCCGTCGTTGGCGACTTTCAGGATATAGGGAAATGTCGCGTTGGCCAGGGCCCAGGTGCTGGTACGGGCGACCGCCCCGGGCATATTGGTGACGCAATAATGCACCACCCCGTCGACCACATAAACAGGGTTGTCATGAGTCGTGGGCTGGGATGTTTCGATGGACCCGCCCTGATCAATGGCCACATCAACGATCACGGCCCCTTTTTTCATCTGGGAAACCAATTTGCGGTCGATCACGCACGGCGATTTGGCCCCGCGGATAAGCACAGAGCTGATGACCAAATCTGCCTTAAGCACGGCTTCCCGGATATTATGGGAATTGCTCATCAGGGTATGGACATTGGGCGGCATGATCTCTTCCAAATACCTCAGGCGGTTTAAATTGATGTCCAGGACCGTGACATTGGCCCCTAATCCTGCGGCCATTTTACAGGCATTGGAACCCACGACGCCGGCGCCGATAATGACCACTTCCGCCGGATAAACGCCGGGAACGCCGGCCAATAAAATCCCCCTGCCGTGCATCGGCTCTTCCAAATATTTGGCGCCTTCGTGCACCGCCATGCGTCCGGCCACCTCGGACATGGGGGTCAGACACGGCAGTTCCCCATGCTCGGTCTGCAGGGTCTCATAAGCCAGGGCCGTGATCTTGGCCTGCAGCATGGCTTCGGTGAGCGGTCGACTGGCGGCAAAATGAAAATATGTAAATACAATCTGGTCCTTCCTAAGGTGTTTGTATTCGGATGGCAAAGGTTCCTTGATCTTGACGATCATCTGGGCCTGGGCAAACACGTCTGACGCCACATCAACGATCTCCGCCCCCACGGTTTGATAATCCACATCGGAGATACCGCTGTTTGCCCCGGCATTATGTTCGATGAGGACTTGATGGCCCGCACGTACCAGGGCCTCAACTCCGACGGGTAAAAGGCTCACGCGGCATTCGTTGTTTTTGATCTCTTTCGGCACACCGATGATCATATTTTAATGGGGACCTATCATGTCCTGCGGACGGACGGCGGCATCAAATTTTTCAGCGGTCAACAATCCCAAACGCACGGCGGCCTCTTTAAGGGTGATGTTTTCCGCGAAGGCTTTTTTGGCGACCTTGGCGGCGTTGTCGTAGCCGATATGCGGATTTAAGGCCGTCACCAGCATCAGGGAATCATCCAGGTGCTTTTTGATGTTGATGCTGTTGGCCTCGATGCCTGTGACGCAATTGTCGCTGAAGCTTTCACAGGCATCTGCGAGCAGCCGTATGGAATTAAGACAATTGAAAATGATGACAGGTTTATAAACATTCAATTCGAAATTTCCGTTGGAGCCGGCCACGGTCACCGCCGCATGATTGCCGAAGACCTGCACGCAGACCATGGTCATGGCCTCGCATTGGGTAGGGTTGACCTTGCCCGGCATGATCGACGAACCAGGCTCGTTTTCCGGCAGGTGCAGTTCGCCGATGCCGCAACGAGGGCCGGAACCCAGCCAACGGACGTCATTGGCGATCTTCATCAAGGAAACAGCCAGGGTGTTCAATGCCCCGCTTAAAAACACCAGGCTGTCATGGGAAGCCAGGGCCTCGAATTTATTCCTGGCGCTTTTAAAAGGTTTGCCGGTCAACTGCGCTATTTGGGCCGCGGCCTTGACGGCAAACTGAGGGTGCGTGTTAAGCCCGGTGCCGACAGCGGTCCCTCCTAATGCCAATTCATAAAGGTGCGGCAGGCATGCCTCAATGCGTTCCAGGCCTCCGGTCAACTGCTGCACATAACCGGAAAATTCCTGCCCCAACGTCAAGGGTGTCGCATCCATCAAATGCGTGCGCCCGATCTTAATGACGTCCTGAAATTCTTTTTCTTTTTTTTGTAAGGCCTCACACAGCTTTTTGACCATTGGAATCAGGCGCCGGTGGAGCTCTTCAACGGCGGCGATATGCATGGCCGTCGGAAAAGTGTCATTGGAAGACTGGGCCTTATTGACATCGTCGTTGGGATGAATGGGTTTTTTACTGCCCATGACTCCCCCGGATAGTTCAATAGCGCGGTTGGCGATCACTTCATTGGCATTCATGTTGGTCTGGGTGCCTGAACCGGTTTGCCAGACCACGAGCGGAAAATGACGGTCCAGCTCCCCGCCGATCACTTCATCAGCCGCGCGGACGATCAAATCCGCCTTCTCCGCGGTCAGGGTCTTAAGTTCTTTATTCGTCAATGCGGCCGCCTTTTTAAGGATACCCAGCGCCTTGATCATTTCTCTGGGGAACCTGTCTGTGCCGATCTTGAAATTCTCCAGTGAACGCTGGGTCTGGGCGCCCCAGTATTTATCGGCAGGGACCTTGATCTCCCCCATACTATCGGTTTCAATGCGATAATCCATAGTTTCCTAATTGTGCAATAGATAATGCGTCAACAAGCGCACCCCTGCGCCGGTGGCCCCGTGGCCGTAATACATGCGGCCATGGCCGTCCGCGTAGGAAGTGCCGGCGATGTCCAGATGGGCCCAGGTGGTGCCTTCGGTGAACTGGTGCAAAAATTCTGCGGCCGTACAGGCCCCTGCGCCCTTGATATTGCTGGTATTTTTTATATCCGCAATGGGTGACTTGATATATTCCTTGATTTCCGGATAAAGGGGCATGTGCCAGGCCCTGTCATCTGTTTTCCTGGAGGCTTCCATCAATTCACGGGCGAGCTCATCGCTGTTGGAAAACAAGCCGGAATAATCGAATCCCAAGGCCACCACACAAGCGCCTGTCAGCGTCGCCAGGTCTATCATTTTAGAAGGCTTATAATTCTTGACAACATAGGCAAAAGCATCGGCCAGCACCAGCCTGCCCTCGGCATCGGTGTTGCCGATCTCAACAGATTTGCCGGCATAGCCTGTGAGCACATCGCCGGGTTTATACGCCGCGGAACCGATGGAATTCTCAGCAACGCCCAGGACAAAAAGAAGGTTCTTTTTTATCTTCAGGGCAAGCGCATTTCTTAACAGGCCGCAAACAGCAGCGGCCCCGGCCATGTCGATTTTCATCGTTTCAATGCTTCCGGTAGGCTTTAAATTCAGGCCGCCGGTGTCAAAGGTCATGCCTTTACCTATGATGGCGGTGTAGCCTTCGTTCTTTTTGGCGCCGTCATAGCGGACAATGATGAGCTTGGGCTCCTTGTTGCTCGCCTGGTTGACCGCCAGGATAAGATTGAGGCCCCGGGCTTTCAGTTCTTTGCGGTTTAAGACTTCCAGGCGGGCGGGCTTATGGCCTTTAATAAGTCCGCGCACCGTTTTCTCCAAATAGTCCGACGTGATGGTGTCGGCGTTGTCATTGACAAGATCGCGGGTCAGGCTTACCCCCTGGCAGATATTGACCGCATCAAGGAAGGCTTTCTTGGGTTCAGCATTGATGGTAATGTGTTTATCCTTGACCGTTTTATCTTCTTTGTCCCTGGATTTATATTTATCCCAGACATAGGTGCCGATGGCAACGCCCTCAATAATGGAAATGATGGCTGTATCATTCTTGCTGTGAGGGACAATCTCAACACTTCTGGCTTTTTTAAGATAACCTGACAAAAGGGCTTTGCGTACCTGGATGCGCAAATCCGTCAAAGACAATTTATCGGTGTTCCCAAGGCCGGCAAATAAAAATACCCTGCCTTTTTCTATCACAGGATAAACTTCCCCCTTTTCCAGGTCTTTTTTAAAGCGCGGATGGGTTTGTCCTGAGCCCAAAAGCACCAGGACGGCATCTTTATCATATGCAGTTTTGGGACGGAATGATATCACGCAGAGACTCCTATCGTTTTTCTATGGGGGTGTAATCTTTTTTGGTTTCGCCGACATAGATTTGTAACGGCCTGCCGATCTTGGTTGCGGGGTCCTGGATCATTTCTTTCCAATGCGCGATCCAGCCCGGCAGGCGGCCGATGGCGAACATCACCGGGAACATGTTCAAAGGTATGCCGATGGCGCGGTAAATGATGCCGCTGTAAAAGTCGACATTGGGATAAAGTTTGCGTTCGATAAAATATTCGTCTTTGAGGGCCGTCTCTTCCATCTTTTTGGCCAGCTCAAGCAACGGGTCATGGATGCCCAATTTATTGAGCAGATCATCGGCCCGCTT
The DNA here is from genome assembly GCA_028865345.1 of Candidatus Omnitrophota bacterium. Taxonomy (GTDB): domain Bacteria; phylum Omnitrophota; class Gorgyraeia; order Zapsychrales; family Fredricksoniimonadaceae; genus JABDGZ01. Next base: position 47,487 of record JAGWKL010000009.1, on the reverse strand, counting down.
TTTGATGATCTTGGCCCGCGGGTCGAAGTTCTTATAAACGCGGTGGCCGAAACCCATGAGGCGGAAGTTCGAATTTTTGTCCTTGGCCATGGCGATGTACTTGGAAACATTGCCGCCGTCTTTTTGGATCTTCTCGAGCATCTCAATGACCGCCTGATTGGCCCCCCCGTGCAAAGGCCCCCACAGGGCGCATATCCCCGCGGAGATGGAAGCGTACAGATTGGCATGCGAAGAGCCCACCAGGCGCACGGTGGACGTCGAGCAGTTCTGCTCATGGTCGGCGTGCAAGATCAAGAGGACCTGCAGGGCGCGCACCACCTCATCGACGATCTTGTACGGATGGGTCGGCGAAGAGAACATCATGTTCAGGAAATTGGGGACATAACTTAAATCATAGCGCGGATAAACAAAGGGTTCGCCTATGGATTTCTTATAGGAAAACGCGCAAATGGTGCGCACTTTGGACAAAAGCTGTATGGCAATGCGGTCGATCTCCTCCTGGGCCGGCCTTTCCTTGACGAATTCAGGATAATAAGCGGACATGGCGCAGACCATGGCCGAGAGGATGGCCATGGGATGGGATGTGGACGGATAGGCATGGAAAAAATTGATCATGTCCTCATGGATCATGGAATGCTCATTGAAGGCTTCAGAGAAGGCGTCCAGTTCGTCATGATTGGGCAGGCGTCCGTGGATCAGGAGATAGGAGGTTTCCACAAAGGTGGATTTCTCGGCTAATTGCTCGATGGGAATGCCCCTGTAGCGCAGGATCCCCTTTTCTCCATCGAGAAAGGTGATGGCGCTGGCGCAGGAGCCTGTATTGGCAAATCCGGGATCCAGGGTGATGCACCCGGACTGGGAACGCAGTTTGCCGATATCAAAGGCTTTTTCACCTTCGGTCCCGATGATAACTGGACATTCCACTTTTTTCCCATCAATTTTGAGCTCTGCAAAGTCTGCCATAAAGGACACTCCTTCCAAATTTCATCAACAAGGCGGCATTATAACATGATTAATTCTGATCATAAACTGCTTTAATCTCCTTCTGGATGCTTTCAAAGGCGTCGATCAATTTAGGGTCAAAATGAGTCCCTTTTTGTTTTCTTAATTCGGCCATGGTTTTTTCGATCGTCCAAGCCCCTTTATACGGCCTGTCGGAGCTGAGAGCGTCAAAAACATCGGCAACAGCGCAGATGCGGCCGGTGATGGGGATCTCTTCTCCCCGTATACCTTGAGGATATCCGCTACCGTCCCATTTTTCGTGATGGTTTAAGGCGATGGTTTCGGCCATCTTCAGGAAAACAGAATTGCTGCCTGCCAGCATTTGGGCCCCCAGGATGGTATGGGTCTTGATGATCTCGAATTCATGGGGTTCGAGCCTGGAGGGTTTTAATAAAATGGAATCGGGAATGGCAATCTTGCCGATATCATGCAAAGGTGAGGCCGTAAACAGCAGCTCCCCCTGCTCTTTCGTAAAACCGAAGGCCAGGGCCAAGGCTTTGGAATAATGGCTCATGCGGTAGATGTGCTGCCCGGTGCCCGTGTCCCTCAATTCTGCGGCCACGGCCAGCCGCCGGATGACTTCCAGACGGGTGTCCCGGATCTCCTTGATCTGCTCGTTGACCTTTTGGTCCAGGGTGGCATTATCATCCTTGATCTGTTTGTACAAAAGCCTTACCTCTATGATGTTACGGCTCCTGAGGAGCACATCGAGCCGTTCGTAAGGCTTGTGCAGAAAATCTTTGGCGCCGCTTTGCAGGGCCTTAAAACGCAATGACTCTTCTTCGGCCGTCAACACCAATATGGGAAGATAGTCCCCCGGATTGAGAATGGACAATTGGGCCATGACAGCGAAACCGTCCATCTTGGGCATGTTCAAATCAAGGAGAACCAGGTCAGGCCGGATCTCTTTGTAAAGGTCAACGGCCTTTGTAGGATCGGTGGTGGTCGTAATGTGGATAAAGCCCGCCTGATCAAGTATTTTTTTGAGGATCTGGAGGTTAAGGATGTTGTCGTCTACGGCCAGGATCCGGGCTGCAAAGATTCTTTCGTCAGGGATCATATTTTTTCCATGAGCACGTTGCTCAAAAAACCTTCATCGGTCAAGTCCGAACGGACCGGGGTTATGGTGATGTATTTATTTTTCAACGCATAGGTGTCTATCTTATTATCATTTTTATGGACGGGCATTTTGGCGCCCATCCAGTAATAATGTTTATCATGCGGGCTTTTGCGTTTTTCGAAGATTTCATGGATAGGTTCCGTTCCCTGGCGGGTGAACAGCACGCCTTTGGGTTTCCCAAGGGGGACATTCACGTTGAGGAAGGTGCCGGAAGGCAGATGATTTTTGTGGACCCACAAAGCAAACCTGGATGTGAATTTAGCGGCCTGGGCAAAATCCGGATCGTCAAAACAATCCAGGGAAATGGAAAATGCCTTAAGGCCCATCAGCGCCCCTTCGCGGGCGGCGGCGACCGTTCCCGAATAAAATACGCTGCAACCGTCATTGCCTCCCAAATTGATGCCGGAGACGACCAGGTCGGGCTTTTTGCCTTTGAACAGCACGCTGACGGCGAATTTGACGCAGTCAGCGGGTTTGCCGCTGACGGCATAGCCATCGAAATGGTTTTCCGGGGAGATTCTCTTGGCAAAGAGAGGGTAAAAAAGAGTGATGCCGTGCCCGACCGAACTCTGCTCGTAATCCGGGGCCACGACCGTGACCTCGGCAATTTTACTTAAGGCCTTATAAGCGGCGTAAATGCCTTCGGCATAGATCCCATCGTCGTTGGTCAGTAAAATACGCATGAATTATGGCTTCGCCAGTTTCCTTATGACCGTTTGCAGAATCCCTCCGTTGCGCAGATAATCCACCTCCACCGGCGTGTCAACCCGGGCGATGACCTTAAAATGCTTTTTATTGCCGTCGCTCGATGTTGCCTCAATGGTCAGTTCCCGGCGGGGTTGGAGACTGTCGTCCAGGTCTATAAAATCAAAGGTCTCATCCCCTTTTAAGCCGAGGGAGACATGGCTTTCCCCTGCCATAAACTGGCAGGGTAGAACGCCCATGCCGCACAGGTTGCTGCGGTGGATCCTCTCGAAACTTTCCGCAATGACCGCGCGCAGCCCAAGCAAGGTGGTGCCTTTGGCGGCCCAGTCGCGGGAAGAACCCGTGCCGTATTCTTTGCCGGCAAGAACGATCAATGGGACGAGACTTTCTTTGTATTTCATGGCCGCATCATATATGAACATTTTCTCTTTTGTGGGCCAATAGGTCGTCCATGGGCCTTCGGAACCAACGGCCGTTAAATTGCGCAAACGGATATTGGCAAAAGTCCCCCTGGTCATGACCCTGTCATTGCCCCGCCTGGCGCCGTAGCTGTTGAAATCTTTTGGGGCCACACCCTGCTCGATGAGGAATCTCCCCGCCGGTGAATCCTTGGCAATGGCCCCTGCGGGGGAAATGTGGTCCGTCGTAATCGAATCAGCCACCATGACCAGGCACCGGGCTTGTCGAATGCCCTTGATGGGGGAGGTCTCAAGCTTCATGCCTGCAAAATAAGGAGGGCTTTGAATATAGGTGCTTTTATCATCCCATTGGAACAGGTCGGATTTAACGGTTTTAATGGCATTCCAGTTTTTATTGCCGCGGTCCACGTTTTTATAACGACGGCGGAAGATCGAGGCTTTGACGAATCGGTGCGCCGCCTGCGCTATTTCTTTTTGGGTGGGCCAGATGTCTTTTAGGTATACGGGATTGCCCTTTTTGTCCCGGCCTAAGGGCTCGTTATTCAAATCGATGTCCACGCGCCCGGCCAATGCATAAGCCACGACCAGCGGCGGTGATGCCAGGAAATTGGCCTTGGTGTAGGGGTTGACGCGGCCTTCAAAATTGCGGTTTCCGGAAAGCACCGCGGCGGCAACCAGATTGTTCTGGTTGATGGCATCGGCCACGGGCTGCGGCAAGGGGCCGGAATTGCCGATGCAGGTGGTGCAGCCATAGCCGACAATGTTAAAGCGGATTTTTTCCAGGTATTTCAACAAACCGGCTGTTTTCAGATAATCTTCCACCACCTGGGAGCCGGGCGCAAAAGAGGTCTTGACATAATGTGCGGGGGTAAGACCTTTTTCAACGGCCTTCTTGGCCAAAAGCCCCGCCCCGATCAACACCGACGGGTTGGAAGTGTTGGTGCAGCTGGTGATGGCGGCGATCACCACGGCCCCGTGGCCCAAGGTCTCCGTTTGGCCGTTGGAGAGGCGGGCTGTTTTGCCCACATCATCCGGTTTAACGCCGAACCCCCGGTTTGCCACATCGGCGGTCAAGGATTGCAAAAAGTTTGATTTCAAATCTTTTAGGGCCACCTTGTCCTGTGGGCGCTTGGGACCCGCGAGACATGGCTCGACGGTGGAAAGGTCCAATTCCAGAACATCGGAATAAACGCATTCGGCTGTTTGTGAAGTGTAGAACAAGCCCTGGGTTTTATAATATTTTTCCACCAGGGCCACCTCGAGGCGGCTTCGGCCGGATAATTTCAAATAGTTAAGCGTTTCATCATCTACAGGAAACAGGCCGATGGTGGCCCCATATTCCGGCGACATGTTGGCGATGGTGGCCCTGTCCGGCAGGGAGAGATACTGCAAGCCGGGGCCGAAAAACTCCACGAATTTCTCCACCACCCCTTTTTTGCGCAGGGCTTGGGTGACGGTCAAAACCAGGTCGGTTGCCGTGACTCCCTCTTTTAATTTGCCTTTGATGCGAAAACCCACAACTTCCGGCAGCAGCATATAAATAGGCTCGCCCAACATCACGGATTCAGCCTCGATCCCGCCGACTCCCCAGCCCACGACACCCAGGCCGTTGATCATGGTGGTGTGGGAATCCGTGCCCACAAGGCTGTCAGGGAAAGCCAGGATGTCGTGGCCGGTTTTCTTTATTAAAACACCCTTGGCCAGATATTCGAGGTTGACCTGGTGCACAATGCCCGTGGCGGGCGGCACCACGCGGAAATTCTGCAGGGCACACTGCCCCCATTTGAGGAATTCATAACGTTCTTTGTTGCGTTGGAATTCCAGCGCCACGTTTTGGGCGAAAGCTTTTGCGGTACCGAAGGCGTCCACCTGTACGGAATGGTCGATGACAAGATCACAGGGGACCTGCGGGTTAATTTTCTTGATGTCTCCTCCGAGATCTTTCATGGCATCGCGCATGGCGGCCAGATCGACCACACAGGGAACGCCGGTAAAATCCTGGAGGATCACGCGGCCGGGCTTAAAGGCGATCTCTTCTTTTTTTGAGTTGGGTTTCCAGGAGGCGATCGTGTTGATATCTTTTTCCGTGACCTGGTAATCGTCAAAATTACGCAGGGCGCTTTCCAAAAGGACGCGGATGGAAAACGGAAGCCGGGAAATATCAAGACCCCGCGCCTTTGCAAATTGAGGCAGGGAATAGATGGTAAATGACGATGAAGCGGTTTTTAATTTCTTTACGACGGATTTTTTGTCGAATGGATCCATGGCGCTTCTCAAATAAAAAGGGGTTTAACTTTTTTATTATAAATAATATATGACCCGCGTCAATAGCGAAGGCTTTAATCTGAAATAATTCAATAAGCTATTGGAGAAGGAATAATACGGGTTTTTTATCCAGTTCTACCGTGCTCTTTTTCCATGCCTCAATGCTCATGGTTTTAATGCTTTGATGAGGACCGGCAATGTCGCAGGCAATGCATAGGCGGGTGTTGTCCCGGCAGGAAGCCAGGATATCTTCAAGAAGGCTTTGATTGTGAAACGGTGCCTCCATGAAAATCTGGGCCTGCTTTTCCTTTGATGAACGCTCTTGGAGCTGTTTTATTTTTTGTATCCGCTGCGTCCGGTCCTTGGGCAGATAACCGTTGAAAGCAAAATTTTGCCCGTTTAAGCCGGAAGCCATGAGGGCAAGGATTATCGATGAAGGGCCGATGAGGGGGATGACTTCGATCCGGTTTTGATGGGCCAGCGCCACCAGCTCGCTTCCCGGGTCAGCCACGCAGGGGCAGCCGGATTCCGAGATGACCGCCCCGTCCTGCTTTTTCAAAATATCGATAAAACTGTGTATATCATGAGAAGAAGTATGTTCATTGAGGCCCAGAAAACGGCAATCCCTTAGAGGGAATGCAGGGTCAAGATTCTTAAGAAGCTTGCGGCCGGATTTTGGTTCTTCCACGAAAAAAACCCGCACTCCCCTGATCTCAGGGGCTATATATTCCGGGAGCAAATCGTAGCGTTCTTCACTGATCGTATTGGGGACTAAAAACAGCTTGGACATTTAATGGGCGTTCCCCCATACTTTCTTTTCAAACTCTTCGCGGCCGGAATTATCATGGTACATATTGTATTGGAAGGGGCTTTTCAAATAATATTTTTGATGGTAGTCCTCCGCCGGATAGAAGGCCGTGGCAGGTGTAATGGCTGTCACGATAGGTTTATCGAAACGCCCGGATGCAGCCAGGGCCTGCTTGGATTTCTCGGCGATGCGTTTCTGTTCTTCATTATGATAAAAGATGACGGTCCGGTATTGCGTGCCTTCGTCCACGAACTGGCCGTCGGCCTGGGTGGGATCGATGTTATGCCAGTAAAGGTCCAATAATTTTTCGTAAGAAACGGTTTTGGGATCGTATTTTATCTGGATGGCCTCCACATCGCCCGTGGTGCCGGATGAAACTTCTTCGTAAGTGGGGTTGGCCACATGGCCGCCCGTATAACCAACGGTTGTTTTGACGACCCCCTTGGTGTGGTCAAAGAACGGCTGCATGCACCAGAAACATCCGCCGGCAAAGGTCGCGGTTTCCAAATGAGTGTCGGAAGGCATATCGGCTCCCTTGGTTTGGACTAAATACAAAAACGAAAAAAGAACGGTCAGCAGGAAGATCTTGTTGTTCATTTTTGTTCTACGAATTTGAGCGCCGCGGAATTGATGCAATAACGTTTTCCCGTCGGAGGAGGCCCGTCGTCGAACACATGGCCCAGGTGGGCGCCGCAACGCGGACAGCGTACTTCGATGCGCATCATGCCAAGGCTGTCATCTTTGACGTAAGCGATATTAAGCTTATTGATGGGCCTGGTGAAACTGGGCCAGCCGGTCCCGGAATCAAATTTATCATCCGAGGAAAACAAATCCAGGCCGCAGGCGGCGCATTTATATATCCCTTTGCGGTGGTTATGGACATATTCTCCGCTGAAAGGCGCCTCTGTGCCTTGCCGGCGCATCACATCAAATTGTAAAGGGGTTAATATTTTTCTCCATTCATCCTCGCTTTTGAAAACTTTTTGGGTCTTGATGATGGAATGGGTTGAAGCATCATAGACTTCGATGGTATCCTGGCTTGATAGGGCCATACACGGGCCTCCGTTAAAAATCATTGTCAGGCATAGAAACAGCCCAAAGGATCTTGTCATTTGAATATGTTCAGCAAGGCCAATGCCTGCATGAATTCCGCCGGTGTGACGAAACCTATGACACGGGCGTTCTCTATTTCTTTCCCATGGCTGTTTAGAAAGACGACCGTTGGGACGCCTTCGATGCCGAATTGGTCCGCTATCCTTTGGACCCGGGGATCGTCCTGGTTGGTCACATCCATCCTTAAAGTGGTCACTTGGGAAAGCTTGGCCTGTATATCCGGCCTGGAGAAGACGGCCCTGTCCATGTCCCGGCAATTGGGGCACCAGGAAGCCCAAAAATCGATCACCACCGGCTTTTTGTGTGCGATCGACTCTTCCACGGCCTTTTGGCTGTAAGGCTTCCAGGGAAACTCCTTATAGGAAGGCGGCTGCTGGCATGAACTGAACATTAAAACCAAAAATACCAAGCTGATAAATAATTTCATGGTGAGAAATTATAGCACATAATCGAACTTTTCAAAAAGCCTTAAATGCAAGAAAATCTGTCCCCGGAATCGGGGATAAAATTTGAAATAATGATTGCCACTCAAAATTGAAGGATGTAATATATTTATGCCTATGAAGGTCGTAATACTTAATCCCTCCTTTGGAGATAATTTTGTACGTGTGGCCCGTTGGGCGGCCAAGTCCCGCGGCCGGGTCCAGCGCCATCCCGAGTATCTGCTGACCGCCGCCCAGATCCTGATCGATGCCGGCCACGACACCCATTTTATCGAAGCCGCCGCGCGTAATTTTTCCGCCGAAGAGTCCATTGAATCGACGGTGAGCCTTACGCCCGGGCTTCTGGTCATGCACGTAACGACCCCCTCTATTTATTCCGATATTGAACAGGCCGCAATCATTAAGGCCAGGACCAAATGCCGGGTCGCCTTCGTCGGCCAGCATGCCACGGCCGAAGTTGAAAATACTTTTGAAATCGGCCGCGGGGTGGTGGATTATATCCTGCCCCGCGAATATGATTATACGCTGCGCGATTTGGCCGACGGTATTGCCGACGACAAAAATTCAGGGCTTTGCTGGTTAAAAGACGGCAGGGTCATCAGGAATATGCCGCGGCCTGATATCGATGTCAATGAATTGCCCTTCCCTGCCTGGCAATTGATCAAGCCGGAATGGTATCCGGATGCCGGCAAGAAATTTCCTTTTTTAACATTGATCACCGGACGCGGCTGCAACAATGCCTGCACGTTTTGCCGCGATCCGCAGCTGATGTACGGCTATAAACTGCGCAGCCGGCGGGCAGAGTTGGTTGTCGCTGAAATGGAACATGACCTCAAGCTCCATCCGCAGGTCCGTGAGATCATGTTTGAAACAGACACCTTTGCGGCGGACAAGCAGCATGTCGTGGATGTCTGCAATTTGATCATCGAAAAAGGGATCAACAAACGCATCAGCTGGTCGTGCAATATGCGCGTCAATACGGACTTGGGCCTCCTGCCCTTGATGCGCAAGGCCGGCTGCCGCATGCTGATGACAGGCTTCGAATTCGGCACCGATGAAAATTTGCGGGTCATCCGTAAAGGCGGCGTGTCCGTTGACATGGCCCGCGAGTATTCCAGACAGGCGCACAACCTGGGCTTTACCATACACGGCTGTTTTATGATCGGCGCTCCCGGCGAGACCAGGGAATCCGCCCGCAAGACCATCGATTTCGCCAAATCCATGCCTCTGGACACGATCCAGATCACCGGCGTTTCCTCTTATCCCGGCACATCGTTATATAAATGGGCCAAGGAAAACAATTATCTTTTGGGCAGGGATTGGCAAGACTGGCTGACGAAAAACGGCGAGCAGCGCACCCTGCTTTCCTACCCCCAATTTTCCCACAAAGATATCGATGAGCATATTGACATCGGCCTTAAAGAATTTTATTTAAGGCCCAGACAGATATGGAACATGTTCATTGCCATCCGCTCTGTGGGTGATTTATTAAGAAAGGTTTACGGCTTTGGCGCCTTTGTGCATTATTTTACCCAAAAGATGTTAAGGACCCTTAAAGGCGAACGTGCGGGACATGCCCCGGCCACTAAATTTTTAAACCGCACCGTCCGTGTGCGTCCGGCCACGGAAGTGCCTGTATTGACACCGGCGCATTGATTTGATATAGTAATTCAAAAGTTCAAGGAGAATTTATATGGCCCACATCGTTACAGAACCCTGCATTAAATGTAAATATACCGATTGCGTCACGGTCTGCCCCGTGGACTGCTTTCATGAAGATAAAGAAATGCTGGTCATCGACCCTGAGGTTTGCATTGATTGCGGCGCCTGCATTCCGGAATGCCCCGTACAGGCCATTTATTCGGATTCAGACCTGCCTGAAAAATACAAAAGTTTCACAGAGTTAAACGCCACCAAGTCAAAGGAGCTGCCAGTGATCACTCAAAAAAAGACTCCTTTGGCTGAACCAAAAAAATAACCTGGAAGCAAATGATGAATTCCACTGAAACGCCATCAACCAAATGGCAGATCAACGGCATTTGGGATTTGGGAAGGGCCCTGCTTAGCATTGTCATGGCTTTTACGGGCCTTGGCCTTCTGGCCATGCTTTTCTTCCATATGCTGGGCATTACGCCCCAATCGTCCCTTTTTGTCAGGCTGCTTGCCTCCATCCCATTTATCGCCGCCGCATGTTTTTTAACCATGGGAATGTACTTCGTATTTCAACGCCTCAGGGTCAAATGTAAAAAGGAATGGGACTTCTGGATGATCATGCTGAGCTTCTCTCTGGCGGGCATGTTCATCATGCCTGTGCGTAAATTCATTTTCCACGTACTGGGTATTACCCTCAAAACGCCCCTTTGGATCAAGGTCCTTGTCTATATCCCTATTATCCCTCCCACCTATTACGCGGGTTTGCTGGTCTTCGGGACATTGCTTGGCCAGTCGGACTTTTTTATGGGGATGATCGCCAAAAGGATCGCGTTTATAACCGGCAGGAAAAATAAATAACAAAAGACTTAATCAGCTTTTCTTGGTCGTCAGGCAGGAAGAACGAAAAGCATGAAGTAAACTACCACGCCTGTCACCGACACATAAATCCAGGCCGGATAAAGCCAACGGGTAATGCGCGTGTGTTTATCAAACTCCCCTCTTAAGGCATGGCGGATGGCCATGATGATAAAGGGCACAATCAATACCGCCAGGGGCGTATGCGTGCCCAAAACGATAAAATAAATCGTCCTTAAGATCCCCTTGCCGTGATAATACGTGATCCCTGATGTGAAGTGGTAATACAGGTAGGTGCATAAGAACAAAGCCGAACAGGCAAAAGCTGAAATCATGAATTTTTTGTGTCTGACGCGGTCTTTGTTCTTGATGGCAATCCCTCCCAAGGTCAAAAGGACTCCCGCAGAAGCGTTCAAACCGGCATTGATGGTCGGCAGGATAGGCGGATGCATATCAGCTTAAAGCCCCGTCAACGATGATCAGGACCAATAAAAGAGGAAGATACATAATGGATGCGCCCAGGATCTTGCGCGCATTGGCGTCGGATTGGTTGTGCTGGAACAAAAAAGCGGTGTATAAAACACCTATCCCCAGGCCAAGGGCGCCCCAGAAATATATTTTGCCGGACATGCCGGCCAAAGACGGCATCAGCGAAAAGGCGGTCAAAAGGAAACTGAAGGCCGTGATCTGTACAAGGGTGTATTTGGCGTCCGGATGGACGACAGGCAGCATTTTAAATCCGGCTTTTTTATAATCATCTTTCAGCAACCAGGCGATGGAATAAAAATGCGGGTGCTGCCAGGTGAACATGATCAAAAACAGGATCCATCCGCCCGGGGCCAAATGATCGGTCGCCGCGGCCCAGCCTCCCAAAGGCGGGATGGCTCCCGGAATGGCGCCGAAACTGGTGTTCAGCCAGGTCAGTTTTTTCATCGGCGTGTAGACTAAAACATATAAAAAACAAGTCAGCAGGCTCAAGAACGCCGTCAATAAATTGACCTTCCAGCAGAACACGAACAGGCCGCTTAAGATAAGGGCAAGACCGAAGGTCAAGGCATCTTCCGGCGCAATGATTCCCGTCGGAATGGGCCTGTTTTGGGTGCGCCGCATGATCGCGTCAACATCTCTCTCAAGGTATTGATTGAGCACGGATGCCCCCCCGCACGTCAATCCTGAACCAAGCAATGTCCAAAGAAGCAATACGGAATCTTGAATGCCGCGGCCGGCAAAATAGAACCCCAGGGCGGTTGTCACCAGCACCATCATCATGATGCCGGGCTTGGTCATGCTCCAATAGGCCTTATAGAGTTTGAATTTATTCTTCATTTTGCAAAAACCAATGATTTGAATTGTTTCCACTTTATGGGCGCTGAACGCAGCACCATGATGAAAGACAAGGTCAATACGATCGCCCCTGTGGTCACATGCAGGGTCGTTGTATAAACTTCTTCATGGGACAGCACCGTGGAGGCCCCCAAAACCACTTGCAGTATAATCGCAATATTAAGCCAATACAGGGTCTTCATGATAACGGCATTCTTCAGGCACCGGTCATAAGCGATCTTATTGGTCCACAGAAGGCTAATGACGATCAAAAAAGCCCAGAAGCGGTGAAGAAGATGGATGCATACCTGGGCCATGGTAACGGGGTCCATATTGTGCTCGAAGCGCCAGGCGTTGATCCTGTGAAGCCAGGCGGCATCAAAAGTTGGGATCAGCTTCCATCCCATCGTCGGGAAATCCGGCACCGCCAGCCCGGAGCCGGAATGACGCACGACATTGCCGATGATCAATTGGATGTAGATCATCGCCATCAAAAAGAGGGCCGGCTTCAGGAAAGTCCCGTCATGGCCTTCTTCCTGGGTCTTGCCACGCTGATGGCGTTCCGCGGACAACGCGTAGGCGATAAAGATCAGAATCAGAAGAAATGTCTGGGCCAGGACTCCGTGTAAGGATGTCAGCCAAACCGGCAGGAAATATATGACGCCCAGTCCCCCTAAAACACCTTGAAGTACAACTGCGACAAATGCGAATATGCCCCAACGTCTGACCCAAAGGGGCATGTCCCTGACACGAAGAAGCCATATGGTCAAAAGCAGGGTCAGCATCCCCACCAAGGATGCCAGCAGCCGGTGGGTTTGCTCAAACTTGATCCCCCCGTACATTTTGTTAAGAGGATAAGCGTATATGAATTTGCCGTAAGTGGTCGGCCAATCAGGCACGGAAAGTCCTGAATCGGTGCTTTTGACCAGGGCGCCTAAGAAAATCAGGCCCAGGGTCAAAAGACAAAGGAATTTTGAAAAACGTCGGAGGGCAAAGGTTTCAGTCTGCATAAGTTGAAGGGGCAAATTATATTTTAAGCGTTCTGATCACGAACCAATACACTGCAGCTAACATGATTATAACAGAGGTGATCCAAAGTAAGGTATAAAAAAATACTTTGGGCTGAATCCCGGGGTTCATGATCATGGTGCGGTCAACTCCGTTAAGGGAAAGGACATAGGCTTCCAGGTCCGCTATCTGGGCCTGGGTCAAAGCATTAGAATCGCCGAAGTTGGGCATTTTGGGGCCGCCCTCGATATTGGGGGCGCCGTGCTGAATAAATGTATTTATATGATCGACAAAAGCCTGCGGATCGGCGTTAAAAATATGGGGGTCGATCGGATTAAGGGGCGGGACGCCTTTGGGGGCGTTAAATCCCGGGGTTTTGGGGTTTCCGTGGGGCCCATGGCACATGATACAAGACTGGTGAAAGAGAATGGCTCCGTGATCTTTGTCACCGATGATATTGGTGGCATAAACGGCATTGCTGCTGAAAGACGAAGATGAACTCGTATTACTGGAAGATGTCTCCGTCACTCCGGCGGGCAATGGCACTGCTTTTCTTGTCGACAAACTTTTTAAGAAAACAATCACGGCATTCATCTGCGTGTCATTCAAGCGGCTGGAAAATGAAGGCATGATGCTCATGGGATTATGCGCTTGGGGATCTGTCAACTGGGTCTTGAGCCAATCTTTGGAAGGATTGCTCTTTTTGACGGCTATGATCAAATCCGGCCCTACCTTGTTGCTTGGCCGGCCCTGGATCGTATGGCATTGAGTACAGCCCACTGTATTGAAAAGTTGTTCGCCGTATTTAATGGCAGCTGCTTTGCCGGCCGCAGTCCCTCCGGCTGTCGACGCCGGCGGCGGAGGCGGCAACGCCGCCGTCTTGGGGGCTTTCAGCCCGTCCAGGAAATTAATCAAAAGCTCGACATTTTTATGGCTTAAATCCGAAAACGGCGGCATGATCGTACGGGGATTGTGCGATTGAGGGGAAACGATCTGTTCATATAACCAGGCACGGGTACGATTGTTGGATTTTGCCATGATAAGGTCCGGGCCTTGCTTATTGCTGGGCTTGCCGGTTATGGTATGGCATTCCGTACATCCCAAGGTATGGAATAACTTCTTTCCTGTCAATTTTTTATTGGCATTGGCAAGGAGCATGGTTTCTTGAAGGTCCATGGGGGGTTGCGTTTTATGGTGAAGGGTCACCATGGTGCGGTTAGGCTGTTCCTTTTGAGCTGCCACGGCAGGAGACGTGTAGCTATAACCAAGCCAGGTTAAATATAAGATCATGCCCACAAAAGCAAACCCGCTTAATACGACAAAGCCGCGTTTAAAAGGATTGCGTTCAGGACTCTTGTCCACAAAAGGCAGTGAAGCAAAAAGCAGGATAAAGAGCGTGGGAATGCCGGCAGTGCCCAATGGTTCAAAAGGACCTGAAAATATTTTCAATTTAAGCAATTGATAGAGGAAAAGAAAATTCCAGGCCGGTTTAGGGGTGACAAGCGTATCCATGGGGTCGGCCAGACCGGAAAAAGGCGCCGGATGAAAGGCGGAAAGGTAAACAAGCAAAAGGAATATCAACAATGAAACCAGCACATCCTTGAATATCTGTTCCGGCCAGAAATATCCGACTCCTCCGCGCTTCTTTTTATCCCATGGCCCGGATTCACCGTATTTCCGGAAAGCCACCAAATGCAAAATCACAAAAAGGGCAATGGCGCCGGGCAAAAGCGCCACATGCATGACATACATGCGCAATAAGGCCATTTGCCCCATCTTGTCGGCGCCCTGCATCAGCATCTGCGTCAGCGGACCGACGATAGGGACGGTGCCGGCGATGCCGATGCCCACCTGCCCCGCCCAGTAACCGTTTTTGTCCCAGGGCAATACCGGACCGGTGAACATGAACAGGGCCGTCAGGATAATGAGCACGATGCCCATCAGCCACACCATTTCCCGGGGCTTTTTATAGGACCCCCAGATGAAAACCCGCAGGCAGTGCAATCCCACGACGATGGTAAATAAAGTCCCTCCCCAATAATGGATGCCGTGGATGAGCCACCCATATGGGACCTGCAGGCGCAGGTAATTTAAGCTGGAGTACGCATAATCAATGGTCGGAACATAATAAAAAAGCTGCCAGATGCCGGTGACGATCTGGAGGGTCAAAAGAAATAAACAGGCGCTGCCTAAGGTGTATGAAAACCTGGTGCCGCCGGGGATTTCTTCATGAAGGAATTCAGCGCCGGCCTTTATCAATCCGGTGCGTTCATCGACCCAGTCTTTGATCTGATGCAGCCATTTTTTCTTACTCATGACGGCCCTTTACTTTGTTCGCCTTGACGCATTAAATCTCAAGTTTCTGCGGGATGCCGGCTTTAAACAATTCCCAATGGACATAAAGCTCCCCCCCTTCAATTTTATAAGGAAGGGTGTCCAAAGGCCTGGGGGCGGGGCCCCCAACGACCTTGCCGTTGATGTTAAATATGCTTCCGTGACAGGGGCACATAAATTCATGGTGGCTTCCCACCCAGGTGTAACGGCAATTTAAATGCGTGCACAGGGGGTTATAGACGGAGGCTTTATCAGCGGCATGCTTGACCACCCAAACGTCATAAATAACATTGCTGGTGATGTAGGCCTGCACATCCATGTATTCGAAGGTCATTTTTGTAGGCGTTTCGAGAGGTATGGCCGGGAAATTAGGGACCTTGATAAATTTTTCCTTCGTCCCCTCCTTAGCCACCGGAAACAGGTAGGTGACAAAAGGCTGCGTTAAGAAAAACGTTATAAATCCCAAAATCGCGACAGTCAGGGTTTTTATAAAATTACGCTTTTGGATATCCTCAGGTTCTTCCGGTCTTGGGGTTGGATGATGATCAGTCATGGATTCCTTTGTTTTGCTGTATCCATTGGTCAAAATCGGCCTGGCTCACAACATGGATAATGCCCCTCATGCGGTAATGCCCCGGGCCGCACAACTGGGAACACGCCACTTCATATTGGCCTATCTTATCCGGGGTAAACCAGACATGGGTGACCATGCCGGGAATGACATCTTGTTTGACACGCATCGCAGGTATGCCAAAACTGTGGATGACGTCCTTGCTGGTCAGGTCGAAAATGACAGGCTTATTGACCGGCAGATAGATCTCGTTCATGGTGGTGATGTCGTCTTTACCGTCAGGATCGCTGGGATCAAGCCCCAGGGGGTTATCATTAAGGAAACGGGCAGAGGTATGGCCGAATCTCCCGTCAGGGCCGGCATAATGGATGTTCCAGGCGAATTGCTGGGCCACCACTTTGATCGTCAGGATGTTCTTGCCTTTAGGGATCGACGCCTGGTGCACAGCCCAAAAAGGGATGGAGAAGGCAAAGAGAAGCAAAAGTTCAAGAAAGGCCACGGTCCATTCAACGGACGTTGAAATTTTATGCGCGACAGGGACTTCACGGGCCTTAACGCCTTTTCTCTGGCGGAATTTGATCAGGACCGTAATAAAATAAACGGCCCAACCCACAAAAAGGACAAGAATAAGCCCATGAATGAGATACATCAGGGTATCATTGGCACGGCCTTCCACCGACGCTAAAGGCTGCATGGGAAGGAGTTTTTGTAAAAGGCTGTCCATAATCAATTCGTGGTATAGGCGCTGGGCGTTCTCGGTGAATAAAGAATGTCCCACACGGGCCAAAATAATAACGACAAAAAGACGACAATGGTCAACAACAAAAGCATATGAAGAGTTTTTTGTTTGGCGCTAAGGTGCATGAAAAAATAAGCCAGGACCCCGGCTTCCGTGCAGGCGATGGGCACAATGATAAAAATTCCCAATACGCCCAGATGAAAACGGCTGATAAGCACAATCAGGACCGTCAGGACAACGATGGCGCCATAGATCAGGATATCTCTTTTAAGGTCTGCGGAATTCGAATGGTCTTCCATAGATTTAGAGCAGGTACAGGGTCGAGAACAAAAATATCCAGACTAAGTCCACAAAATGCCAATAAAGGCCGGCGACTTCCAGGCGGTTGATGAACCATTGTTTGTTGGTGGACCTAAGGCGCATGCCGGGCCCAAGATAAAAGCTGTTGACAATAATTCCGCCGATAATATGCAAGGCATGAAGGCCTGTCATTAAATAATAAAGGCCGAAAAAAACATTTGTTTTGGGGTATTCATGATGGCTGAAATGCTGGTAATACTCAAAACCTTTAAGCGTCAGGAATATAAAAGCAAACAAAAGCACCAAACGCATGAATTGTTTATATTTGGCGATATTATCAGCTTTCAAGTGGACCCAGGCGCGTATAAAAAATATGCTGGATGACAAAAGGACAATGCTGTTGATGGCGCCGATAGGCACGTTCTGGACGTCGGACTGCACCGGCCAGTTGAAAGACCCTGCGCGCAGCAGGATGTAAGCTGAAAACAAAGACCCGAAGAGCATCACTTCTGAGGCCAAAAAAAGCCAGATGCCGAATTTTGCGTTATAAAGGCCGGTGTCTTCGCGGGGTTCAACGATGTAAGGGATAAATTCTTCGGTATGTGCGGCTTCCAAATTAAATCTCCTCCTGATATTGTGGGCTGTAATCTTTAGGCGCTCCCTCCAGGCTGTAGCTGTAGGGATCGCGATACACGGTCAGCTGTTTGGTGAAATTTCCGTGCGGAGGCGGTGTGGGTGTGGCCCATTCCAGCGTGGTGGACTCCCAGGGATTGTCCGAATGGACTTTTTCGCCTTTGAACATGCTGTAAAAAAAGTTGAAGATAAACGGAAGCTGGGCCAGGGCCAGGACCCAGGCCGCCCAGGAGATGACCACATTCCAATAAAGCACTTTATGCATGAATAAATAAGTCTCCCCCCCGTCGTACAACCTGCGGTTGACCCCCATCAGGCCTTGAATGAGCATGGGGAAAAAAACGAAATTCATGGTGATCAAGGTAGGCCAAAAATGCAGATGGCCAAGGAGGTCATTCATTTTTCGGCCCGTGGCCTTGGGGAACCAATAATAAATCCCGGCAAAAAGCCCTAAAATAACGCCCGGGGCCACGACATAATGAAAGTGCCCGATGACATAGTAGGTGTCATGCAAAGGGATGTCGGTGGCGGCCAGGCCCAGGGGCAAACCGGTCAACCCGCCGATACCGAACATGGGTAAAAAGGCAAGGGCAAAGATCATCGGAGTGGTAAAACGGATGGATCCCCCCCACAAGGTGATGAACAAAGCAGAAACGATGATGATGGATGGGATCGAGATGATCATGGTGGTCAATTGGAAAAAGGCTGTGATATCGGTGCCCATGCCGGTCAAGTACATGTGATGCGACCAGACGACAAATGACAAAAAGCCCAAAAAGATGACGGAAACGCGCATCATGTTAAAGCCGCTGATATTTTTTCTGGTGTTGTTGGCGATGATTTCCGTGACGATGCCTAAGGCCGGCAGGATAAGGACATAAACCTCGGGATGGCCCAGAAACCAGAACAAATGCTGCCAAAGCAGCGCATTGCCTCCCCCGCTGACATTGTAGACCTGGCCGTTGACAAACAGGCCGCTGGGCAGAAAAAAGCTTGTCCCCAGCAGGCGGTCGCACAATTGCAAAAACGCGGCCCCTTCCAGCGGCGGGAAAGCTAACAGCAGTAAAAAGGAGGTGACCAGTTGGGCCCAGATAAAGAACGGCAGGCGTTCGAAGGTCATGCCCGGGGCCCGGAGGTTAAAGATAGTCACAATAAAATTTAAGGAAGAAAGCAGCGAGGACACGATGATGATAAACATGCTGAAAAGCCAGATGGTCTGCCCGTCATGCGCAATGTCGGACAAGGGGGCATAAGATGTCCAGCCGTTGCTGGCCGGGCCGCCCGGCCAAAAAAAGCTTGAGAGCATCAACATGCCGCCTGCAAAAAACGACCAGTAGCTGAACATGTTCAACCGTGGAAAGGCCATGTCCCTGGCGCCGATCTGCAAAGGGATCAAATAATTTCCAAAAACAGCGAAGCCCAGCGGGACAACCCCCAAAAACACCATGATCGTCCCGTGCATGGCCCCCAACTGGTTATAAAATTCAGGGAGCATGACACCGCCGGGCATACTGTTTTGGCCGAACAGCTTTCCTATAAAATTAAAAGGTACGGGTTGCCCGGGATAGGCCAATTGCCAGCGCATCAAAAGCATCAGCAAAAAGCCAAAAAGGAGAAAAAACAGGCTTAAAAACAGGTATTGAATGGCAATGACCTTATGGTCTGTGGAAAAAATATACTTGCGGATAAAAGATTCGTGATGTGAAGCGCTATTGGGGGAACCGCCCATATCGCTTGTTCTCCAAAATGACCTTTTGACCTTAACTTAAGAACCTAAACTATACCATAAATCTTTGAAAGGTAAATTTAATTTCTATTTTATTTTATGGATGAAATTTCTTTCTCTTTTACGGAAATTCAAAAACATCATGCCGAATGCCGATAAGACAGCGGTGACAACAAGCAATAACGTGATCACCGCGTAATTGTATCCGTGAGTGAGGGGCGAGGTGGGATCCCCGAAGCAGACTGCGCAAAAAATCATATCAACTCTCTGATAGCGGTTCGCGAAAGCTGCGGGCGGGGCAGTCGGACGCTATTTTTCTTATCATAAAGTTTTCATTTTTTTAATAAATTGAACACAGTAAACAATCAAAACGGCTGCAATGATGAACGAAAGATATCCCCATACGGCATAGTTATGGAAAACCGCCCAAAATCCGAAACCAACGGACAACAGGATGGAAATAACAATAAGAAGCACGTGAATATTCTTAATTCCCATAAAACCCCCTAATTAGAAATATTTTAACACTAATTGGTCTCGGAAAAAGTAAAATCTATCTTTTGCGAGGAGTTGCCCCCCACCTTTACTGTCGCTGTTTTTGTGCCCAGCCTTTCATGCCAGGCCTCAACGACGTAGGTGCCGTCGGGCACGTTTTTGATCACAAATTTGCCGTCCTGTCCCGTCACGGCAAAGAACGGGTCCGGCATCACCGCCATCCATGCCCGCATCCATGGATGCACGTCGCACTGAACGGGGAACATGAATTCCGGTTTTTTAAACGTCACTTCCATTTCCTTGCGGAAAGGCGGCATGGAAGCGTTGAATTGCGGATTGATCCTGCACATGGCATGCACATTGTGCAGGGTCCCGTCAGGATTGAGGAACTCGACCTTCTGCCCTGCCATGACCCCGATGACATGGGGATGATAGTCGCATCCCGCCTGACTGATGACCGCGGGCCTTGCCGGAGGCGGATAAACGCTTTGCTTAAGGCCGCTTTTGATGAACACGAACGTATTGCCCAGGGTGTTGCCCTTCCCTAATAGAAGCGACGGCAAATAAATATTGCCCTTATGGATCGCGTAACAGACCGGGTCGGCCTCCATGGGGATAAATCTTTTAGGGGGAACCATCCCTTCATATTTGACCGTACCCGTAATGGAGCCATCGGCAAAAGCACAGGTGGCAAGGCAGAGGCTGAAAATAAATACCAATATTGTTTTCATTGTTTTTTTCCTTTTCTAAACTATCCATTGTCCCATACCAAAAACGTACCACAAATTGGCCGACACGCTTATACCCTGTTCTATCTGCTTGAGCAGGAAGTTTTCGGCGTCATCTTTGGCCACCAGGCAGACTTCGATGTCTTCGGCATCCTCCAGGGTTTGCACGGGGTTTTGGTTGGCCGGCGCATACTCGTCGACTTCGACATAAACGATCCTGGCATTATCATTGATCATCGATGATCCGGTTTTTACCACGGGGCTGACAACCTTGATCGTTCCCGTATAACCGGTCTCTTCTTTTAATTCCACCAGGGCATGGTTGGGATCATTTTGCCCAAGCCCTGCCGGAAAGGAAATGATGTATCCGTCGATGGCCGGACGGTACTGTTTGATGAGGATAAAACGCCCGGAAGGCATGAGCCTGGCAACAACCACGACCCCCACGGTCGAACGGCGGCGGTGGACCGTTTCCCAGGTCAATTGCAGGCCGTGTTTGGTCCGGTAGACCGTTTGATGCACGGCAAGCCACTGGCCTTCATAAAGCACTTTCTCGCTGAGCTTCTTCATTGAACCGGTGTGGCCTGATCGGCCAATAAGGTCACGTTGTGTTCGAGGTCGACTTCGAGGATACCGCTGGTGATCTCATAAGCGGTTTCTTTGTCCCCGCGGCGCACCCGGGCGCGCCCTGCTTTTAAAGTCGATATGAGGGGCGTGTGCATGCTGTAGACTTCAAATGCGCCTTCGGCGCCGGGAAGCGCAACAGAATCGACCGTGTTCTCAAAAATTTTGCCGCTGGGCGCGACTATGGACAGTTTAAAGCTCATAATATTATAAGGTCTTGGCCTTTGCTGCAACCTCGCTGATGTCCCCCACCATGTAAAAAGCCTGCTCGGGGATATCATCGTGCTTGCCTTCCAGGATCTCTTTGAAGGAACGGATGGTGTCCTCGAGAGGCACGTACTTGCCCTTGATGCCCGTAAACTGCTCGGCCACATGGAAGGGCTGGGAAAGGAACTTTTGGATCTTGCGCGCGCGTTCGACCGTCAGCCGGTCATCTTCGGAGAGTTCATCCATGCCCAAAATGGCAATGATGTCCTGCAGTTCCTTGTATTTTTGCAGGATCTCCTGCACGCGGCGGGCCGTCTTGTAATGCTCTTCGCCGACGATCTCGGGGCTAAGGATGGTCGAGGTTGAAGTGAGAGGATCGACCGCCGGATAAATGCCCAGCTCGGCAATGGGACGGGAAAGTTCCGTCGTGGCGTCCAGGTGCGCGAAGGTGGCTGCGGGCGCCGGGTCCGTATAATCGTCCGCAGGCACATAAATGGCCTGTATAGAGGTGATGGACCCGTTCTTGGTGGAGGTGATCCTCTCCTGCAGCTCCCCCATGTCGGTGCCCAGGGTGGGCTGATACCCTACCGCCGAGGGGATGCGGCCCAGAAGGGCCGAGACCTCGGAACCGGCCTGGGTGAAACGGAAAATATTATCGATGAACAAAAGAACGTCCTGGTGCATTTCATCGCGGAAATATTCGGCAACGGTCAGCGCGGAGAGGGCGACGCGGGCCCGCGCCCCCGGCGGCTCGTTCATCTGGCCGTAGACGAGGGAAGTCTTGTCGAGAACACCGGCTTCCTTCATTTCCCTGAAAAGGGCGGTGCCTTCGCGGGTGCGTTCCCCCACTCCGGCAAACACGGAATAGCCGCCGTGTTCCTTGGCGATATTGTGGATCAACTCCTGGATGATGACGGTTTTCCCCACGCCCGCCCCGCCGAAAAGGCCGATTTTTCCGCCCTTGCGGTAAGGGGCCAGGAGATCAACGACCTTGATCCCGGTCACCAGGATGGCGTTGGTGGTATCCTGCTGGTCGATCTCCGGCGCCGGACGGTGGATCGGCATATGTTTGGTCGCTTTGACCGGGCCCGCTTCGTCCACGGGCTCGCCGAGCAAATTCATGACCCTTCCAAGCGTCCCCTCACCGACAGGCATCAGCAATTCTTCGCCGGTATTGATGACCTCCTGGCCGCGCACCAGGCCTTCGGTGGTGTCCATGGCAATGGTGCGCACCAGATCGTCCCCCAAATGCTGGGCCACTTCCAGGGTCAGGTTATTGGGCGTGTCGCTGATAAACGAATTGGTCGTCTTTAACGCCGTTTCGATGCGGGGCAACCCTTCCATCGGGAAATAAACATCCACGACGGCCCCCAACACCTGAACGACCCTGCCGGTAAGTTTTTTATTGGTCTGATCCATAGAGCACCTTTCTTATTTGAGAGCTTCCGCTCCTGAAATGATCTCGATCAATTCATTCGTGATCGCCGCCTGCCTGGCGCGGTTGCGCAAGAGCGTATAGCGGTCGATGAGTTCGCCGGTATTCTGGGAAGCCTTGTCCATGGCGGTCATGCGCGCCCCGTGTTCCCCGGCCGCATTTTCCAGTAACGTATAAAAAATCTTAAAGTTCAGGAATTTCGGTATCAAAAAATACAGGATCTCCTTTTCTTCGGGTTCATACGTATAATCCATCGATCGCGGCCCTTTGGATTTCAGGGGGGCCTCGGATTTGCTGAAAACAGACGCATCCAATGGCAGGATCTTTTCGATCACCGGGGTCTGGGTCATGGCCCCATCGAAACGGTTATAAGCCAGATAAATCTCTTCATACTCGCTGTTGATAAAGGAATCCGTAATTTCCTGCGCCACCTTCAAGGCCCCTTCAAATTCCGGCTTGGCCGTGATGTTCTCATAATATTTGCTGATTTTAGCACTGCGGCGGAAAGCCATATAGCCGCGCCGGCCGCAAAAGCTCATCCCGATAACGGTGTACTTATAGGGATTGTCCGAGATCCAGTGCCGGGTTTTTCGGATCAAATTATTATTGAACCCCCCGCATAAGCCTTTGTCGGAGGTAAATAAAACGATCAAACTGCGGGTGACCGCCCTTTTGGTTTTGAGCAAGGGATGGTTGGTGGGGCCTGCGCCGGAGAGGCTTTCCATTAATTTGCCCAGTTTCTGGGCGTAATCCTGCGCGCTCTCTTGTGCCTTGTGCGCCCGCTTGAATTTACTGGCAGAGACCATCTTCATCGTCTTGGTCATCTTGCGGGTGTTTTTCAGCGAGGCTATTTTTTTATTGAATTCTCTGATGCCGATCATATTTTAAATGACGATTTAACTTCTTCCAATAATTTCTTTAATGCCGCTTTGATTTCATCGGTCATGGTCATGGTTTTATTGAACAACTGCACAAAGTCATGGTATTGGGTGTCTATTTGGGCAGAGAGGAATTCTTCAAAATCGCACACCCTGTTGGCCGGGACATCGTCCAGAAATCCGTTTGTCCCGGCAAAAATGATGGCGACTTGTTTAACGACCGGCAACGGCACATGGATGCCCTGCTTGATGATCTCCATCAATCTCCTGCCGCGGTCGAGCTGTTTGCGGGTGGCCTGGTCTAAGTCTGAGGCAAATTGCGAAAATGCCGCGAGCTCCCGGTACTGGGCCAGTTCCAGGCGCAGGGACCCCGCGGTCTGCTTCATGGCCTTGACCTGGGCATCACCGCCCACACGTGACACCGAAAGCCCTGCATTGATGGCCGGGCGCTGGCCGGCATTGAAAAGGTCGCCTTCCAGGAAAATCTGGCCGTCGGTAATGGAAATGACATTGGTGGGGATATAGGCGGACACGTCCCCGGCCTGGGTCTCGATGACCGGCAGGGCCGTCAGGGAACCTGCCCCTTTTTTGTCGGACAATTTGGCCGCGCGCTCCAGGAGGCGGCTGTGAAGATAGAAAATATCGCCGGGATAAGCTTCACGGCCCGGCGGACGCCGCAACAAGAGCGAAAGCTGGCGGTAGGACTGGGCGTGTTTGGTCAAATCGTCGTAGATGATCAACGCATGTTTACCGTTGTCCCGGTAATACTCTGCCATGGCGCAGCCGGCATATGGCGCTAAAAATTGCATGGGTGCGGGGTCGGAAGCCGTGGCTGCCACGATGGTCGTGTAGTCCATGGCCCCGAATTTGCGCAACGTCTCAAAGACCTGGACCACCGTCGATCTTTTCTGGCCGATGGCCACGTAAAAGCAATACACGCCCTTGCCCTTTTGATTGATGATGGTATCGACGGCAAGAGTGGTCTTGCCCGTTTTACGGTCCCCGATGATCAATTCGCGCTGGCCGCGGCCGATGGGCGTCAAGGCATCAATGACCTTGATGCCGGTCTGCAATGGCTCATGCACGTTCTTGCGGTCGATGATGCCGGGAGCCTTGACTTCAATGGGCTGCAGGACATTGGAAGTGAAAGCCGGTTTGCCGTCAACCGCAGCCCCCAGAGCATCCACAATGCGGCCCAAAAGACCGTCCCCCGCAGGCACGGAGGCAATTTTGCCCGTGCGCCTGACCTCATCGCCTTCCTTAATATCGGCGTCCGATCCGAAAATGGCCACACCCACATTGCTTTCTTCCAGATTAAGCGCCAGGCCCTTGATGCCGTTGGTAAATTGCACGATCTCACCGGCCATGACATTGGAAAGGCCGTAGACACGCGCGATGCCGTCACCGACATTAAGCACGGTGCCCACCTCAAAGGTCTCCACCTTGGCTGTAAAATGGCTTAATTGCTGTTTGAGGATGGCGGATATTTCATCGGGATTCAATTGTTGAGGCATATGAACTCTCTGTTAGGGGTTGTTGTAAGGTTTACTTTATGCTGCGCTTTGTTCCTATAGTTGCAAGAAATGGTTCAACTGGTTCTTAAAACTATAATCGTAAATGACTCCTTGAATAAAAATCCTAAAGCCCCCTATGAGCGAGCCGTCCACGGACCAGCGGGTCAGCATCCGTTGGCGGAATTTATCATGCAGCTGCCCGTCGATCAAGGCTTTGTCCTGGTCCGTAATGGGCAATGCCGTCCTGATATAGGCCCTGATCGTGCCGGTGCCGGCCAGGTATAAGCTGTCAAAAGATTCGATGATGTCCCTCAAGATGGGCAAACGGTTCTTATACGTGATGAATAAAAGGGCCCTTAAGGCCAACTCGGGGATTTTTCCCTCGAAGAGGCTGGTCAGGACAGCGCGGCGTTCCTCGTAAGAAAGCAAGGGATTGCCCAAAAACCTCCGGAAACCCTCCAAGGTGATGATAAGCGTTCTTATCTCAGTCATGGATTCCTGCACAGCTTCAAGGATGTTTTGTTCCCGGGCCAATTCAAAAATGGCTTTGGCATAACGGTCAGCAGTCCGGCTCATGACGGTTCAATGTCCTTAATGGCGTCGTTGATCAATTTCCGGTTCTTTTCGGTATCGAGATTTTCCTTGAGGATCTTTTCAGACAAAGACACGGCCGCCTGGACGCTCTCTTTTTTCAAAGCGACCAGGACGCGCTCGCGCTCCCCGGCCAGTTCCTGACGGGCGCTGTTGATGATCTCCTCGGCGTTCTTTTTGGCGCCGGCCTCAACATGCATGGCCATCTCATGGCTCATCTTGCGGGACTGTTCGATGATGGCATTGGCCTTATCCTTGGCCTCGTTAAGTATCTTGGTCTTGTCTTGTTCAATCTCGGCCAGCTGCCGGGTGATCTTGTCCGCATCTTCAACGGACTTGCGGATGTAATCTTCGCGTTTTTTAAGGCCGGCAAGTATGGGTTTCCAGGCGAATTTATGCAGGATGAACATCAGCACAAAAAAGGTCACCCAGGTCAAGGTCAACAGGGTCGCATCCGGCGTCAGGATCCCCGTCTGCTGGTGGCCGCCCGAAGGGGCTTGTGTATGCGCGGTGGTATCGGACATAATGGACCTTTATTTGATGGCTAAAAAACAAATAATGGCGCAGAAAAACGCCACCCCTTCGACAATGGCTGCGCCGATGAACATCAGGGTCTGCAATTTATTGGTCAATTCCGGCTGGCGGGCGATGGCCTGGATGGCTGCCGCAAAGATAAGTCCCACCCCGATACCCGCACCGACGGCGGAAAGCCCGAGACCCGCCCCTGCGGAAATCTCCCCTAAATGCAATAATTGTGGATTCATAAAAACTTCCTCCCTTAAGGTTAATAAATTTAATTCCCGGTTTGTGCCGCTACCTTAATTTTATTCAGAGAAGCGACCTTTCTTATGCTGTGTTTAAACCCCGTTTCAATGTTCCGGATGGTACATTTGCCCGATAAATACGGCAGACAGCAAAATAAATATATAAGCCTGCAAAAAGGCCACAAAAATGTCCAGGCAGTAAAAAAATACGGCAACCACCGGGGCCAGCATGGCCCACCAGCCGAACAGGACCACCAGTCCCAGAAAAGACAAAATCACCATGTGGCCGGCTATCATGTTCGCGAAAAGCCGTATCGCCAGGGCGACGGTGCGCACTAATATGCTCACGACCTCCGTGACCAAAAAAAAAGGGATAAGAAGCTTGGGCAAGGTCGAGGGGATCATGGCATGCCATATGCCTTTGGGACCGTTGCGTACAAGAGTGCCGACAACCATCAAAACCAGGATAAGATAGGCCAGCGGCCCTGTCACATTGATGTTGGCCGTAGCAGGTTCGAAAAGCGGGATAAGTCCAAGGAGATTAAGGACCAAAATAAAGAAAAAAAGCGTGCATAGCATCGGGGTGAACAACAGACCGTCTTTTTCCCCGAGGCTCGGGATGGCGACTTCATCGCGGATAAAAACCACAAACATCTCCAGGCAATTGGTAAGGCCTGCGGGCACGCGTTCGTCTTTGCGGTAAAGCACCAGGAACAAAATCAGTACGAGGGCCGTGCCGATGAACATCATCAAGGCGTGCATGGTCAAAAAACCGCCAAGCCCCACAGCGCCAAAGAACGGGATATGCCACTCATGGGAATTGACGATGTGATGCATGATATAGTCGCTTAAATTAAATGTGGGGAACATGATGTTGATATGATAAACGATAAGTTAAAACAGCGCAAGTTTTTAGCCATAAAACATTAAAACTTTATTAAATAAAAGGCCCCCAGGGTCTGGCCGCCAAAGCGGAAACACTGAGGGCATCTTTGTCCTGTTGGGATCGACAGCTTTGCCGAACTTGAATACTTTTTTAGTCTAAACCTTTCGGGAGTTTGCGCAATCAGTATTACTACGTAAATTATTTCAACATCCGCCAAATTTCATATAAAGAATACAAGACCCCCAACAGCGCCCCTGCCGCCGTAAAAAGATACGCGGTGTGGAATTTTTCGTCCATCCAATGGCCTAACAGCACCAATACCAGGATGGCGATGGCGATGTTCCAGCCTTGTGACATTAAAAAAAATTGGGGGCGTTCATCAGCCGGCTTTTTAGGCATGTGTTCACTTAAGTCCGGCCAGGCAGAAAATCAACACAGCCAGGGTGAGAATTAAAAGCATGCCGGAAGGCATGAATTTTTTGGTTTTAAGGAGCCTGGAAAGAAAGTTCAAAGACAACAAGAAATTCAAACAACTCAAAAATACCCAGCCCGGTTTGGGCGCGAAACTCAATATCCAAATACCGAGAAAGACGAGGATGCCGCATGAGGCGCCCGCAATGAGCGAGACCTTGCTCCCCTTTTTAAACCCCAGAAAGCCTCCTAATATAAGAAGAAGGCCCCAGACTGTTAAAATGATCCCGGCTGTCATATTGTTCTGTCGATATCCTTAGATTGGCCCTCTAGCCGGGCATTCGCCGATGCTCATAAAAATCGGTGCCGGGCGTATGTTCCAATTTGGCGATCTTGACTTTGAACTCGGTGATTTTTTGGCGGATAATATCCTCAACCTGGTGCACGGCCTGGCTGCGTTTTTTCATGTTGTTGTCCAAAACAACCTGCAGATCATCAATGGCGCTTAAATGGACATCCGCAAGCTTCCCGACTTCAGGGTCGATGTTGCGCGGCATGGAAATGTCTATCAAGACGAGCAATCGCCCGCCGCGCTGTGATGCGATATCGGCGATCTTTTCTTTGTCGAGAATATAATGCGGGGCGCCCACGGCGCAAAAGCAAACGTCCGCTTCGCTTAAAATCTCCCTGATGTTCCAAAAAGAAGACGGGATGCCGTTGTATTTGGCGGCCAGGGCCTCCGCTTTTTCGCCTGTACGGTTCATTAAAAATATTTTTTTGACACCCAGCCCCTGAAGATGTTCGAGGGCGATCCCTCCCATTTTTCCGGCGCCGATGACCAGCACGGATTTTCCCTTAAGATCGCCAAGGGCTTTTTCAGCCATTTTCACGGCCGCCCAGGAAACGGAAGATCCGCCGTGGCTGATTTGGGTTTCGTTTTGGGCCTTTTTGCCAGCGCGGATGGCCACATTGGTCAGGATATTGAAATAACGCGACAGGGTGCCTGCCCCATGTGAACGCTCCACCGCCAGCTTGACCTGCCCCAGGATCTGCTTTTCTCCCAACACCATGGACTCCAGGCCGCAGGCCACCCTTAAAAGATGGTCCAGGGCCCCGGGCCCTTCATAGGAATAAACATAAAGGCCTGTATCAAAATCAAAATTGATCTTTTTGACCTTGGCGATAAGCGCCACAACAAAGGAAGGGCCGACATCCTCATTTAGGCATTTCAGATAGACCTCGGTCCGGTTGCAGGTCGAAAGGACAAAACCTTCCGTGATCTGGGGATGATTTTTCAGTTCACTCAGGAGCAAGTCCTGCTGGGAAGGATTTAAGAAAAACTTTTCCCGGACCCCAATAGGCGCTGTTTTGTGGCTTACACCAACAACTAACATAAAAGGAATATTAACAAAATATCCCAAACCACGCAAATTTTAAATGATAAAGTTAAATTCCCTGCGGTAGATATTGATGAGTTTCAGGAAGGTATCGGGATTTAAGGCCCCCAGATATTCCTTGGCGCCCGCTTCGAGCGCCAGGATTTTCATGTATTGGACTTCCATCATTTGGACCTGGACGGCAATATAGTCCTTGTTCTGCCCGGAGAGGGAGTAATAGGCCAGAATAACGCTATTTTTCAGTCCCGGCAGTGTTTTAAGCTGGCGTATCACCTCATCGGAGGTCATGCCCGGCTTGAGGATATCCACCAGGATGACATCCGGGGAATACCTGGCGGCCAATTCCAGACAGGAATCGCCATTATCACAAAAACACCCCATCCAATACTTGTCGTGTTTAAGCAGTTTTTCGCAAACTGACAGGACTTCCGGGTTGCCGCTCACCAGGACCTTGGACCTTTGCAATTGCATGATCCTGGAAAATTGGAGTTTGTTCCTCACGACTTTCTCCAATTCATCCATGTTAACGGGCTTTTCCAGAAAATCTTTGACGCCCAAAAACATGAAGGCTTCTTCCATGCGGTGTTTTTCCGTCATGACCACGATGGGGATGGATTGGGTGTCTTTATCAAGCTTGATCGCCTTGCATAACTCATAACCGCTGATCATGGGGATCGAGGCGTCGGTGATGATCAGATCCGGGGTTTTGTCCTTGGCCATCTGGAAACCATAAAGGCCGTCCGGCGCATAAAGAATTTCAAAACCTGTCGAAGAAAGACGCTCTTCAATTTGGCGGGCAAGGGCTTCTTTTTCATCAACGATCAGTATTTTATTCATCAAGCGCCCCTCCCTCCAGGGATGCCCATTAAATAAAAAACCTATCCCTTAAACTGCTTGATTTAAGGAATAGGGCGTGGTCTTCGAAGCTTATTTCGGCGGCCAGGCTGTCCTATCCCTCAAAAGGACCCTATAGCTTTGCGTCCCCCGCTTACGCGGGGTTTGCTATTATCGATCAAGCATCCTAAATGTAAGTATATACGATTTAACGGGAAAAAACAAACGGCGCGGTCTTTATTAATGCTTCGTACTCTTTAAGGGTGTTGATGTTGTCCAGCCAATGCGGATTTGTTTGGCTGACCAAAGCGGCATCGCTTTTGAGCAGGATTTTGCGCGGGCAATGAATGCCTTCGTTGAATGATTTTAAGATGGCGGCGTAGGCATGCCCTTCCCAAACGGCGCATAAAGGTTCAGGCAATTGGTCATGGGTGCTGATAAAAGCCGTGGCTGTTTTGCTGCGGTCCCGGCCGGCGAGAAGCGTTCGGACCGCTTCCTCGCCCGCCAGGGGCAGATCACAGGCCATAACCAGCCAGTCATGGCCCCGGTATTCCTTCATGGCAGATAAAATCCCGCTTAAAGGGCCCTGGCCGGAAAATTCAGGAGCATCATCGATGGAGTCAAAGGCCTTGTACGGCGGCTGGTCGGCCCTTTTCGACAGGAAAACTTTTTTGCAGAATTGTTGCAGGAGGCCGCCAACGTATTCCACCTGAGGTTTGCCGTGAAAGGAAAGCAGGGCCTTGTCCCGCCCCATGCGCGTGCTATACCCGCCAGCTAAAATAAGGCCAAAGAGTTTGTGATTTGTAGCTTTCATATTCAATAAACCCGTCGGCCTCTCCCAGGGCCGCAAAATCACCGGACCCGCTGATCGCGACTAA
Source organism: Candidatus Omnitrophota bacterium (assembly GCA_028865345.1). GTDB lineage: Bacteria > Omnitrophota > Gorgyraeia > Zapsychrales > Fredricksoniimonadaceae > JABDGZ01. The sequence goes on along the minus strand of JAGWKL010000009.1, from coordinate 16,828 downwards.
ATGCCCCTGGGCCACCGGCAAAAAATGCGTCAGGTCGGATTGGATGTTGACTTTGTCCAGGACGGAAATGAATTCCTGTTTGACCTCGAGCCCCACGGTCTTTTTTAAATACGGGATGACATAGCGGTAGGCGCAAATTTGGGTGGAGACCGGATTGCCCGGCAGGGCGAAAATGGCCTTGCCGTTTTTGGAGACCCCGAACCAGAAAGGTTTGCCGGGTTTCTGGGAAACCTTATGAAAGGATTGTTTGATCCCCAACTGCTCCAGGACACGGGGGACATAATCAAATTCTCCCATGGACACTCCCCCGCTTAAAATCATGCAATCGAATTTGCCTAAAATATCCTTGATGCCCTGCCGCATGAGCTTTTCATTGTCGCGCAGGTGGAAAATTTTTACCTCTCCCAACTGGGCCTGGTCCAGCAAGGCTTGCAGCGCGTAGGAATTGGAAAGGCGGGTCTGGTATGGCTTGACAAGGCGATGGATGTCCACCAGCTCATCCCCTGTGGCCACAACCGCAATGGCCGGCAGGCGGCTGACCTTGATCCTGGATTTTCCGACACCGGCGGCAATGCCGATATGAGGCGCCCAAAGCCGCCTGCCGGATTTAAGCAGAATGTCCCCTTTTTTACCGTCGGAAGCCTGGGAGCGGATGAATTGGTGTTTTTTGATCATGGTCCAGTCTTTGCACAGGGCGAAATTTTCATCCACCTGGACCTGCTCCACCGGGACAACACAGTCACAGCCTTTGGGAACAACGGCCCCGGTCATGATGCGCACACAGCCTGAAGGCTTTTTTAAAGGCTTGGGCGACACCCCTGCCGCGACCACGGCTTCGATATTGAATTTTCTTTGCCCTTTTATCCAGGCTTCATAAGAAACTGCAATGCCGTCCATCAGGCTTTTGCTGAAAGGCGGCTGGTCGCGGTCGCTTTTAATGTCTTCACGCAAAACGCGTCCCACCGCTTTTGTCAAAGGAATTGTTTCTACAGGAAAAAGTCTGGCCGCATTCAAGATAAGCCTGTGCGCTTCTGAAGGAGAGATCATGGATATATTATCTCACCAGATGGGCTATATAGCAAGCGCCAGTGACCTGGCAGCGGCAATGCAGTCGTTGAAGGAAATACCGTCCAAATAATTGGCGCATAAATGCAGTCCCGGCGTTTTGGCGCATTCCAGGGCAATGGAGCGCCTGTTTTGCGGATAATTTATTTCGTATTGCGGGATGGCCTGGGGCCAAAATTTGACAAAACCTTCAATGGGATTGGAAACCAGCCCATAAACAGAATCGATCTCTTTGACTGCTTTGACAAGGACCCTCTCTTGCGCGTCGTTGATGGTCTGGGGATGATGCATGCCTCCCAGAATGACACGCAGCATCACATGGCCCTCCGGCGCCCGATGGGAATATACATTGCTTTCGATGAGCACTCCCAAAATCTCTTTATGCTCCTTGGAAGGGACCAGGTATCCGAAGCCGTCAGGAATTTTTTTGAAAGAATCGCGTTTAAAGGCCAGGCCCGCCACCGCCACCGGCGCATAGGGGAAAAGGCCAAGGATTTGGGCCAGGTCAGGATTGACGTTTTTAACGATCCTGGCCGCGGCGTAAGCAGGTGTCGCCACAACCGTAATGTCCATATCGGGCGGGATTGATGCTACGGGCGAGCTTGTTTGAATACAATTTTTATAACGGTCAGCCAGGGCTTCGATGATCTCTCCCATGCCCCCTTTAAAAGAACACATGCGGCTCTTTTTGAACTTCCGGCCTTTGAATTTAGGAAAAGCGGACATATGCAGCCGCCGGATGTCCCCGGCATAAATCCCGCTGATGAAAGGATCGACCAGGGCCTCGGCGATCCCGCAAGAAAAGCGCCGGCTGACATAATCATAGATGGAGACGTCGGTGGAAATATTTCTTTTGAACAGGCCTTTGATCAAGGACCATTTATCATGGGAGGACAATAACCGCGAACGCATCAAACCAACAGGGTCCAAGGGGACAGGATATAATCTTCCCTCGATTTGAATATAACGCGTGGCGGCCTCAGGCCTGGCCCCGATGAGCCGGTCTTCCAGACCCAGTTGCGCGATAAGCTCCAACGTAACGGGTTGATTGTCCAAAAACCCGTCAGGCCCCCATTCAAAGAGGAAGGAATCTTTTTTCAGGCTGCGGACTGTGCCGCCGGCGGACGCTTCTTTCTCAAAAAGAGAGATATCGGCATCGTCCCCGAAGCGCTGTTTCAAATAATGCAAAACAGCCAGGCCCGATATTCCCCCGCCGATGATTGAAATGCGTTTGTGCATGGTGATGAACGGCTGTCCTGATTATTGATCTTTGGGAAGGAATTTCTTGATGTACTTTAAGGATTCTTCATCTACTCCGGTAAAATAAACGGCAAAACCCTCCCCCGGCACGATACGGGAGATCCGGGCGGTCACCTGGATCTGCGCATCAGGATCATCCGGCAAATCTGAAATGGCCAGCCCTATCTCATCGTTAACATTCAAATAAATGCTGTTTTTGATCTTGATGAAGGCGCTGTTGACGGCAAGGTCTTTAAGCTGGCCTTTGACGCTCAGCTGCGATCCGATGCTGACGGTAACGGGCAACTCCAGGGTGACACGCGGTTGGCTGCGCTGCTCATTATTTCTCATGGGATTGAACATAGGCTTTAGGCCGATTCAGGGCCTCTTCTATAAGGATAACAAAAAGACCGCCAAAAAGAAAGGGTTTGGGAAAAATATCTTAAAATAGGATCCATTGAATTTTGAATGGATAACTATGCTTAATCTAGGCGGGTCCTGGCGACTCGCTGGTATTGTCGTGCTCCTTTGATGGGTGCGGGTCCAATAGCCGTATTGAAAAGTGGTTTCCCTGATGCGCTGTACGGAACAGGCAGCGTGCGCTCGACAACACCAGCTCGCCGCCACCCGCTCATCAATACCCGTAAGCACCCATTCAAAATTCAAAAGAGGCTTAAAATATTAACGCCGGCCGGTAAAAAAGTCCTGAAGGGCCCGGCCCAAAGCATTGATGTCCTTCAGCGAGTGGCGGCTGGAAACAAAGAAAGATTCCAAATCCGCCGGGGGAAGATAGATCCCGCGGCGCAATAAATGATGGAACAATTTCGCATAAAGTTTATCGGACGAAGCCTGCCTGGCTTGGGCATAATTATCAACAGGATTATCCGAAAAACGGATGCTGATCATGCTTTTATAATTGACCAGATGGGCTTTTACCTTAGCCCGCCTCAAAACAAGGTTTGTCCGCCCGACAAAATCATCACAGATGGTGTTAAGATCTTTATACATCTTAGGGGTCAAATTCTTTAAAACGGCCAGGCCTGCCTGCATGACAACAGGCGTACCTGAAAAGGTGCCGGCCTGATAAACGCCGCCCAAAGGCGAAAGGCACTTCATGATGTCCCTTCTTCCGCCATACGCCCCGACCGGGAACCCGCCGCCGATGATCTTGCCCAGACAGGTAAGATCGGGAATGATCCCCAGATCGGCCTGGACACAGCCAAGACCGGAACGCAGCCCGCACATCACTTCATCAAAAATAAGCACAATGCCGTATTTTTTGGTCAGGGCACGTAAGGTTTTAAGGAAATCAAGGTGCGGATTGATGACGCCCATATTGCCGGCCACAGGCTCTACGATGACGCAGGCAAGGTCCGCATGATGGCGTTCAATGGTATGCTGCAGGGTCTGCGTATCATTAAAAGGCAGACTTAAGGTGTCTTGCATGTGGGCTTTCGGAATTCCCTGGCTTGATGAGGCCGGCAGAAAAGCCACCCCTGAACCTGCCACGGCCAAAAGATCGTCGCTGTGGCCGTGGTAACAGCCGTCGAACTTGATGATCTTGCGGCGCTTAGTAAAACCCCTGCTTAAGCGCACCGCGCTCATCGTGGCTTCGGTGCCTGAATTGACAAACCGCACCATGTCCACCGACGGCACATGCTTGACGATAAACCGGGCTATTTCGATCTCAGGCGAGGTTGTGGTGCCGAAACTGGTGCCCTTTCGGGCCGCTTTGCATACGGCCGCCGTGACATCAGGATGGGCGTGGCCCAGGATCAATGCGCCCCAGGAAAGGCAATAATCGGTGTAACTGCGGCCATTGATGTCGAAAAGTTTGCTGCCCCGGCCTTGGGCCATCACCAGGGGGTTTCCGCCCACGGCCTTGAAAGCGCGCACCGGACTGTTGACGCCGCCCACCATGACTTTTTGGGCCGTATTCATCGAAGCCATTCGAGGGCCGCCTTCGCGTGGTAGGAAATGATGATGTCCGCCCCGGCGCGCTTGATGGAAGTCAATGTTTCCAACACCAATGATCTCTCATCGATCCAGCCGTTTTGGGCCGCGGCCTTGACCATGGCGTATTCTCCGCTCACATTATAGGCCACGATGGGCACATTCAATTTCCGGCGCAGCAGGGAGACGATGTCCAAATAAACCAGCGCCGGTTTGACCATCACCATGTCCGCGCCTTCGTCCAGATCCTGCAGGGCTTCTTTAAGAGCTTCCCGGCTGTTGGCGGCATCCATCTGGTAACTCCTGCGGTCGCCGAAGCCAGGCGCCGAATGCGCGGCCTCACGGAAGGGGCCGTAATAGGCCGAAGCATATTTGACCGCGTAGGACAATATACCCACGTCCTGAAAATTTTCCTTATTCAGGGCCTGCCTGATGGCAGCCACGCGAAAATCCATCATGTCCGACGGGGCCACCATATCGGCCCCGGCCTGGGCATGGCATAAGGCCATCCTGGCCAACACCGGCAGGGTTTTATCATTGTTGATCTTTTGGGCCTCAACGATGCCGCAATGGCCATGGCCCATGTAAGCGCAAAGGCAAACATCGGTCACAATAAAAAATTGCGGGAAATGTTTCTTGATGGCCTTAATGGCGCAAGGCACCGGGCCGTTGGCGGCATAGGCATATTTACCGGTATTGTCCTTGTGACGGGACACGCCGAAAAGTATCCCGCCTTTTGCTCCCAGGCGCACACAGGCGGCGATCTCCTTGAGCAATAGATCGACGGAATAACGAAAAACGCCCGGCATGGCGTCGATGGGCTCTTTTTTATTTTTGCCGTCGATCACAAAAAAAGGCTGCAGCAGATCGTCGGCCAAAAGGTGGGTTTCGCGCACAAGCCCGCGGATGGCGGCGGAGGCCCTTAATCTACGATAACGATGAGGCATGATGGTACCCTTCTTCCTGTAATGTTTTTAAAGTGACCGGCCCCTTGGCCAGGACCTGCCAGGAGTCCGGTATTTTACCATAATCCGCCAGAAAATTCCTTACTGTTGAAGGGCTGGTGAAAATAACGCCTTCGATGTCCATGGACGGCAAATCACGCCGGGCGGGTTTGGTGTTTTCATAAATCGTTATTTCCGTGACCAGCGCCCCCTGGGCCGCCAGCGCTTCTTTTAAAAACGGGTTGGGCAAATTGGAACGCGGAAACAAAATGCGCTTGCCTTTCAAATCCCAATGCCGCCTCATGGTTTCAAACAGTCCTTGCGCGGTCTCCTCCCGGGAGACAACGGCGGACTTGATGCCGTGTTCCTGCAAGGCGCCTGCTGTGCGCCGGCCGATGACGGCAAAAGCCTTGCCTGAAAGATCGGCCTGAGGATCAACGGCCCTCATCGCATTGACAAAATTCTCTCCCGCATACCAGCTGGTACACACAATGATGTCCGCGGATTCAAAAGCCTGCTGCAGAGCTTGTTGTTGGGCCTTGCTTAAAGCCGCAGGCTTGATATCGATCATGGGCCAATGCACAATGGTGCCCAAACGGCTGTAGCTTTGAGGGTGCGTTCCGCAATGCAGGAAAATCTTTTTCCCGTCGGACTTATAAAATTCAATGGTTTTCCCGACGATAATAAGCGCGGGAGGCTTTAAACCATGGACATGGGCCGAATCTTCTATTGTCCCAAGCGTACCCTGGACGATCTGTTGCCCGGGCCTGGTGCCGTTGGCAACGATCATGACCGGTGTCGTCAGCGGCCGGCCGGATTCTTTTAATGATTGCACGATCACGTTTAATTTGGTCAGCCCCATGAAAAAAACAAGGGTGTCCGCCTCGGGGACAGCGACCTGCCTGGGATGGTCTTTATTCTCGTCTTCTTCATGGCCGGTCAGGAAGGCAACCGACGAAGAAATCCCGCGAGCGGTCAAAGGAATGCCCAGCGAAGAAGGAATGCCGGTGGCCGAACTGATGCCCGGAATGACATCAACCTCGATATGGTAGGAACGCAGGTATTGGATCTCGTCAGCCCCGCGGCCAAAGACCAAAGGGTCTCCCCCTTTAAGACGCACCACCCTTTTGCCGGCAAAAGCTTTTTCTTTAAGCAGCCTCGAAAGGTCTGCCTGGGAAAGCGAATGCTCGCCTTTGCGTTTGCCCGCATAAATATGCTCGGCTTGGGGGGCATGCTTTAATAAAGAGACATCCAGCAGATAATCGTAAAATACGCAGTCCGCTTGGGCAAGGCACTTTAGTCCCTTGACGGTCATCAATTCCGGGTCGCCGGGGCCTGCTCCGACCAGCGTGACCTTGCCGTATTGGCGGCGGACATCCATCACGCCAAATAGTTGTTCCAATTCCTGATCGCCGCGGCGGCCCACCACGGCCAGCTGGCCTTGCAAAGGCATGCCCTCCCAGGGAAAAACATCCTTGATTTCCTTCTGCAGTCCCAGGCGTTTGAGGGCGCAAGCCGCCACAATAATGCCATCCACCTCACCTTTGTTGACTAATTGCAGACGCTCCTGAATGGTCCCGCGGATTTGAACGATCCTGGCATCGGGACGCAGCCCCAAGAACTGTTGCTGACGCAGGAGGCTGCTGGTGCCGATCGTTGGATTGGGCGGCAGGTCTTTCCAATGCACCCGGCCTGCCCAGGCGTCCTTGTCATCGAGAGTTTTGGTCAGGGCGAAAATCTTTAAGCCTTCATTCAAATGTTGCGGCAGGTCTTTGGCGCTGTGCACGGCGATATCTGCCCGGCCTGCCAGCAGGGCCTGGTCAATGGCGTCGGTAAAAAAATCGTCGGAGCTTTGGGTCAATGGCGTGGTCTTGTCCATGTCTCCGGCGGTCTGGATTTTTAGAATTTCATAATCCACCGACCTGCCCAGGGCCTTTAAATCACGGATGATCTCGTCGATCTGCACGAGGGCAAGCGGACTCGAACGGGAAGCTATTTTAAGAGGTGATTTCATATAACGTATTGGTCCACGACATACCTGGCAAACGGAAAGGCGCAGGTAAAGGCCGGAGACACGGCATTAAGGACATGGATGCTTTTGTGGTCGCCCTCCACCACAAAATCCTGGACGAGCTTGAGCTCTTGCTTGTCCAAAAGCTGCGCCCGGATGCCGGGCTTGGTCCATTCCGTAAACCCTTGCGGGTCGATATGCCGGACCATGGAAGCGGCCAGGGAAATAAAATACTCCTTGTTGTATTTACGCATTTCTTCATGGGCCAGGGAACGGAAATTAAAGGCATTGGTCAGATATAACTTGGATTCGAAAAACAACACCTCCGCCATCTCTTGGGCCGAAAAGCCGCTTGCGGCCCCGTAATTTTCACGCCAAAAAGCCGGGATGGCCGTAGGCCCGATCTTAATGTCCCCTGTCACGGTCTTGGTGTAATGCACCCCTAAAAACGGGTTTTTTAAATTCGGCACCGGATAAATGTTGGTGGTAACATCGGTCTTATTGCTGGTGTATTTCAAATAAAGCCCTTTAAAAGGGACCATTGTATATTTAAACCCAAAACCGAAGTCCCTGGCCACGCGGTCCGCGTAAAGGCCGGCAGCATTGATGATCTTGCCTGCCTCGAAATCTCCCTTGGTGGTTTGAAGAATATTGGACGAGCGGCCCAAATACTTTGTGTCAAATGAAAACTCGACGCCTGATCTTTGCAGATCATTTTTAAGCGAGGCACAGACCTCCTTGGGATCGATGCTTGCCGTGTCCGGCGAATACAACGCCCGCTTAAAGGTCCTGACGTTAGGCTCGATCCGGCAGGCTTCGGCCTCATCCACCAGCCTGACATTGGAACCGTTGTGTTTTCCCCTTTGCAAAAGTTCATCCAGTTGCCCCAACTCATGCTCGTTTTGGGCCACCACCAATTTCCCGCATTCATTGATCTTCAGACCCCTGGATTTGACATAGGCTTTCATGGCGCGCGAACCCTCAACGGTAAACCTGGCCTTGAGGCTGTCTGCCGTATAGTAGAAGCCCGCATGCAACACGCCGCTGTTGCGTCCGGAAGCGTGTTGGGCCTCTGCCGCTTCCTTGTCCATGACCAGAATGCGGCTTTGCTCTTTACGGTCCTTGAGGGCCAGCGCCACACCTAAGCCGATGATGCCCGAGCCTATAATGATGAAATCATATTTTTTCATACAATTTCGGGGAATCTGTTAAAATGAAAAAAATTATAACATTTAAGTGAGGAGAAAACTATGAATAAAATGGCGGCTTTCTTAGTGATCGTGATCGCGACAATGAGTTTTTGCCTGGGGCTGACCATGCAAAGCAGGGCCCAACAAAAAAGCTTCGCGGGCGTCATTCCCTTTAGCACCACCAGCGACCGTATAGGATTTTTTGACCAAACCACCGGCCGGGTCTATATTTATGACAACAATATCAATAATTGCTTGTTTATCGGCCAAATCCGGGGCCTGGGCCAGACCATTCAACCGGCAGCGGGGAAATAACCTATGAACAACAACCATCCCTTCATCATGAACGTCAAGCCCGGAAAGTATGTCTGGTGCAGCTGCGGCCTGTCCCAAAAACAACCTTTTTGTGACGGCTCCCATGGCCCCACCGGCATGCGGCCTGTATTCGTGGAGATCACAGAAGAAAAACAAGTAGCCTGGTGCGGCTGCAAGACCTCGGCCAACAAGCCTTTTTGCGACGGGTCACACAATAAATCGGCTTAGAAAATATACGTCATGCCGCTCAGCAGGCCTTCTTCATGGGTTTTGCTGACCGGCTCATAATAGCCGTCCGGCAAGACTTCGGAAGCCTGGATCTTCCAATAAGTAAAATACGGGGTGATATCCAGCGATAAATTGTTTAAAACATAGAATTTAATCGGAAGCTTGACTTCCGTGCCCCAGACGGCGCCTAATTTAAAAGTATCATTCAGGGTATCAGCGTGCATGCGGGGATTGATGGCAAATAACATCTCCGCATCCAGGCCGACGGATAATTTTGAAATAAACGGATAGCTGACGCCGGCGCCGAAGCCGGTATATATCCAGTAATATTTTTCATGGTAATCCGGAAGCACGTTTTCTCCCCTGTCCCAAATTCTTTTGCCTCCGTCCAGGTATCCGTAGATCTGGCCCTTACCTAAGAAATCATCGTAGCCGCCTATTTTCGCGCCCATTTGGGTGACCTTTGATCTTTGGTCGCCGTTGTAAGGACCTCCTCCAATTAAAGCCCCTTTATAACGGATAGTGCTGGAAAAAGGCCTATAATAATAACCTTCAATGAAAGGCTTACCCTTGATCCAATCTTTGTAGTTCATATAGATCGGGCTGCGGTAACCGAAGGTATAATACATGCCCCGCTGTGTGCCCATATCTTCATCCAGTTTTTGGAGTCCGCTCCATTCGGAATAATGAACGTGGTTGAAATCATAAGCAGCGGAGACATAGAAACGATGGATAAAACTCTTTGGAGGAGGTTTTTGGGGAAAAACCATGGACGTATCAACAGCCTCGCCCGGCGGTGGAGAGTTGTCTTTGCTTATGATCCCCTCCGCCAGGTCCATTTGCTTATTGACGATGTGCATGCGCTGTTCAGACGAGGAGTTCGGCACGTCGCAAACGTCATTCCAGCCGATGGCGCTGCCGTGGGATGTATGTTTGTCCATGCAATCCAGTTGTTCGCTGATGACCAGGCCCCGTCCCGTCCCCGATGCCCAGACCGGCCCTAAGCCCATGAACATGAACAGGATAAGACACAAAATCCCGCTTAAAGACATGTTATTATTATGAAGTATATTTTGGGGGATACAAGATTAAAAAGGAAAAAATTGAGGAGACTTTAATGCCTTTTTTTTAACGGGCATAATCATCCTGGATTCGGATGATGTCATCTTCACCCAAATAGGCGCCGCAGGCGACTTCGATGAAAACAAGCGGACAATCATAGGGGTTACCGATACGGTGCACGGCGCCTAAAGGCACGTCCACCACGCTTCCCGGGCTGACAGGGATTTCCTTGTCATCCACAATGGCCAGCCCCTGCCCGTGAACAATGATCCACTTTTCGGAACGGTACTCATGCTTTTGCAGGCTCAAACGGGTCTTGGGTGAGACTTCCACCCGCTTGACCCACACGCCGTCTTCCTGATAAAATTTTTGATACTTGCCCCAGGGGCGTATGGATTCTTCCAGATATTTCATTTTCGGATAAGAAATATGGCGATGTCGGAAAAGAGATTGTGCGCGAAAAGCGTTTTGCTTTTGGAATTAAAGGCGCATTCTCTTTCAATCACAATGGAACGCTCCGCGCAAAAATCACGAAAATCCTTGATGCTCAAAAAACGCAGGTTCGGCGTATTGTACCATTTGTACGGCAGGCCTTCGGTGACCGGCACCCGGCCTAAAAAGAAAATCTGCAGGCGCGCGCTTAAATTGCAGAAATTAGGAATGCCGACGATGGCCTTGCGCCCCACCCTCAGGGCCTCGGCGATCACCCGGTCGGGGTTTAAAACCTCCTGAAGGCTTTCGTTAAGGATCACGTAATCAAAAGATCTGTCGGAATAATCGGCCAGTCCCGAATCGATGTCGCCATGAGAAACGCTCACCCCCCGCTCGATACACTTATAGATCTCCTTTTCATTGATCTCGATGCCGGCCGCGCGGCAATTTTTGTGCTCCATGAGCAGGCCCAAAAGTTCCCCGTCCCCGCAGCCCAGGTCCAAAACGCGGCTGTCGGGTTCGATCATCTCCAAAATATATTTGTGATCGGGACGCATATTATTTAATGACCGCCTTGGCGACATTGCTTAGAAAATGGCTCACTAATTTCGACTGCCCTTCGATCTCCACCAAAAATGAATCATGGCCATAGCTGGTCTCGATTTCAATGAATGACACATCGATATCATTGGCTTTCATGGCCTTGACAACATCCTTGGATTGATACGAAGGATAAAGCCAGTCGGAGGTAAAGGTGATGATCAAAAATTTGGTCTTCACATTTTTGAAGACTTCAACCAGATCTGAGCCCTCCGAAAGGTCAAAATAATCCAGCGCCTTGGAAATATACAAATAACTGTTGGCATCGAAGCGCTGCACGAAACTGGCTCCCCGGTATTTGAGGTAGGACTCCACCTCGAAATCCTGGGAAAAATCGTAGCCGACTTTTTCCTTACCCTGCAATTTACGGCCGAATTTCTCCTCCATGGAGCGTTCGGACATATACGTTATATGGCCGATCATGCGCGAGACGGCCATCCCCTGCGCCGGCAAGGCCTTGCCATAATAATCGCCTTTGTTCCAGTTGGGGTCGGACATGATCGCCTGGCGGGCCACTTCATGCAGGGCGATCTGCTGGGCCGTATGTTTGTAGTTGGTCGCAATCGGGATGGCCGAATGCAGCGTACCGGGATAACGCAGCGCCCATTCCAGGGCCATCAACCCGCCCATGGAACCGCCGGAGGCGGACAATAATGTCTTGATGCCCAAATGATCTATCAAATGCTTTTGGGCCGCCACCATGTCTTCGATGGTGATGACCGGAAACCTTAAACCATAAGGCTCTTTCGTCGCCGGATTGACCGACGAGGGGCCTGTAGAGCCTTTACAACCGCCGATAATGTTGGAACAGATGATGAAATATTTGTCCGTATCAAACGCCTTGCCAGGCCCTATCATAAGGTCCCACCAGCCGGGGTTCTTGTCCCCTTGATGCCAGAAGGCCGCATGCGCATCGCCGGTCAGGGCATGAAAAATCAAAATGGCATTGCTCTTGGCGGCATTTAATTTTCCATAGGTCTCATAGGCCAAGGTCACGGGGCCCAATTTAACGCCGCTTTTTAAAATAAGTTCCTGCGGCGGATGGGCGAAAGTGAAATATTGGGTTTCGACAATTCGGGAAGGGCTCATTTTTCAGCGTAGAGAAACATGGCCTCGATGGTCTTCAGGGCCCGTCGGCGTATGGCCTCATCCAAAAGGACCCTGTCACGCTCGACAGGGGCTTTAAGGGCGCGCAAAATGTCCCCAAGTGTGTTGGACTTCATGAATTTGCACATGGTGCAGGAGCCAACCAGTTGCTTGTCCGGAAATTCCGATTGTAGCCGGGCGGAAAGGCCGCATTCGGTGAGCATCAAAAATTGCTTGGAGGCGGTTTGTCTCATAAAACCAAGCATCTGTTCGGTACTGCCGACAAAATCGGAATTGTCGATGATGGTGGAGTTGCATTCCGGGTGGCTGACGATCTTGGCCTCGGGATACTCCAGCCTTATTTTAAGGATATCGTCCATCCCGTATTCTTCATGCACATAGCAGGTACCGGAATAGAACTGGATGTCTTTTTTACTGCCCTGACGTTCCATGTGGTTCTTGAGATTCTGGCCCATAAATTTGTCCGGCAAAAAATAAATTTTGTCATTGGGGACGTTTTGGGCGACCTTGTAGACGTTGGCGGAAGTAACGGTCACATCGCATTCGGCCTTGACATCGGCTCTTGTATTGACGTAGCAAAGAAAGGTGTGCTGCGGATATCGGCGGCGCAAGTCCCTGACCGTCTGTGCGTCAATGGAATCGGCCAGCGAACAGCCGTCCATGACTGCCGGAACAAGCACTTCTTTTTCAGGATTAAGGATCTTGGCGGTCTCGCCCATGAACCGCACCGCCACAAAGACAATCGTTGATGCCGAGGTCGCCAGGGCGTCCCGGCTCAATTTATAGGAATCGCCGACAAAGTCCGAAACGCCATAGATGATCTCCGGGCTGATATAGGAATGCGCCAGGATAACGGCGTTTTTCTCCTCCTTGAGCTCATTGATCTCATTGATCAAGGGCACCAGTTCCTCGCACTTTTTTAAGGAATATTGGCAGACCGAACTTCCCAGCTTGACGTTTTTAAGCTTCTCATAAAGCTGTTGCGCTGTCATTTGGGTCTTTAACATAGTTAATAAATATATACCCAATAAACAGGGACGTCTACCAAATTCTTACAAGGGACAGGCTTTAAGGGCGTGCGGGGTGGCGTCGGTGATCTTGACCTTGACCATCTCGCCCGTCTGATAACCGTTTCTGGAAAGGATGACCAGCTTATTGCCGTCGGTCCGGCCTACGGTATGGGTGACGGGTTTATCTTGGCAGGATGGTTCAATCAAAATATCATGCACCTGGCCGATATGGGCCAGGTTTTTCTTGAAAGTAATTTCCTTCTGAAGCTCATTCAAACGCATAATACGCTCTGTTTTGGCGGCTTCAGGAACATCATCCGGATATTTCCTGCAAGCCATGGTCCCCTGACGCTCGGAATATTTAAAAGTAAAGGCGGAGTCAAAGCCGGCAGCGGCCACTATGTGAAGCGTATCCTCGAATTCATTGTCAGTCTCCGTTGGGAAACCAACGATAATGTCCGTTGTTAAGGTGATTTCCGGGATTTTACGGCGGATCTTCGCCACTAAATCCATAAACTCTTCATGGGTATAGGTCCTGTTCATCATATCCAAGATGCGGTTATTTCCCGCCTGCAGGGGCAGATGAATATGTTTGCAAATTTTAGGATTGACGGCCATGAGATCAAGAAAGCGGTCAGGGAAATCCTTGGGATGCGGAGAGGTGAAACGGACGCGCTCGATGCCGGGCACCCGGCTGACTTGATCCATCAGATAGGCAAAATCGTGTGTTTCATGGCGGTAGGAGTTGACGTTCTGGCCAAGCAGGGTCACCTGTTTAAAGCCCTCGGCAACCAGACGCCTCACCTCCTCGGTGATATTTTCCGGCGAACGGCTGCGTTCCCGGCCGCGCGTGTAGGGTACCACGCAAAAGGTGCAAAAATTATTACAGCCGCGCATGACCGCGATCCAGGCGTTGATCCCCTCTTTACGGCTGGGATAAACGTCGGCGTACGTCTCGAATTCAGACAAGGTGACGTCATAGGATTTTTGGCCTTCATCACAAGCCTCCCGGATGAGCTGCCCCAGGCGTTTGTAGCTGTCAGGCCCGGCGATAAAATCGATCTTTAAGCTGCGGTCTTCCAACAGGTCCCGCCGCAGGTTGGTGGCCATGCAGCCCAAGATCCCGATCATCACAGGGTTCTCTTTGCCCCGCGCATGGCGGATGCTGTGCACCCGGCCATAGACCTTGCGATGGGCATGCTCGCGGATGGCGCAGGTGTTGAGCATGACAATGTCCGCCCCCGACTCATCGGCGACAAACTCGTAATTCTCCTTTTTAAGAATGGATCGCACCAGTTCGCTGTCGTATTCATTCATCTGGCAGCCGTAGGTCTCTAAAAACACCTTCATCTGATATCCCCAAAAATTAAAGATTCAATTTGTCCTGATTGTAATATTTAACAGGGCCTGCCAAGGTCTTTTTCATGACTGCTGTGCTATTCTCGATCATAAAAAAAGGCCGGTCTCTTGTGCAAGAATTATACACGAAACACCTTAAATTTCTGTAAAATAATAAATATGAAGGAAGAATTTATCAGCGAAGCCATTCAACCTGTTATTGACACCTGTGATACCGAAAGATTGTCTGTCGGCACGCCGGGAATGCCCAGAGAATTTATCTGGCACAGGGAAAAAATCACAGTCACTTCCCTCCTGCGCACCTGGCGCACCACCGGGGCATGCCGCCACGGCAGCGGTGAACAATATGCCCGCAAACAGTGGTTTGAGGTCAAAACCGCCGGGCACGGCACGATGAAAATATATTTTAATAGAAGCTCTCTGGGCAGGACAAAAGAGATGGGATGGTGGCTTTATACAAGGTCCAGATAAGCCCGGTAATTGAGTTCATCAAAGCAGACAAATATGACTTTCTCAAGAGCGGAGTCTGCTAAAATTTCTTTGACTGTCTTGACGGCAATTTGTGCGGCGCGATCGACGGGGAAACGATAAACACCTGTACTGATGCAAGGAAACGCAATGGTCTTGATTTGACTTTCCCCCGCGACTTTCAAGGAATTACGGTAGCAATCGGCCAATAACCGTTCTTCCCCGCCACCCCCGCCGTGCCATACAGGCCCTACCGTATGGATAACGTATCGGGCGGCAAGCTTATAGCCTTTGGTCATTTTGGCTTGGCCCGTCGGACAACCGCCAAGTTTCCGGCATTCTTCCAGCAACCCGGGGCCTGCCGCCCGGTGAATAGCGCCGTCCACTCCTCCGCCGCCTAACAGGCCGGTGTTGGCGGCATTGACGATCGCCTCCACCTTTTCCTTCGTGATATCGCCGAGTTTGACTTCAATTTTCCCGGTTCTCATGGAGCTGCTCCACAATGCCCACCTGGATCATCGGCGCCACGTCTGTATACAAACGGATATTTCCGACCACCTCCGCGCCGACGGCATTATAACACTTTTGAAAATCGTCCAGGGAATCAAAATAAAGATAGCCGATGGCAAAAAACGGCGGATTGCCTCCGCCCGGCTTTTCAACGCCCCGATCCACTTCTATCTTCTTTAACCCAAAGGGGGCGAATTTCCGGGCGACCATGGGCAAATGGGCATGAAGATAATAATCCATATCGAACTTTTTCCCCGTCAGGCGGGGGTAGACAGCGGCAACTCTAATCATAATTATATTCTTACCTTAAAGACCAGCTTCTTCACCGGCCCCTGATGGTCTTCACAGGAACATGACGGACGGTGCGGTTCATTGGGATAAAAAACAGCGAATTCACCTGTCCCGACCACAAATTCATTCACAGCCCCGGCAGGTTTAAAAAATTGATAATCCCCTTGGGCATCATAATCCGTCAGGGGCGCCAGATCCTTTAGACCGGCCGTTTGCATGATCTCCGATCCGCTGACAACATATTGAACATCGGCATGAATACGATGTGTCTCAAAACGGTTTTCTGCCGCCGCTTTGGGAACATAGCTCATGATGCGAACGAAAAGCTTGTGACCTTGAATTTCGATTTCTCCATCAGGCAACAGGGAACATTCATGGCCGGCAATGAATTTCAAGATCGCCTCGCTGCAGGGAACGGCATAACGCTTGAGTTGACTGATGCTGTCAAAGATCATAGGACGCCTTGAAACGTCTTGCGATGGATGATGGAAGCCCCGTGCTTTTTGATGGCCGCATAATGCCCGCCGGTCGGATAGCCTTTATGCTGCGCGAAACCATATTGCGGAAAGACCTTGTCATAGGCCTCCAGGATACGGTCACGGGTGACCTTTGCTACGACCGACGCGCAGGCGATGGACAACGACTTGCCGTCCCCGCCGATGATGGTTTTATACTGATAGGGCAACTCTGTCCGGAAAATATTGCCGTCCACCAGAAGCAGGACCCCGCCTGCGAAATCTTCCCGGGCGGTGATGTCCGGCGGCATGCGATGGACCAGTTGACGGACGGCCGCCTCCATGGCCCTGTGAGAGGCATTAAGGATATTGACAATGTCGATGGCCGCCTCGCTGATGATACCGATACCCACGTAGGCTTTTTCAAAAATTTCATGAAAAGCCGCCTGGCGGGCACGGGGCGTCATTTTCTTAGAATCATTGATGGGATGTTCAAAATGCAGTTGCCGCAAACACACCGCAGCCGCCACCACCGGGCCGGCCAGGGGCCCGCGGCCGGCCTCGTCTAGCCCAAAAACAAAACGCAAGC
>JAGWKL010000023.1 GCA_028865345.1 Candidatus Omnitrophota bacterium | reverse complement strand
AGAATAGAAAGGAGGTGATCCAGCCGCACGTTCCCGTACGGCTACCTTGTTACGACTTAGCGCCAATCATTGGTTTTACCTTCGGCCTGCCTACACAGGACTTCGGGTACTCCCAACTCTCATCGCTTGACGGGCGGTGTGTACAAGGCCCGGGAACGTATTCACGGCAGCGTGCTGATCTGCCATTACTAGCGATTCCGGCTTCATGGAGTCGAATTGCAGACTCCAATCTGAACTGAGGATGGTTTTTAGAGATTAGCTCCCCCTCGCGGGTTGGCAACCCTCTGTTCCACCCATTGTAACACGTGTGTCGCCCAGGGCATAAAGGCCGTACTGACTTGACGTCATCTCCACCTTCCTCCTGGTTATCCCAGGCAGTCTCCTTAGAGTGCTTCTTCGCGCCTTGCGGCGCAAAGAGTGGCAACAAAGGATAATGGTTGCGCTCGTTGCGGGACTTAACCCAACATCTCACGACACGAGCTGACGACAGCCATGCAGCACCTGTACAGGTTCCTGACTTGACAGGTCGTTCCACTTTCATTTCACTACTTCCTGTATGTCAAGCCCTGGTGAGGTTCTTCGCGTAGCTTCGAATTAAACCACATGTTCCACCGCTTGTGCGGGCCCCCGTCAATTCCTTTGAGTTTTAGCCTTGCGACCGTAGTCCCCAGGTGGAGCACTTAATGCGTTAGCTGCGACACCGACTCCTAAAGGAGCCGACATCTAGTGCTCATCGTTTACGGCTAGGACTACCAGAGTATCTAATTCTGTTTGCTCCCCTAGCTTTCGCAATTTAGCGTCAGTAGTGACCCAGAAAAGCGCCTTCGCCGCTGGTGTTCTTCTCGATATCTACAGATTTCACCCTTACACCGAGAATTCCCTTTTCCTCTGTCACACTCAAGCCTGGCAGTTTAGAAGGCAGTTCTCCGATTGAGCCGGAGTATTTCACCCCCTACTTACCAAGCCGCCTACTTGCCCTTTACACCCAATAATTCCGAGTAACGCTAGCCACCTCCGTATTACCGCGGCTGCTGGCACGGAGTTAGCCGTGGCTTATTCTGCAGGTACCGTCAGGTTTGCATGTGTTAGATGCAACATTTTCTTCCCTGCCAAAAGAGGTTTACGAACCGAAATCCTTCATCCCTCACGCGGCGTCGCATAGTCAGGCTTTCGCCCATTGCTAAATATTCTCGACTGCAGCCTCCCGTAGGAGTCTGGGCAGTGTCTCAGTCCCAGTGTTGCTGGTCGTCCTCTCAGACCAGCTAAGCGTCTTAGCCTTGGTAGGCCGTTACCCTACCAACTAGCTGATGCTACGCAGACTCATCTTAAATCGTAAGGCCTTGCGGTCCCCTACTTTAAACGTCGGAAGATGCCCTCCAACGGTATTATCTGATATTACCCCTATTTTCATAGGGCTATGTCAGGATTTAAGGAAGATTATCTACGTGTTCCTAACCCGTTTGCCGCTATCCCTTGCGGGATCGCTCGACTTGCATGCCTAATCCACGCCGCCAGCGTTCACTCTGAGCCAGGATCAAACTCTCCAAAAGTACTTGGCTTTTTGTAAACTTGGCTTACAACTTTGAATTGATTTGGACAATAGATTGTCAAAGAACGAGACAAAAAAAACATCTAGAAGGACTTCTTGCTCCCTTAACTTCAGGGGCTGGTCCCCTCTAAAAGGTGTTCATAAGAATACCAGATAAATCAACAGTGTCAAGAAAATATTTTAACTATTTTATTCAAGAGGTCAAAGCGTTGAAAAACCTAAACTTAGCGACGGGAACCAACCCCCTCCTCCTGCAGAAGCCCGCCTAAAAAAGCAGGTTTGAGAACATAGGAACACAAGAAGGGATCGGCTGCCATCGCCTTACGGTAGAAACCTATGGCCTGCTGCGGCATTTTCCTCTTTTGAAAAACTCTCCCTAAACTAAAAAGCGCATCAAAATTGTTATGATCGATCAAAATCGCCTGCTCATAATATTTTTGGGCCCGACCAAAATCCCCGGCAGATTCAAAGAGTTTTCCCAAACCAAGATACGGATAAAGGGAATCCGGCTTAAGCTCAGCGGCTTTTAAATAAAGCGCTTGCACCCGGTTAAATTGCCGGGCATCAGAAGCAAGGTGTTTATCCGCCGCAGCGTACGCATCAGCCAATTTGCTATAGGCCAGCCAGGCCGCCGTCTTTGAATCGTATTTCAACTGGTGACGCCACAACGTCACGCTGGATTGCCATACTTCACACTGCCTCCAAGTCAGGGCCGTCATGACCGCCAGCAGCACGCACAAGGCCATATAAAAACTATACCTGTTGGACCGGCGGCCCTTGACCCAAAAAAACAATTTTTCAACCGACACCGCAAAAAACATGCATAATCCCACGCTCGGCAGATACATGAACCGGTCGGCGACATAAAGCAGGAATGGGGAAAACCTCAATAAAAAAAAGATATTTGCGAAATAAAAAGAAACCGCGAAAACGAACCACCGGTTCCGACGATAAAACCACAATGCCATGACGAACCCCAGGAACACCGGGACGTTCAGATAAAAAACAGCTGCGGACTGCGGGAACCCGTAAAAAAGCAGCAGCGGGAAAGGAAATAAAAATTTGTATAAATAAAACATGAAACACCACGCCCAAATAAACAGCCCCTGCCCTAAGGCCGGATGCACTAAGACGCTGTTGGCGATATAGGTAATAAACGCTATGGGCACGAGGACGGCTGCACAAAAAACTTTTTCTACCAGTGTCTGAAATGTCCATCGCCGGCCGCGGAACCAATCCAAGACCAACAGTACAAAAGGAAGGCTCACTGCCATCGGCTTTGCACAAATGCTTAACTCTCCCAGAAAAAGCGTCAGCCAGAAATATTCTTTGCGGCCGGTGTCCAGATAATGCAAATACGCCAAAAGCGCCGACATATATAAAACCCCGTATAAAACATCTTTTCGTTCCGTGACCCAGGCAACGGATTCAACGTGCATGGGATGAATGCCGAATAAAAGGCCTGCTAAAGCCGCAGCATAAGCGGACAATCCCATCCGCCGGCTGAAGATAATCACTAAAACAACGGTTACGAGGTGTAAAAGAACATTATCCAAATGAAAGACGAACGGGTTAAAGCCGAAAAAGCAATGCTCTATGGCCCAAGTCGTTGCAGTCAATGGGATATAGGTATTGTTGATGGTGCTTGTCCAAATCTCAGGCAAATTCAACCCATGCGGCGATTTGAAACAAAAATTATTTAAAACATGGATATTATCATCCCAGTTCACAAAACCGGCCCTAAGGCATGGCAGGTAAACTATAAAGACCAACAAGGGAATAAAAAACGGCAGGTATCGCTTCAAAAATTTTTGGAAGGGCATACTTTTTCAAACTCTAAACCAGCAGCTTGTGCATATTCTCGCCTAAAATCAGGCTCCTTTGCTCCGCGGATAAAATATGTTTAGAAACGACGCTCAAAGAATCTTTCAAATTCTGGTTGGCCGGAAAATCGCTGCCCCATAATATATGGTTGACATCCGTCATTTCCAGGGCCGTCTGCAAAGCCCCGGCGGAGCGCGTGCCGCTCATGTCAAAATACAAACGGCTGAAATACTCCCCCGGCGTCTTGCCCAAATCTTTGACAAATTCCCGCCGGCGCAACATGCCGTAAGTCGAGTCAAAACGCTCTTTGACGATGGGCAGCACCCCTCCGAAATGGGCAAAAATAAAATCGACCCCCGCATGCCTGCTAAAAACCCCGGACATCATCATCTTTCCGATCGCCATGGAAACATCAAAAACATATTCCAGGACCGGTGTCAGCAACGGGTCCTGCACGCGGGCTGAGCCGATGGGATTCATGATCTGGGGATGCACATGCACGGGCATTTTCTGTTTTGCGGCGAATTCAAAAACCTCGTCGAACATGGGATCGTCCAAATATTTCCCTTCATAGCTCGACGCTAATGACAAAACCTTTAATCCCAGGTCCTTAATCCTGTTCAATTCCGCCTTGATGGCAAGCGACGCATCCACCGGAAGGATGCCGCCGCCTATAAAACGGCCCGGATGAGTCTTGACAAGTTCAGCGATTTTTTGATTATAAATTCGGCAGAGCGGCTGCCAGCCGCCCATGTTCAAATACGCGTCGCTGGTGGGATACAGCAATACTGCACGGTCGATATGGTGCTCGTCCATGGCGCGCAACTGCCCGTCAGCATCGGACCAATACTGCTTAAAGAACGCAGTATTCTCCGCAACCCCAGGCGGCATATAGTGGCTGTGCGCGTCAACGGTCATGATTCTAAAAGCTTGTTCTCAACCAGGATTTTTTGGGTGTTCGTCAGGGCTTCTATCAACTTAGGCAGCAAGTGGACGTTGATGGAAACACCCTTGGCCGTCGGCACCATCTGGTCCGCGCCCTGGGCAACGGTCCAGATACGGATGTCGACCAGGTCATTGCCCTTGAACTCACGGACGCCTACATGGACTTCCTGGAACTTGTTTTTAGGAAACACGGCTACGGTCTGGTCCATAACCACACTCCTTTACAGGCCTACTTGGCCTGCGTCTGCTGATAATCAAATATTCCCTGTTCCTTCGGCGTCGCAGGCTTTATTTGGCTTGCGTTTGCTGGTAATCAATCACTGGTTTAGTCCATGTTGTAAGCTGATTGATTACTGCAAGCTCCAGGGGACAGGAATTGGCCGGTACGGATAAAGCAAAGCTCACCATGTCCGCCACGGCGTTGGGATCCATCAGGCGGTCGCGCTGTTCTTTCGCCACATCTTTGAGATGGTCCGTCAAATCTGAAGCCACCACACCGGGCAACAGAGAAGTCACCTTAATATTGTGCTCGCGCATTTCCCAGAAAAGGCCTTTGAGAAAAGCGCGCAGGCCCATTTTAAGCGAGCTGTAGGTCAAAAAAGTCCTCGGGATGGGATCGCATAGCGTCGACCCTGAAACCACGCTGATAATATGCCCGTTCTTTCTTGCCACCATGTCCGGGACAACCAAACGGATCAGGCGCACATACCCAAGATAATTGGTATTAGCCAGCATTTCCAGTTCTTCGATAGGCTGCTGGTGAAAAAGGTACTGGCTGGAGCGGCCGGCGACATTGATCAAAACATCGATCTGTTTAAAACGTGCCTTGGCCATATCCACCAGGTTTTTCAAATCGTCCAATTTCCCGACATCCGTTGGAACGCCGATGGCCTGAATGCCGTATTTATCTTTCAAATGACCGACGAGTTCTTCCAGGGGCTGGGGTGTGCGCGCGGCCAGCACGAGGTTTCCCCCGTGCGAAGCGATGCGCGTGGCAATGGCACGGCCGATCCCCCGGCTTGCGCCGGTGATCATCACCGTCTTTCCTTTCAAATCAACTTGTGAATGAGACATACTATTCCTTTCTTAAACAACCCCGTCATTCTGAGCGAAGCGAAGAATCTTAAAACTACTTCTTCGCCAACGCCTCCTGCTCAATGACCTGTTTAAAAATTCTCATATTATCCTGCGAATGTTTGTTGATGAACCCTTCAATCTGCTCAGCCGTGAACTTGGTGAATTTCGGGTCCATCTCAAAATCCTGGATCCATTTCATTTGAATACCGTCAGAAGTTTCCGTATAAAACCAGACAATCTTCATGTACTTAAACGGGAACAACGGGTCCCAGCGCTGGGCATAGGCAAATTTCAGGTCTTTGAAAAGCCAGCGCTTCGACACCCAGGACTTCTTGTCCTCGTCGGTCAAGCGGAAGGTGATCTCATTACCCTCGCGTTCCAGTACGTCGGCGCTGGCGTATTCTTTGCCGAAGAGCTCGGTCCATCGTTCGACCTTGTTGGAAATGTCGAATACCAATTCATATGGCGCGTTAATGACTATGCTATTGACTGTATGTCCCATTTTGCCTCCTTAATTAACTTATGTTAATCAGCGGGTCCTGTCTCGGTCTTGATGTTGCCGTGCTCCTCTTGGCGAATGGCTACCCTATCAGCGGCCAGTAAGCTGGTTTCCCTATAATAGGTGACTTGAGCGCTTACCGTGCGCTCGGCAACATCAATCCCTCGCCACCCGCCGCCATGTATTCGCTTGAATACCCCTTGACCCTTTTAAATTAACCC
The DNA here is from genome assembly GCA_028865345.1 of Candidatus Omnitrophota bacterium. Classification (GTDB taxonomy): domain Bacteria; phylum Omnitrophota; class Gorgyraeia; order Zapsychrales; family Fredricksoniimonadaceae; genus JABDGZ01. Next base: position 16,701 of record JAGWKL010000023.1, on the reverse strand, counting down.
CTCTATTAATGCTAATTTAAAATCTTGATAAAATTTTTGTTTACCTTTTTCTTTAACTGAAGCTACATTTAATTGCATTGATTTGATCCTTATTTCTTGAGTCAAAAAATCAGGATAATTGATCAAAATCCAAGCACGAAGTATTCCCATGTCTTCGGGAGTTTCTTTCGTTAATTGCATATACATTTCAACAGCATCAATAAGAAAAAAATCTGTCGTTTCAGGGTTAAAATCTAACAATTCATTAGGATCTTGATTTGCATGTTTGAAAAAATTTTCAGCTTTATTTATTAATTTCAAATATTCTTTATGTTTCTCTTCACTTATAAACATCAAACTGCATTCTTTAAAAACAGATTTTATTCCTTCTTTTTTACCCAAATCCATTAATATTTGATGAGCCGCTGCAGTTAAAGTATGTATAGAAATAGGGTCACCATTTCTAAAATAAAGTGTAATTGCTGAATCCAACTGTCTTCTTGCCGCATCAAGCTTAGATATATTCATAATGCCTTAATCCCTATAGAACTATAGAACGAATCAGGATGCTCTTAAGAGATAGGCCCGTTCAGTGGTCAATTTAGAAACCTCAAATAAAACGCCCAAAACACCAAAACAATGCCGACATTGGCCATCAACCGTTCCCAAAGTCGCCCCCTGAAAAACAGCACATCCACACCGACGACAACAGCTATCAAGGCCAAAACATAAAATGCTAAATAAGGATTTTTTGCCATATTCCTCCTTTACAACGTTGTCGGCTAAATAAATATTGATGAATAATCAAATTATGTTAATATATTCATCAATTTAACGCCCCGGTAGCATAATTGGATAATGCTTTCCCCTCACTCAGGAAATGATGCGGGTTCGAATCCCGCCTGGGGCGTTAAAGGCCTTAAGAATGAACGAGGGGCCTTCTTAAGACCATATTTCTATTGCAAAGAACAGTACTAGTGATATACTTATTTTGAGTGAAGGGAAAGCATTATCCAATTGCCGCTAGGCCGCGATTATTCGCGGCCTTTCTTTTTAATCTCCCCCACTTACCGGATGAATCCTGTCCCAATAAACAAACGGCTTCAAGACCACCGGCGTGCCTTTGCGAAAATGATCAGCCAGCTGACAACAGGTGTCCTCAAATTCATCCTGAGTCATATCTGATTTCATCTCATTGACAAAACTGCAACAAATCACCACCTTACTGGGATCGCCGGGAATCCAATGGTCAAAAACCAAATACAACGGGCTTTTATCATTGTCCAAGTTCAAGGGCAGCCCCGTATAGTAACAAACATAGCCGTACTTCTTTATATAGGCCCAAATGGCAGCCACCGTCGCGGGCGGAAAATGCTTGGTCCTCATGCGCGCCCCGAATTTAGCGCATCGCAGGCAGTATTTGGCATTATACCGGTGCACCGGCGCCCCGCAAATGCAACAGGCTTTAATGATCTCTCGAAGAGTTTTAACCATTAATTTAACCGTGCGCTTCTTATGTCTTTTGCCCGTTTCACAACTTCCGCATACGAAAAAGCATGCCTTTTATTTTCGGATTTCTTATCCGAAGTGTACGGCGATACACAGAGACTCTCAATAAGTTCCGGCTCCATGGCAATATCGCCGCCGGTCTCCTTCACAAGATCATCTTTGATTAATTCATTCTTATATTCATCCACAAACTGAAAAATGGAATGATATCTAAAAAAATGGGCCATGGATTCAACGCGATTGGAATAGCGTTCATGAAAAATTTCGTTTAATAGGGCCAGCGTATTGAAGTTGCTTATTTTCTTGCCCGTCTCCCGGGCCATCTGAATTTTAAGGGGCAAATACTCCTCTTGCAGTTTCTCATTCTCATCAGAATTTTGGCGGCGGATCGACTGTTCATTCATGACCCACTTAAATTCAGCCGACGACCAGGGGATCAGACCTTTACGCGCCTGGTCCTCAGTCGGCCGGTCTTTAGCTGCTTTTTTATCAATCTTGGCCTTGGTTTCCGCAACAACATCCTTAAATGAAAAAGTATTGCCGATCCATTCCCCCGATTCATCAAAATCTTCCTCGTCATATAAACTTGTACACAGGGTCTCGATGAGTTGCGGCGCCACTATGATCTCCCCGTCCCGCTCGACAACGAATCGCATTTGGACGAGTTCATCATAATGTATGTCCAAGAATTTATTGATTTGATTAAATCTATAGGAGTGCGATTCATACTCAAGTTTTTTAGGGTATCTGTGCCGGAATATATCACTAAAAAGAATGATATCTTTGATGTTCTCTAATTCCTGGCCCTTTACCGTCTTCAAATCATGTTCTAATTCAGGATACTCTTCAGGAATCGGCAAACCTTCAATCCCATTGGGCCGGCGCAGATTGAAGGTGGCGATCACCCAGTCATGCTCCGCCACAGACCAGGGAAAAACGCCCCTATAAACCCTCAGCTGATTCAGCGTTTCTTCGTCTTCGTGTTCGTCTTTTCTTTTTTTGCCCATAAAAATATTCCCTTATAAAATAGCCACCACCCTGCTCCAGCCGGCGCCTGCGTTTTTAACCTTCACCGGCAAACAACTCACCGTAAACCCATACGGTTTTGGAATAGCTTCCAAATTCCCCAAACGCTCCATGTGGCAATATTCCCGGCGGCGACCCAGGAAATGGCACGGCCAGATCTTGCTTTTGTCCTTGGTGGTCAAAAATTCCTTGAACATCAAAAAGCACGGCCGGTCAAGGCCGATGGTATCAATTCCGATCATCTTGATGCCGCAATCGAGCAAATATTCAACCGCATCCGGTGTGCAGCCCACATATTTATTCACATAATCATCGGTCCCCAAAAACTTGTCCGCACCGGTGTATAAAAGAACGATGTCCATGGGCTTGAGCTTATAGTCGATCTTCTCAAGCGCTGCAACAACCTCCTTTTTGCCGATACTGTCCGGAAATTTCAAATGCGTAAAATCAAGCCTGACGCCCGGCCCATAACACCACTCCAAAGGCACTTCTTCGATCTGGCGCGCGGGCTTACCTTCGCACATGGAGCCGTAGTGGAAAGGCGCATCCACATGCGTGCCCATGTGCACGGACGAATTGACGATCTCCAAGGAAAGCATCTCGCCGTCAGGAATTTCCTGCGCAGTGGCCACTCTCTCGCCTTTGTCAAAACGCTCCTGGCCGCCGGGCTGTTTGCTCATCACCACCCAGTTGAAATGCTCCACCCCTGCCTTGTGCGTGATGCGCTCAATGGTAGCTGCATGCGTTTCAATTAACGTATCATCTATAGGCAAAGAGAGATCGATAATTCTCATTGTTTAGCTTTCAATATCCCCACAAGATCATTGAACGAATGGGTTTTCTTAAGCTCATTGTCTTTCAAAGGAACGCCTAATTCCTTCTTGATACACACGGAAATCTCCACCATTTCCGTCGAATCAATGCCAAGGGCCTCGTCCAGCTTGGCGCCGGGGATGATCTCGCTTTCCTTGATGTCCAAAACTTTCTTGAAGATGCCTTTAAGTTTGTTCTCAATGTCAGTCTGCGTATTCATATCAACTCCTATGGTTTCTGTAAAATCAGCACACAATTGATCCCGCCGCGGCCGCGGTTGATGATCATGGCATTCTTGATGGCCTTCTCCTGCGCCTTATGAACGCAAAAATTCAACTCGCAAGCCGGGTCAGGGGTTTCATAATTGATCGTCGGCGGCACCACGCCATGCTCCATGGCCAAAACTGTCGTGATCACGTCCAAAACACCGCTGGCCCCCAGCATATTGCCGTAAATCGATTTCGGTGCGGACACGATCACTTTCTTGGCATGGCCGCCGAAAGCCTCCTTAATGGCTTTCGTTTCCGTGGCGTCCCCCAATTGGGTCCCTGCCCCGTCGGCGCAGATATAATCAATGTCCCGGGGCTCAAGCCCGGCATCGTCCAAAGCGATTGTGATGGCGCGCCCCAGTTGCCGGGCATCGGGGCTGGGCAGAATGCGGTTGGCTGCATCGGTCGTCGTACCGTAGCCGATGATATTGGCATAAACGCTCGCCCCCCGCTTAGCCAAACGCGCCTGAGGTTCCAGGGTCAATACACCGGCGCCTTCGGCAATGGCCAGCCCGTCGCGGTTTTTGTCAAAAGGCCGGTAAGCGCTGTGGGGATTTTCATTGTTGAGCGTCAGCATTCCAGAGGTGTTGCAGCACAACAACGCATAAGGCGTCACAGGCGCCTCCATCCCTCCGGCCAGAATAAAATCACATTTGCCCCTGATAATGGTGCGGGCCGCGTAGCCGATGGCCATCAAAGATGAAGCGCGGTCAGCCACAATCGTCTTGCTGAATCCCTTGATGCCGTAATTGATGGAAATCTGTCCCTGGGGCGCCGCAGGAAACCAGGCCGAGGCCATAAAAGGGCTCACTCCCTCGCGTCCTTCCATGTACATGTCGCGCAATTCGGTTTCCGCGTACAGCCAGCCGCCGATGGCATTGCCCATAAAAATGCCGACGCGCTTGAGATTCTCCTGCTCCAGATTGATCTTGGCGTCCTCCAGGGCAAGCTCTGAGGCGACCAGGGCCATGTGCGAAAACAGATCGATCTTTTTCAACAGGCGCGAGGAAACATTGCTGTAGCCTTCCAGCTCCTTGACATGCCCGGCGATGCGCGAGGGATAAAGTGAAGAATCAAAACGCTCGATTTTCTCGACGGCACTCCTGCCCGCCTTGATATTGGACCAAAATACCCGTTTATCGATTCCGCTGGGCGAAACAATCCCCAGACCGGTAATTGCAATTTTTTCCATGAATATACCCTTCTAAATCAAATGAATAAGAACAATGATCAACGGATTCAAGAAAAACAAAATCCACAAATCCCGCCGCCAGATCTTCAGGGCTTTGTCCGTCGCCGCCACCTGCGCGTCAAACCCCTGATACTTCAAGAGCCGGTTGATGATCCTGATATTCAACCCAAAAATCAATTTCGGGTTGAGCAAACTCACGATGATGAACGCCTGGGCCAGCCAAAACAACGGCTCGGCCAATTGCAAAATAAATTCCAGATGGCTAACCATCATACCTCTGTAATACCATGGCAGAGTGGATCCCTGAGAATCCGCTCGAAGTCTTCAAAATACAATTCACTTTTTTCTCAATGGCCTTATTGGGAATATAGTACAGATCGCAGCCCGGATCAGGCTCTTCCTGGTTGATCGTCGGCGGCAGCACATGGCGTTCAAAGATCAGGGACGAAAGCGCCAGTTCGATCCCGTTGGCGCCGGCCAAGGGATGACCGATCATGGACTTGACCGACGATATGGGAAGCTTATACGCGTGATCGCCTAAGGCCATTTTATAAGCGCTGGTCTCGAACACGTCATTCTGGCGCGTGGAGGAACCATGGGCGTTAAGATAATCGATCGTATCAGGCTTAATGCCCGCATCCTCCATCGCCAGGGTGATGCAATCCGCCATGGCATCCCCTTCCGGCGGCAGGTCCGTCATATGGTACGCGTTACAGGTGGTGCCGAAACCGGTGATCTCGCAATAGATCCTGGCCCCGCGTTTCAGGGCATGCTCCAGTTCTTCAACGACAAGCAGCCCCGCGCCTTCAGAAATGACGAAGCCGTTACGTTTGTTATCAAAAGGCCGGCTGGCTTTCTGGGGCTCATCGTTGTGCACGGAAAGGACATTAACGGTATCAAAGGCGCCGAAGGTGATGGGAGTCACCGGGGCCTCGGAGGCGCCGGTGATCATGATATCCACATCCCCGTCGCTGATGGCCTCATACGAAAACCCGACGGAATCCGTCCCGGCCGTGCATCCGGTTGAAATCGTATTACAAATCCCCTTAAGCCCGTACTTGGCGGAAATCTCGCTCGAAGGGGTATTAAACATGGCCGCATCATACAAATCAGGCCTGACGATACGCGGATCAATGGCTTTGCGGCCGCTGTCCGTGACAAGCGCAAACTCCTCTTCCATGTATTTGGTGCCGCAGATCGCGTTGGCCAAGGACACGCCCATGCGCTCTAAATCCACCTTGCTCAAATCAAGGTGAGAATCCTCCAGGGCCATGCGCGCGGCCACACAGGCAAACTGCACATAACGGTCCATGCGCATGGCCTCCTCGAAGCTCAAACCCAAGGCCACCGGATCGAAATCAGAAACCTGGGCCGCGATCTTGGTGTTAAAAATGGACACATCAAATTCCGTCACCCGGCGGACAGCGGATACGCCGTTGATCATGGCGCGCCAGCATGCTTCATTGCCGATGCCGTTGGGAGAGATGATCCCCACCCCTGTGACAACCACTCTGCGTTTTTTGTTCATATCAACCCTTCAGCGTCTCATCCATTAAATTATTATGACTGCCGATCACCTGCCAGATGCCCATTTGCGGATTTTTCTTCCAGGTCATCGTGTAGCGGCGGACAACACGCTTGCCGCCTTCCGTATTGACTTCAACCGTATAAATAATGTATTGCAAGATCACCAGATCAGGCGCATGGAACTTCATTTGAATGGGCCTGATTTCCGCAATGGCAATGTTGGTGGTCTTGGTCCAAAACCCCACCCATTTATAAAGCCACGGATGATCCACAGGGGTTGGAGCTTCATGGCCAAAACCGATCATGTCCGGATGAATGTATTTAATAAACTCATCTACTTTTTTATTGATCAATAAATCCCAATGCGTATCGACGGATTTCCAAACATCGATCTCCTTTTCGGTCCAATGTTCAGGCACCCATGATGTGCGTTTAAGCCCAAGTTCCTCTGCTGTTTTAGCCATAGTTTTCTCCATAATTAAACCGCCGCCAATTCAAATGCTTTCTTGACCCCCTGCGCCGAAAAATACTGCCGGGTCCTTTCCACCTCATGCACCATGTCGACCACCCTGCTGTTTAAAGGCGTGGCGAGCTTCAAATGGTTTGCCAATTGCACTATTTCCCCGTTGATAAAATCGATCTCGCTTTGCTTTCCCCGCATGATGCTTTGCAAAATGGAACCATACAAAGGCTCCTTGCTTAACGAGGTCAGGGTCTTGTTGATGATGCCCGCAGCCTGGTCTGTGGGCATGCCTGCCAGCCCCAGAATCCTTTCCTTGGGAAAATCCGGCATGGAAGCCAATTCAATCTTGGCCTGCTGAACAATACCGACACCTTCCTTCAAAAGCATGACGCTCAAACGGCAAAGATCGATGTCCGCAAAGGTCTCCTGCATGCTTTTGCCGACCAGGGCCGGGATGCAATTGTTGAAATTGACAAACAGCTTGAGATATTTCTGGCCCATGATCTGTGCGCTGGCCACGGTTTTAAAAGCCTTGCCCAAGACCTCAGCAACGGCATGGGCCGTGGGGTCTAAGGGGACAAGCGGCCGGCCTATGATCCAATCGCCTTCAAAATTAAAAGTTATCTCGCCGGGTTTCACATAGGTGGCGCCGAACATGACGATGCTGGAAAGCTGGCGGTCGCGGTCAAAATGGCTGCTTAAAATATTGTCCGCCTGCACGCCGTTTTGGGTGGTCAACACCAGTCCCGTGTTTTCCAGAAATTCGCTGTTATGCACAAAAGCCTCTTCGATGTCCTGTGTCTTGACCGCAAAAATGACCAGGTCATACGGTTTGTCCAAACGCGTCAGCACAGGCAGCTTGATGTTGTCCTGTCCCCGGCAGCCTTTGACCGTCAACCCATGCGCCCTGACGGCATCCGCCTGGTCAGGCCTGCCGACGAGGACAACGTCCTCTCCGGCCTTTTTCAAATAAGCCGCCACCACACCGCCTATGGCCCCTGCTCCTATGATTGCGATCGTCATAAATATTTTTTATAATCGAATCCCGCCTCATCCATGATGCGGACCATCAAACTATAAAAGGCCTTGGGCACTTCGGCCAAAAAAGCATGGACAATGTCCCTTTCTTCGACTTGCGAAGAACCGCGCTCCTGGGCCAGGCTTTCCGCTTTTTTATTCACCACTTCCTTTGCCAATCGACGGTGAAAAACCGGAATGAGATTGAGCATCTTATTGTATTTGCCCAAAGCCGTCTCGTCCCATTTCATGTTTGTCTGTACCGTAACCATTCCTCATTCTTTCTTTTGTCATGCCCGCACAAGCGGGCATCCAGACATGCGTTAAGCATTAGCCGCAACGCGGGAATTGGCTTCCCACTTGGCGATATTGTTCATGAAATCCCTCACGCACAATTTGACCTTGATATTGTAATTGCTTTCCATGATACGGTGGATGCGCTCGGGCTTGGAATAATATTCACGCATGCACCAGGCGCCCAGGCGCCCCACTTCTTCAATGGTCAAATGGTCCGTCGGGATGACCGGGTGCTGGAAATCCCAGTCTTTCAAATTGATCTTGTCCGGATCGAACCAGCCTTTTTTAATGCCGTATCGCCAGTCCGGAGAATTGGGCACCGGCGTCAGGTAATCCAGGGCGAAAATATCAGGATCGATCTCGTCAGCCACGCGCAGGCGTTCCTTGATCTTGGCTTCGGTATCGTCCTTCAGGCCTATAAGGACGGTCCCGACGCTGCCGATGTCATTTTCCCTGAGGATTTGAATGGTCTTCTTGATCTGGGCGATGGTGACCCCCTTGCCGGTCTTGTTGAGCGTCATGTCGTCCTCCACCTCAACGCCCGTCAAAGCCAGGAAAAGTCCAGCCTTCTTCATCAAAGGCAGGATATCGTGCTGGCTGATCCACTGGTCGGCGCGGCCCAAACAGACCCATTCGATCTTATTGCCCCGCTTGATCTTCTCCTGGCAGAACTCCACCATGGCGGCGGTGTCGGTGTTGAAAGCATCGTCCTGAAAAACCACCGTCGCAATGCCGTATTTCTTTTCCAGAAGGTCAAGCTCGTCGCAAATGCGTTTGCCGGAAAGCCCCCGCCAGGAGGTGAAATCCTTGGTGGCGGTACGGCTGTCGTACAGGGCCCATTCATAGCAGAAATGGCATTTGCCCGGGCAGCCGCGGGAGGTCATCAGTTCCGCGAAAGGTTTCCAATACGTATGCCCCACATATTTGTCCATGGGAAACAGGTCATAAGCCGGCATGGGCAGGACATTCAAATCCGGGATCAGGTCACGATGGGGTCCCAGCACAATGGTGCCGTCCTTTTGGCGTGAAACCAGCCCCGGGATATCGCGCTCTTTAAGCGTGCTTGTCCCATTGAGGCTCTTGATCAGATCCTCCATGGTCAATTCAGCTTCCCCGATCATGATGTAATCCATGGTGGGATTGAGGCGCATCTGGCGTTCATAATCCCCGGAATACCACAAGCCGCCGGCAACGGTCTTCACACGGGGCATGGCTTCCTTGATGATCCGCAGGCCTTCGTTAAAATACCAGATAACGGCGGCCCCGCAGGTGGAATGCAAAAGCTCGCCGACGAAAACAATGTCGGGATTGCTCTTTTTGGCATAATCGAGCATGCCGTCCCAATCCAGGCCTAAGGCGCGCGAATCCAGGGCATCCACCTGGGCCAGTTTCTTTTCACGCAGATAGGCTGCCAGCTGCGCGTGCATTTGATTGCAGGCTTGATGCTCGCCGTGTGAATCCCAGGCTTTCAAAGGCGGGGTTAAAAATAAAACTTTCATGATCGTCATCTCCTTAGAATTAATGGATTAATCTCAAGTTCATCGGGTACAGATATTCCAGGCCTTTGGAAGTCCTGACAGCCCCCTTTAAACTGCACACAATATTGGTAATGATAAAAACACCAAACGCGACCACGGCAATGGGGATGCCTATGATGGTAAAGATGAGAAAGAAGCAAAGGCTCCAATAAATGGAAATCGACAATTGGAAATTCATGGCCTCACGGGCCTGTTTATTCACGAAGGAGCTCTCATCCCCGGCTAAAATCCATACCATCAAAGGGACGATGAGCGGCACCCATGGTACCGGCACCAGGCCGCCTAAGTGTGAGATCATGGCTAAATTGCGTTCTTTGGATTGTTCCATATTAAAACCAGTTTGTAACCAGGGACCGTCCTCCCGGAGTCTGGTCCGTGGCGATATGTTTGATTTGAGTGTATTCCAAAAGGCCTGCCAGGCCAAGTTCACGGCCAAAGCCGCTTTGTTTATACCCGCCGTAAGGCGCCTGGTTTAAAAACACGCCGTAGGTATTGATCCATACCGTGCCGCAGCGCAGTCGGCGGGCGACCAGATTGGCTTTTTCAAGGTCCCGGCTCCAGACCATGGCCGCCAGGCCGTATTTGGTGTCATTGGCAATATGGATGGCTTCTTCGACGGATGAAAAAGGGATCGCGCACAAGACCGGCCCGAAAATCTCTTCCTGGGCAATAGACATGGAATTGCGCACATTAACGAAGATCGTCGGTTCCAAATAAGCTCCCTGGGGATTGCTCTCCGGGATTTTCCCGCCGCAGGCAAGCTTGGCCCCTTCCTGTTTTCCCTTTTCAATGGACTTAAGCACGCTGTCGCGGTGTTCAACGCTCACCAACGGCCCGAATTCCGTTTCAAAATCATCGGCCGGTCCGATTTTTAAATTTTTAGCGCGGCCTGCCAATTTCCCGACGAATTCATGATAAATTTTGTCTTCCACCAGAAGCCTTGATCCGGCCGTGCACATCTGGCCCTGGTTCATGAATATCGCGGACAAGGCCCCGCCGAGGGCGGCCTCCATATCGCAATCCGCAAAGACGATGTTGGGTGATTTGCCGCCCAGTTCAAGGGTCAATTTTTTGACGCTGTTCGAAGCAAGCGCCATGACCGCCTTGCCGGTTTTGGTGGAACCTGTGAAAGACACCATGTCGACGAAGGGAGAACCGACGAGCTCCTCACCCGCCTGGGCGCGTTTGGATGCGATGATATTCAAAACACCCTTGGGCAAGCCCGCCTGGGCCGCTAATTTGGCCAACAACATCACGGCCGCGCAAGCCGTGGGTGAGGTTTTAAGCACCACACAATTGCCCGTCAATAAAGCAGGCGCCAGCTTCCAGGCGGCCATGATCAACGGATAATTCCACGGGATGATGGCAGCCACCACCCCCACAGGCTCGCGCTCGAAGATGGAAAGCACGGGCGCGGAATGCCGCATCGTCTCATTGATCCACTGGCCGGGCAAATTCCCGAAATACTCGAAAGTCTCCGCTGCCGTCGGCACATCGATAAAGGTGGCATGCTTGATGGTCTTGCCGCAGGAGGCGCATTCCAAATCAGCCAATTCCTTGGCGTTTTCCCTGATCAAGGCTGCGATCTTAAGCAAGAACGATGCGCGGTCACCGGCGCCCATTTGGGGCCAGCGGCCATGGTCAAAACCCAGGCGCGCGGCCTGGACAGCCATCTGAACATCAACCGTATCCGCATCGGCGATGCGCGCGAACACCCCCCCGTTGGAAGGATTGACGCAGTCAAAATACCTGCCGCTTAGCGCCGGGCTGAGCCTGCCTTCCACCAGCAAATCAAATTGTTGGCCTGTTGTCGTTGTCATGTTATTCCACCGGCACCTGCGTCCACAACTGAAAGATCCGGCTGCACGGCGCGTACCATTTGGAAATGCGCGCAAAATCCCCCCGCAGGTCCATCTTCTTTTGGGTGGTGGCCACAAAAGGATCAATCTGGCGGTTAAACACCGCGCGCCAGACGGCCTCATTGGCCGTGATCAAAAACTCCGCCTGCGCGTCCTGGCCCGTCTTGGTGATGCGGCCGTTCTCAAATTTAAAACTATAAATGTCCCCGGTTTCCTGCAGGCAGACCGCCAAATCCATGGTCATGGCGGTCTTGCCGCCCAATTCCTGCATCTGCCCGTCGGCATTGACCAGGCGCACGATCTCCTCGATCTGTTCTTTGGAAAAAAGTTTGTACTTTTTAGCCTGCATCGGCGCATTAGCGGCGGGTGGCTGAGGGAGGGGCGTCCCCGCCGAGCGCAGGCTTTTGCGAGCACGGCGGGGAAACCCGAAGCCAGGACCCGCCGTATAATGCGCCGCTACGAAATCCATCTTCACCTGCTCCTCAAGTTCCTGGATGAGCACAAAGGCATGAAATAAATCCTCCCCAACGGCCACGACCCCGTGGTTCTTGAGCACCACAATATTATTGGCCTTCAGCGCTTCAACCACAGGCGCCGGATCAGTGACCGACGGTGTCGTCTGAGCGATGGCCTTCACTTGGCCCAAATAAAACTGGGCCTCGAAAGTTTTAGGCGTAAAACAGTCATTATTCAAAAAAAAGGCGTTCGTATATGTCGGGTGCGTATGGATGACACATTTGGCTGCGGGCAAACCTTTATAAACGGCCGTATGCATCAACCGCTCCGTGGATGCTTTGCCGGCGCCGATCACTTCCCCGGCGCAATTTATGGTCAACACGTCCTTCGGGGTCAAAAACCCAAGGCAGGTCCCTGTCGCTGTGATGAGGAGAGCCTCTGTACCGGCGCGGGCGCTGATATTGCCGTTAAAGCCGGTGACGAGATTTTTGTCCCAGAGCAGCTTTCCAATTTCGATGATTTTATTTTTCAATTCCTGCATAAGCTGAACCTAAATAAACGGCCGGCACCCATTCAACCAAAGGCACATAGCCGTGCGTATTTTTGGGCGCCATCCGCTGCCCTTGGAAATTGACGATATCCTGGGGCGAGCCCAAAAACCTTTTACGGTGTTCGGCCGGCAATAATTTGACAGGGATGCCGTGTTTTTTGGCCAATACAGCCAAAATCAAGGCCCCGGTATCGCACAAAGCCCCGCTTTCATCCACATACTGGCAGGCCAGGGACAGCTCTTTGACTAGGCCCCTGAAAAACAAAAACCCCGCCATATTATCGCTGATCACCGTCGGGATTATCCCTTTCTTTAAAAGGCCGCCCGACGTCTTTCGCCCGGCCTCAAGGGTCGGCCTGCCTTCGCAGACAAAGGCATGGCAGCTTTTTGGCAATTTCACCTTTTTCAGGGACTCCGCGTTTAGGACGCCATGGAACAAATGGATGGATTTGGCTTTATAGTCCCGCATGGATGGCAATCGCTTTCGTGATCAATTGATGAGGCACCACATCAAAGCCCGGATAAAACCCGAGCCTCCTGGGGCCGAAAATTTTCTTCCCTTTAAAGGCCAGGATTTCATTCTCATCCCTTATCTCGATGGGCATGTCCTTGCCGCTGGCCACCCCCGTCGAAGGCTGGGTCAGGACGATCAAGGGAAGGTCGAATTCCCTGGCCAACACCGCAATCTGATAAGAGCCGATCTTGTTGGCAATGTCCCCGTTGGCCGCCGAACGGTCGGAACCGATGATGACCTTATTGACCAGGCCGTCCGCCATCAAGGAGCCCACGGCACTGTCCGCCACCAGGGTCACGCGGGCACGGGCCTGCTGCAATTCCCAGACGGTAAGCCTTGCCCCCTGCATGTAGGGACGGGTTTCGGTCGCAAAAAATTTGACGTGTTTGCCCTGCTTTTGCGCTGCCGCGGCGGCCATGGCCAGTTCGCCGCTCACATTGCAATGGGTAAGAATGGAATCCTGGTCTTCAATAACCTCTGCAATTTCCTGCACCCTTTGCAGGCGGCGGGCCCTGATGCCGGCCAGAAAGCCCTGCACGGTTTTCAAGACCGCCGCGCGCACATCACCTCCGTTGGCAGAGGCCTTTTGGGCCACACCGGTGATGATGCCGGTCACCTCCGCGAAAGGAAAGGTGGGCCGGGAATTATTCAACTGCCCGGCCACATCCTTGATATGCTTGAGCAAATCCCCTTTGGGGTTTAATTCCAATAAGAACGTATTAAGCACGACGAGAAACTGGCCGAAAGCGCGTGTCTTCATGGACCGGATGACTGCCACGGCCTGGCGGGCATCCTTAACCGGGATGTATTTCAACTTTTCCGGCACCAGCGTCTCATCAAGAACATACAGAACGTTCTTTTTAAGATAGGCCGGCCAGAATAAAGGTGATTCGAACATAGTTTTGCCTCACCAAGAAACAGGGAATATTTCAAAGGCCATCTTATTTGCCCTCTAATTGTTTGACCAACTCCAACGCCATCTGAATAAGCAGTCCCTCGGCCATGTAATAATCCGGATTGATGAAACCCATCTGTCCGGTGATCAAATTATCGGAAACCGCCAGGATGGACACCGCGGGGATTTTATAGCATTGGGCAATGGTCAAAAAAGGGCTGCTGACCATGTCCACGGCCACCGCGCCCTGGTCGATGGCTTTGTTGACGATCTCCTTGGTTTCCTTCAAAATAGCGTCGGTGGACCAGACCTTGCCCTCATGCACGGTGAGACCCGCGCCGGAAGCCAGGCCTTTGGCGATGCCGCCTAATTTTTGCGTCAGGGCGGCGTCAGGGAGAGTGACAAATTTGTCATCGACATAATAGGGAGAAACCCCGTCCCCGCGCACGCAACCGGTGGCCAGGACAAAATCGCCTATCTTGATACCCTTGTGCATGGCGCCGCAGCTACCGATGCGGATGAGCACGCGGGCCTGGGCATTGCATAAAATTTCCGTGGTGATCGCCGTATCAGCCGCAAAGCGCCCGCCGTTGATGGCAGTGACGCGGGTGCCGTTGATGGTGCCGGTGAACATGTTGTATTCCATGAACGAAAAATTCTTGACCGGATTTTCCATTTTTTTGACCAGGCTCTCCAGGCGCTCCCTGGGGCCGGGCACGATCGCGTAGGAGCCTAAGTCTTGGGGCCTTAACTGCACCATGGCCATCAGGTCCTTGCCGCTTAAATGGACGTCCCTGGTCATTCTTTCGGTGGCGGTAGTCGTCATGAGAAAAACCTTTCTTTATGTTAGAGCTTCCTGTTTTAATGATTCTTTATCGATCTTTCCCGTCCGGTTCTTGGGCAGGAAGGGGCGGATCTCGACGGTCTGCGGCACCTTGAAATTGGCCAGGTGTTCCTTGGCAAAATATTTGATTTCCAACGGCTCGACGTTCTTTCCTTCTTTTAAAACCACAAAGGCTTTTACCGCCTCGCCGCGCATGTCATCGGCCATACCAATGACCGCCGCCTCCAGGACCGCATCATGCCTGCACAGCGCCGCCTCAACCTCAGGCGCGTAAACGATCTGCCCCGCGACCTTGATCATTTCCTTTTTGCGGCCCACAATATACAAAAACCCTTCCCTGTCAAACCGGCCCAGGTCCCCGGTATGGAACCAGCCGCCGCGCTTGGCCTCCCGGGTGGCCTGCGGGTCCTTATAATACTCCTGCATCACCACCCAACCGCGAATGACGATCTCGCCCGTCTCACCCGCCGGCAAGGGGTTGTTGTCTTCATCCACAATTTGGATTTCGCAAGAGGGAGCCGGTTTGCCCACGCTTTCAATCTTGGGATTGTCCAATGGCGTGACCGTATTGGGCGGGCAGGTCTCGGTCATGCCCCAGCCGTTGAGCAATTTGGCGTTAGGGCAATAGCGGTGGAAGCGCTCCAGGATCTCCGGCGAGTTGGGGGCGCCGAAAACCACCACCCAGCGCAAACTGGAGAGATCGAAGAGCTCGATGGTTTTGACCGTCAGCATGGCCGTGTACATGGGCGGCACAATATGAAAACATGTGACCTTGTATTGGGCGATGTTTTTCAAAAATTCCAAAGGATGAAAACGGTCCATCAAAACCAGGGTGATGCCGAAAATGATGCAATTTTGGATATAAATAAACCCGCCGATGTGGCTCAGGGGAATGGCGCACAGCTTCACGTCGCCGGGCTTCAAATCCACAAAATATTTCATGGCCTCCGGCGATCCCTGCAAATGCTTATAATTCAATAAAATGCCCTTAGGCCGGCCGGTCGTCCCGGACGTGTACATGATCAACGCCGGGTCTGTTTCCTTAATGTCATCCCCGAATGCTTTTATCGGGGATCCGGCCACGAACAATTTCTCAAACTCCGCCCCCAGCGAAATCACCTTTTTTAATGACGGAATGTTTTTTGCAATGGCAGTCCAGTCAATTTCCTGTTTAGGCAAGGCGATCACAAAATCCGTCTCGGCATGAGACAAACAAGCGCCCAATTCATCCGCCTTAAGCATATAATCCAAAGGAACAACCACCGCTCCTAAAAGAAAAGATGCCAGATAACTATAAACATATTCAGGGCAATTAGGCAGGTACAGGGCTATTTTTTTGCCCTGGCCTAGACCTAAACCCTGCAAACCCCAAGCCAAAGACAGCACCTTTTCCCTTAACTCCTTAAAAGAAACCGGCTTATCTTTAAATACAATAGCAGGCTTATTAGAGAAAGCGCTTGCTGATTCTGTTAAAATTTCATAAATATTCATAGTAGCTCTAAGATATCACGCTAAAGACTAGTAAAATTTTAATATAGGAATTTTAGTATAAAGCCCCTATAAGTCAAGAAGTATCTCAAAGCCATAGGGTTAAGATATGCCCGGCATAACTTTTTAAGCCAAGGTTCATCCCAGTATTCCATATCCGATTGGGAACGACTTCGGCCAAACGAAGTATTGGTAAACCCAATACCTTGGCGAAAGGAGTTATGCCGGGCATATCCACAAGAAGATTTTTAAAGCTGTTCAATGATCTTTAGGGTGGAATTCATTTCAGCTTCGACCAGGTCAAGGTCATGCTGCAGAATAAGCCTTAATATCTTTGTTTTAGCGCACGATTGCAAACGGAGCAGCTCTCTCTTGACCTTCTTAAGCAGATTATGCCTGACTTTAAGCCGGCGCCTGGCCATGTTTTTGTCAACCAGGGGCAGGAAATAAAGGCTCAAGTCAATT
>JAGWKL010000065.1 GCA_028865345.1 Candidatus Omnitrophota bacterium | reverse complement strand
GACCGTGCGGCCGGCATCAGGACCTTGCCTGTTCTGACAGGAGAACGTTGGGGACATTGTCTCATCGGCGTGATATCTTTTCCGACCTATATTGCCGCTTATTGGATTTTTGCGCTAAAGGGATGTTTTTGGCTGTGCCTGATCATGGGGGTTTTGCAATACCTGCTTGTCAACCGCAAGCCGTACTCTGACCGCTGGGTCATGGCATTGCACACATGCGCAGTGTTCTTCATTATTTGTTATAAAATCCTGAACCTTTAGCCGGTTCAAAACCGGTGTGCCTGCCATACCGCAAGGGGGAACATATTCATTCAAATTTTCTCAAATATTGCCGAAACCTCGTTTCAAAGTTTTATTGTGAAGACGTCCCTTTCAGTCATGTCGTAGTGACCTTTATCAGCGTCATTACCCTGCGTTCATTTCTTGATATCGCCTTAATCGGACAATACCCCAATTGGAACGGATCATGGCTGGGCGCCTTATTTACCCATTACATCTTCTTTTACATTGCCATAGCATTGAGCATCATTATTCTTTTTTACGGGATCACCAGGCAAAAAATCACCGATGTGGCGCGCGCGGTCCTGGTATCTTTTTCCATTCTCAACATTGTCCCCATCATCGACAGGGCCTTCGGCTTTAATAGATTATACTCCCCGGGATATTTCGTGCCCGGTGAATACAGCGGCTCCCTTTTAACAAAATATCTTACTTTTTTCGGCCCCCTGACCCATATCGGCGCAACACCCGGGATACGCATTGAAATTTTACTTATGATGATTGCCTCCGGGATATATACGTGGACAGTGACAGGCCGCCTATGGCGCGGCATCTTGGGTGGCCTTGGCTTTTATTCCGTTGTTTTCGTCTTTTTCATCATTCCGGCATTGGTCAATCAATTCTATACACTTGATCCCAGCTCCCCTTTGGTGACAAATGAAATTTTTATAGACCTGTACCTGGCCGCATCCCTGGGCCTGGGATCTTTCATCTTTTATACAGCCGA
>JAGWKL010000064.1 GCA_028865345.1 Candidatus Omnitrophota bacterium | reverse complement strand
TAACAGGACCGTGGCTGCGACATTCCCGGCGGTCTCTTATAACGGGATGGTTTCGTACAACTTTGTGCCAAAGGCTGCAGGAAACTACACATTCTATGCGGCAGTTACGGATACAGGCACAACTGCTGCCTACGCATTCAATTCGACCAAGATCACAGTGACGACAGATAACGCCATTGTATTTGGTTCGCCGGCCATAATAATACCAAATTCGACAATAGATATAGGGCAGTCAGAAAACGTAGTTGCCAATGTCATAGGAGGAACCAAGCCATATACCGCGTATTCATGGACTGAGAACGGCAACCCTGTATCAGACAATTCCAATACTCTTTATTTCACAGGGACGGTACTTGGCGCAAACACAGTCTTTGTAACTGTCACCGACAGCGCAGGGCAGAAGGCAACTGGGCATGGAAGCATTACGGTGACATATGCAAAGTTTAGCCTTGGCTCTGGACCGCAGCCGGCAGTGCAGTACGAGGACCAAGGACAGCGCGCAACAATCATACAGAACCAGACGAGCGGAGGCGCAATGCCTTACGGATACAGCTGGTATAGCTCTACAAACCCATCAGTGCAGCCTACTCCAACGAGCCTGTGCGCAAGTCCGCACTCTAACTCATGCATCTTCTCGACAAACAACTCCACGCCAATAGGCAGGTATTACTTCGAAGTGCATGTGAACGACTCTGCAGGGGAGCATTCAAACTCATCTTTTGCAACTGTCATTGTATCAACAGCCCCTGCTTCAGTTCTGAGCGCGGCAAACCAGATAGGCGAGATAGGCCAGAACGATATGCTGACAGTGAAGACCACCGGCGGAGTTGGGCCTTATACAGTGAACATAATATATGCAAATAACAGGACCGTGGCTGCGACATTCCCGGCGGTCTCTTATAACGGGATGGTTTCGTACAACTTTGTGCCAAAGGCTGCAGGAAACTACACATTCTATGCGGCAGTTACGGATACAGGCACAACTGCTGCCTACGCATTCAATTCGACCA
>JAGWKL010000063.1 GCA_028865345.1 Candidatus Omnitrophota bacterium | reverse complement strand
GGAGGATGCCAAAGAATGGCAGCGTGTGAGCGCCGCGTTTGAGCAGTTCAAAATCTCGCTAAACCGCATCAAGGAAATCGCCGAGGGCTTTTTTGGCGGCATCGCCGCCGGAGTGGTCCCGGCGCTGCAAAAAGGATTGGATTATTTGGAAAGCTGGGAAAGCACGATCACGGAAATTGGCCAAAAAATTGGCGAGGTCATCAAGGACTTGGTGGGTTCATTCCAAAACGGAACGTTTACCGACATTGTTTCGCTGAGTTTCCAAATTGGCTTCAGGAATGCGGAGCTTTACGCCATTCGTTTTATTGATACGCTGGCCAGCGGTCTTTATACCGCCATCACCGAAGGCATCGGTGAAG
Source organism: Candidatus Omnitrophota bacterium (assembly GCA_028865345.1). Lineage (GTDB taxonomy): Bacteria > Omnitrophota > Gorgyraeia > Zapsychrales > Fredricksoniimonadaceae > JABDGZ01. Next base: position 670 of record JAGWKL010000063.1, on the reverse strand, counting down.
CATTTAGAACGGCCGGCAAACTGGCATGGGAAGATTTAAAAGTTGGACTGCAATTGGCCGAAATGGACGTGATGCAGCATGGATACCAGGCCGATCTAAACCGTAAAGACGGGCCGCCGCCCGATGCGCAGCGCGCGCAGGAGGATCGGGATCAAATCGCGCGCATTGAACAGGCGAAAAACGCATTGGTGCAAGGGTTCATTGAACACGCAACCGAACTCGGAAAAACCGTTCTCTCAAATCTTCACACCGGTTTGATGTCCGGATGGAATGCTGCATCTCAAACGTGGAACGACGAAGCGCCGGGCAGCGATCCGGAACTGACGCTGATGAAGTTGAGGCTGAACCGGCTGCTTGAACAGGCGGGAATGGCCTTTAATCTGGAGACCTCTTCCAATTTTAAACAAGGCCGTGGCGGCAACCTTGATCCCGTAAAATCCCATTACAAATTTGAAGGGACCCAGCTCGAAAAAATGGGTTTTGTGATGAAAGGCGCGGGAAATCCGGCCTTGGATTTCGCCCGCCGCACCGCGATTGCGACGGAAAAAATGGCCGCCTTTTTGCAGGGCGCCCCGGCGCCTTCTTCCGGAGCGATGGGCGTCAATGCCGTTTGATTTTTCCCATGAACCCAAAACCACTTCACGCCGCCGCGCACATCATCCACAAAATT
>JAGWKL010000046.1 GCA_028865345.1 Candidatus Omnitrophota bacterium | reverse complement strand
GTGGTTTATTCCCCCAAGACAGACACTGCCAGCGGCCAGTTGAATCTGGTAGATGCCGCGAACATAGGCCCCGTCCTGGCGGATTTTATCCGTAAAGTCCCAACCGACACTTCCCGGTGGAACCCGGAAAATGATAAGGCAATGGCCGCACCGCTGGTGCTGGACGGGAAAACTGTCCCCCAAAGCCCTCTGGCCGATGTATTGGACCATCTTAAGACAAAGCAAGATTTTGATCACCAGGAAATCTGGGAAATCACCGATCTACAAAATTTTACCGGCAGGCTTAATGAGTTAAAGCAGCTCATCGATTTGTACAATGAGTCTCATTCTTCCAAGGAAAAGATAAAGTTAGATGTGGCAGGGGACAATACCATTAAACCCGCCTCCGGGGGTAAAAGCACAAATGACTTAGGCGGTATCGACCTGACAGCCGCCAACATGAATTTACAGACGTTCAACGGCGGGGCATCCATTCATTTTAACCTCGACCCCGCGCAACTGGCGCAATTGCACAATGCCCCTGGCTTTGTGCCGGTCATCATCAATATCCGGCCCCTGCCTGCCGGGCAGGCCGGGATCGCGGATCTAAGAATATTTTTAGGCCTGGATGGCCGGCAGGCGGTCTCTTGAAGATGTTTTTTATTGACATCGTCGGGAAAATGTGTTATATTTAGAACATCATGAAAAGATTGGCGATTCAAAAACATGGCGTACCGGTATATATGCTTTCCGCATGTTGGAGAAAGCTGACGGGGAAAGGTGTGTTTTGAATCGTTGATTAAATAATTTCAGGCAGTCCATTCAAGCCACCGATCCTCAAAAATCGGTGGCTTTTTTGTTGCCTGTAAATTTGGAAAGGAGGTGATCAAAAGTGGAAAATAATGTCCTACTCAAAGAAGAGCAGGCTTTAAGCGCGAACCAATTGTTTAAAGTGACTGCCGTATCGTATTTAAAAGAGGCTCTTGCCGCTCAACGGTATGAGACCTGCCGGGAGATCGTTGATACCGCCAAGGCATTGGGGGTTGCCGGAAGCGATATCAGCGCCGCGATCGCGGATTTTCTCAGCGGCGAAAGTCCGGGTAAGCCAAAGACCAACCGAGTGCATCCACGTTAAGGAGGAATGATAAGGTATGTCTTGTGCTTACTATTAAAAAGGACAGCTCTGGAAGGTAGGGGCTGTCCTTTTTATTTTATTGTGGTATATTAATGGACGATTTTAATCAACGGAGAATGCCGTGGGATTGCCATTGAAGAACATCATAGTCCTCAATCCATCGACGCTGGGAGGCTCCATCGTCTATGCCGTAGCGCTGCTCATCTGTGCCGTGTTCATCAACCGTATGCTGCGCCTGGCCGTTGAACGCGCCCTTGCCCGCGGTTCACGGATCCATATTGACCGCACCAGGGTCAAATTCATTTCCCAATTGGCCCAGATCACCGTTTACATTGTTACGTTTTTCGTCTATGCCCGCCTGATCCCGGCCCTGTCCAATTTAGGCAATGCCGGTCTTGCCAGCGTCGGTGTGCTCTCGGTGGTCGCCGGTTTGGCGGCGCAAAACACCCTGGGGAACCTCATTTCAGGCATTTCCCTGCTGCTTTACCGTCCCTTTAACGTCGGGGACCGGCTGCAGGTGACGGCGCCGACCGGCCTTGAAACCGGCGTCATTGAAAGCTTGAATTTGGGCTATACCATCCTCAAGACGGATGACAACCGCCGGGTGGTTGTGCCCAACAGCATCATGGCCGGCGAGACCACGATCAACCTGACCCGCGATGATCCGCGGGTGGCCTGTTCGGTGGCCCTTGCCATCAGCCTTGAGACGGACATTGACCAGGCCCGCGCCGTTCTTATCCAAATCGCCGGCAACAATCCCAAGGTGCAGAAGATCGACGGCTGCCCGGTGACCCGTCTGGATGGTTCAGGCTTCGAGCTCAGTTTATGTGTCTGGTGCGCCGACAGCGGCACGGCCGGCGCCGTAAAATGCGAGCTGCTGGAAGCCGTCAAAAGACGCTTTTCCACCGAGGGAATAGCCTTGGCGCCCGCCCAAAGAATGATCACCGCTAAAAATTAGGGCCTGCCTGCCGGCAGGGATCAAAGAAATTTTATTTTTTCGATGGCTTTCAGGAGGGCTTCCTGCTTGGTGATTTTTTTGGCCTGCACCAGCTCCATCAGGGAATCGTCCATAAGGACCATGCCCATCCCTCTGTTCATCTGTATTTCGCTGGTCAGCCGGTTGGTCTCGCCGGACTGGATGATATTGCCCAACGCCTGGTTGCGCAGGAGGATTTCGTAAGCCGCCCACCGCCGGGTCTTATCGACGCTGACCAAAAGTTGCTGGGCGATGATGGCTTTGAGATTGTTGGCCAGGATGGTGCGGATCTGGTTTTTACGGTTCGGCGCAAAGGCGTCAATGACGCGGTCAATGGTCTTGGCGGCGGAATTGGTGTGCAGGGTCCCAAAGACCAGGATCCCCATTTCACTGGCCGTCAGGGCGAGTTCGATGGTTTCGCGGTCCCGCATTTCCCCGACCAGAATGATATTGGCGTCGCTTTTGATGGCGGTGCGCAGCCCGCTGGCAAAGGTGGCGGTGTCCTTGCCCACCTCCCGGTGGGAAATGATGGATTTTTTGTTCGGATGGGTGAATTCGACCGGCTCTTCGATGGTGATGATCTTTTGGGCGAAGCCGGCGTTGATATAATCGATAATGGCCGCCAGGGTGGTGGATTTTCCGCTTCCTGTCGGTCCCGTGACCAGGACGAGGCCTGAGCGCCATTGGGCAAAATCCTTAATGCGGGGAGGCAGGCCCAATTCTTCGATGGAACGGATTTTCGAAGGGATCATGCGGAACACAGCGCCCAGCCCGAAAAAATGCCGGAAATAATTGGCCCTGAAGCGCGCGTGATCGTCAAAGGCATAAGCGAAATCCAGATCGCCGTGGGTCGCAAACCTGTGCCAGTCTTCCTCGGCAGCCAGGGGGGACATGAGGGCCAACATTTTCTCATGGGTGAGGGGCTCATCGCCTATTTCCACCATCGTCCCCTGGATGCGGGCCTTGGGTTTTTGCCCTTCTTCCAGATGAAGGTCCGAACCGTTCTTGCTGATTAAAATGTTGAAGAGATCATTGATTTCCATAGGCGGCTATTGGCGCTGGGCCAAGAATTGAAGTAAGGCCCAAATTTTATCAAAATCATCCCTGGCGATCATCCGGATGACGTCGGGGGAGACATCGGCGTTTTGTTTGATGCGCACTTCGGTCGGGGAGGACTCCTCCAGAATCCCGTATTTGATCAATTCGTTGAGGACGATTTCCCTGTTGGAAGCGGCCTCGATAAATTTTATTTTTGAAACGGCCCTGTTCGAGAGCAATTGCGTGACGGTGGCGGGGTTTCCTGCCCGTTCACCGGCCGTTTCTTTTGATATGATTTCTTTCCGGGCCAGTTCCGCCAGATAATTGTCCATCAGCACCATGCCGCTGGCCCTGTTGGTGGTAATGGCATTGTTGATCTGGGTCATTTTGTTGACCCGGATCAGATTGGCGATGGGGGGGGTGATCAGTAGAATTTCATAGGCCGGGACCATTCCGGTGCCGTCTTTTTTAGGGACCAGCTGCTGGCAAATGACCCCGCGCAGGGATTCTGAAACCATGTTACGCACGATGGATTGCTCCTCGGCAGGGAAGGAATCGATGACGGACGATATGGTCTGCACGGCGTTGACGGTGTTCATGGTGCCGAAAACCAGATGGCCGGTTTCAGCGGCGGACACGGCCAGTTGAATGGTGCTTAAGTCCCGCAGTTCACTGATGACCAGGATGTCGGGGTCTTCGCGCAAAGCGGCGCGCAGGGCATTGCCCTGGGAAAGCGTGTGCGTTTTGATCTCCCGCTGGGTGATCTGGCACTGTTTGGGTTCATAAACGATCTCAATAGGCTCTTCGATGGTGACGATATGGTCATGGCGGTTTTGGTTGATCATTTCGACCAGGACCGCCAGGGTGGTGGTCTTGCCGCAGCCTGCCGGGCCGGAGACCAGCACCATGCCCTGAGACCATTTGGTCAAGCCCGCACAGGCCGCCGGCATTCCGGTGTCTTCAAATTTGGGGATATTCATCGGGATGACCCTTGCCGTCAGGTCCCAGCCGTTGCGCTGTTTCATGATGGCCATGCGGAAGCGGCCGTATCCGTTGATCGTGTGCACGTATTCGGCGTCCCCGGTTTGTTCAAAGTGATATAAAAAGTCCTGAGGGAGGGCGGCGGCGATCAAACGGCTGATCTGGTCCGCATTAAGGATCTGATCGGTCATGTTCTTAAGCTGGCCGAATTTCCGGAAAATAATGGGTTTTTGCGCGCCGATGTGCACATCGCTGGCATTCTGGTGCCGCGCGAAAACCAGGATCTCATCCAATGGGCTGTCAGGCCCTATTTGGGAGGGAACGGCCATGTGGGCTTTACCCCGGCCTGGATTGCCGGTAAAATGCACGGGAAGAGTCACGGGATTGTTTTCATCCGGCGTAGACATGATGGCTATTATAAAAAGCCTTAAGAAAAGAAACAAGCAAAGAAAAATATTTTATGGGAGAATTTTCTAAATTAGGGGTTTTTAATCGGGAAAAAAAGTTTACTTTAATATAGACATGTCCGCCGTTATGTTAAAATAATATAAAAGACATTTTAAACACCAAAGAGGAGGGTAAAGTGTTACCACGATTATTTTGGATTTCTGTTTTGGCAGTGGCTTTGAGCGGATGCGCTTCCGGTCAATTAAAAATGCAAAATGAACAATTGCAGCAGCGCGTCACGGACCTTGAAAAAGCCCAGCAACAAGGGGATTCTCAGATCGTGGACCTGCAATATCAGGTCAAAGACCTTTCCGGTAAAATCGACTCTTTGAAGACGCAAAACCCCACCGAGGTTTCCCAGGGCCTTCCTGAAACGGCGCCGTCCGCTCCCGCCGTCATCGCGCAAGAATCCAAGGAACAGATCGTCCGTGTTGATGTCAGCGTCGATAAAATACAGCGCGCGCTTAAATCCGCCGGAGTCTATACAGGCCCTGTGGACGGCAAGATAGGCCCCGGGACAAAAGAGGCGATCATCGAATTTCAGAAAAGCCATGGTCTTAAAGCCGACGGCGTGCTGGGCCGCATGACCTGGAAGGCGCTGAAAAAGTATTTAAGATAACTGTTCTTGTTTTTAGGCGCACGGCCGCAGCTTATCAACGGCTGGAGGGAACAACCCTCCAGCCGTTTTTTTAT
>JAGWKL010000022.1 GCA_028865345.1 Candidatus Omnitrophota bacterium | reverse complement strand
CAACCCAACCGAAATAGCCCGCCGGTTGAGGGCGCGTAAATCTAACCAAGGAGAATGAAAATGGATCTGAAACATTTCAGCAAAATCAATCGTGACCGTTGTGAGCATCCCAAGGGATTCAATCACTCGTTGACGAGCTGGAGTTCATCCGATTGGATAACGGCGATTATGGGTGAACTCGGTGAGGCTGCGAACATCGTCAAGAAGTTGAACAGGGTTAGGGACGGTATTCGCGGAAACAAAGAGAGCCAAGACGAATTGAGGAAAAAACTACGCAATGAACTGGCGGACGTTTTCATCTACCTGGACCTCTATTTCCAGTATCTCGGCGATAACATGGGAGAGGTTGTGCAGCGGGTTTTCGATGCCAAGTCGGAACAAATTGGGTATCCGATAAAGATTTGTAGTTAAGCCTGCGGGCGGCGAAAGGAGAACCATGCCAATCGAAATGAAAGGGCGGCGTATTCCAGTCCCAGAGGTTGCGGACATATTCGACGCAATTTACCGATTGCTTGAGAATCCTGGCGATTATTGTGGTCCGTTTGTTGGTCCATCTGGCCGGGGAGGAGCCAAGCCGGGTGAAATGGCTTCACAGGTTTGGTATTTGCTTCCTATCGCCAGGGATGAAGGGGCTTGCAGTTCGGCAAGAAGTTTGCATCATGTCGAAAGTCCACCGCACACATTCACCGAAGAACCCGACGGTTCGCTGACGATCAGGAACTCAATAGGAGCCGGCTTCAGTGGAAATTATTACTGGCATGGATTTCTGACCAAAGGTAATTGGCAATTAAATCCATGAAAGGAGAACCATGAAACCGAAACGTATTCTTTATGGGCATTGGAGCGCCAGGGCGGCTTAAGATCGTGGCGGATGGAAAAACGCATGAGAAAATTCGTGATCGAAAATAAGATTCAACTCGATCCGTTCGCTGTCGTAAGACGGTCCGAGGATGCCAAGAAAACGGTTGCTCTCTGTCGCCGGCTCGCCAGGGAGTGTACTAAAAGGAAGGTGAAATCGTGAACCATGAAGAAAATATCCTTATCCAAGATTTAGCTACCTTGGTAGCCTGGTTGGCAAAGCGGCTGGCTTCTGCTCACCGGGAGAAAAAAGCCGATTTGGAGCTGGTGGACAAAGCCCGAGATTTCCTAAAAAGGAAGGGCTTGCAAGGGTCGATTTTGAGAGAAAAAAAGAAAACAACTTTAACCGAGGATCTTCGGGCAATTTGGGAAGCTGGCGGAAAAGCGTGGGGTGAAATCGAAGATCCAGAGGCATACCTCAGAGAAATCAGGGGAGAATAAGGGAGGCCGCAATGGACTGGATTAAATCCCCGGAATTGATTGATGAGGCCAAGGAATATTTGGTCATGTTGCTCCCTCCGATTGGCGAAACTTTTTATTCGTCGGCACGGGAAGGAATCATGATTTTTCCAGGGCGGTTTATCAAAAAGGAATTTCCGAAGGGATCGTTTGTGGCCCTGGAAATCACCCTCCCCAAGAGTCTGGAGGAATGCCGATGAACGGATACATAACCCTTCACGATGAAACGGATGAAGTCACCCTGGAAGGTTTTGGTGCAGACGGAACCGAGCAATTCCATGGGTCAATTCGTGATGGCATCGACTGGATTGCCGACATAACCAGTGAGGAAATTAGCGAACTAAAGGCCGAAGTGGAAAGATTAAAAATCCAAATCGGTGCCCTTAAATGGAGATTGGGGAAGTGCCGATGATCCGCAAACTCCTTGCCCGCCTGCTCCACCTGGCGAACTCGGACCCGCCGTTTAACCGCCGGGAGTTTTACAACCTCAAGGACCGGCTGCTTCGGAAGTACGGGACCTTCCATGGCCATGATTTGCAAATCATTACCAAGGAATGCTGGGGAGAACGGCATTATTTCGACGATGACAGTTACGATTTTGTCCAGGAACCTTGCGGCCCGCAATGTCGCCGCTGTGGTGGAACCGGAATTTTCGATCAGCGATGGGTCCGTCTGGAGCGCTGGCAATGGGGGAAATACCTGTTTCATATCCCCGCTGGTGACACACGGAAAAAACCCGATTCTCCCCCGGAAAGCTGGATAAAGGGGGTTATAAAGCACCAGGATTACGGCAGGTTGAGCAATGAGGCTTGTTTGTGGTTGTATCTGTTGTGCGGTGAATGGGACCTGTTTTGGCGGACCATGAAAGGCTCGTGCTGTTGTGGGTGGTATCTGTGGCCCCTTTTGAATCTGCAACGGTTGACTATGAATTTGTGTATGAGGCTGCGATGGAAAATGTGTGGATGTTGCGGGAGACGTTTTCCGACCTGGGGAATCGGCTGGCAATGGTGTCGTAAATGCCGGAATAAACCCCAGGAAATTCCGTTTTGAAAGGGTGTAAAAATGGCATGGTTAGTTTTTCGCGAAGGCGAGCAAGTAACCGTCACGGATTACGCATCGAACATAACTCGGTTTGATGGCCATATCCGATTCGCCTTGCTCGCCCTGGCGGATTACATGCAGGAAAACGACAAACTCAAGGAACAGCTCGGCCAGGTCCAGGCCGAAAATGCAAAACTGAAAAACGAAAGGACTTAACCATGCGACAAGCCGATGAAACCACCCGGAAAATTGGAACGATCCTGGACGAGTTTGCCAAGAAAGACGCCATCCATATTGCCGTTGCTCCGGTTGTGGCCGGAGAGGAATTGCAACCTGGCGACAAGATTGTGCTGACTCAAGAAGGAAAGGCGGTCAAGTGTACCGTTATTTCTGCACTTGGCCTTGCCGATCCATTCATTGCCAGGGAAAAAATCAAGAAGGACGAGAGGTTCTATCTGTTCCTCTATCCCGGCACGATTACCGATCTCCGACACGAATGGTATCATCCGGCTTTCCCGGAAAAACTGAATCAAGAAATCGACGCTCAAAACCGCGAATCTGCCCAACTATGGATCAGGCATTGGGCGGAAAATATCGGCCTGTCTTACGATGAGGCGATGGAAGCGGCCCATGCCTATGTGGACTTTGATGAATTTCTGTGCGAGGGAGGACGATGGGAAGGCTATTCGGTTCCCGAAGAATTTTGGAGCCATTTCAAAACCTTGACCGGGAAAGAGCCGACGTACATGGGTTCATTTTTTAGTTGTTCGTGCTAAGAAAGGAAGGGACCATGATTCATTATGGACACGGGGGGAGCCAATGGTGGTGTAGTTCCCAGGACCAATATTCCCACTTTACGTTTTCTCTGGAAAAAGTGAACTGCCCCGAATGTGGTAAAAAATTGGGGCTGGATATTGGTCCTTCTGCCCAATCTGCCGCTGTTCCACCTTCCTCCATCCCCGGATTGACGCTCCGCGCCTGGTTTGCTGGGCAGGCGCTGGCGGGGCTGTTGGCTAAATACGGAAGCACCCGTCCCTTTGCATCGGTGGCAGGAGAGTCATTTCTGTGTGCCGATGCAATGTTGGGGGAAATGGAAAAGGCGCAAGAAAAACAAGCCAAGGAGTTGGTGAAATGACCGAACATGTCAGAAAATTCCCCCTCCAATTATCCCTTGCGGTCGATGATGATCTTGCAGAAGACGATCCCTGGTCCCTCTGGATCGACCTTGGAGGCGAAGGATGACCGTATTTTTGTCGTTCTTTGTTGCCGCCGCCTTGCTTTCCGGTATCACCGTTTCGCAGATCATTGACCCGGCAATGGGGACCAAAGAGCGGTCGTTTTGGATTGCGGTTTCCCTGATTCTCGTTGCCGCCGGAGCTGGGGTTTGCGTTCTGGCCTGTTACCGAGGTTGAAATGGTTGTTATTATTCCAGGAATCGACTGCCCAGGTTTGGCCTTGGATTTGCCGGATTTAACGGCAAGTCAATCACGATTCTTGATGGCGATTATGGAACTGACGGCAAACAAAGGCTTTCCACCCACCATCCGGGAGTTGGTGGACCATCTTGGTTTTTCTTCTCTCAATTCCCTTTCCCACACCTTTTCGATTCTGAAAAGAAAAGGGTGTATTTTACGCAATGGTCGGAAAGCAAGAACGATCAGGTTTGCGAAGCCGCTGGTATGGGTGGAGTTGGAAGAAAAACCATTACGGGCCAGCACCTTCTAAATTTGCTGGCACAGGTCTACCAAGAGCCTGAACAATATTCCCACCGGAATTGGTAACGGCGTCTATCAGGGCCCTCAATGCCCTCATCTGCTGCTCGAAACGCTCTTGTTCCAACGGCCCTTTGATGCTTTCCTGCTGGATGTAATCGTGCAGGGCTTCGACGCCCATTTGCTTTGGCTGAAGGTTGATGGATAGTTTCGTGAACAGGTCACGAAAAGTTGTTCCGGCTTCAACGGGGAAATGCCCGAGCCGGAGGAGAGCTTGCCCGGCCTGCAAAGTAGCCGCTGCCTGGGATGGATTCCGCCTAAGACCCTCCAAGATCCTTACGATCTCCTCTCGTGGCAATGCAGGCACGGTAGCGGTTGGATTGAAGGCACTAACATTGGTGTTGCCGAATGTTCCGCGATTGCGCTGCCTCTCTGCTTCAACCCTGGCGGTAACTGCCGCAGATTGCGGGGCCATTCCTTGCTCAATCAGCATTCTTTCATATCGCCGTCTAAACTCGTTTGCCCGGTCCGTGGCAAAGGTCCGTATCCTTTCGCCCTGCACAAAATTTGTGCCCAGCGGTCCTTGATGGGTTATATCCGACCTTTCAAGGATGCTCTGGATGAGAGTTATTTTGGCTTGTTCTCGACGCTCAAAACGCAACCTGGCCTGGGCATCGCCAATAATAGCCTGCACCCTGTTTTGAAAAGCTTCTCCGGTTGGGTTTCTTTGCAATCCTTCAATTTGCTGGCCTGTCAAACCAGCTTCGGTCAACTGTTGCGTGGTTAATTGCGACGGTGCCTGATGCTGTAATGTTCTGGCAACTCCCTGAAAACGCCGAGCACTCGACGCCATGGATTCGATACTTTCTTCTCCATTTCGGAACGCCAAAGCCATAACGGTTGCAGCCGCACCAATGGCCACCAGAGCCGTTATCACCGGATGAGCCAAAGCGATGCCCCCCAAGCTGGCCAACAGACCTCGGGAAGCCACCGTAGCCGTAGCCGCATTCACGCCAAGTCCGACCAGAACTTGACCAGTGGCACTCGTAGCGGCCGTGGCCGCCGTGCTCGCCCCTCGAAAACGCATGAACATGTTGACTGCTCCCAATCCGACCAGAGTTGTGGCACCAATCCCTGAAGCCAGTTGCCATTGAGTTTGGCTGAGACTGGCAAAATACCCGCCCGTGGCAAGAGCCGCCGGGCCAAGGTTGTCCATACTGTATTTTAGCAGACCGGTGGCGTGAGCCAAGGCAATAGCCCCTCCTATTGCCAATCCCCAAGGACTACTCATGGCGGCGGCGGTCAGTCGGAATATCGGAGCCAGGCGACCGGCAACAACCCCGACCCCGGCCAAGGTGACGCCGTACATGGTCCATTTAACGATGCTGTCCTTTGTGCCGTCGTCCATGCCCTGGACGATATACTTGGCCCGTTGCAACAAACCGGATGCCCTGACTATCTGGGGAATAAAGCTGATACCGATTTCTCCGGCGAGCAAAGCAATGGAACCGCTCAGAGTGTTGAAGGCATCCGGGCTCGCTGCCCGAACCATGCCGAGAATCGCCGCGTTCGCGGCCACAAAAGCCATTGTCGATCTCTTGCCGAAAGTCTCAAACTTATCCGACAATTCGACCAACTTGCCACCGATCGGCCCGTACTCGACGCCCAACCCAACCCGACGCTCCATCCTCTCATTTCGGGCCAACTCTTTCCTGAGATTCATTTCATCGCGCAGAACAGAAATGTGCTGAGTGCTGCCGATTTCCTTCCGGTCCACCAAAACCCCGGCCCGAAGAGTTCTGGCCTCAGCCTGCCGCAAGGCCAAACGACCCCGGAGCATATCGTTGTACTCCGGGTCACGAAAAGACATTCGTAACAGGTCCAGCCGGGTCACTTGCAATCGCTGTTCTTCCGTGACCAGTTCCCGAGTAAGGCGGACCCTTTCGGCCAGATCCGCTTTGCCGGTGTCGGTTTCAAAATACTTCCGCTCGCTGTAGACCTTGTTCGCCTGCAAGTCGATTTCTTCGGGCTTTTCCAGAATCCTGGAAGGCAACCGACCTGCTCGTCTCTCTCTTTCAAATAACTCGATAGGTGGGCGGTATTCCCCACCACCAGGGGGACCTGTGGGAACCGGCAGATGAGGTCCAACCGGCAAATCCCGGTACTGAAACGGATTGCCCATCAGGTTTCCGGGCTGATTACCGAGGAAATGCTCCAAGGCCTTCTCGACTCCAATTTTCTTGGATAATTCCCGGAACTCTTCGTGACTTTCGGGAGGGATTTCAAAGGAAGCGTAGGGAACCTTGGACGAGGATTTTACTCTTTCTTCGGGAGGCCGCTCCACTGGTGGCAATTCCGGCATCGGGCCAATGCCCATCGGTAGGCCGCGGGAGTGAAGTTCGTTATACAGCCGGTCCCGGGCATGGATCATTTTGACGTAATGTAATCCCTTGTCGTTGTTCTTTTCCGCTTGATTGATCTGCTCGCTGAGAGATTTTATCTCGGCCCGGATTTCCTCTTCGGTCTGCGGCTCGATCTTCGGAGCCGGTTTCACTTCGGGAACCTTAACCGGCGGTTCGATCTTCGGAGACGATTGAACCTTCCGTATCTCGACTTCCGGTGAAACTTTTTCCGGCTGGATGATTTCGGTGGAAGGAAAGCGAGCCGGTTCCGGCCTGACTTCTTGATGAGTGAACCTTGCGGGGTCGCCTTCATCCGGCACATCGAAGCCAAAGGGGGGCTCATCATCCTCAACCCCGGCTTCTCGTTCATATACCTGCCGTTCTTCTCTCCGAAACTGATGCTCCTCAAAATGTCCCTTGTTTATCAGGTGATGGGAAAGGATTTTGGCAATCAGATCATCTTCATTCTCGACGTTCGAGCTTTCGGTGAGTCGACCCTGAAGCTCATGGACAATATCGTCAATGCCGCGTCCCGATTCACTCAGAACACTTTTTGGTATACCCTCGGTTCCACCAAAATCTTTTAAGGATTCCGGCTTGATGCCGCCGAGTTGGGCCACCTCTCGGGCTATCGTTCTGGCCCCGTAAGACCGCCGCAGTAGTTCCTGCTTCTGGAACTCGTTTTCAACCTTCGCCTCTTCCGACACGTTTTTGGCAGCATGAAGCCGTCGCCACTTCCTCTTGTCCTCTGTAGTCGCATACGGGCCGAGCTTTTCCGCCGGTTCTGATGGCGGCGTCATCGGCACGCCGTAGTTCTTACCTTGAAGTCTGGCAATGTCCTTGAGGACCGTAGCCTGTTCGCGGAGGGTCTGTAAATGAGCCTGGGCACCCTTGGTCGCGTCCTCGCTGGCCCGGAACTCAGCAATACGCCGCTCAATAGTTTCTATTTCAATCAGGGCGTTCGACTGCCGCTCAAGGACCTTGGTCAATTTCTCCACGTCCGCGAAGTTGCTCGACAAGACAAGGGGCTTGGCAAACGCTTGCCGAACCTCGCCAAGTTGCTTGATGGCCGCATTCATGCTGGCCTGTTCAAGCATGGTCTGGATATTGACTTTGACCGATACGATTCTTTCGGCCATTACATCCCCCTAACTTTTCTGGCGTTTTCTTGTTGAAGCTGAACCGATGTTCCCACCCACTCCTGCCAGAACTTCTCCACCATCCAATCAGGCAAAGCCAGGTTACGCAAGGATTTCTTGACGTATTCCTCGATAGACGCACAATGAGAATCCGGCTTGGGCTTCTCGCTCAAGACCAGACTACCATTTTTATCGCGTGGATGAAGAAGGATATTCTGGACGTGCCAGGGGTCCATGCAAAGAATCTCCTCCATCGTATACCCTCCCTCATTCGAGGGAGATTTTACGAGGAGGGCGGCGATTTCGGTGAAGTTGAACTCGTTGTCCCCGGCCCCGGAGCCGGGGTTGGGGAGTTTGGGCGGTTCAGAAATTCTACGAGAGTCTGCCAAATCCGGTCGCCGTAAGTGACCAGGATCGTCTTGCCCATCTCTCGCCCTGCGGCCATGACCTGTTGATACCACAGGTCCCCATCGTCGGCATACGGTTGCTCCCAAATAGAGGCGAGCCATTCTTCGGTGACTTGGGGGTTTACCGGACCGGACCCTGGACGGCGCTCTTGGGTGAGAGTCAGGTAAGCGAGTTGGCGACGGTTCTCCTGATCCTCCAAAGAAGTCTGCCAGGCTTCTTTCCGCCAGTTGAATGTCTTGTCGGAAAACTGCTTGTTCAGTTCGGCCAGTTGCATCTTGAAAACATCGACCGGATAATCGGCCTGATGGACGCAAAGCCGTTGAATGGTCTGGCGTTCCAGGTAGAGCGGATATTGCCGCTGAACGCTCCAATTCGGTGGGATCAACGTAAGCGGTAGCTCCGGGTGCTTGATGACGACTTCCGGGGCGGCTTCCTGCACTTCGTTCATAAACATCCTTACGCCGAGGGAGCGGAAAATACGCCGGTCGATTTCCCGGTGAAGCTGATCTCAATCGGCTGATTGATGTCCAATCGCATCCCGATAACTTCGGTGACGAGAATGTAGGGGAAATTCCAGGCAGAGGCCTGGGGAAATGTCGGGTTGAGCGATGGTTTTCCTTTGGGAAAAATCATCACGTTCCCAATGTATTGGCCCTGAAGGATGTTCATGGCCGAAGCGTGCGGCGTCTGACTGAACGGCAAGTAAGCCGTGATATTGATGTCGCAAACCTGACGACCGGGCTGATGGGATTCAAAGGCAGTCACCGTACCCTGAGCCGCTACTTGCTGTTGAGCAACCTGGAGGAGTCCGCCGAGTCCGCCACCGGGAGTGGTTCCCGAAGCGGCATTGAGTCCGGCAGTCCCAACCGGGGCACCGAAGATCGAATCTTCCGTGTCCCCGACTTCGTGATCCGTGGCCCGGGCGGTGATCGTGCCGGAGCGAACCCCCCACAAGGTCGAGTTCATCATGATCTTGGCGTCTTTGCCCAGAGAAACCGGCGATGTGCTCGCGGAGGGCCAAGAACGGTGAACACCCAGGCTCAAAATCTTACGATACAGGTTCTTCATGGTTCACTCCTACGAGTGTTTGATGTTTGTGGCGACCGAAGTCAACATTTCCAGGACGCCGGTCGTTCCGATGGCGTACCCAAGATACGTCAAGTATTGGTTCGCGGTGATCCAGTCGGCCAGGGGAGCGATCGCCCCCGGATTGTTCGGGCTGATGATGTACACCGTACCCTGAACCGTGGTCGCACCCACATTTATTTGGGAGGACTGGCCTACCGTGGGGACAAAAGCAGTCAAGGGTTGACCAGCGGCAGCGACATTGTTCAGGGCAATACCATATCTGGTCCCGAAGCCTGATTGTGCCGCCGTTCCACCGGCGGAACAGGTTGCCAGTTGCCATTGACCGGCAGCATTCTGGTACACCGTCTGACCGGCGGTGATGACACCCTGAGCCGGGAGTTGAATCTGACTACCGCCACTGACCGCAACCACATTCGCGGCAGTCTGCACCAAATCGTAGCGATGCAGCCGGAGAGTCAGAATCTTCCGATATAATTTTTTCATGGCTGAACCCTTTGCTCGTTTACCCACACCAGCAAGAGAAAGTGGCTTCTCACAAACTGGTATTGTTCGTCCCCTTTATTGAAAACCGCTCGCGGTTTCACATCCGTTTGGCACGTCGGCTGTCCGGTAAATGGCGTTCCAATCGAAAGAAGCCGCTGCCGGAAAGCATCCATCAGGCACTTTCTCACCGCCAACCAGTAGTCTTTGGTTGGGTCCGCCGTTATCGCTTCACGCCCCTCGATCAGCACATTGATCGGATACAGGGTGTGCAGGTTTTCGGTGTCTCCGGGAAGGTTCGTCTCGATCTCCCCGGCCTCGGTCAACGTCACGCAGGGGTAGGTCTTGTTCGGCCCCTGATCGGCCATGTAATTATTGACCGGCCATACCACCGGGTTCCCGCTCAAGTCCGTGAACACGTCCGGTCGGCTGCTCATCACCGTGGGCAAGTACCCCGCAACCGCATCAACCACATCCCCATATGTCGTGGCGTTAAGTAAGGCCATCGAGCGACCTCAATACTTCCTGCTCCACAAAATCCGCCGTCTCGTCCTCGATCTTCTGCATGGCCTTCTCGTCAAACCCGACTATCTGCCTTTTCGGGATCAAACTTCTCGGTTCGTCGGAATCGTGGAAAACGGCCTTTGGGTCACTGGTCCCCCATTCCAGGCTATCCGAGGTTATCTCCTCCACAGAACCAAGCGACATCCACAAGTGGCCGACTTCAACCAGTTTCGCTTGCGGATAACCCTCTCGTGCTTTCTTCGCTTTCGTGCTTTCGGCCAATTCCGGCCAGGCGTTTCCATCCGGGTCCACTTCATTCAAGAAACGCTCTCGCGTGTCATCGCGGACCTGCCGGGCTACATCTTGCAGCAGGGGACCGTAATCCTTCGGTCCCGACAGGCCGCGAATGGCACTTTCAAGCTGTTCCCACGAGGACGCCATCTTTTTTCACCGGGCAGCCAAGTAATGCGGCCGCCTCCATTGCGTATTCTTTCGTCACCCGCAGCAAAGATTGCCCGCCATTGGAAGTCAGGAAAATTACCAAATCCTTCGGGTCGATCTTGTGGAACTCGTATTGGTATTTCCCGTCAATCACAATCTTTTCGCGGGTTATTGGGTCGCGTACCGTGATCTCGTATTCCCCGGTTTCCAAATCAATCCAGGCCACCGGCCCAAGGTATTGACCGTCCCGATTGCAGAAAACGAACGGCAGGTTTTTGGGGTCAATTAGCCGACCACCCTTGGGAGTCTCGGTCTTGTTAAAACCGATAATCATATTCCCGGCCACCCCTCAAACCCGGCCCCAGCCGGTATGTCGAAATTCGTGTCTTGCGGCCACCACCCCGGGTTCGCGTTGGCCACCGGAGTTTCCCACGGATAACCCAGGGCCCCGCCCCCTTGAATCTGGCCCGTCGTAACCTGGCTCACATCGGTATCCGGCTGCTGCAAGACCCCGCCTATCGTCACCATCACCGGGTCGATGATCCATTGTCCATCCGTTCCCTTGCGGCCCGATAGCTCTCCCCGGCGATCCAGGCCGACCATGAGGGAGCCGAAAGTTATTTTTTCCTTTGTCTGACTGGCCACCATCACCAGCGACACCCAAACTCCCAAATCCTGCTGATACTCTGCTCCGCGGTCCCACTGGTCGATGATGCCCTTCGAGTAGCCCCGCTGAATGAGCCGCTGAACGATCTCCCAATAAGACCTCGTCAGAGCCGTGTTGAGGAGAGTATTCCAGTAAGCATCGGCCCCAACCCCTACCGAAAACCCAGCCCCTTTCTGCAGGATCGAGCTAACCGCTGTCTGAAGCTGGGTAATGGTGATGAACACTATTTCCCTACCGTTCCAATGGCCCCCATGCCCTTGCCGACCGGCATCGGCTGGAGCAGCGATTGCAACCAAAACGGCGTCTTGGCTTTCCCAGGGTTCTTGGGGTCCCTTTGGGGAAACCGCACCGATTCGGGTATTTCCTCAAAAGTTTCCTTGAGAACGCCGCAGATCGAGCAAACCATTTGCTCGTCCATCGCGTTCCCCTGATCGTCAAACCATGTCGGCCTCTTGACCAACTGCATCCCGCATTGCGGGCAGTTCGTCGGCTCGTATCCAGGATGAACCAGCACCGGCTCCCGGCTCGTCAACCCGGCTCCCGGTTGGTGCATGTGACTATCCAGGGGATTCTCAATGTCTTCTTTCATATCTCACCATAAAGCCAGCATGTTTCCGCAAGTACTCGCCGTGCGGACTTTGTTAAACGCTCCCCAGATGAACGACCCGGCCTGGACGTAGGGGAAAATAACTCCGGTTGCTCCGCTGACCAAATCCACCACAAGAAACCCGGCGGTTCCGATATAAAGTCCAACCGTGGCTATCGGGTTGCCGTTGTCATCCTTGAGGACGTTCGCATCGCTGGGTGTCACCGCCTTGGCGAAATCCCAGCTAAACGGAGGAACGGCAGACCAGGTTGTTTTCGACACGTCGGCCTCATTAGTGGGTGTTCAAGTATCCGCTGGGGATGATACCGGCCATGTTGTAATAAATGTTGTCGGTGAACCCGGCCTGAGTCCCCACCGGAGGAGTCTGCACACCGACATGCTGCTGCCGTACCGCATGCAGCATGAGCCGGTGTAAGTAGTTGTCGCAAACAATGGTCGCGTTTCTTTCATTGAACTCCACCTGCTCATGAACGCGCTGCGGGGCATCCGTGGGCACGTTGATCGGCAGTTGGAAGTTGTAGAGCATCTGCATGGCCGCATCCAGGCAGTTGAAAATGTCGATCAGCGACGGATAATTCGTGATCGTAATTCGCAACGCATCCCACCAGAACCCGAAGGCAGGAGCACACCGGCGACGAACCAGGTAGTGGTTCAGGTTGGCGATCCTGGCCTGGGGAGTACCGGCGTCGGTGATGAAGCTCAGCGGCTCCCGATTCTGGAACAGGAGCGGCTTGACAATGCCCTGCTGATCGGTGTGCATCAGGACGATAAAGCGGTAAGTATTTCCGTCCGCGCTGTTCGTGCTGGTGAAAGTAAGATCGTTGCCGCCGCCGCCGAACCCGGATGGAGGAGAGGATGCCGTCGAGCCGAGTTTGTGGGTCGTGCCGAAGAAGTTGGAACCGTCAAAGCCGAGAATCGTGCCGCCGTTGGCAAGATTGCCGAGAACGGTACGAGCCTCAAACGGTGCCCCGCCGTCCAAGGTCATGCGGGAAATGACCGTCTCGTAACCGCCGACCAAATCATCGTCAATGTCCATTTCGGCGATTTCAATACCGGCGTCGAAAGCCTTGTTGGGCACGGAATACTTGATCTGTTGCGTGCCACCCCACTGCCGCTTGCCAAGATATTCCTTCATCTTGGGAGGCGGAAACATCCAGGGGTAGTTTTCAATGGATGCTTCCGATGGCACCACAGTTACACACCGGGTCATGATGGGGGCAGGCTGAGCTACCGCCGTCTGAGCCTGGAGGAATTGTAACCGCAGCCGCTGGGTAAAGAGTGATATATCCACATCAAACTCCGTTTTGTTTCCAGGCGGCGAGTCTTGCAATAAGGAGCAAGACCGGATGACCGTCCGTGCCGCCGTGGCTCCGTGCTAGTTCAACAACTCGTACACCTCGAAATACGAACCCGCCTTGACTGAGCAATTCACCGCCTGAGACGAGTTTTGGGTAAACTGAAGAGTCAAGGTTCCAGCCGCGTTCACCGTGATCTCGCCCCACACTTCCGCACTATCCGCCGCGCCAGTGAAACCGGCAAAGCCGGTTGCCAGGGCTGTGACTTGGCCGGAAGATTGGATGCTGGTTCCGTTGTAGACCTTGCCCTCCGCAATCATGCTGGTCACGGTCGCCGTTCCACCCAGACCAAGCTGGATACCGCCGTAAGCGTTGATGGTCGTGAACAGCTTGGCGTGGAACATGTATTTCCGACCGCTCAAGAGCATGGCCACAAGATTCGTGATGTTCGTCAGAGTGGTGGTAGCGTTGACGGTCGTTAATGCGGCCTGGACGCGCTGACCGTTCTGAGACAGGCTCCAGACATCGAACTCGGGAATGATCTCGACATAAGGTCCGGTGAGGGCGGTCAGGTTGGTATCCGGGAAAACTCCGGTGGCGATGTTGCTGATGATGCCCACCAGGTTCCGGTAGGTTGTCGCCGTGGGGTCCATGGTGACGGTTTGATTGTCGATAGCATAGACCGGCTTGCCGATGTCGGTCAGCCGAGATGCGGAACCGGTGGCCAGAGGCATCGTGAACCGATACGGCCGCTGAATCTGGGCAATCGTGGCCGCGGCACCGTCACCCGCAGCAACGATGTCGTAACCGGGATTGCGTCCGACACCTTGACCGTTGCCACCCAAAAGACCGGCGAAGCAAAGCAGTTGCTTCGTGTCGTCGAACGAGTCGATATAACCATCCGACAGGTTCACACCCATCATCTGGTTGTAATAAAACGTGCCGGTTCGAGTCGCACCGGCGGGATAGGGCCAACGAAAATCGGTGGTATCGTATCGGGTAAGAGTCGTGCCCACCAGCTGGGTCGCGTTTGCCTTGTGGCCTTGAAGAGACTGGATGGCCCGCAGCAAGTTATTGTCAGGACGGCGGCGAGCCGTCAGAATACGACGAGCTAATTGAAGGATTCCCACTTCATATTACCACCCCGCCTTATTACGGTTTCCTTTTGGTCTGCTGGCACACGGCAAAGGATTACCGTGCTTCGGTGGTCAGCCTAGCCAGCACAAAACACTACGCCGCCGAACGATTCTTGGCATCGAACTCCAGTTGAACCAGAGCCTGCTTTCTCGTTTCTTCTGGGAGGGTCTTGATTTTGTTCCAGGCTTCCTTGGCCTTCTCCGTCGTATAGCCGCAGCCTTCCGAGAAGGCCATGAACCGGGACTCTTCGGTCCCGTCGCCGCCGACTTTGCCGGAAATGTCTCCGGCAACCTTCATGGGATCGAAGGTCCGGGCCGGAAGGGATTCGGCGAACTCAAGGAACTTGTCACGCACCGACAACTTCTTCTCCTGGCCGTTCTCGCTGAAGGCGAAAACTCCCGCCTCATCCAGTTCGCAGAAGAAGTCCACGATATTCCCGCCCCGGCTGTTGTCGAACCAGCTCGCGGGAATCTTTCCCTGACGTTGAAGATCGTGAAGCCTGGTTTCCCCCATGGCCCGGGTCGCCGAAAGTGCGGCCTGGCTCTTGATCGTCACCAGGTCATTCTTGGCCGTTTCCAGATTGTCCGAAAACGTCTTGAGGGTAGATTCCAACTTCTTGGCCACCAGATCATCCACCATCTTGGCCATCTGTTCGGGAGTCATATCCGAATCTCCTTGGGTTACTTCGGAAAATTTGTGAACGTGCGGCATACCTTCGTGATCGTGGTCGATGTGGTATTCGTGCCCGGTCGTGTGATGCACGAATTTACCGCCGCCGTGATGCTTGTAGCCGTGCTCCATCATCATCCGGTGAACGTCTCGCATCCCATGATGCAATTTGATGGTTTCCTTAGGGGTCTTGCGGCCTTCGTTGTGGAGGTGGGAGGGTTCGGCGTGAAATCCCATCCCGGTCAGATGCTTGTAGGCGTCCCCCATCATCATTTCGTTGAACACGATGACCTTGGGTTGGACTTTCTCGGCCAGCTTCACCAGAGCCTCTTCCGAGAAAGCTTGCAGGATTTCCCGATCCAGGCCGTCTTTCACCAGAGCGTCAATCAATTCGATTTTCGTGGCCATGTATTCATCCTCGGAATGTTTATGGTGCTCAAGTTTGTTGAACTTTTCGGCACCGTATTTTTTTCTTCCGATATACGCCGCCAGAGCCCCAGGGTTCTTGGCACCCTTTTCTTTCAGGCTGCCTTCGAGTTTTTCAAACCTCTGGCCGGTTCCCAATTTCGGCTCGGCATAACTCATCGAAAACTTGTAGCCTGTTTCCGGGTGAGAGTACGTCATGCAGTTTTCGTTGTAGCCGTATTCGTGATCGGCCAGCTTTTCGTCGATTTCTTGCGGGGTATGGTGCAGGTGAAGTTTCTCTCCGTCCTGCGATATCTTCAATCCCCTGGACAGCAAGTGAGCGTGCAATTCGTTGTGCGTAATCTTCTTGCCGGTTTTCAGATTTTGGTGGGTGGAAGCCTGGCAGACGGCGTAGGGGTTGTAAGACCCCCCCTTGGCTTTCATGTCCTCCACGCACTTTTCTACTCTCGTTCCCTTCGGCATGATCTCGCTCATACAAACGAGCATGGACGATTCTTGGGAAAACTCACGCTCACTGAAACAAAATTCTGGACAATCGAGGTCTGAATAAGTCTCCCATTCCGCTTTTCTCAGGCTCGGTAGGGTCTTGACCGCCGGAGCCGTTTTTCCCAGGAGAACCACACCGGCTAAAGATATCCCCTTTGTCGGGATATTCGGGATTCGCGGCGATCCTTGGGGATAGAACTCGGCAGAGCAATGGGTAAACTGCCGGTTCTTTATCCAGTGGCCGATTTCTTCCGGCGTCTCTTCAAAATCTGCCGTGAGAAACGTCTGTGTTCCCAGCGGCTTACCATCAACCCGGTCGCAATAAGGGCATTGCTTGCCCTTCCAGACTTTCGTGCCCCCGCACTCGCTGCAAGTCATCTTTTCTTTGCGGAGGTTCGCCGGGGTGCCGTAACGGGGTTTACCGTCCCCCAAGACATCTTCCCGCTTATGACCAATGCCCAGGGAAGGGTCAATCAGCCGGTTTTCTCCGGTCGAGAATTTGTGGTAGTTGGCCACCGCGTCATCGAGGTCTTGTTCGGTAAATGGTATTCCCTTCCACTCGCCGACCTGGAACACCCGAACATTCCTCACCCGACCGAGTTTCATGCGGACAATACTAACACCGCCGAAAACTTTTGACAATAAGTGTGCGAAATCACCGAATGAAGTCGGCCCGGCCAATCATGCGGAAAGCAGAGCGGTCGTGATGCGGCCAGAGCGGAAAAAGACCGAAAGCGGATTCCAAAACGCAAAGAGCCACGTCGAAAACATGACTGCTGACCGACAGGGATATGAGAAGCGAAACCAGCAATAAAGCGACTAACTTCATCCGTGAACTCCTATGCCGACATCCTGTTTTCGTCGGCTAATTTACCCGGATCGGATTCCTTTCCACGGGCTCCCTGGTCCTTCGGTCCGCCGCGTTCCATGTGCGGATTGGGGTCCAGGCGTTCGAGAATGTCCGAAGCGTCCCGCGAGAACGGAATACCGAACGTCTCCTCAGCCCAGCGTATGCCGACCTTGAACCCGCATTGCTGAAGGGTGTTGATGAGCGAGGCCATCTTGGTCATGGCCTCAAGATCAACCTGGGTCAGAGTGGCCTTGGGATAGCCGTCTACGTTCCGGTAATTGCGATCAACTATCTCTTTTATCAGCCCGTTCTCTTCTGAATTGAAAACCTTGATGAGCCGCTGGGCCAGCCAGAACACCATGAGCGACGAGACGCCTTTGGCTACTTCCGCCGAGCCTCGGTATTCATGCTGGCCCCCGGTGATCGACTGCAAAAATGCGAACTCAAGGCCGATGAAGATATTTTCGATTTTGTCCCGGCGGAAACTCTGGAAATACTCGTCGGCAGACCCGGCGGTGTTGAGGATATGGAACTGCACGTCTTTGGGGACCGCCAGCCAATTCGAGTAGCGGAGCGTGTTCAAGGCCGCTTGCAATTTCGTTTCTTTGTCCGAGGATGGGTACGTCGCGGCTATGACCGGAAACGCCCTTTTCTCGGCACCCATGGCCCTGATTTTCTCGACAGTGTCCAGTTGCCAGAAATCAACGTAGATCGGCCGCAACGCCGACATTCCCCCCGGATTGCCGAAGAAAGACAGGTTTTGCAGGATGATAAAACTTCGGGGGTCCCAAAACTCCCCGGCGTTGTAACGAAGCCCTTGAACCGCCGTCACGTTCCGGTAAGCGTCGGTCCACAAATACAAATCCTGGTCAACGTCTTTCGGTTTTAGTTGCCGCAGGACTTCCTTGTTCCGGTACTGACCGTCCTCTTGAATACCCCAGACTTTTTCATTGACCGACACCCCATCCATGCGGGCATGGGCCAGCACGTTGAAGGCGAACTCCGGCAGACCACCTTCCAATCTCTCCATGAGCATCCAGCGAACGAACCGGGCGATTTGTTTGTCCCGGTCCGATGGGTCTTGACCGGCATCGGCCTTGTAAGGGTGCGATTCAAAGCGGAGGGTGGAGGCGGAAAGAATCGGTTTCAAAAACCCGGCCATGACAATCGGCGACCGGAGCATCTGCCGGTAGGCGATCCGGGTCGCCGCCGTCTCGTCCGCTGTTTGTAAGGGATCGAGCCAGGGCAAAATAACCGGCATGGGGAAGATCGTCTTGACCTTCTCCTTGGAAGTCCCATCCGGCCATTCTTCCGAGGACTCCGGTTGCAACTTCTGGCCGGAATTGACGGCCAGGTTATCTCCCTTACGCCAGATGTTGCTCCAAAACGCCATGACCCAAAGTGTAACGGTATTCTGGAATTATTGGTAGAGGTGTGCGAAATTACCCCTCTGTCGACGAGTAGTCCGGTACGGATCGTTTGAAAATAGCTCTATCGTTATCGAAGTGAACCAACTCCCAGCCGTCTTTGCCGAAGTTGCCAAGATCAATCTCAAGAATTTCCGGGTCCACGCTCACCACCGGCATCACGCAATACTCCCACTTCATTGGTCAACCTCCTTTTGCCAGGCTTGCCAGGCGGTCCCCTTGTCGTGCTCCACCTGGGCCTCTGAATACACACCGGATTTTAGTACAAACCAGTTCAGCACGGTCGCCGTCGAATGAGTGCAGACAATCCCGAACAGGCCAATCTCATCATCGTTCTCCCGGAGCCAATTCACATCAGCCTGGTGATCGGTGGCGCTCGGATAAAAACCGGAATGAGGATGGGAATGAACGATACCGAGAAGGTCAACGTCGCCGAATCCGGCCAGGAGGAACGCGGCGGCCTGCATTAGCTTATCATGGTCGATATCGGTTTGGTTCAAAGACGGGTTCTTCTCGCACCGAACAATACAAAACACCGACAAATAACTTTCGTGCCGTCGCCCGAAAACTCCCCAGGCTATCTCATGGTCCCGGCCGTCGCGGACGAACTCGGCTACAATTCGTTCCTGAATCTCCGGAGGGATGGAAACGAGCATTTTGTTTTCCGGCTCAAGAAGTGGTAGGGTCATCGCTCACCATGTGGTCGAGTGGCGGCACCGAAATGAATTTCATGCTGGGTATCTTCGCCAGTTCACCTTCGATCTTTTCCCTCTCTGCCTGGTCCAAGTTTTTCAAGACATCTTGAAGAGCGTCCCCGCTTTCCACGGTCTGGGTCATTTTGATTCGCTCCAACTCATCCGCCATCCTGTCCCGCTCGGCCAAAAGCTGCCGGACTTCACCGGCCAGAAATGACGTGCAGGTTTTGTTGGCTTCCAGCCAGTTCCGAATGAAGTCATACATCAATTCGTCCTCTCCCAAGGAAGTTCACCACAATTCCTAATGAACCAGTTTTGCGGGGTGTTTTTCTTTTTTCGGTATTTCCCGGAAAATCCAGGAAAGGGACAATACCGCAGCCAAATCAGAAAATTCCAGTGAGGTACTTCCACCAGCGGCCTACGAGCCGCTCGTTCTACCAGAGACTTTAACATTCTTCTGCGGCCTCCCTGGTTTACGGGCTTCCGACAAATCCGGTCGCCCCACTAAATCAGCAAGAGCGTGCCGGACCTTCTCCGGCCCAAGTTCAATCAGCAAAAGACGAAGCTCAGTGACCACGCGAATGGCGTAATGTTTGGTTTCCATGACAGTATTGTACAACAGTTAAACGGAAATGACTATCCCCAATTCGGCACAAACTCAAGGTCCCGGTCGTAGCCGATCGCTTCTTTACCACCACCCCGCCAAATCGAATCCTTCACGTCCTCGGAAAAATACCCACCATCTAGCCCAAGAGGCGAACGCCGAGCGGCCAGGAGAGCCAAAGCCAACGCAGTCGCCCGGTCGCAGTGACCGTCCGAGGTCCGCGGTGCGTCCAGCCGGTACCCCGCCGGTCCACCCACGATCCGCAACCGGCTCAAGTCCTTCAGTAACGCCGGTTCGGGGTACAAAAGAATCTGCCGGCTCGTGAAAACTTCCACCATCGACGACGCCATCTCTAAATTATTCTTGCCCGTGAACCACGCCAGTTCGCAATTAATCCCCTGCTTCATCATCTGCTCGACCATGAGTTCGGCCTGGTGGGGGTCGATGAACCACACATCGGGATGAAACTTCCGGTCCAAAGAAATAATAACCTCCTTGATCGTCCCCAAATCAATCGGCGGGGCCCAGTGAACCAGTTGGGCCAATTTAATCAAACCCGTTCCCTGATTTCTGGCAATCAAACACACCGCCGCATGATCGTTTCGTTTCGCTAAATCTCCCCCGGCGTAATAATCCCAGCCCGGCTCCGGTCCGGCCGATGGTCCCGGTAACACCAAAGCCGCCTGCACGTCCTCCCATCTGAGCGCATCCCCGATACCCTCAGCCCACTCGTTCAAAAACAACCTTCTGAACTCCGGTTCGGGCATCGACTTTTTAAGCGTCTCCAGTTCGTTATGATTCAACCAGGACGCACACGGCCCCTCAAGCACCATGAAGCACCAGGCCGGATCGCTCTCGTGTGAATTTCTCACCGGAAACTGCCACGATCCCTTAAATCCGGCGTTGGTCAGAACCACCATCACCGCCGACTTCTGCTTGTACATCGACGCAAACATCGACGCCCAAAAACTTTGTGCGTTATCCCGCCAGTGACTAAACTCGTCGCAAATAACAAAATCCGGGATTGTCCCGTGAGATGTCGGAGCGTCGCTCGTGATGAAAACCAGCGAACTGCCGGTCGCCTTGCACTCCACCCGATCGACTTTCATCGTCAGACCCAACCACGGATTGTGGTCCTGCAGGGTCCGTAGGGCATCCTTGAGATTCTTCGCCTGGTCCACGTCCCCGGCCGCACACACCCCAGAAATCGGCAATAACGATTCCGTCAAAACATACGCGGCCATGATCGCCGCGTCCCCGGTCTTCGAGTGCCCCTTCGGGTACTCTTTCCAGTGGTACTTGTACGCCCCCGGCTGATCTTGACCCGTGGCAAGCTTCACAAACGCCGGAGCCATCCGCCAAAAATCCCGGGCCTGCCAGTCATCGAATTTCAGCGGTACCACCGCCCGGTCCGACTTGATCCTCAATTTCCCCAAAAACTCCTGAAGCGTCAGCGGGTCTTTCTTCTCCCCGTCCTCGAGGTCAGCGAATTTATGCTCCGGCTTTGTACACACCACCAGCCGATTCATCTTGCCACCCGTGAGCCACGAATGACAAAAACCCTCGTCAATCGCCTCCTCAAGCAACGCCCGGGCCTTGATGACCAACAACCCGTACTCCCTCGCCTCATCCAAAACCCGGCTCTTGTGCTTGGGTACGTCCGTCACAAACAACTTGACAAATTCCTTGGCCTTCAGATTCTTCGTCTTTGGCCGACCCTTCGGGTTCCCCGACTGACCCGGTTTCCACGGCGTCAACCACTCCGGCACAGGCTTTTTTTCTTTTTCTTCCATGACGAAATAATAACAAAAAACCGGGATGACCCGTAGATCACCCCGGTGGAGGCAGAGACAGCACCTAGAATTTACCTGCCCACGCAAACCAAGTCAATCCAAACCGGCTCAGTGAAGTCCAAGAGACCACAAAACCTCCCCAAGAAGCAAAAACAACCGTAAAACCGTTAAACAGAACCAAAACCACTGAACCAAATATGTTTCACCCACACCATGAATTACTGATTAAAAGCTGATAACCCAAATTACCCATTTTAACGCGAGGGTGTGAAATTTTGTGGGGAAGGGTCCGCCCCCCTTTTCGCCTTCCCCACTACTCATGGCCCCCTTGGGGGGGATGGACCTGCCCGCGATCCTGCCCGTCGTCTACCCATGCCGCCCGCCCACTCCCGGAATAGACCGGCCCGCCCCAAGCCGGCCACCCCAGAGCAAGCCGGACCGCCCACCGACGCCGCCAGCACCGATCACCTGCCCGCCCCGGACCCGGAGGCAGCCGACCGCCGGTACCTGCCGACCGATTCCCGGACCCGCCCGACGACCGGCCCCCCACGCCAGCCCGGACCACGAGCAACCGGCCAACCCCATCACCCGGGACCGGCAAACCGGACCGGGAGCCACCGGACACAACCAACCGACACGCAGCCCCAGGCAGGACCGGCCAGGAGCCCAATGACCCCAGGAAACGCAGGGAATGGAACCAGAGGGGCGGGGGCGGCTCGCAGTCCATCCCTACCTCTTCCCCATCCTCTTATCGGTCAACGTTTTCAATCTGGGAAATTGGGGGAATATCGGGTATTTGCCGGATGTTTCCAGGAATTGGGGGAAATCACCTTCCAACGGCAAGGCAATCCACCAGGAAAGGCAATACAAGACCTCTTGGGGATTGTTCCAATCATAGCCGGTTTTGCCGAACCTTTGCCGAACCTTTCCAATCGGCATGACCGTTGCATATTTCCCCGTATATCCCAGCAGGTATTTTCCGCCCCGCCAGGGACCGAAAAAATACCAGAAAATCCCCCTATCCAGCCCCTTCCTTACACCCATGCCTATCTGGTTAATTGTTGACCAGTTGTATAATTGTTGACCATATTTAACTTCCTATATAATAAAAACTTAGGGAAATCTGGTTAATTGTTGACCATTTTGGCACGATAACCAGCCCATTCCCGGTTTAGGACAAAATCCATAAGTCTATATCCGTTATACACTTAAAATTGTTGACCAGTTTGGCACGCCGATTGCTAAACTATTCTCCCATGAAAACAATAAAAAAGATTCTTGGGACCATCCTCGAGATAGCCGGGTTGATTCTCAGGATAGTTTTCCCCCTCTTATGGTGAAATATGTCGGATTGGGAATTTGACAATAATCTGGACCAGCACGAATTTTATTCGGCAGTAATCCGGGCCGGTTTTGTGGCCGTTTTGGTTATTGCTGCAATCGGAATGCTGATATGAAAACAATAAAAAACATCCTGGAAACGATTTGGGACTATGTGGTCCTGATTATCCAGGTGTTGTTTCCGCTGGGGCTTTAAAGGAGACTGAAAATGGCAGCACTTTCACAAAAAATCACGACTCCCGAGGGTCGCACCGGGCTCGCATGTGAGCCCTGGACCAGAGGAGAAATCTATGCGGTAGCAGCTGATTGGGCCGACGCCAGTTCCCCGGTGATCGTCCTGGGGGAAGACGGCTGGACGCACGATGAGCAGGGCCGGCAAGTAGCTGATTTCCGGCACTCGCCCCGTGCGGCCCTAGAGGCCATTATCCGCGAGGCGCTGGAGATGAGTAGCGACGATCCCGATGAAACTGACGTAGATGCGATCCTGGATAAAGCCATCGAGATCAGCGACGAACTCAACGAGCTGACTGAGGACTAATCCCCGCCCTCCACCCCTCCCGCGCGGAGGGGGACAGGATTGGGATTAACACCTTAACCAGCCGACCCGAGGGCTTTGTACGCGGGTAGAAAGGCAAACAATGTCCACCCTCAACCTAAACGCCGCATCGAAACAATGGTTCAGCCGACCGGACGACGAACGTTATCTTTCTCTTGCCGATCTTAAATCATCGGTAATGCAGAGGAAACGCGAATCCTGGACCGCCACGCCTCAAACCGCCCAAATGCGGTGTATGCCTTCTGACGGAGGTATTGCTGTTGAAGTTTACGATGGGACCAAGGGAGAAAATCGGCAGCTTGTTCCCACCAACTGGGCTTTTGGCCAACTCTGCCAATACGCCCAGGCACCAGCGAGCTATTTGCGGAAACTGCCCGCGGAACTGGCTTGCATCAATTTGCAATGGGGATTGGAACGAAGTCCCTTGCGTGACGAAAGCCTGGTTTTGGCCCAATCCAACGGACACAACCAAATCAGGGCCATCACCAGCACAAGCTATGGACGTATTTGGGATCATCAGGTAGTGGAAGCGGTCGAGAAAGCTAACTACGATGGCCGATGGCAGATACCCGCCGCGTCTTATGCGACGAGCAATCCGAAAAGAGCTACCACGTTGTACGCGTCTGACCGAGACGTTTTCATCTTCCTTGTCGATCCAAAGAACCCCATCGAAGTAGGCGGAGAGCAGCTTTTCCGTGGATTCTATACCTGGAATAGTGAAGTAGGATCGGCCACATTCGGACTTTGCACCTTCCTTTACCGTTATGTTTGCGATAACCGGATTATCTGGGGAGCAACCGACGTACAAGAATTGCGTATCCGCCACACGGGAGGAGCACCCGAACGCTTTGCCTACGAAGGGGCCAAATACTTGCGACGGTACGCCGAGGAGAGCACCACCAAATTGATCGAAGGTATCAAATCCGCCCAGAACAAAGAAATACCTTTGAACGAGGGCCGCGGCGATACCGTCGAATCCTGGTTACAAGACCGAGGATTTACCAAGGCCCAGGCCAAGGCAAGTGTGGATAGTGCTATCGCCGAAGAGGGCCGAGCACGGACAATATGGGACGTTGTCAACGGCATTACCGCTTATGCCCGCTCAATGCCG
>JAGWKL010000062.1 GCA_028865345.1 Candidatus Omnitrophota bacterium | reverse complement strand
CTCAAGTTGCGTATTTAATTAAAGGTAGTGTATACTTTTTATATGGGAGTAAATTTAGATTCAAGAAAAGGCCTCTCGTGGGGAGTGCTTTTTGCCTTTTTTATCTATATGCTGCGGCCTATCGGAATATCTTGGGCTGCGGATGATCCTTTACTGCCGCCACCCGGCATGATGGTGCACTTAAGCCCTCCGGAAGACCCGCCTTTGCTCAAAGGTATCAAGGTGCACGCGGAGGATCCCTTCAGGTTCGACTTCATCCTGGACAAAGGCGACAGCGAACTTAGTGCTGATGAGCTCAAAGATGAATCCAGCCGCTTGATTAAATACTTCCTGGCCAGCCTCACCATCCCTGAAAAAGACCTGTGGGTCAACTTAAGCCCGTATGAGAAGGACCGTATCATCCCCAACAGCTTTGGGTTAACACAGATGGGGAGGGACCTGTTGGCAGAAGACTATATCTTAAAGCAGATAACGGCAAGCCTGATCTACCCGGAAGGGGAAGTGGGCAAGAGGTTTTGGAAGAAGGTCTACGCGCTGGCAGAGAAGAAATACGGAACGACCAATATCCCGGTCAACACGTTTAACAAGGTGTGGATCGTGCCTGAGAAGGCGGTGGTGTATGAGAACGCCAAGGCGGGGACGGCGTATGTGGTGGCATCAAGTTTGAAGGTGATGCTGGAAGAGGACTATTTGTCATTGGCCAAGCATGAGGGGATCCAAAGTGCGCCGCAGAATACGAACCATTTGGGCAGCGAGGTGGTCAGGGAAATAGTACTGCCGGAATTGACGCGGGAGGTCAACCAGGACAAGAACTTTGCCAGGGTGCGGCAGGTCTACAACTCGCTGATCCTGGCCACCTGGTACAAGGAGAAGATCAAAAGCAGCATCCTGACCCAGGTGTATGCGGACAAAGCCAAGGTGGCGGGGATCAGTATCCGGGACCCTCAGGAAAAGCAGAAGATATACCAACGGTACTTACAGGCCTTCAAGAAGGGGGTATACAACTACATCAAAGAAGAACAGGACCCGCTGACCCAGCAGATGATCCCCAGGAAGTATTTTTCAGG
>JAGWKL010000021.1 GCA_028865345.1 Candidatus Omnitrophota bacterium | reverse complement strand
GACGTGCGGCATCGTAGGTTCCATCGCCGAAGCTTTTGGTTATAAGAATTACCCCGCGGTCACGGTGTCGGTGGATAAAGATACCCAGGTGTCTGTGGAAATCCGTGTTATAATTTACTATGGCTTGAACATCCCGCATGTGGCGCGTCAGATCCAGGACGTGATTGCCCGAGCGGTGACGGATGCCGTGGACATTAATTTAAAAGAGATCAACGTCAATATTCAAGCCGTTGAGCGGCCTAATTCATAAATTTTGTAAAGTGGTAGAGTGGTAAAGTGATAAGGAGAAATTCTATGTGGCTGCTGGTTCGTATCGCTCTTCTGTTTTATCTGGCCATTATCTGGACGGTGAGTATTGCCATCATCCTGTTTGCGGGGCATGCGCTGCGCCTTCATACCATTCAACAGTTGTTATTGTTGATTTATAACGATCAGCAAAGCGCCGTTGTGGCCGGGGTCGTGGCCGGGGTCATCATGCTGATGAGTTTGCTTTTGGCCAAACTTATTTACGGAAGGCGGCAAAAGGAACGTACCCTGGCATTTGAAAACCCCTCCGGCGGGGTCACGGTGTCCCTGACCGCTCTCGAAGACCTGATCCGGCGCCTGATCGTGCAGATGCCCGAGCTCAAGGACATCCGGCCGCACATGACCGCGCACCGCAAGGGCCTGGAGGTGGACATCAAGCTTGTGCTGCGCCACGAAGCCGATATTCCGGAGCTGACCTCCCGCTTTCAGGAGCTGGTGCGCCGGAAAATAGAAGATTCCGTAGGCATGGAAGGCAAGGTCAACATCCGCGTGCATGTGATCAAGATTTCACTGGATGACATTAAATCCAGATCAAGGGATGATTTCCAGGTCCCCGTACAGACGCCGTTTCACGGATACAGTTCATGAGGGTCCTTAAATGAAGAAGATCGGCATCATGACAGGCGGAGCGGATTGCCCGGGTTTAAACTCGGTCATCCGCGCGGTGGTGCGCATGGGCATGCAGGAAGGCTATGTGGTCACCGGCATCAAGAACGGCTGGCAGGGCCTGATCGAGAATGATATGCGCGTCCTGGACGTCAAGTCCACCAGCGGCATCCTGGATAAAGGGGGCACCATCCTGGGAACAAGCCGGGTCAATCCCTTGCTCGATGAAGAACATGTCAAAAAGATCAAGGAAAATTACGCCCGCAGCGGCATGGACGCCCTGATCGTCGTGGGCGGAGAAGAGACCATTAAAATAGCGCTGTATCTGCATAAAAAAGGCATGATCCAGGCCGTGGCTGTGCCTAAGTCCATTGACAACGCGCTTTCGGGCACGGACTATGCTTTTGGTTTCGATACGGCGGTCAACGTCGCCACCGAATGCATCGACCGTTTGCACACCACCGCCGAGTCCCATCACCGCATCATGGTCGTCGAGGTGCTGGGGCTGTATACCGGATGGCTGGCGGTGCAGGCGGGGATCGCGGGCGGGGCGGACATCATTTTGATCCCCGAAATCCCGGTGAACCTCAAACAGGTCTATGAACTTCTCAATGAGCGGCACAAGCGCGGCAAGCCTTTCAGCATTGTGGTGATTTCCGAAGGGACGAAGATCGACGGCTACGTGGCCAGGCCGTCGCCGGAGCTGGCGCCGCTGACCGAAAAACGCCGGTTCGGCAGTGTGGGCGAATTTTTGGCCAAGGCCATTGAAGACAACACCGGTTATGAAACCAGGGTGAGCGTCCTGGGTTATATCCTGCGCGGCGGGACGCCGACGGCATTTGACCGCGTCCTGGGCACCCGCCTGGGAGTCAAGGCCGTGGAGTTGGTCGCCGAACATAAGTTCGGCAAGATGGCCAGCCTCAAAGACAACAAAATCCGCTTTGTGGACATGGAAGAAGCGGTCTTTCAGCGAAAACTGGTGACTGCGGACTTAGTCGAGATTGCCAGCGTATTCTCCGCCAGGCAATGACGCAACTATTCGAGGTCGAAACAAGTACGGCTCAAGCCTTTTGACCGGCCCTTTTATGAAAAACGCCATTGAAAAGATCTTTGCCCAATCCGTCGAAGTCAAACAACAGACCCTCAAAAAGAACCTTTCCCAGATCATCAGCGCCTCAGAGCTCATCATCAGCACCCTCAAAAGCGGGCATAAATTGTTTTTATGCGGCAACGGCGGTTCGGCTGCGGACAGTCAGCATATTGCCGCGGAGTTTGTCGGGCGCTTCCAAAAGGAACGCAAGGCGTGGCCTGCCATTGCCTTGACCACAGACTCTTCAGCCCTGACGGCGTTGGGCAATGACTACAGCTTTGATATAGTTTTTGCCCGCCAGTTGCAGGCCCTGGGACAAAAGGGCGATTGCCTGATCGCCATCTCCACCAGCGGCAATTCCAAGAATGTCCTGGAAGCTCTCCGGCAGGCCAAAGCCTCAGGGATTGCCACTATCGGTGTCACCGGCGGTGCCGGCGGTCAATTGGCCGGCCTTTGCGACATCGCCATCATCGCCGCATCCAACAATACCGCCCGCATTCAAGAATCCCACCTGGTTATCTTTCATACCATCTGTGAATTAGTCGAAAATACGCTGGCTTGAGAAGCTTCTTTCCTTTCCGTCGTTCCTGTGGTAAAATTCATTCTTCCTTATGTCGAATAAAATCTTAACGTTACGCGCCTTGTTAAAGAAATTGCCTGCCCTGCGACGGGCGGGGAAGACAGTTGCTTTTACCAACGGTTGCTTTGATCTGATGCATATCGGTCACGTGAAGTATTTGGAACAAGCCGGCAGGGGAAGGCGCGTTTTGATCGTGGGACTTAACTCCGATAAGTCCGTCCGCCGCATCAAAGGTGCCCATCGCCCCATCGTCGCCCAAAAATCCCGCGCGGCGGTGCTGGCGGCCCTGGAAAGTGTGGATTTCGTCGTCCTCTTTAATGAAGAAACTCCGTATAAGCTTATTGCCGCCGTCAAACCGGATGTCCTGATCAAGGGCGCCGACTGGAAGGGAAAACCGGTGGCCGGTCAAGATCTGGCCCAAAAGGTGGAGTTCATCAAGTTTGTCAAAGGGTTCTCCACCACCAACATCATCAATAAAATTAAAAGTGAAAATTAATCATTCCGACAGACCGCTGTACCGGATACTGGACGCGAATCTCAACCGTGCTAAGGAAGGGTTAAGAGTTTGTGAAGATTTGTGCCGATATATCTGGAACCAAAAGACTTTAACGCGTGCTTTCAAAGACCTGCGCCATGACCTTACAGGAATCATCGCGGGGTTGGATATCCAGAAAGCCCTTGAAGCCCGGCAGATTCAAAGGGATGTCGGACGAGCGACGATCGCCGATGAAATCCGGCGGAAAGACATCAAGGCGGTGTTCTGGGCCAACAGCCAGCGGGTGAAAGAATCCTTGAGAGTGCTGGAAGAGGTGGTCAAATTGATCGACGGCAAGAGATCATCCGGACTTAAAGCATTGCGGTATAAGGTGTATGCACTCGAACAAAAAGCTATTGGATCGCGCTAAACTGTATTTGATTTTAGATACGCAGGTATTGGACCACGGTTTTTTGCTGGAAGTTTTAAAAGGTTCTGTACGAGGCGGCGTTGATATAGTACAATTGCGAGACAAGAAAAGCAGTGCTAAAGAGATTTTAGGGTTCTGCCGTAAAGTTTTAAAAGAAACAAGGCATCAGATACCGTTCATTGTCAATGATCGCGCCGACCTGGCATTGATCAGCGGGGCCGACGGTTTGCATGTAGGGCAGGAAGATATTGATTGTCCGGCTGCCCGGAAAATGATGGGGCCCGACAAGATCATCGGCGTGTCCTGTCAAAACCTGGCGTCCGCCCTCAAGGCCCAGGCCGAAGGCGCCGATTATATCGGTTTTGGTTCTGTGTTTAAGACCCAAACCAAGCCTGACCGTGAAGCCATGGACCAGGACCTTTTACGACAAGTCGTCAGACGCATCAAGGTCCCCGTGTTTCCCATAGGCGGGATCGGCAGGAAGAATATCGGCGAGTTGATCCCCTTGGGAGTGACAAGGGTGGCGGTATGCCGGGATATTTTATTGGCGAAAGATGCGGCAAAGGCCGCCAAAGAGTTAAAGAAAAATTTGCGGGGGTAATTCAGTGGTAGAATTTCAGCTTCCCAAGCTGAGCACGCGGGTTCGATTCCCGTCCCCCGCTCCAAATATTTTAAGGAATGGTAGTGCCGACATCTAAAAACTTAAAGAATTTGTTCTTTGTTTTCTTTCTGGTTTTTTCGGCCGGATGTGCCACGACGGAATACAGCCCTATGCCGACCCCCATTCCGGAGTCGCCGGCAACACACCCGGCGGTCCCGAAGCAGGGGGTGTATCACAAGGTGCTGGCCGGCCAGACGCTTTGGCAGATCGCTGAGACTTATGGTGTCAACATCCAGGATATTATTGACAGCAATAATATTCCAAACGGCACCACCCTGGAAGTTGGCCAGTTGCTTTTTATTCCAGGCGCCACTCGGGTCAGGGATGTTTCAGCGCATACGGTAGACAATAATAAAAGCGCCTTTATCTGGCCGATCCGGGGCAAGATCATTGCCTATTTTGATGACCGGTTAAGTGCCAATGCCGTAAACCACGGCCTCGATATCCGGGCCCAGGCCGGTGCCCAAGTCCATGCTGCCAGGGAAGGTACGGTCGTGTTGGCTGATTATATGGCGGGTTACGGCGGTACGGTGATGATCGACCACGGGGACGGGTTTATATCGGTGTACGCCCATAATGCCAAGATTTTAGTCAAATCAGGGGAGCATGTTTATAAGGGAGACGCCATCGCCCAGGTGGGGTCTATGGCCGGCCACACGTTCGAGCATTTTGAAATCCGTCACGGTAGCCAGGCGACGAATCCTTTATATTATTTGCCATGAATTTAATCGATTTCGACCATAATTTTTTCGGCCGCCGCGGCGTTTTGGAAGTCCTCAAGAAGCGCGTTATGGGTCTCAAGGAAGGCTATCGCCAGAACGTGGCGCTTCTGGGGAACCGTTATGTCGGTAAAACAGCCTTGCTGCAAAGGCTCATGTCCCAGATGGAAGAGTTGGAAGTGTTTTTCCTTTATCTGGACCTGGAAGCCCGCGATTTTGACTATTTTGCCGTCCAGTTTACCAAAAGTCTGCTTTATAATTTCCTCAAACAGGAGAACCTGCCCCTTCAGGAAGACTTGAAGTTATTATGTGCCGAGGCCAAAGACCTCCTTCCCCGGACGGTATTTCTGGTGCAGGCCATTGAAGAACTTACCGCCCAGGGCAAGGTGGTGGAAGCCTACCACATGATTTTATCGCTGCCCGAGGTCTTTACCCAGGAGACCGGCAGGTCCCTGGTCCTCGTCCTTGATGAGTTCGGGGCCCTGGAGAATTTTGATATCCCGGATGTGTTTGCCCAGCTGGGCCAGCGCATCATGACCCAGAAGAACTGCCTGTATATCGTTTCCAGTTCCTCGCCCCAGCAGGCACAGACCATCCTTTCCGAGAAATTGTCGCTGCTGTTCGGTAATTTTGAGGTCATTTCCCTGGAACCCTTTAATTTCCTTGAAGCCCAGGGCCTGATCGACCACAATCTCAACGGCGTGAAGTTAGGCCTGTATTTGAAAAATTTCATCGCCGATTTTACCGGCGGGCACCCTTTATATATTAACCTGCTTTGCCAGGAGCTGATCTATTTAAGCGGTGTTTACGCCCAAAAGGAAATTTATGCGCCCATCGTGATTGCGGCCATTGAGAACGTGATCTTCAACCCGTGGGGCGTCATCAGCCGCCATTTCGAATTGCAGATCAATTCTTTGACCAGGCCCAAGTGCGCGGGGACGACCGTGACGCTTTTGGGCGCCCTGGCCCAGGGCAAGCATAAGATCAGCGATCTTCTGGAAAGCCTGAAACTTAAAAACTCCCAGGTGGTCTCGCGCATCAATGCTTTACAGGAAGCCAATATCGTCGAGCGCAACGGGAACTATTACCACATCAAGGATAAATTGTTCAGTTACTGGATCAAATACGTTTACCAGCGCCGCCTGCGCGCCATTGACCTTGAGGCGGGGCGTTCCCGCAAGCAGTTTAAGGAAGAGATCAACCGTGCGCTCAATGATTTCGGACTGGTGGCGCGCAAGGACCTCTCATCAAGGGTGGCGGACCTGATGCAAAAATTCGATAACGAATCTTTTGTGCTCTGCGGCCGCCGTTATAAGCTGACCTCCTTTCGGGACATCAAGATATTGAAGTTGCGCACGGGCACCGGCAATTATTTCGATGCCGTTTCCGCGGCGAGCCAGGAGGGGGACTGGCTGGTGGTGCTTAAGAAAGACCCGGTGCATGACAATGACTTAAGCGGCATCCTGGAAGAGATCAAAAAGCTTGATCCCAGGCCCTCGCGCAGCATCATCGTTTCTTTAAGCGGTCTGGATGAGAATGCCAAGGTCAGGGCCCTGCAGGAAAAGCTGTGGATCTGGGATGAGGACCAGCTTAATAGCTTGATGCATTTATTTGATGAGCCTATAATTGTAAGATGACAATCGGCGTACTTTCAGACACCCATTCCCATGATATCCCTCCCGCATTGATTGACCGTTTGAAGACCGTTGATTTGATCGTCCATGCCGGCGATATCTGCGGTTGGGAGACGTTGAAGCTTTTAAAGAGGATTTCTCCCACCAAGGCGGTGGCGGGCAATATGGATGAGGCCGCGCTTAAAAAAGCATTGCCGTTAAAAGAAACGGTCATCTGCGAAGGCTTTAAAATCGGCGTTGTGCACGGCCACATGGGGCCCGGGCCTGACGCGTTAAAAAATGCGATGGAAAGCTTTAAAGATGATAAAATGGATGTGGTGATTTTCGGCCATTCGCACCGGGCGGAAAGCCTCCGGGTGGGGGGCACCTTGTATTTCAATCCCGGCAGTCCCAATGATGTGGTCAAGGCTAAATTTCTTTCTTACGGCCTGATCACGATTGAGGCGGGAAAAATAAAGGCGGAGATCGTCAAAATTTGATATGCAACGTTTGTGGGCGCCCTGGCGCGAGGCCTATATTACCAAACTGGCAGGCAACGGCAAGCAGAAAGTTTGCATCTTTTGCCGTATCCTGGCCGCCCCCAAAACCAAGGCGAGCCTGGTTTTTATCCGGAAGCCCCATGCCTATGCTGTGCTGAACCTCTATCCTTACAGCAACGGGCATTGCCTGATCGTTCCTAACCGGCACGTCGGTGATATCAGCCGGCTGCCGCAGGAAGAATATGCCGGGCTCATGGAGCTTTTAAGAGAAACCAAGGATTTGCTCACAGAGGTGTTGGCGCCGCATGGATTTAATGTGGGCATCAATCTGGGCCGTACCGCGGGGGCAGGAATTCCCAGGCATGTGCATATCCATCTTGTCCCCCGGTGGAAAGGGGACCACAATTTTATGCCGGTGACGGCCGGCACCAAGGTGATTTCCCAGTCCCTGGCGATCATTCATAAGAAACTGGACGATGCGTACAAGAAAAGATATCGAAGAGCTCGAAAGTAAGGTCCTGGCTCCCTATGCCATGAAATCCAGGGATGCGGGGGCCCGCCAATACAGCGAGCCCGCGCATGAGTGGCGCACCAGCTTTCAGCGCGACCGCGACCGCATCGTGCATGCCGAGGCTTTCCGCAAGCTCGAATACAAGACCCAGGTCTTTGTCATCTTTGAAGGAGATTACTACCGCACCCGCCTGACCCATACGATCGAGGTGGCCCAGCTGGCCCGCACCCTGGGGCGCAACCTGCGTTTGAACGAAGACTTGATCGAGGCCGTTGCCCTGGCGCATGATCTGGGTCATCCGCCCTTCGGCCATGCCGGGGAAGCGGCGCTCAACGAGATCGTGCGGGAGGCGGACATCGAATTCAACCACAATTTCCGAAGCTATGAGATCGTCGCCAAATTAGAGAAAAAATATCCCGGGTTTCCCGGGCTTAACCTCACCCGCGAGGTTTTGGTGGGGATCCTCAAGCACCAGACGGTCTTTGACATGCCGGGGGCCAACATCCCCAGGGAATACCGCATGGAAGGCCCGACGCTGGAGGCGCAGATCGTGGATATCGCGGATTCTCTGGCGTATCTCAACCATGATATCGACGACGGCCTGACCTCCGAATGCATCGTCGAGCATGACCTCATGGAAAGCGCCTTGTGGCAAAGAGCGGTGCAAAAAATCGGCGCGGACCCCAAGGAAACCGGGGGCCGCGACATGTTCCGCTACCAGGTGGTCAAGGAACTGATCGATATGCAGGTCAAGGACCTTTTGAAGGCCACCTATGAACGGATCAGGAAATTTGATTTTAAATCCGCGCAGGAAGTCAAGGACCATAAAGGTTATGTGGCGGCCTTCAGCCAGGGCATGCACCGTGAACGCCAGCACCTGCAGCGCCTGCTGGATGAAAAACTTTATCATCACTGGCGGGTGGAGCGCATGACCACCAAGGCCCGGCGCATCATCCGTGATCTGTTCGAGGTCTATTTGAAGAACCCCAAGCAATTGCCGTACAGTATTTATGGGCGCGATCAGAAGCACTCCAGGAGAGGGACATACGCCGTGATTTGCAACTATATCGCCTCCATGACGGACCGTTTTGCTCTCGACGAGCACAGACGGCTTTTTGACCCTTATCAAAGGTCCGAATGACCATGCTGCCCCATCACATTTCCTCAGGCAAGCGTTATCACCTGGTCCTCTCGGCGGTCCATATGGTTTACCGCCTGGTCAATTCTACGTATACCGTCAAGGAATTGACCCTGCGCCTGACCAGGCTCTTGTGCCAGTTCATCAAGGCCTCGTCGGTGAGCGTGTATCTGGTGCATCCGTCCAAGAAAAATGTGGTATCCCTTGCCAGTTTCGACAACCAGATTAACATCTGGCGGGACCGTCCCCAGGACTTGAAAGATGTGGGGGAGGACGTGCTGGCGGTCACCCGCGGGGCGTCGGTCCTGAAAGACCATTGCATCGGCCTGCCCCTGGTCGCCGACGATTACCTGGGCGCCATTTTTGTCCGCCGCTCCGCCACGGGCGATCCTTTCAACGATTTCGATTACGAGATGCTTTCGGTCTTTGCCGAGCAGGTGGTGACGGCCATGAAGAATTTGCAGCTGCACCAGGAGCACGAGAAGATCATATTGGGGGTCATCTCTTCCATGGGGAATTTGCTTAAAAAACAACCCCTCTCGGGGCTGACGCACCCGCCGGCCTACATCGAGTGCGTCAAAATGTTGGGCGCTTATTTAAAGCTCAGCACCGACGGGATCAGGCAGCTTGAATATGCCAGCCTGCTGCACGATATCGGTTCGATCGACCTGCCCCACGGCATGCTCTCCAAGCCGGGGCAGCTTTCCGGACGGGAGTTGGAACTCCTGCGCCGGCACACCATGCACAGCGTCGATCTCATCGCGCCCGTCGAGTTCTTAAAGCCCGTGGTGCCGGTCATTCTGCACCACCATGAGAAATACGACGGGAGCGGTTACCCGTC
Source organism: Candidatus Omnitrophota bacterium (assembly GCA_028865345.1). Lineage (GTDB taxonomy): Bacteria > Omnitrophota > Gorgyraeia > Zapsychrales > Fredricksoniimonadaceae > JABDGZ01. The sequence goes on along the minus strand of JAGWKL010000021.1, from coordinate 15,342 downwards.
GGGGCTTAAAAAAGAGCAGATCCCTTTGGGGGCCCGTATCATCGCCTGCGTGGATGCCTTTGAAGCGATGGTGCGGGGGAGGCCTTATCGCCCGTCGCTGTCGGTGGATGCGGCCCTCGATGAACTGGTCAAATACCGCGGTTCGCAGTTCGATCCCAGGATCGTCGACGCATTCATCAACCTCTCCTATCAAAAAAAATTCAGAAAACTCTTGTTTTTGTTAAAGGCATAGCCCTATAATGGCTTTCAACAAAGCCAGCAGTCTTAAAGGGGTTTGTCGAAGAGGTTCTTGTATCTATAAGCGCTAAAATAAAATTTTAATAATGGGCCTGTCCCCCGGCAAAGGGGACTTGTAAAAATATGAACATTAATTATAAGCAGCCGCAGTTTGAACTTTTCCCCGCCAATTCAGCCACCCTGGAAGATATCAACAAACCCAAGTTCCTTTTAGCCAACCTGACCTTCTCTGTAGAAAGTCTTGTCATTCTTTCGATTTTGGGTATAATGGTTGCGCTTTTTTCGTTTTCTTTAGGAGTGGAGCACGGCAAGACGCTGGCGGCCCAGGCCCTGGATGCGAGGGTGTCTGCGGCCTGGAATGTGGGCGCCCGCACTCTGGCAGCGCCGGTGGCGGCGATTCCCGCCCCTGCAGCGGTCCAAAATCCAAGCCCGGTCAACCATGGTTTTATTATAGGTCCCGGGACGCGCTACACGCTCCAGGTGGCCACCTACAGTAATGAAGGCTACGCGCGCCAGGATGCCTTGCGGCTGAAGAAACGGGGATTGCAGCCGTTTTTGATCAAAAGCGGCAGGTATTGGCAGTTATGCACCGGAAATTTCAGAAATAAAGAAGCAGCGGCGGGATTTTTAAGGCAATTGCCCGGCAATTTACGCTCTGCCCAAGTAAGGAGATTTTGATGTCATTACATTCTTCGTTAAAGATCGATAAAGCCTCGGCGGCCCAGAGGTCTGTCCAGACCCGCATTGAGCGCATCAAGGAGCTCATGAAAAAAGGCCTTTGGAACCAGGAAGCCCAGGTCATTGGTTTGCCCAAGACCAAGATCGTCCGTATCAAGGCCAAGAAGAAAGCCAAGGAAGAAACTCCTGCCGCCGCTGCAGGTGGCGAGGCTGCGGCTGCCGCGGCACCGGCCAAAGGCGGGGCGGAAGCTCCCAAGGCCGCTGCCAAACCGGCTGCCGGCGCTAAAAAGTAATTTCTTCTGTTTCCCCGAATTCAGTCATTCTCAGCCTTGGAAACGAAAATTGTTTCCAAGGCTGTTTTATGCCGTCAATCTCTTCCCGGATGCCGTTAAAAATCAGGTTTGATAAACAGGATTTTAGATTATAATAAAAAGTTCAAAAAGGCCATAAATCCTTATTATGTCAAACGAGAAGAAGCGGTCCTTTCAATGGGAGAAAATAAAAAGTCTCTGGCCCCACGGCCTGCTGGCGGTCTGTCTGTGTTTTATCGGCCTGCTTAATGTTCTTAACGGTTTTCATTTGTCATTAAGCTTTTTGCAGAAGGTCCAAACGCTGAATGGAATCGCCGAATCGCTTTCAGCTGTCGGTAGCACAGCCCAGGTGATTTTAGGCTTTTTTCTCATGGTTGCGGGTGGCGGTTTATGGTACCGTTTGGCTTCGGCATGGACATTGTCGGTCCTGTTGCTTTTGATCATGATCGGAATCGACATGGTGCGGGCACAATGGGGGATCAGCCTTGCCCTGGAAGTATTCATGTTGTGCGCTTTGTTATTGGCCAAACATCGCTTCGCGCACCGGACACTTATGGCCCACTTTGTTTTTTCGTTAAGCGGCATTTTATCTGTATTGGCCTATGCCGTGTTCGGCAGTTATCTGATGGGAGCAGGATTCAATCCCCCGATCCGTGATTTGAATACAGCGGCGTATTTCGCCGTGACGACTCTTTCGACCGTAGGTTTCGGTGATATTGTGCCGGTCACGACCACAACCCGCTGGTTTGTGGTCTCTCTTTTGGTGGTTGGATTAGGCGTATTTGCCACAGCCATTGCTTCATCTCTGGGACCGAGAATTTCAGAAGAACTTAACCGTTTTCTTGATCCAAAGGAGAAACGAATGGAGACAAAGAATCACGTTATTCTGGTAGGAGACGGAGCCATAGCGCGTAATACCGCCAAGGAACTTAAGGAGCGCGGTATCAATTTCGTGCATATTGTAGCCGAGAAGTCCGGGTATGAATCTTGCGGCCATGATGTCATTGAGGGCGAGGCGACCAGTGACGCCGTCCTAAGGCAAGCAGGCATCCAACAGGCCCGCATGGTCATTGCCGCGCGCGAAGACGACGGAGACAACGCGTTTATCGCCCTGGGGGCCAAGGACCTAAATCCGAAGGTCCGCGTGTTGGCCGTGGCCAGTTCGGTCCGTTCCATACGCCGTCTGAAACTGGCGGGCGCTGACCAGGTGTTTTCGCCGGCAGCGGTCGGCAGCCGTTTGCTCGCCAATTTGATTGAAGGCGGCCAGATTTCACCTGAATTTAATGATTTGCTTGAAGGACATCCCAAGTGAAATCCAAAACGAAATTTTTATTGGATTCTGAACTCTTCCGGAAATTGTTGGGGAAACAATAGCTATGGCCTACGTTATCCGACAGATCGTCAATTTTTTAGACAGGGACATTTGGCGCATCCACACCAAAAAACTTCCCCGCAGGAAATCTTTTCTCATCAAACAGTTGCGCGTGCTGGTATTGGCCATCCGGGAGTTCCGCGACAACAAATGCCAGCTCAACGCCTCGTCGTTGACTTTTTACACTCTTTTATCCATTGTGCCGCTGGCGGCCATGGCATTTGGTATTGCCAAGGGCTTTGGCCTTGACCAGGTGCTGGCCAAGCAGCTGCTGCAAAAATTCCCCGGCCAGCAGGAAACCATTTCGCAGATCATCGGTTTTGCCAACAATCTCCTTAAGAACACCCAAGGGGGGCTTGTTGCAGGGGTGGGAGTCATCATCCTATTCTGGACCGTGATCAAGGTGCTCAACAGCATTGAGAATTCTTTTAATGACATCTGGGGCATCAAAAAAAGCCGCAGTTTCGGCCGCAAGGTCAGCGATTACCTGTCGATGATGCTCATCTGTCCCTTTTTGGTCATTATCTCCAGCACAGCCACAGTGTTTGTGAGCACCCAGGTCGATCTGATCCTAAGGAAGCTTTCTTTTCTCGGGGCCCTGACGGCACCGGTCCTGTTTTCCCTGAATTTTCTGCCTTACGTGATGATGTGGCTTCTTTTGGGTTTTATTTATATTTTTATGCCCAACACCAAGGTAAAACCTCTCTCAGCATTTATAGGCGGGGTGGTGGCGGGCACGATCTATCAACTGGTACAGATCATCTATATCAAGTTTCAGGTTGGTGTCGCCAGTGCCAACGCCATCTACGGCAGTTTTGCGGCCTTGCCGTTGTTTTTGATCTGGCTGCAGTTAAGCTGGAGGATCGTCCTGTTCGGCACAGAGGTTTCTTTTGCCCATCAAAATGTCGATACATACGAGTTTGAGCATGATTGTCTGAACGTCAGCCTTGCCTTCAAACAGATGCTGGCCTTATACATCAGCACTGTTTTGGTCAAGCGTTTTGCGGCGGGGGAGTCTTCTTTGACCGCCAATCAGCTCACTGACCAGCTTGATATTCCCATCCGTTTGGTACGGGAAATCCTTTTTGAATTGACCGAGGCCGGTATTCTTTCTGAAATCAAAGACGCCACGGACAGGGAATCTTCTTTTCAGCCGGCGCGGGACATTGATCACCTGACGGTGAGATTTGTCCAGGAGGCGCTCGAGAAGAAAGGGACCGGCGAAATTCCGGTGGTCCAAGGCAAGGAATTGGCCAAAATCCAGGAATGCCTTAAAGGTTTTGATGACCAAATCAAACAATCCCGGGGCAACCGCCTGCTCAAAGATATCTAAGGGAAAATCCGGATAATGGCCGGCCATTTATCGTGAGGATAATCGGCTAAAGTTCTTGAGAGTTCAAGGCTGGTATGATATGTTAAACCATGAAAGAGGAAATTCCATGGCCAAATACATTATTCTCTGCTCGACAGGGTTTTTGTTGTCCGTATTTTTAGCGGCGGGATTTGCCGCTGAGCATTTTCCTTATGCGGCGCAGGTCTCCAGGGAGTCCGTCAACGTCCGTTCGGGGCCCAATATTAATTTTGAAAAAGTGGGGCAGTTGAACAGGGGCGCCAAGGTCGTTGTCCTGGGCCGCAGTTACGAATGGCTGAAGGTGCAGCCGCCGCCGCAGACAAAGGCCTATATCCGCTCTGATTATTTGAAAATGAAAGGCGACGGTGTGGCCGAGGTTTCGGGAGATCATGTGATTGTCCGCTGCCTGCCCAACACCGATTCATCGTCTTTGGGAGAACTTAGAAAAGGGACGCTGGTCAGGGTCTTGGGGACCGCCCAAGGCTGGTCCCTGCTGGCCCCGGTGGCCGGCACGGCGGTTTGGATCAATCAGGGTTTCTTAAAAGAAATATCGGCGGATGTGCCGCCTTCTTTATTAATTCCCGCTGTTTCATCGGCCCCGGCCGCGCCGGTCGTTGCGCCGGTCGCGCCTCCGCCGGCAAAGAAGGCCCCTGTAGCTGAAAGCCCGTGGGTCTCCATGCGCGGGACAGTGGAGGCTCTGGTCCAGCCCCTGGCGCCGGACGTGCATTATGAGATCGTTTTAGACGACAAATCGGTATTTTTGCTGCAGGACATACCGCGGATATCGTATTTTTGCAATACGGTGGTCAATGTAGAAGGCGGGGTAGTCCCGGATCCGCAGAAAAAGTTGATGTATCCCCTTTTGCATATCAACAAAATTTCCCTGGTCCTTTAATATGCTGGAAATTGTATTGTTTATAGTTGTTGCCCTCGCTCCTGCCATTGTTTTGCATGAACTGGCCCACGGCTTAAGCGCGTATGCGTTGGGCGATCCTACGGCCAAAAATCAGGGCCGCCTGACCTTAAACCCGATCAAACACATCGACCCTGTGGGCAGCATTCTTGTGCCGGGTATTCTTTTCCTGGTGTATTATTTGGGGATAACAAAAACATTGATGCTTTTCGGTTGGGCCAAGCCGGTGCCTGTCAGTTTCAGGAGCCTGCACCCGCGCAGGTTGGGGATGGCCGTAGTCGCCCTTGCGGGACCGCTGACCAACATTGTCCTGGCCTTTATTTTCTCGAGGTTGTACAAGGCCCTGCCTTTTATTTATTCCAGGATGGAGTTGTGGCTGCCCGTGCCCCAGCTTACCAATGCCCTGGCCTGGGCAGTGGTACTCAATTTGACGCTGGCTGTTTTTAATATGGTGCCCATTCCGCCGCTGGACGGCTCCAGGGTGGTCACCAGCTGCCTCCCGACGAGTTTGGCGTATTACTATAACCGCCTTGAACGTTTCGGGATTATTATTGTCATCCTGCTTTTAAATGTGGGCATGATGGGCTATCTTTATCCTGTGATCCAACAGGTGGCGCAGTGGATCGGCGTACAGATATGATCTTTAAAATTCCCGTTAAATTGAAAGACAATCCTTACGCTATTGCCGTCGGCCATGGTATTTTGGGCCGGCTGCCCGGGTTGGTTGGGGCCTTAAAGCTTGGCAGGGACGCGGTGGTCATTTCACATGGCCGCATCCAACGCCTGCACGGGCGGCAATTGAGTGCGGCCTTTGCCAAGGCGGGATATACAGTCAAGGTCCTGAATGTCCCGCAAGGGGAAAAAAGCAAAAGCGCATCCTGTGCCATGGACCTGCTCAAAAAGATCAGCGCTTATGACGTGGACAAGAAAATTTTTATCGTCGCCCTGGGCGGCGGGGTGATCGGCGATCTGGCCGGGTTTACGGCCGCGATTTACAAGCGGGGCGTGCCATGCATCCAGGTGCCGACGACCTTGCTGGCCCAGATCGATTCCGCCATCGGCGGCAAGACCGCCATTGATTTGCCTACGGGCAAGAACCTGGCCGGCGCTTTTTATCAGCCTTGCCTGGTGTTGGCGGATACGGCCGTGCTGAAAACTTTAGACCGGCGACAGGTCCGCAACGGCCTGGCCGAGGCGGTCAAATACGGCATCATCGGCGACCCCAAGCTTTTTAGTTTTATCGAAGCCCACAGCCCAAAATTACTCAAAGGCGATGTTAAATCCCTGGATTTCATCGTCCGCCGCTGCGCGGCCATCAAGGCCGGCATTGTTGCAGCGGATGAAAAAGAGACCAGGGGCCTGCGTACGGTGCTTAATTTCGGGCATACCGTCGGCCACGCCATCGAGGCGGCCGGAAGCTATGGCCGGTATCATCATGGCGAGGCGGTGGGCCTGGGCATGCGGGTGGCGGGGCGCATATCAGCGGCCATGGGGCTTTTGCCGGCAGAAGATGAGCTTCGCATCAACCGCCTTATCACCGCCGTCGGGCTGCCGCAAAGGATCACCGGCGTGGGGCTGGCCAGGGTCATGGCATTAATGCAGCATGATAAGAAGTTTTCCGCAGGGCATAATCGTTTCGTGCTGGCCAGGAAGATCGGCCGGGTGACTGTTGTTTCTGATATTCCCTCCGGGATTATCACTCAATCCATTCGAGCGTATCTATAATCCTCCCCGAGCTTTACGACACCATCAAAAAAAGCAAAATTCTTTGTTTTTCCTTTCATTTGTCGTATATACTTTATATTAGGAGGTGCGACTATGAGACGCTCCATATCTTATCTTATTTTTCTTTCCTGCTTGATGGCATTAACACCTTTGTATGCCGCCACCCAAACCCTGACCACCTATTATCCCGCGCCCAATGGCAACTATTTGAACCTGACGGTCAACCAGGTGTTTACTCTTGTTGCAACCGCAGCTTGCTCATATTCAGGCACCAACGTGGGGGTGGCTGATATTGGAGGAGTTTTCGAGATATGCGATTCAAGCGGAACATATCCAATAACTAAGAATGATTTATGGACCGGTAACGGCACCATCATTTATCCCACTTCATCCACTCAAAATGTCGTTGTTGGAGCGACTACGGATCCTGCGGGAACCGCCCTTTACGTTTCCGGCACCGCGGACATCACAGGAGCCACGACGATAGGAGGGGCGGCCACCTTGAGCAGCTCTTTAAGCGTGGCCACTACGGCAACCGTCGGCGGCCTTGCTTCATTAAATGGGGGCCTGAGCGTGACCGGTACGGCAAGCGTCAGCGGCCTTGCGACATTAAATGGGGGAGTGCAAGTTAATGGTAATGCCAACGTAACAGGGACCACAACTCTTGGGGCAGGCAGCGGTAACGCCACGACGGTAAATGGAGCCGCGTCCCTTAACAACGGAGCAACCGTTGCAGGTGCACCTTTGAGTATAAATACTAGTATTCAATACTGCAGCGGCGGCTGCGGAACTTTGGAGGTTGCTAAAGGCAGTGACGGCAACTATTATGCGGTATATGGGCCATAACCAGTGGCATTTAAATATATGGACCATCATTTCTATTCTTGGAATAGGGGTGATGGTTTTTTTTTCTTCCGAAACCGCTTTTGCCACTAATTGCGGCGTTGCGCCGGCCAGCAAAGGCCAGCTTGTAAGCGCTGCTTATGTCAACAGCATAAAAGCCTGCATTGATACCCAATATGCAAGCTGCGGTGTTGCCGAGCCCGCGGGCCTGTGGACGCTTTCCACCGGTCAAACCTTTACAAATGAAGTCTCCCAAGGCAAAATCATCCGTGCCGAGCATATCGGAATCATGCAGAAAGCCGTCAAAACTCTGGGAGTTGATATGGCAGGTGTCCCAGGGGCGGTGGTGGGGGCAATTTCTTTCAGCCCTGATTGTAGCGGCAGTGCTTCAGCTTGTGCGGGAGGTATTGTAAGCGCTGCGGATGCAACCGCTATAATCAATGCCGTCAATCAATTTCAGTGTCCTTTGTGCGGGGCCATGTCATTGCCGGTCAATGATACGACGGCGTCCTTTCCGACGGTAGGGCAGGGCGATGTGGCCACCGGGACTTGCGCAGTGGGAGGCGGCAGCGCCACCGCGACTTGCGGTGCAGGCGGGGGCTGGGGCCCTGCGACAGGGACTTGTTGTGCCGCGGGCCAGGCCTGGTACAGCGGAGCGTGTTGTAACGAGACCCTGACATGCGGCTTTAGCGGCTCCTGTGCGGCTGGTTCCGTAGGCTGCGGCCAAAGCGGGCAATGCGCTTGTCCCTCAGGGCAGTCCTGCAACGGGTCGACCTGCGTGTGTCCTTCTCCCGAAGTCCCTTATATGGGATCATGCTGCACGCCATCGTGCGGAGGAGGCTGCGGCGGCGGCTCGGATGGCTGCGGCGGGACCTGCGCCTCCAGTTGCCCTTCAGGGGAGACCTGTAATAATGGAATTTCATGCGTAAGCATAGGCAAGCAATATTATGTGGCCGCCACCACATGTTCAGCCGTAACTAACACAACGTACGTGTTTTGTTACAGCCCTGCCTCATACCAAATCTATAACAATGAAAGCTTTTCATATTGCTTCTCATCTGCTGTTTCGTCCCCAGGTTCGATACTGAGCGGTGCTGCGGGGACGAACACCATGGGCATACCTGTGGTTAACAGCGGCTGCGGGGACAGCTCCCAACCTTACGGAGAACCCGGGACCAGTTGCACATTGGAATTTCCCACCTGCCAGGACGGCTATGTGACCTATACGACGGACGCTACGGCATCGGGGAATATCCCTAATGTCAGTGCGGCGGGTACGCAGCAGAGTTTTTCATGTCCGGCGGGGTATATTTCAGACACCAGCGGAACTACAACCTCAACCTTTACCTGCCAAACCAGCGGCAGTTGGTCATCGCCGGCACTTTGCATGCCGCCCTGCACGTCCTACGGCAGCTGCCCCACGTCATCGAGCACCAGTCCCACAGTATGCAACGCAGGGACTCCCAATCCGTGCTGGTATACGCCGGCCTGTCCGCCGCTTTATGAATATTCGGGTGGGTCATGCGTTGAGGTGGCCGGGGTTATTATAGGAGGAGGGACCTTTGAGGTAGGATGTCAAACTTCTTGTTCTCCATGGGGCTCAGCCACGTGTAGTAGTGGAATAGTGACTTGTCCTGCAGGAAGTACATTCACGACAACCAGTGGTCCGACTACAGGATCGTGTGGGGGTTGGACATTTGACTTTACAACCACAGGCAATTGCGTAACTAACTAATGGGCCATAACCAGCGGCATTTAAATATATGGACCATCATTTCTATTCTGGGAATAGGGGGGATGGTTTTTTTGTCTTCTGAAACCGCTTTTACCACTGATTGCACTGTTGCAACGGCCAGCAAAGGTAATCTTATAAGCGCGTCCTATGTTAACAGTATAAAAGCTTGCATTGATACCCAATATGCAAGCTGCGGTGTCAGCGAGCCTGCAGGCCTGTGGACGCTTTCCACCGGTCAAACCTTTACAAATGAAGTCTCCCAGGGCAAAATCATCCGTGCCGAGCATATCAGAATAATGCAGAAAGCCATTAAAACTTTAGCAGTTGATATGGCAAGTGTCCCCGGGGCAGTGCACGGGGCAATTTCTTTCAGCCCGGATTGCACCCCCAGCCCGTCAACTTGTAAAGGACGTATTATCAGTGCTACAGATGCGACCAATATAATCAATGCCGTCAATCAATTCGAATGTCCTCTGTGTGGGGCCATGTCATTGCCGATCAACAATACCACGGCATCCTTTCCGACGGTAGGAGAGGGCGATACGGCCTCCGGAACTTGCGCTTGGGGAAGCGGGACCGCTACCGCGACCTGCGGAGCAAACGGAAACTGGGGCCCTGCAACAGGGACCTGTTGTGCCCCGAACTGGGTTTGGTATAACGGAGCTTGTTGTCAGACAGTCTCGACATGTCCCTTCAGCGGGTACTGCGGGGCCAACTCTCTGACCTGCGGTCTGAGCGGGACATGCGATTGCCCTCCGGGGCAGAGCTGTAACGGGACGGATTGCGTGTGTCCTATCGGCGAAGTCCCCTATAACGGAGCATGCTGCATACCGTCGTGCGCAGGAAAATGCACCGGCGGTTCCGATGCCTGCGGCGGGATATGTACCAACAATTGTGCTTCGGGGGAAGTTTGTGATGCCGGAATATGCTCAGCAATATCACCTCAATTCTATGTGGCTGCCACCTCGTGCTCGGCCGGAACCAATACAACGAAGGTGCTTTGTTACAGCCCTGCCTCATACGTTATTTATAACAACGAGAGCTTTACCTACTGCTCTACAACTCCTGCTACGAACCCGGGCATGTTATTGGTCTCTTCAGTTGCGGCCTCTCCGGGCATACCTGCAGTGATCAACGGCGGGTGCTCAGATAATTTACGTACTTACGGGGAACCCGGGACCGGCTGCGAGGCGGCGTGGCCGACCTGCCAGGACGGCATTGTGACCTATACGACGAACTCTGCGGCATGGGGAAATATTCCTTATGTCAGTGCGGTGGGCACGCAATATACTTTTTCCTGTCCGGCAGGCTATATCGTAGAACCCGGCGGAGGTTCAACCGTAACGTTCACTTGCGGCAGCGGCGGCTGGACGTCAACGCCTCTTTGCTCGCCCTGTACATATGATGCCTGCGGGGTGTGTGACGGGACTGTGGCATCGTGCAGCGGCGCTTGCACGGCGTCCAACGGCTGCGGAGGCACATATGGATGTTCAGGGGACAGCTGCATATGCAATGCAGGTTCAAACCCGGACGCCTGCGGGGTTTGCGGGGGCGGTGTGGCATCGTGCAGTGGCGCTTGCACGGCGTCCAACGGTTGCGGAGGCACATATGGATGTTCAGGAGACAGCTGCGTATGCAATGCAGGCTCAAGCAAGGACGCCTGCGGGATTTGCGGCGGTACGCCTTCAAATCCTATAGGAACCAGTTGTGTTAACGGCAGCGGATGCGGTAATGGGACATGGGCGTGTTCGTCCTACGGCAATAATGATAATACCTATTGCAGCGGTGGCTCAGGCATGGATGTCTGCGGGATTTGCGGCGGCACTCCTACAAATCCTGTAGGAAGCAGCTGCACCAATTCCAGTGGATGTACGAATGGGGCATGGGCGTGTTCATCCTATGGCGTTAATGATAACACCTATTGCAGCGGAGGTTCGAGCAAGGACGCCTGCGGGGTCTGCGGAGGTACGGTGTCCTCTTGCGCGGTCGGCACCAGTTGTGGCTCTTGTGGCACATACAGTTGCTCAGGAGACAGCTGCAACTGCTCCCTTCCGACGGGAGATAATTCTTGCTGTGGCAGCACTCCTTATAATTCTTCGACCCAAGGTTGTTGTACGGCCCAATCTTGCGCTAATGAAACACCCCAAGTTTATAATCTATCGAATCAATCGTGTTGCAATTCTTCGAGTTTTTGTGGTGCGTTTTCTATATGTTCAGGAGGCCAGACCTGCAATAACGGCATGTGCTTTTAAAATCGATGGCTTCCCAAGTTTTTCATATTAAAGCGATTGTCAGTTTAAAACAGGATTGATGGGTCTTGTTTTGAAAAACAGGTTGAATTTATCCGCTTTTATCTGTCTTGTCCTGGGCTTTTCCTGTATTCAGATCAGCTATATATTTGACGGCGTTTGGTTCTTGGATTTGGCGGGCATATCTCTTCTTGTGCCGGCCTTTCTTTTTTTTATCGCCGGGCTGCTTGGGGAATCAATGTCCGCAAGCAAGGATTATTGCATAGGGCTGACGGTCCTTGCCTGCGCCGCGGCCGGCATGCTGGCGGCCAAATACAAGTTTGAGGTGGGGACCCTTGATGACGCCTACCACACGATCAAGGTCGTCGCCTTTAGCATCAGGAACGGTTTTCCATCGATCATCCAGATATACAACAGCCACACCCACAATGACCCGAGGCTGTGCATTATCGGCTTTGTGGAATCGGTTTGGGGCATAGCGTGGAGGTATGTCCATTGGGACTATATTATTGTGTTGATCCAAATCCTCCCGGTCTTTGTCCTGTGGAGGCAGCTGGTTGATTTTTTCACCAACAGAAAAACCGGCAGGTATGCGGGTTTTCTTTCCGCCGTCATTATTTTATCGATGCAGATCTTCTGGTATCAGGCCTGTTCGACCATGGTCGACGGGATCACAGGAATCATCGCGGGGGTGGCCTTGTTGAAAACGGCCGACCTTTTGGGGTGTCCTCAGCGCCGGGGTTTTTATACTATAGCCGCCGCAGCCTACGCCGGCGCCCTGTGCCTGCTTCCCAAGCCTTCCTTGATCCCCCTTGCCGTTTTGAGTCTTGGAGTGAGCTTATATTTTGCCTTTACATATCTTGGCAGGAAAGAAAAACTTATAACTGTTTTGGCCGTTCTTCCGGCTCTGGGGTATTTTATTAAACATTACGTTTCCGTGCGGATGCTTAAGGGAACGTTTTTTTACCTGGCAGGTGTTCCAAGGGGCATATTTAATTCGGCCTTCGGCCGCGGGGAAGTCACAGGGCAATTTCCGATCTATGACCAGAAGTTTTTCGGACATTTTAAACTTTTTTATCTGCTTTCAAGTTGGATGACGGACCATCGTTATTTTGACGTCGGTTACGGGCTTTTGTGGTCTTACCTGGTCGTGCCCATCCTTATCATAGCGTTGATAACAGGTATTTTAAAGCTCCGGCGGACCAGGAAATTCCATCCGCCGGCAATCATTTTTATCTTTCTTTGCTGTTATTATTATTTTTTGGATATAAGCGTGTCCCCGAGGCTTATGCTTGGTTTCGATATCTTTATCATGGCCTGGGCTTTTGATCGGGGCATAGGCTTTATAGAGAGCTCAAAATGGACGGTGCCTTCGTGGCTCAAATTGACGGGGGCCTTTTTTATGCTTGCCGCAGCCCTACTTGAGTTTTACAAAGGGGATGGAGTTCGAGAGTATCAGTACAAACTGGTTTCCGTGATGGAAGCGCAGAAACAACTGTTTCCCAAATACATCCATGCGCAGTGTTTTCAGCCTACATATTGTGAGATGGTTTTGGACGATTTTAAAGGACACCCATTATCGGCGGGGGAATCGTACCTGTTGGCACAGTGCCGGCAGGCAGGGTACAGGTTCGACTTTATTAACGGCAGGCGACTCAGCAAGGTGGATTATCATTTTGGTGATGTGTTGAAGAATTACAGGACGTTGGGGTTCAGGAACCCATATTATTATAAAATGAAACCTTTGCCGGATGCGCCTGACTTAAGACCGAGCGTCGAGGGATGCTTCCCGGTTGTGACAGGAGCGAACGGACATCTTCCGGTGATACCAGTTACAATTAAAGCGGACTCGGGATTGGCAGAGATGAACAGGGAGCTGATGCAAGAGAACAAGAACGCAAATAAATTGAATAAATAAAACGAAGTCAGTATTTCTACGTAATTCCCCACGAAGATTAACGTATTCCTTCCCTCAAAATTTTCAGCCATAATCAATTCATAAGGACGGTTCTGTTATCTATGGGCCATAACCAACGCCGCTTAAATAGATTGAACGTCATTTCCATCCTGGGAATAGGGGGGATGATCCTTTTTTCTTTTGAAGCTGCTTTTGCCACCAATTGCAGTGTTTTACCAACCAGCCATCAAGGCCAGGTTGTAAGCGCGGCCTATGTTAAAAGCATAAAAGCTTGTATTGATACCCAATATGCAAGCTGCGGTGTTTCCGAGCCCGGAAATCTTTGGTCGCGCTTAGGCGTTACAAATTTTACAACTGAAGTTTCCCAAGGCAAAATCATCCGTGCCGCGCATATCGGAATCATACAGCAAGCGGTCAAAGATTTGGCGGTCGATATGGCGGGAGTTCCCGGCGTGCTCAACAGCGCAATTTCTTTCAGTCCTGATTGCACCGGCAGCCCTTCACCTTGTGCAGGACATATTATAAGTGCTGGGGATGCGACCGGCATCATCAATGCCGTCAATCAATTTAATTGCCCTCTGTGCGGCGCCTCATGGCTGCTGGTCAATGATACGCAAGCACACTTTCCAACCGTAGGACAGGGCGATACGGCCACCGGGACTTGCGCAGTGGGAGGCGGGAGCGCCACCGCGACTTGCGGAGCAAACGGGGCTTGGGGCGCTGCGTCAGGGACTTGTTGTGCCGCGAACCAGGTTTGGTATAACGGATCATGTTGTAATCTGACCCTGACATGTCCTTTTAGCGGGTCCTGCGCGTACGGTACTATAGGTTGCGGTCAAAGCGGGCAATGTTCCTGTCAACCAGGGCAAAGCTGCAACGGGGCGGCATGCGTATGTCCTTCTCCCGAAGTCCCCTATAATGGATCATGTTGCACACCGACGTGCACCGTAGGCTCTTGCGCTCTCAGTTGCGGCATACCGTGCCCCTGTCCTTCGGGGTATAGCTGCAGCGCCGGACAGTGCGTATCATCTCAATTTTATGTGGCCCCTAACTGCGGGGCAACGAGCGCGACCTGCAGTAAAATCTCCACCTATGTATATAAGAATACCGAAAGTTTTTCGTATTGCTCTGCAAGTACTGTTACGTCCGTAGGCGCGGTACTGGTTTCTTCGGTTGCAGCCACCCCGGGCATACCTGTGGTTAACGGCGGCTGCGGGGACAACTCCCAGCCTTACGGGGAACCCGGGACCCTTTGTAATTTGGAATGGCCCACCTGCCAGGACGGCTATGTGGATTATACAACGGACTCTTCGGCAACAGGATATGTTTTAGTTGAATCGGCGGGTTCAGGGTGGAATTTCACCTGTCCGACGGGGTATATCTCAGACACCAGCGGGAGTACAACTTCAACCTTCACCTGCCAAAACAGCGGCAGCTGGTCATCGCCGGCTCTTTGCATGCCGCCCTGCACCTCCTACGGCAGCTGCCCCGCGTCATCGAGTACCAGTCCCACGGTATGCAACGCAGGGACTCCCAATCCATGCTGGTATACGCCGGCTTGTCCGCCGCTCTATCAATATTCAGGAGGGGCGTGCGTTGAGATTCCTGGGATAACTGTAGGAGGCGGGACATATAGGACAGGATCTGTTGCTTGTAGATTTTGTAGTCCATGGGGGCAGGCCACGTGTAATGGCAGTGGTGTACTGGTTTGTCCTTCAGGAAGCTCATTTACACAAACGAGCTCGACTTCGGGATTATGCGGTGGTTGGAATTTCTATACTCAGTACGTAGGCAAGTGTATAACCAACTAAAGGTGACGAATAAAGGTGACGGATACCTTTACTTTACACGAACGGTCTCCTGGCGTCCGTTATTGATGACCGTGATGGCGTCCAAGCCTATTTTGACGATTTTAACGCCGTCCACCTCATCGCCTTCCTGGTAAACCTGATCGTCGATAAGCACCACATTCCGTGAACCTTCAGACATGACGCCGTGGATGTTAAGCGT
>JAGWKL010000045.1 GCA_028865345.1 Candidatus Omnitrophota bacterium | reverse complement strand
GAACCCCGGCGTTTCCCCAACGGCAGCTGTGGGCTTTTTGGAACTGGATGTTTTGGGAAAACTGGTTTTATCCGTTATCAGCATCCTGTTCGCCGCTGTGTCAGTCTACTTGTGGGAATATTTGAAGGATGAAGGCTCTTCCAACCGGATTTTTACGGGGTGCCTGCTGCTGTTATTGTCCAGTATGACCCTGGTGACGGCCAGCGTCCATATGGGCCTGCTTTGGGTGGCGCTTGAGGCGACGACATTGATGAGCGCCCCCTTGATCAGTTTCGAACGCAGCCGGCAAAGCACAGAGGCGGCCTGGAAATATATTTTGATTTGTTCCGTAGGCATTGCTCTGGCCCTGTTGGGGACCATTATGCTGGCCATCTCATCCGGCAGCCTAAAGACGGTTTTTCTAAGTGATCTTCTGGCACATGCCGGGCAGTTAACGCCGTCGTGGTTAAAATTGAGCATGGTCTTTTTACTGATCGGCTACGGGACCAAAATGGGCTTGGCCCCCATGCATACCTGGAAGCCGGACACCTACGCCCAGGCGCCGGCGCCCATCGGCGGTTTGATGTCAGGTGCCTTGACCGCCTGTCCCATCCTGGCTATTTTAAGATTGATCCAGATTTGCAACAGGGCGGGGCTTTCTTCTTTTATAGGATCCATCCTCATGCTGATGGGGGTGTTGTCCTTAGGTGTCGCCGCAGTTTTTATGTTGAGGCAGAAGGATTTCAGCCGCCTCCTGGCTTACTCGAGCGTTGAGAACATGGGGATCATCGCCCTGGGTTTAGGGCTGGGTCAGGCCGCGTATTGGCCGAGCCTGTTTCATCTTATTAACAATGCCCTGACCAAGGGCTTTATGTTCATGCTCGTGGGAGATTTATATCAACATTACCGCAGCAAGGACATAGACCGCATTCAGGGGGTGGGTAAAAGCATGATGATAGGAGCCTTGCTAATACTTGGTTTTATGTCCTTGACCGGGATACCTCCGCTGGGCACCTTCTTTAGCGAGATCATGATTTTGACCGCCGCAATCCAGTCCAAACACTACTTGACGGCGGTTTTGTTGGTGCTTTTCCTGTCGGTGATTTTTATCGGAATGGCCCAGGCCGTGCTCCAAATGTTCCACCAGGGGCCTGCTTCAAAATCAGAGCCTCAAACCATTACAGGAGCCTGGTCAAGGGCAACGATCCTGGTTATGGGAGTGCTCATTTTAGGGTTGGGGTTGTATATTCCGTCTTTTATGGGGAATATCTTGCGCTCCACACAGGCAGCGCTGGGAGGGTAGCGGCTCATGTCATTTGAAAAATTTTATGTTCATAACGGGCAGTCGTGGCCTCTGGAGCAGGTCCCTGTGATGGATGAAGCTTCCTTCCGCCGGGAAATCCTGAAAAGTTGTGAAACGGGAGGGAGACTTGTCAATTTATTTGGTTATCACGCCCAGGATAAAAACCTGTACCTGTGCGCGGTGATTGGCATGGACCAGGAGGGGAAGTTATCCGTCTTTGCCGCCAGGATGCCCGGCGGTCAAGTGCACTTCGAATCGTTGACGCCGGTATTGCCGCAGGCCCATTTGTTCGAACGGGAAATCGCCGAACAATTCGGCATCATTATCCAAGGCCATCCCTGGCTCAAGCCGGTGCGCAGCCACCAGGATTATTCCTTTTATGAAATCCGATCGGAAGAAACCCATGAAGTAGCGGTCGGCCCGGTGCATGCCGGGATCATCGAGCCGGGACATTTTCGTTTCCAATGCCACGGCGAGGAGATCCTCAACCTGGAAATCCAGTTAGGCTGGCAGCACCGCGGGGTTGAGAAAATGATGCAGGAGATTTCCCTGGAGCGTGCCATGCTCGTGGCGGAATCGATCGCTGGAGATACGGTGATAGGCCATGGAACGGCCTTTTGTAACATCATCGAAGCCTTAAGCGATACGGAAGTCCCTTTGCAGGCGGAAATGATCAGGATCATCGCCTTGGAGTTAGAGAGGCTGGCCAACCATGTGGGGGATATGGGCGCCTTAAGCACCGATATAGGGTTTTTGCCGGTGTCGGCCTATTTTGGACGCCTGCGCGGAGAATTCCTGAATTTAAGCATGGAATTATGCGGCAGCCGTTTTGGCCGCAGCTTGTGCCGCCCCGGCGGGGTCCTGTTCTCCTTGGGGCCGGAGATGATCGAAGATTTCCGGCGGCGGTTATTAAAGGCCCAAAAAGATTTTATGGAAATTGCCGAACTTTTCTTTTCTACTTCCTCGGTGCTTTCCCGTCTGGAGTCAACGGGAAGGATTTCCCGTCAGACGGCAGAGGAGCTGGGACTGGTAGGCCCTGCCGCGCGTTCCTGCGGCTTGGAAAGGGACGTCAGGACGGATTATGCTTTTGGCATGTTCCGTTTCCAGCACATTCCGGTTTCGACCGTTGTATCCGGCGATGTCTATGCCAGGGCGCTGATCCGGCGACTTGAAGCGCAGCGGTCGATCGAGTTCTTGCTGGAAGCGCTGGATCAAATCCCTTCGGGGGAGTTGTTGAAAAAACCGTCGGCTTTAAAGCCCAGCCATATGGCCTTAAGCCTGGTGGAGGGGTGGCGCGGAGAAATCGCCCATGTGGCCATCACTGATGCCCAATCGCGCTTAATGCGTTATAAAGTCAAAGATCCTTCTTTTAATAATTGGATAGCCCTTTCCCTGGCTGTCAGGGGGGCGCAAATTTCGGATTTCCCCCTGTGCAATAAAAGTTTCAATTTATCGTACGCGGGCCATGACCTATAGAAAGAGTTAAACTATGTGGCAAATTCTCCTCAATAGATTCAAGCAAGGCTACAGGACGATTCCCTATCCCAAAAGTGTGCCGTCTTTCCCTAAGCGTTACAGGGGGCGGCCCGTCGATGTTAAAGGCGAGGTCAATTTGGGCGAGTTGCTGTTCAATGAGGAGGCTCCCAAAGGAGATTTTACCTACTCGCAGGACCACCGCCTGGCGGTTTCCAAAAAAGAGGACCTGATCCTTAAGGACAATGAGATCAAATTAGCCCGGGCGTTGGATGAAAAAACAAAACGCCTGTTCGGCCGTTCTTTGAAGCTCAGACAGGTTTGCGCCGGCGGTTGCAGCGGGTGTGAGGCTGAACTGCAGGTGATGAATATCAATGTTTTCGATCTGGGCCGTTTTGGTATCCAGTTTGTGGCCTCGCCCCGGCATGCCGACGGATTAGTCATTACCGGACCGGTGACCAAAAACATGGAGCTGGCCCTTAAAAAGACTTATGAGGCAACCCCTCATCCCAAGATTGTCATTGCCGTAGGCTCATGCGCAATCAGCGGCGGACCTTTCCGCGGCTCTTCGGAAATCCGCCATGGCGCTGATCAAGTGGTGCCCGTGGACCTTTATATCCCGGGATGTCCGCCGCACCCGCTGACCATCCTAGATGGTCTCTTAAGGGTGCTTGACAAATTAGACAAGCACTGATGACACTTTTGTTATCCAGCCTTTTTGTTTGCGCCGCCTCCATTTTCTTAATGCTGGCGTTGGCCAGATTTAAGAAGCTCTCCTCGTATGTGTTCCTGGGTTCATTGATTGCCTCCTGCCTGCTTGGCTTCTTCTGTGCGGCGGGTGTCCTAACCCACCAAATCACTGACCTGGCCTTTAGATGGCGGGGGACCATCCCTTTTGAGGAATTTTATATCGCTATTGATCCTCTCAGTGCGTTTTTCCTTCTTTTGTTATTTATCCTGTCGCTGGCTGCCGGCATTTACGGCTTTGGCTATCTGCGTGATTACAAGGGGGCAAGAAATGTGGCGGTGCATTTTTCACTTTACCAGCTTTTGATTCTTGTCATCGCCCTGGTTTTAACCGCCCGGAACGCTGTCTTGTTCCTTGTGGCTTGGGAATTGATGACCGTGGTTTCCTATTTTCTGGTCACCTTCTATAACGAAAAAGAAGAGGTGCGCCAGGCCGGTTATCTGTACCTGATCGCCACTCACACAGGGACCTTTTGCCTGATCCTCATGTTTTTCCTGATGGGGGTTCACGCCGGGTCCATGAATTTCGACCAAATGGCCCTAAGCGCTTATCCGTTGGGGTTTGCCGGGTTGCTTTTTGTGCTGGCGGTGTTGGGTTTCGGTGTGAAGGCGGGCTTCATCCCGTTGCATATCTGGCTGCCTCAGGCGCATCCGGCGGCGCCAACGCATATTTCCGCTCTTCTCTCCGGTGTCCTAATTAAAATAGGCATTTACGGTTTAATCCGCCTCATGACCATTGTCGGGAATTTTCCGCTCTGGTGCGGGATTCTACTTTTAGCCATAGGGATAATTTCAGGCGTCCTCGGGGTTTTATACGCCTTGGGACAGCATGAAATCAAAAAGCTTTTGGCCTATCACAGCATTGAGAATATCGGCATTATTACACTGGGCCTTGGCATCGGGTTGATAGGGCATATTTATCATCAAGAAACAGTCAGTTTTATCGGTTACGCGGCAGCCTTGCTGCATACCTTTAACCATGCCGTGTTCAAAGGGCTGCTGTTTTTAAGCGCCGGTTCTGTCATTAAGGCCACTCACACCGGTGAAATGGACCACATGGGAGGGCTGTTAAAAGTGCTGCCTTGGACCGGCCATCTGTTCCTGGTCGGCTCCCTGTCGATTTGCGGGCTGCCTCTCTTCAATGGGTTTATCAGCGAGTGGCTGACCTTCCGGGCTTTTCTGGAAGGTGTTTTTCATTTCGATTTGTACGGCATCATGCTGGCCTGTATCGCCATCGCGGCCCTGGCGCTTATCGGCGGGCTTGCCGCGCTTTGTTTTGCCAAAGCCTTTGGGGCTGTTTTTCTGGGTACCAACAGGTCTTCGCATCCTGCCGATTATAAGGAAGGTGATCTTGTGCTGCAGGCGCCCCAGCTATTGTTGGCTGCGATTTGCCTATGGGGAGGAGTTTTCCCGGCGGTGATGCTTTCCTATGCCTTTGAAGGCGCGCGTCCAATGACCAGGCTGACTGCGCCGGAGTTTCTCCAAGAAGCTGTCTTAAATCCGGCTTTTATGGTGACCAAGGTATTAGGCCTGGCGGTTGTTTTTTTTCTGGTGCTTTGGCTGGTACGTAAAATTTCTTTATGCAGCTGTACCATCGACCGTAAAGAAACATGGGGCTGCGGCTATGCACGGGTCTCGTCCAGGATGCAGTATACGGCTTCATCCTTTGCCAGACCGGTTTTGAGGATTTTCAGGCTTCCCGTTTCTTTTAAAGTCGAATCCCGGATTTCCAGGGGATATTTTCCGACAGGGGCGTGTTTAAGTTCCTCAGTGAAGGATGCTTCGGAGATTTTTATTTTCCGTCCTGTATTTTATTTCATCAAGAAATTATCCCGGGCCCTAAAATGGATCCAAAGCGGATTTACACCGTATTACATTCTATACATTCTTTTCCTTTTGGTGGTCTTGTTGATATGGAAACTCCATTGATATGAGTTCATTGATTCTACA
>JAGWKL010000008.1 GCA_028865345.1 Candidatus Omnitrophota bacterium | reverse complement strand
ATCTTTTGGATCAAAAGCGACCTGTATTTCGTTATGACGCTGTTGGGCGATGTACAACAAAGAACCGGACAAGGCAAAGATCAAATATGGAAGGATTACGTAAGTCCTCGACAAAAAGAACGCCGCTGCGCAAAATCCAACTAATCCGGATTGCAGTCCAAGAGCATAGGTCTTGAGACCTTCGTCATGCCTGGAAACCAAGGCAAGACCTTTAAAAGAGCTGTAGATCAATGCCATCCAGAAAAACAGTCCCACAAGCCCCAATTCGGCTGCGGCCAGGACGTAGGAATTATGCGCCGTTAAAGGCTCAATGTTAGCGAACATATTGTATCCAACTCCAAATAAAGGATTGGACTTAAGCATGAGAATACCCTGGTACCACAGCTGAATACGTTCATTAGCTGATGCTTCCTGGGCTGACATCAATGCTTCTCGAGAAGGACCAAAAGCAAAAACCGCAATGGCCCCAAGTACTCCGATAACGCCTCCCAAGAAAAATTTTCTGGTCCTGATGACCGCATAAAAGAATATCGTTGCCATAAGGGCCAATAGCCCGCCGCGGGAGTTGGTCAGGTAGATTCCATAAAAAAGATATCCCAGTAAAACAATGGCGGCGGCCCTTTGAAAAAATCTGGCTTTTCCGAAAATGAATGCCAAAACTATCCCCGACGCTACAGCAAAGGTCAGCGCCAGATCATTCGGATCATTAAAAATACTCACCCATGTGATACGAGACGTCTTTTTTAAACCTTCAATAATTATCGGTTGGCCGGCCCATCCATAACCATGCTGGAACTGGTATATCCCCTGAAGGACCAGGGAAGAAATCAACAAAACAATAAACCAAACCGCAATCTTAAATTTCCGTTCTGTATTGATGCAATTCTCAACAATGAAAAAAAGCAGAAAAATTACGATAAATGAACTGTACGCAGCAATAAGGCCGTGGAAATAGTGGTGCGCGATATGCGACATTAAAATAGAGCCAAAGAAGCCCACCATAAGGATATTCTGGGGGGCGCGCACAAGATTGACCTTCCCCCTGCCCATGCGCTCAATGAAGATGAAGAAAACTGTGGCAATGGCAAGATAATTAACCAACCGCCAATTTAACACGCCCTGCACCCAGTCCTGCGGACGGATAAAGGTGCAGAACAAATATAAAAGAAGTAAAATGAAACTCACTTAAGCCGCCCATTTTTGCTTAAAGTAAGCGACCGTCTTTCTCATGCCCTCTTCAAAGTTCACCAGCGGCCTGAAATTAAGTTTGGCCTTGATCTTGGTGATGTCCGCGTGGGTCTTGAACACGTCCCCTGCGCGCACGGGAAGGAATTTAGGTTGGATATTCTTACCCAGGATCTTATTAAGAGTGTTAACGATCTGCAGAACGGTCGTATTCTCGCCGTTGGCCATGTTGAGTACCTCGTGTTTGATGCCCGGGGTGGTGGCGGCCAGGAAATTGGCGGAAACCACATTGTCAATATAGGTAAAGTCCCTGGATTGAAGACCGTTGCCGAAGATAGGCGGCTGCTCATCGTTCATCACGCAATGGGTGAATTTAGGCACAACCACCGCGTATTCGTCATCCAGCGCCTGCTTGGGGCCAAAGACATTGAAATATCTTAAGGCCACAGTTTCCACGTTGAAAAACTCACTGAAGATCCGGCAATAATACTCCCCCGCCAGCTTGCTTAAAGCATAGGGCGAGATCAAAAGCGGGATAAGCCCTTCATGCTCGGGAAACTGGTCCGTGTCCCCATAAACGGAGCTGGATGAGGCAAAGACAAAACGCTTGACCTTTTCTTTCGAGCAGGCTTGAAGCAGGTATAAAATGCCGTCGATGTTGACGTGGTTGTAGCTTTCAGGCTTGACCAGGGACTGGGGCACCGAGCGCAATCCGGCCTGGTGCAGCACATAGTCCATGCCCTTGCAGGAACGCTGGCAATCGTCTTTGTTGATGATGTCCCCGCGGATAAGTTCAAAGCGGTCCTTCCCTAAGCCTTTGGCAAATTCCAGATTTTCTTCCTTGCCTGAAGAAAAATTGTCCAGCACGCGGACAAAATGACCTTGTTTGATCAGAAATTCGGCGATGTTAGAACCGATAAATCCTGCCCCGCCTGTGATCATAAATTTAGACATGGAAACATCCTTTCTAGATTTACTCTTTATGTCTAATTACTATTTGCAAGTACAACTTTCAATTAGTAATCTTTATAAATACCTGTAGATATACTCCGGAACAAAATACTCGATCCCGGTGAGTACATGCCCGATGATCTTTGTCTGGGCTTGGTTTAAAAGCTCGGTGGCGCGGTCCACCATGCCCCGCTGGGTACGGCCGGCCTGGACAACCATCAAGGTCCCTTCCGTCATGCCTCCCAGTATGACCGCATCGGTCACGGGAATGACAGGCGGGGTGTCGATGAGCACATAATCGAACATCGAACGCACCTCGCTGATAAGGTTTTTCATGGCATCCGAGGCCAAAAGCTCCGCAGGATTAGGCGGCACGGCCCCTGAGGCCATAAAGGTCAGCTGTTCGATGTCGATATTAAACAATACGTCCTTTAAATTTGCCGTGCCTCTGAGGACTTCGCTTAAGCCCGTCTCCTGTTTGATGCCTAAATATCTGGTCATTTTTCCTTTGCGCAGGTCGGCATCGATCAAAAGGATCTTGGGTTTATGTATGGCCCTGGACATGGTAATGGCCAGATTAAGCGCCGTGATGGTCTTGCCTTCAGCATGGATGGAACTGGTGATGGAGATGACCTTCTCCGGCCTGGATTTATTGCCCGACAATAAGTTGGTCATCAGGCTCTTATACTGCTCCGAAATGATGGACTTGGGATCAAAATAGGCAATGATCCTGGCATCGATCACGGAATCCTTCATCTTGCGGATGACAAACTGGTCATGCTCCTTGATCTTGCTTACCTTTTCCAGATGTTCAAAACGTTCTTCCGCCGCTTTCATTAAAGCGCGTGTGATTTTTCCCATTGCTGTTCCTTTCTTATTCCTTAAATAAGCGCTTCCTGTGTGTCGAGAGAACTTTTCTTTCCTGAGGCCAGGCGTACCATGGGCGAGTCCTGGATCACCTGCTGCACCATCTGTTCATCGATGGTCTTTTTCTCATCGATATACCCGCTTAAAAGCGACTGGTCGCAGACATGGTTGATGATCCTCGGTACTCCCAAAGAAAACCTGTAAATGAGGTCGATGGCCCCGTCCGTAAAATACTGTTGCCCAGAGCCGCTTGCCACGCGCAGGCGGTGCAGGATATAGTTCCTGGTTTCCTGCTGGTCCAAAGGCCTTAAGTGATAATAAACCGCCACCCTTTGGCGCAGTTGTTCGAGCTGCGCCAGGGCCAATTTCTTTTGTAATTCCGGCTGGCCGATCAGGATGATCTGGATGAGCTTCTCTGATTCCGTCTCCAGGTTAGAGAGCATGCGAACCTCTTCCAGGACCGACGGCTTGAGGTTCTGGGCTTCGTCGATGATCAGGACCACATTGGTACGGTTTTTGAGCTGGCGGATCAGGTATTCGGTAAACTGGCTCAAGAGCCTGGCCTTGGGACCGGGTTTATATTCGATTTCAAGGTCGTCCAAAATGGCCATCAACAGATCCCGGCTTCCCAAATGCGTGTTGGAGATCAGGGCCACATCGGTCCTGGCATCCAGCTTGTTTAACAAAGCCCGCGTGACAGTGGTCTTGCCAGAGCCGATCTCCCCCGTGATCACGATAAACCCCTTGCGCTCATTGACGGCATAGATGAGGCTGCTCAAGGCTTCCGCGTGCTTGTCGCTGGCGTAGAAGAACCGCGAATTGGGCGTCAGATTAAACGGCGATTCCTTGAATCCATAAAAAGCGTTATACATAAAACCTCCTATAACCGCAGGATGACTGATATGACCCCGGTCACTAAAACGACAAACACCCCGGATGATACCATCCAAAACAAAAGCCATTTCTGGTTTTCTTTCTCAAGCGCGATCAATTCCTGGGTCGTGATCTTGCAAATGGCGCCCAAAAGAGGCCTGCCCAAATACGTCGCCGCCTCTTTAACATCCAAAAACGACTTGTCCATGAATTCCGTCAGGAACACAAAGGCGATCCCGCAGGCCAGGCCTGCGACAGTACTGACCAAAACCACCAAAAGCACATTGGGTTTGGCCGGTTCAAACGGCACGCGGGGCGGGTCGATGATCGTATAACGCGTCCCCTCCTTTGAATACTCCAGACGCTGAGTGATCTTGGCCGTCTCAAGCCTTTGCAAAAGTTCGTTGTAAATTTGTTCGTTGACATGAGAGTCCCTCGCCACCACATCGTTGAGCTTGTCCAATAAAAGCACCTTGTAAACGCTGTTATCGGTGTTTTGGCTGGGCTGTATGGCGGAGGCGGCCGACTTATTCTGCAGGGTATCAAGGGTCTTTTTGATTTCACTGACCAGGGCATTGGTGGAATCAGGATTCAAGGCGTCATCCGCGGTATATTGCAGATTTTCCTTTCTCAATTCCGCCATCTTGTCCTTGATCTCCTGGCGCAACTGGATGACCATCGGGTGCTTTTCCGTGGAATCTTCCAGAAGGGTGTTTAATTTGTCCTTGAGCTTGGCGATCTCCGCGGACTTGATCTTGCCGCGATAGACGTTTAATTCCTGCCGGATAAAGGTCAGAGCATCCCCCGTCTGCTGCTGCTGGATGGTGACGTTGCGATGGATAAAGATGTCCGTGATGTTTTTGACCACGGCCTGGGCCTGAATGGGAGTGCTGCCCAGATAGGAAAGCTCAATGATGTTGTTGCCGCGAAGCTTGATGCTGATGTCCTTGCGGATGCCCAATACCAGCTGTTCAAACTCCTGCGGTGATCTTACATGGCTGTCCAAATGCAGGCGCTTGACTAATTCCACCAGGCTGTCCCAGCCGAGCATGGATTCGCTGATGTTTTGCATCCGCTGGCTGACGCTGGATGAAACGGCAAGGTTTTGGAAGAGCGGATTATCGGACTTGCTCTCCTCCACCATGATTACCGTCTTGGACAAATACCTCTTGGGCAGGACCATCCCCGCGCAGATGCCTAAGACCAATCCGGCAAAAACCGGGATGATGATAAACCACTTCCTGCGGAAAAAGATCCGTACATATTCGATGGGTGCGTGAACTTGTTCTTCCATATTACGAAAAGGTCCTTTCTATAAGTTACATCCCTGCGCCGTAACGGGCGGCACCCGCAGTGCCTGCAACGTTCTCAACCGGCTGTGTCACAGGACTGATGACGCGCATGGCCTTGGCCAGCATGGTGGCAGGCACGTAAAGCGTGTCCCCGGATTTCATAACGAAATTCTGTCTTAGATCACCCTCATACAAAAGCGCGTAGACGTTGACTCTTTTCATGACCACCCTGCCGCTGTCTGAAGGGGTAAACAGTCTGGCCCCTTTGGTGGCAGCGCTCAATAAAGGAAGCCCGGCATCAAGCAGGGCCTGGCGCACGGTGATCGTGTCTCCGTGCATGGGTATTCTGCCCGGCATGCCTACCTCGCCGATGACATAAACCACCTTGCTGTTATAGCCGGTGATCTTCATGGTGACTTCAGGATGGATGATATAGGTGGAAAGCTTTTTGACAAGAAGCGCAACCGCCTGTTTCTTGGTCAGGCCCGCGATCACGACATCTCCCACAAATTCGTACTGGATCTTGCCTTCAGTATTAATAGTGTAGTCGCCGCTGACTTCGGGATGGCGCTGCACAGTGATGGTAACGACATCCGTGGGCCCGAGCGTATAGGAGCTGTTTTGATCGGCATAGGCCTTGGAAGCCGCATAAGCCTTATATTCCGCAGGGCTCATGAGTTTCTTGATGGCGCCGTTGTCATCATTCTGCGCCCAGGCGCCGGCCGCAAACGAAGCGACCAAAACCGCCGTAAGGGCCCCAAAACATATATTACAAAATAGACTCTTTTTCATGATTCACTCCTTGGAATAGGTATTCTTATTCGACTTCAAAAACGGTTTCGTGGAAATTCTTGATCTGGGCCAGGTCTTCCTCATTATAGATGCGCCAACCGCGCCAGTCCCTTTTGGGCTTGCGGGTCTTGCCCGTCTTTTCCCATCTGGCCAGGGTCTTGGTGGAAATACCGAGGATTTCCGCCACATCCGTAATGGTCATCCTGGATTTGGAGTCTATTTTATAGACTTTGGGGTTTTCTTCCTTCTTTAAGGTCTCTTGGTTCATCTTTCTCTCCCTTTCTCTTCTTATACCTTAATCCTAAAAAATATTAATTAATTAGATAATAACGGTCATATTTGCAAGACAACTTGTGTCGATATGTGTATAGGAGCAATTTCTGTACCATGTTAATCAAGAATTAAGAATTAATTCATACAAAATACACAACTATTTATGTATCATAGGTTTATAAAAACACATAAAAATTTAGACATAATAATTCCACTCAATGCCGGTCTGGGTATGTGTTTAAAAGATTGAACATCTCTGTCCATGACAAAGCCGGACAAGTATGGAAAATCATATATAACACAAGGTTAAATGATGTTTAAATTTTGAGACAAATGACTGTTGTGCAGGAATTTCAGCCGGAATCAGAATAGTTGCCAAAACTTATAGATATGTTATACTCTCTCATTCCTATATGAGACCGACTCAAATACAGATCCAAAAGCTTGTTCTTGCTCCATTAATGCAGCAATCTGCGGCAATTCTTATGCTGCCGCAGGCTGAAATTTTAATGGCCATTGATCAGGAGCTTCAAAACAACCCGCTTTTGGAGATAGAATACGATCCCAGGGACAGCAACCAGTTAAGCGCGGATAACCTGGAAGAATTGTCTTATTTATCCAGGACAGGGGCTTCGGAGGGCCATGGGGACGATGAAGAGCATCCCGAGCCTTTGCCCATTGCCCGTGCCGAAACCCTTCAGGAACACCTTTTAAACCAGCTTAGGATCGAGATTTCAAACCCGTTGGGCATAGCCATCGGTGAGTTTATTATAGGGAACATTGATGATGACGGGTTTTTGAAGGTCTCGCTTGAGGAAATTATTGCGGCCGTGGCCGGTGCGGACATGGCCATGGTCAAGGAAACGCTTGCTGTTATACAGAATTTTGACCCTACAGGCGTGGCCTGCCATGACATCCAGGAGTGCCTGGCCATTCAGCTCAATGCCTGCGATTCGCCTTTAAAGCATTTGGCGGTTCTGATAGTCTCCGACTATTTTGACTGCCTGGCCTGCAAGAAGTTCCTTAAAATCGCCAAGAAACTCGGTATTTCCGAAGATACGGCCAGACAGGCCGCCGAATTGATTTCTTCTCTGGAACCGAAACCCGCGCGAAGATTTAACCCGGCCAATTCAACAGTCTATATCTGTCCGGATGTCAGCATTACAAAGGCAGACGACGGTCAATACAAGGTGGAGATTTGCAGTCAGACCTTCCCGCGGTTAAAGATCAACCATACCTATCAGAATCTTTTAAACAGGCCCAACCTTCAGGAATCCGAAAAGGATTTCATCAAAGAAAAAATGGCCAACGCCTTGAACTTCATCAAAAGCCTTCAGCTGCGCTCAAGCACCATTGTGGAAATCACGCAGCACATCCTTAACCATCAAAAGGACTTCTTTGAACTAGACGACGCCTGCTTAAACCCGCTGAAGCTCAAAGACGTGGCCCAGGCCATCGGCCGAAGCGAATCCACCGTTTCAAGGGCCATCAATAATAAATATGTGGACACGCCCCGAGGCATTTTTTCCATGAAATATTTCTTCTGCCAGGCCATTGCCTGCGGCCCAGACGAAACGGTCTCCAGCCATGCCGTCAAGGAAGAGATCCAGCGCATGATCGAAGAAGAGGACAAAGCCCGCCCGCTCTCCGACCAGGACATCCAAAACCGTCTCAAAAACAAAGGCTTCAACCTGGCCCGGCGCACGCTGACCAAGCACCGCCAGTCCCTCAAAATCCCCCCATCACATCAAAGGTACGAATAAAGAACAAGCGGTAGCTGCAATAAAAGCATCGGCAAATGATAAACGATATGTCGCTTTCAGCCTTCCTGCGGCCAATATTATCCGTTCATTTGATTAAATAATTTCGAAATGAAAATGGCAGTATCAGCGGCCACGACGGCGGTCCTTAGAACATGATTTTAAAAGGGCCCTCGACAGCCCCTTTCCTTTAAACCGCCCGCGAAGCGCTTTAATAGGGTCAGCTGGAATCGGCACAACAGTGATATTATGGCCATCGTCCAGCCATTCCAACCGGGTCTGAGGGGTAATTTTGTAGCGCTTACGGATAACCGTTGGAACAACGGTTTGACCACGGACTGACACTACGGAAATCATATAAAATCCTCCTGTAAATAAGGATGCAAGACAAAAATTAAATGATACACAATTATAAGATATTTCGCCTTACTTCTTTGCCGCAGTCTATTCGCCCATCATTTGCACCACGATCTTGCGTTGGCGGGGACGGTTGTCGAAATCGATGAATACGATTTGCTGCCAGGTGCCGGTAAGGAGCTTTCCTTCCTTAAAAGGAAACGATTGGCTGGTGCCCATCAATGTCGAACGCAAATGCGCATGGGCGTTGCTGTCGCCCCAGGCGGCGTCATGGTGATAATACCATTTGGGCACCAGACGATCCAGGAGCTCCTTGATGTCCCTTCGCAAGCCGTCTTCAAATTCGATGGTGGAAATGCCTCCTGTGGAACCGATCAGCGAAACGGAAACGATGCCGTCCCCAATGCCGGAAGCCTTGATATGCTCCTGGATTTGGGACGTCAGGTCATGCATCTCGCATTCGCCCTTGGTATCTAATTCAATGTAAGCGGTTTTGACACTCATTGCCTTATTTCAATTGCCTTATGCCGGGACTTTTCGCCTTTGACGATCGTGACGGCGGACTTGTTGACGCCATAATGTGCGGCCAGAAACTTTATCAGGGCCTGGTTGGCCTTTCCGTCGACGGGAGGCGCGGTCAGATAAACCTTGGTCATCCCGTCCTCTTCTTTGAGCAGGTTTCTGGAAGCGCCCGGAATGACTTTAACTGTCAATAACATGCAAAAAATCTTTCACGGTAACGATAGAAACCGGCCCATAACTGCCCAAGTTTAACAAATGCCGGTCTCCAGAAACAATATATTCGGCTTGAGCCGCTAACGCGCAGGCTAAGAATTTATTATCATCGGGTCCATCTTTAATAATATGGACGGCAGGTAAAGATGGAAGAACTACCGCTTCATGCTCGATCAGGACTAATAAGGAACCTATTTCTACTTTGCTAAGTTTGTACTTTTGTCTGATATGCGGATATTCAAGTACTTCTTTAATCTCTGCGATGATTTCGGGACTTGTGACTAGAATAAAATGCTGGTTTTTCCAAAGCTCCAACAGACGCGCCGATTGGCTCCTTTTGCTGATCAAAGCACTTACGAATTGGTTTGTATCAACGACCACCTTAAGCATGTCGTTTTCTTACCGCAGTAACGGCCCTGGAAACATCCCTGAGGACCATATCTTCCGAAAAATTCGGCAATTTTGATCTAACACAATCCAATATCTTAAAACGCTCCTCTCTTGCCTCAACGATACGGTTGTAGTCCTGGGCATTAAGGATAACCACCATCGGTATCCCCGATTTCTCAACCACAAAACGGAACCCTTTTTTGTAGGACTTCTTCATGATCTCCCCAAAATGCGTGCGCGCTTTAACAGCGGGAATAGTTTCAACAGTCATACCAACCTCCTGATCAAGATTGTCCAGTATTGATCAATCCTAATTAATTATAACATTTCTTTTAAAACTGACAAGCAAGAATTATGAACTCATTCAGCGGGAGTAAATCTCCGAAGCTTTGATGTACTGCGGTTCTTTGATGCCTGCCGCCTCCCACTCTTTAAATGCGGGAAGGTCCAATATGGTCTTGGCATAAGCGGCGCTCAGGCCTTTTAAGGCGACCCCATAGGTCCGAAAACGCGTGACAACGGGAGCATACATGGCATCAGCGACGGTAAATTGGCCGAACAAAAAAGGCCCTTGGGCCTGAAATTTGCTCCGGCAGCCTTCCCATATCTCAACAATACGGGCAATGTCTTTTTCCACCTCCGGCGTCCTGCCCTTTCCCGGATGCGAAGCCCTTAAATTCATGGGCATGTGGGTGCGCAATGAGGCGAATCCGCTGTGCATTTCCGCACTGATGCTGCGCGCCAGGGCGCGGTCTTCAGGATTTTGAGGCCATAATTGCTTCTGTGCAAACAAATCAGCCACATATTCTGCGATGGCAAGCGTCTCCCAGACCGTCACAGAGCCATGGATCAACACAGGGACCTTGCCATGATGGGAGTATTTGAGGATTTTAGCTTTATAATCGCCTTCATACAGGGGGATCAAAACTTCTTCAAAAGGTATCCCGGCCTGCTTTAAAAGGAGCCACGGCCTCAGCGACCATGAAGAATAGTTCTTATTTCCTATGACGAGAGTAAATTGAGGAGCTGGCATGGAAATACCATACTGCGTTTGCGGAATTCCTGCAAGATTATTTATTCAAATAGGCCTTCAGGACATCCTTGATATTCTTATAAAAAGCCTCCGGGCCGAAAAGCCCGGTGAGCTCATACCTGTCAAGCTCAAGCTTAACAGAATCTATGACATTCGCCCAAACAAGCCTAATGCCTTTTTTATTCAGAATATCGTAAATTGCGCGCAGGGTCTCCGCTGAGGAAAAATCCACATCGGCAACGGCTGAAGCATCGATGCAAAACCATGAGAGCGGCGGGCCGGATTGTTCGGTCAAAGCAACGATCTGGTCGAAGAGCTGTTGGGCATTGGCATAGTACATCGTATGCGCAAACCGGTATAACAAAAGGCCCGGTTCGGCTTGCTGGGGCGCCGTCACCGGCAAGGGCATCCAGGCGCCGGTCTTTTTATCCATGGCCAATACCACATTGCGGGAGTTATAACTGCGGCGGACGTGCTCTATCAAGGAAAGTACCACAGCCAGGACTATCCCCTGTTCGACTCCGATCAGGACAACGGCAACGGCCGTGGCCAGAGCCACCCAGAATTCTGGCGGGCGCTGCTCAAAAATCTTTCGCATTCCGCGGACATCGACCAATTCCACCCCGATGAGGAAAACAACGGCGGACAGCACGGCTCCGGGAAGTTCAGCCAGCAGGCCTGTAAAGAAGAGTAAAACCAAAAAAACAACCGCGCATGTGACGATTTGGGAAAGCTGGCTGCGGCCGCCGGCGCTGTCGACCATCTGGGTCTTGGTGGGACTCCCGTTGACAACAAAGGTCCCGGACAACGCCGCGCCGATATTGGCAAGGCCCAGGCCGATCAGATCAACATTCTCGCTGAAAGATTCATTGTAGCGCGCCGCATAGGCCCTTGAGGTGGCGGCGCTCTGGGCTAAAATGACGACAAACATCGAAAAAGCCGCGGGAAGCAATTTTTCCAGGAGCCCAAAAGACCAATGGACGTCCGGCAAACCGATGGCGGGCAGGCCTTGCGGGACGCTGCCTATCATCTCCACGCCATGAGCTTTGAGATCAAAAACATGGCTGATGATAATGGCCCCTGCCACAGCGATGAGCGCGCCTGGAATTTGGCGGGAGAATTTCTTTGTTGCCGTAATGGCCCCGATAACGGCGCATGATAAGGCCAGATCATAAGGATTTGTTGTAGCAACCTGCTGCAGGCTCCCTATGCCAAGCATACCCGAAAGCTGGGAAAAGGCCACTTGAACACCCACCCCTGTCAAAAATCCGATCAGCACGGTCCTTGACAGAAAGTCCGCCATAAATCCCAATCCGACCATGCGCGCCGACAGCAAAAAAACAGCGGACATCAACGCCAATACCCCGGCAAGCGCGACATATTCGTGGGACGCCTTAGGGACGATGCCCGCAAGGGCGCCTGCGAGGATGGCGGCAGTGGCTGAATCGGCCCCAACCACTAAATGCCTTGAAGAACCGAACAAGGCAAATAACAACATGGGGATAAGCATGGTGTATAAACCGGTGATCACCGGAGTGCCCGCGATACGGGTATACCCCATCACTTCCGGAATGGCCAAACCTGCCAAGGTAAGGCCGGCAATCACCTCGGAAGGAATTTGCGATCTTTTTATAGGGCGTATCCCTTGAAATACAAGCATAAGAAAGTGAAGATAAACCGTTCAGGAAACAGAATTGAGAAAAGCAATTTTTGAGGTATCTTACTTTAAAAAATTCTCCAACGACACTGCAATTTTGGGAAAACGGTTTAATAGCGGCTTATCATTAGTGACTAACTCTACACCCATCATCTGCGCCAAAGCAACATATTCTGCGTCATAGGCAGAGCATCCGGAGTCACCGGCCAAGTCCATTACTTGGGCCGATGAGATCCCCTTTGTCCTTTGAGCAAAAACAAGTTCCACTCTTACAGCAAGTTCGATAGCGTCTTTTTTATGAAGCTGCTTGGCCCTGACGAAACCAAGAAGAATATTGCGAAATTCAGACACCATGATCGGCGGAACAAGCCAAACAGGATCCTTTTGAATAATTCTTTGAGCCAATGCTTGAAAAGACCCCGGCAGATAATAATAGGCGACCAGATTTGCGTCGGCGACAAT
Organism: Candidatus Omnitrophota bacterium; assembly: GCA_028865345.1. Classification (GTDB taxonomy): domain Bacteria; phylum Omnitrophota; class Gorgyraeia; order Zapsychrales; family Fredricksoniimonadaceae; genus JABDGZ01. The sequence goes on along the minus strand of JAGWKL010000008.1, from coordinate 70,650 downwards.
CATTCCCTGCCTTCTTTTTTAAAACGATCGATATCCCCCGGATCAGCTTCTCCTCTAAATGCTTTGTGCATCAGCGTAGCATCAAGGGCCATCTGATTTGTGTCCATGGGGGCAAGGCCTGCCGCCACCTCCAGGCTCGCTATAATCTCATTGTTTAAGCTTCGATGAGTCATAGCAGCCCTGCGCTTTAGCGTTTCGTGAAGTCTGGTTGGTATATTTTTTATAGTAATACTTGACATATCTCGCTCCTTTCATAACAACCATAACACAACCATTATGGTTTGTCAATTTGAAGTTGGAGGAGATTTAAAATAAAAAGGGGCCCTTGATTAAGCGCCCCTTTTTTGATTATTTCTTCAGCTGGGCCAGAAAATCCGCCACTGATTTACCGACAATGTCTTTGCACCCCAGACCAAAGGCCAGCGCAAATCCAAGGCCGAAAGACCCCAGGATGATGCCGATCGTCAAATCAATGATCCTGCCGCCGATCTGCAACTGTTCCAGCGCAATGGCTGCGGTAAACACCAGGATCACGACCTGGCATATATTGCTGATCAAATTGGCCTGGGCGATCCCCGCGTTGCTGGCAGCAACCCTGATGATGTTCCTGACCAGAACGGCAATGAACATCCCTACGACCAGAATGAACACCGCAACAATGATGTTCGGTATAAAAAGCACCACCTTCTGCATCAAATCAGCAGCGGTGGTCAAACCCACGGCATCCAGGGCAACCACGAAGGTTATCAACAAAGCCAGCCAATAGCAGATACCGCCTATCAATTCCGACAAGCTCTGCTTAATGCCGCCTTTGGAAAGGATGGCCTCCAATTCATAACGCTTGGAAAGATCATCCAGCTTAAGGACCTTCAATAATTGGGTTATTCCCCTCTTGATGACGAATTCGGAAATAATCAACCCGAGAATGAAGATTATAAAAGCCAAAAGCACACTGCAGACAAACAAACCAACCTGGGCGAGAACCATCTTTGCGGGCGGTACCAGCATTGAATGCAACGTCTCCATTTTGACCCTCCTTCGTTGGGTTACCAACCTCATTGTTGGTTGGCCAACGTCATTGTTGGCGATGGTAATATTTTACCACCCTTATACCCCATTCAAAGGCAATTCAAGGTTATTTTGGAGTTATTGCGGAATTATGAAACGTTGCCGTGGTCTGAAGAATCGTACCCGGGTGAAATGCTGTCCGGGCTGTCCACAGAGGGCCAGACACCAACGGATGAAGACTCGCTTCCCATGGAAGGGTCTCTTGACTGGGCCAAACAAACCGTCGCAGCGGAAATTCCAAGGACCAAAAGCAGAAGAATTTTAAGCTTCATGGTATAAGTTTACCACAAAATGACTCCTCAACAACAGGATTATGGATTATCTACAGGATTGTCCAGCACCTTATGAATCCCCAATAAAAATCGTCCCGGTCAAGGGGCGCTAATCTCATAACGGCCTTCTCACCGTAGGCGGGTCATTGGGTGGTCAAAAGAACGCTTACTCCCTAAGAGAGAATCGACCGAAAGGTCTTCGTCAATCAATGGCCAATGAATACCATAACCTGAAGGTGAAATCTGATACGTTTCCCGTTCCTTTTTGGAAGCTTTAAGCAGCCTTGAAGACGTTTTAGTTAAATTAACTTTAACTTCCTTGCCGTCCACTTTCAACCTCATTTGGGAACCTGAGAAATCTATCTTTTGGATCTTATGGATTGCTTTCATTTATTTTCTCCTCTCAAATTCACTCCACTGTTCTACAATATAATCAAAATGATCAAAAATGATACGACGAATCTGCCTTTTTTCCTTCTCCTTTAAACCAAAAGAATACGCCTCACTGATGTCAAACCCTTTAATATCAATCCAATATTTACATTCCATACTCGCTTTTCGAGCATGGATATGAATTGGCTCGTCATTTTCGTTGGAATAAAAAAACAATCTCCATCCTAAAATTTCCAAAATAGTCGGCATATTTGAATATAACACAAAAACAAAAAAAGATGAGAATTTTAATTCTGGAAAGATTGCAGCTTCTGTTGCAGTTCGTTGATGACGGAAATGTCGACGGCAGGCCGGATCTCGACGATTTGGGGAACAAAACCCTGGATGTTCTTAAACAGGGAGATGTCCTGCTGGGCCCAGGGCAGCGGCACGCCGCTGCCGTCGCGTTTGATGAATAAATTCAGGTTGGCGGCGTTTAAGTCGATACCACCTTTTTTAGTCAGGGATTCGGCGATTAACGCTGACTCGCTGTTCGTTTGTTGCCGGATCGCCATGGCATTATCCGTATAACCTGCCGGGGCATGCGTCAAACCGTTCCCGGTGTTATTGGCATACCAATAGCCGCCGGTGGTGCCCAAGGTTTGGGTATCCACATGAATGATCGGCCCCTTGACGTAAAATCCATAGGGAAGAGGAGCGCTGGGCTCCGTCGGTTCAAAGGGAAGATGATGGACCCGGACCTCAAAGCCGGGGGCCGCCGGTATGCTGCTTATGATATTGCCCGCGTGATCCTGCATATACCTTCCGTCTTCAGTCATCCGCCCATAGGTCCAATAATCCATGTAAATTTGGGTGTGGGGGTATTTTTGCCGTAAATCCGTTTTTATTTTAGTAAGGTTCTGTATTTCTTGAGAATCGTTTGTCCCTACAACGCCTGCATAAGCAAAATTGGGCTGACCTTCAACTGAAAAAGCGACCGCCGCCTCATTTTCATTGACCGTATACGCACCCTCTCCGGTTTGGATCCCGCTTTTCAAAGGAATTCTATGTTCCTTGATGGCTATCTGGACATTCTTTGCGGCCCCGGGAGCAAGAAACAGCGCGGCCGCTGAGATGCCGGCCAGCGTGGCTGCCGTCACAAGCCTTTCTCTGATCCGATTTATTTTGCTGTTGGAGGCCATGGCCGGGTTGGGATTGTTCTTGGGCAACTGAATTAAAACACCCTTTGTCTCCACATAATGATGCTCCATCCCGTCCCCATTTTCAATCCTTACAAAATCGCTTCCGCTGCCCAGGGGATGAGCCACCAAATTAAACGGCGCCGCATGTTCAAGATAAATGTGATGATCAGAGATATTCTCTTTACCCAACAAAGCCATCGACAATGCATTGCCCGCTCCCCGTTCACCGTCACCATCGGCAAAAACATGGATAACGGCATTATTGATGCCGGCCGGATATTCCTGCAACAATTGCTGAGCAACGTCGGCAACATTGTTGGGATTGACACTGATGATCCTGATCGGCCTGCCCGGCTGGGTAATGACGACACCCACTCCGCCGGTATTGACCACGACCCTTGCCGCCTGGTTGTTTATAGACGCAATCTGTCCGGGTTGGACCAAAGAGATCTTGTTTAATTCCCGCTGATGTAAATAGGAAGGCATGCTTATTGCCCCCGCAACGACGCCCCCTACCGCAACCGCTCCTACCAGCGGCAAGATCTTCTCCTTCAACCAACTCCCGGTATTTGACGCCATGGCCTGATCAACTGCAGGCTGATTGGCGGACAAAATTCCCTGAACTGCAGAGGTTAAAACATGAATGGAATACGGCTTGGGAAGAAAATGATCGGTGATCCCCTGCCAGGCTTGCTGGGTTGCCAACCCGCTGGTGGCAAGAACAGGGACATTTTTCTGCGCCACGAATCCTTTCACCAAATCAGGCCAATCCTTTTGCCCTGTGTTATGGGTGTCGCTAAGGATAAGGCCTATATTATCTTTATTCTCCTGCCAAGATGTTTCAGCTTCCTGCTCGGTCTGGGCGGTTAAAACATTATAACCGGCACGGGACAATACCGCTTTATTGATATCCAGCATCACGGGATCATCATCAATGACCAGGACCGTGGTCATCGCCCTGTTCGCACTTTGATCCGCCTGGACCTCTGCAACGATGGAATCCACCGTTTGCCCCAAACCCGGCCTTAAATCATCCAACCGTTGACGGATACGCTGCAATTTCCCGGGATTGGTCAAATTGGAATTAAGTGTCTTATCATAGAAATCCCGGGTAATGGGATTCTCCAATAACCGGCTGATAGCAGGGTTTTGGTTCAACCGGCGGGAAATTCTGGAAAAAGTCGCGTCAGTTATTTCTCCGTTGGACGTCATCGCCGGATTGGAATAGACAACCTTAAAATTGTCCGTTGCCTGATCGTATTCATAATCCAAATGCTTAAAAATGGAATCCACCATGGGATCATACTGATCATTGCCCTTGTACCATTGCTGCAGCTGCTGGCGCATGGCATTGCTGATTTGCCAATTCTTTTCCCCCTGCTTGGCCCTGGCCAGTTGGTCTGCAGGCAGATTGGCCGGCACCGGGAGTTCCCTCTCCTGCATAAAGTTTACAAATTTTTGCGCTTCACTCTGCGCGACAGTCGTGGCGTTGCCGGAAACTCCACCGGGGTTCTGGTTTGCCTGGCTTAAATCAACAACGGCAACATTGAAATTCTCCGGCTTCTGCCAGTCAACAGAAATGGGCCGGCCTCCAAGAAGAGTGTTGATGGTTGGCGCCACATTCGCCACATTCTCTCCCTGATTGGCTTTGACGACAAACTCCCGGGGCAGCGGGTTGCTTCTACTCTCCTGAACCGCCTGTTGCGCCTGGCCTATATCTCTTATTTCATCAGCCCCCTCCAGGGGCTGAAACCCGCCCGCAAAATATTTCCTGGGGATCTCCTCATTTGTGAATTTGTCCACATCTTCCTTAATATAGTTGAACACGCCCTTTTTAAACGCGCGCAAATACTGGTTGTATATTAATTGGTTGGTCCTGGGGTCCTGGTCAACGCCCTTGACCTTGGCCTTGTCCGCGTAAATCATCCCCAAGAGAGATTTCTTCAATGCCATTTTATACCAGGTCGCCAGGACCATCCCGCTGTACATCTGGCGCAGGCTTTCAAAATTCTTGTCTTCATTGACCTCTTTTTGAAGTTCAGGAAGGACGATCTCGCGGATCACCTGGGAACCGATGGCATGGGTGTCATTGGCAACGGCATTGACATCGGAAGAGGAAATGGCCGTATGTTCTTTCAGGGAGAGGTAGTCTTCTTCCAGCATCACCTTTAAATGGCTCTGGAGGATATAGGCGCTGTCGCCGCTTTCGTAAACTACGGCCTGGTCAGGCACGATCCATACTTTGTTAAAGGTATTGACCGGGATGTCGGTCGTGTGGTATTCATTCCAGGCGCGTTGATAGACCTTGTCCCAGAATTCCTTGCCCAAACGGCTTTCAGGATAGATCAAACTTGAGGTGATCTGCTTGAGGATGTAATCCTGCTCCAGCAAATCCCGGCCCATCTGTGTTTTGCCGAAATCATTCTGGATGATGCGTCCCTTTTCATAAGGCGAAAGGTTCACCCACTGGTGGCCATCGGGGATGGTCAGGGAGGCCAAAAAATACTTTACCAGTTTTTGATATTCCTCCCGCTTTTGGACGCTGTCCATTTCCTGGTCGCCATTATCGATCAAGAAATCAAACTTTAAGGGGTTATCGGGATGGATGGTAATGCCCATCAGATGGGCAGGCGTAAAATCGGGGCTTAAATTTACCATCGCCCCCGGAGGCGGCAGATTGGGCAGCAGGCCTACAGAGGACTGCGCCCAGGCCGGCGTCCTGACCGAGGTGGTCATAAAAGCCGATATAATAACAATAGAAACGATCCTGCGTAACTTTAAAAACATAGATTTTTTAATATTCAGGGTATATGGGGACATACCTCTCTCCCGCCTTCATCCACATCCTAAGTAAAGAGTGCCATATAAAATAGTCTTTGTCAAGCCGCAGCGGGACTACTTTATTTCCATTTAAATTTGTGCACTTCGTCAACCACCATTTTCAATTTCAGGGGGTTGACGTCCGGCATGACACCGTGGCTTAGATTGAAAATGTACCTGCGGTGGCGGGCCTTGGCGCTTTTAAGAATGGCCCTGGTTTCCTCGATGAGCGTTTTATCATCGGCGTACAAAAGGGTGTTTAATAAATTCCCCTGGATGCCCTTTTTGCTCCTGATGTCTTTGATATTGACCGTTTCACAGACGGAGAGAAACTCCGCCCCGCTTTTTTCCATCGGGCCCATGAGGTGCGCGCAATTTTTCAAATAATAAATGGACGGAAGGTTGACGGCCTTGAAAATTTTTTGCACATACGGCAGCACGAAGGATTCATAATCCTCCCGGCGCAGGCTGCCGGCCCAGGTGTCAAAAAGCTGGAAGAGTTTGATGCCCGCCTCTTTCTGCTGCTTTAAATAGGCGATGGTGTTGTCCGTCAACAGGGCCATCAACTGGTGAAAGGCCGTGGGATTTTCATACATCATATGGTTATGCCTGGAGCACAGGTAGGTCGCCACCGTATAGGGAGAACCGGCAAAACCGATCAAAGGGATCGACGGCGGCAATACCAGGTTGATGAGCTGGATGGTCCTGGTCAAATAATCCAGGCCGCTGAATTTTCCCAAACGCCTCAGGTCCCTGTAATGGTGCACAGGATTGGCGACCACAGGCCCTTTACCGTTGATAAAATCGATCCTGAAGCCCATGGCGGAAGGCATGGTCAGGATATCGGCAAATAAGATCGCGGCATCGACCCCCAGGATCTCCAAAGGCTGCAGGGTGATGGCGCCGGCAGCTTCCGGGTCACGGAAAAGTTCGCCTAAGGGGCGGTTGCCTTTCAGCGCCTGGTATTGGGGCAGATAACGGCCGGCCTGGCGCATGAACCAGACCGGGACGCGCTTGTTTTTGCCCTGGAAGGCCGATAAAATGTCAGACTGTTCTCGAGAAACGGCGGTGGCCATCTTTTTGCCTTAGGTAGTGGTCGAACCCCATGCACACATTGCGGATAAAAATTTTACCCAAATCGGTGACGGTGATCCTCCGCGGATCTTCGCAAAGCAATCCGTCCTCGATGCAATCACGGATGTGCCGGTGTTCCTGGTCAAAATAATCCTCAAACTCATACCCAAATGTATCAAAAAATACGCCTTTGTCCACCTTAAAACCGCACATCAGGCTGTTGATGACCCATTGGCGGACCTGGTCGTCCGGGCTCAATTGCTTGCCCCGCTCCACAGGCAGCCGGCCTTTCGAGAGGCTGTCATAATAATCAGGCAGGACCTTGACGTTCTGGACGTAGGTCTTTTCCAGGAAGCCTATGGCCGAGGGCCCCAGACCTAAATACTCATCGGCGGGTTTCAGGGTGTAGCCCATGAAATTACGGTACAGCAGGCCCTGATTGAAGGCCTTGGCCATGTCGTCGGTAGTCAGGGCAAAATGGTCCATGGCGATGGCCTGGTAGCCGTGGTCCAGCAGGTTTTCGCGGGACTGGATAAAAATGTCCAATTTTTCATCGTGCAGGGCAATGGCCTGCAGGTTGAATTTATTCTGAGGCTTGGAAAGCCACGGGACATAGGCAAAACTGTAAAGGGCGATGCGGTCAGGCCGCAGACCGATCACCAAATCAACGGTTTTTTTAAACGTTTCCCTGGTTTGATACGGAAGGCCGTAGATCAGGTCATAATTGACCGATTTGAAATTGAGATCGCGGCACCACCGGTGCACTTGGGCCACCTGCTCGTAGGGCTGGATGCGGTTGATGTCATCCTGGACCTTGGCATCGAAATCCTGCACGCCCATGGAAATGCGGTTAAAGCCAAGCCCGCGCAGGACCTTCAATTTGTTCTGCGTCACCGTGCGCGGGTCGATCTCGATGGCGATTTCTTCGTTGAAGTCAATATCAAAGAGGGACCGGATGCGGGTAAAAAGCTTTTCGCTTTGCTCTTCGGAGAGAAAGGTGGGCGTTCCCCCGCCCCAATGCAGCTGGCGGATAAGTTTGCGCCGGCCGATAAAGCCTGCGACCAGGCCCATCTCCGTAAAAAGGTGCTCAAGAAACTCATCCCCCACCTTCTCTTCCCTGGCGCGGATGACCTTATTGCAGGCGCAAAAATAACAGAGCTGTTCACAAAAAGGCACATGGATATAGAGAGACAAAGTTTTGTCGTTCTGTCCGAAAGCCTTGAGCACAGAGGCATACGTCTGCGCGGTCACTTCATCGGACCATTGCGGCGCTGTCGGATAACTGGTGTAGCGCGGCCCGGCGACGTCATACTTTTGCAGGGTGTTTTTGTCGATCAACATAGAAGATATTCTAACGGGGGTTAAGGAAAAGTCCAGTATTAGCGCAGCTTATAGGGGATTTTGACAAATTTATGGACCGCAGGATTGAAATCCTTGGTATTACGGGTAACGAAAATTAAGTTATGTTTTAAGGCTAACGCAGCTTGGAATGAATCAGGCAATTTCCAATGATGTTTTTGCCTCAAATCAGCGGCAAAAACAGCTGTTTCTTTATCAATGTTCAGGAAGTGAAACCTGTCGGTGAACAAAAGTATTTGTGCTTTTTCCTGTTCATCGGCGCCGGCCAGGACTTCTGCTAATGTCACTGCTGATATGGCCGCTTGACGTGAATCAATGGCCAAAAAATAATCAACGGCCTGGGAAATTTTGTTTAAAAAATCAATGAGGATGGATGCGTCCAATAAAAGCATTACCGGTCCCATTCCGAACGCAGGGCTTCAAGATAAGCATCCGTATCAATGTTTTTATGTTTCCAAATTCCCGCGGTTTTCCTGACAAGTTCTTCCCAAGTCGGTTCATTTTCCTTCTTTGAAACATATTCTTCAATGGCTTCACGGATCACTTGTGCCCGGGATTGTTTTTTCTTGCGGGCTAACCTGTCTATTTTCTTTAATTGTTCGTCTTTTAAGCTGATTAAAGCACGCACCATAATGATATATCCTTTCTGATATATGTATATCACTATGATTATATCATGTCAAGAAAGACTTGAATGGTTTTCGGTTATGTTTTCTTATTGCCGAAAATCTTATGAAGGATGATCGCCAGCGGATCAAAAAAACGGTCCACGACGCGTTCTTTGAGAGGGATGATGGCGTTATCGGTGATGTGGATGTGCTCGGGGCAGACTTCGGTGCAGCATTTGGTGATATTGCAATATCCGGAACCGTATTCGTTCTTTATTTTTTCAATACGGTCCCCGGTGTCCAGGGGATGCATTTCCAAGGAAGCCAGGCGGATCATAAAACGCGGCCCCACGAACTTATCTTTTTTATTATGGTCGCGCAGGACATGGCAGACATTTTGGCACAGAAAACACTCGATGCATTTACGGAATTCCTGGACACGCTCGACGTCGCGTTGATACATCCGATGGTTGCCGTCTTTTCCCCTGGGGCCGGGTTTAAAAGGCGCGATGCGTTTGTTCTGCTCGTAATTCCAGGAAACGTCCGTCACCAGGTCTTTGATGACCGGAAATGTTTTGACCGGCTGGATCGTAACGACCTCATCTTCCTTGAATGTATTCATGCGGGTCATGCAGCCCAATTTCGGCTTGCCGTTGATTTCCATGGCGCACGAACCGCACTTGCCGGCCTTGCAGTTCCAACGGCAGGCCAGATCGCTTGATTTTTCCGCCTGGATACGGTGAATGACATCCAGGACAACCATGCCCTTCTCGACATTGATTTTATATTCGACGAATTTCCCGCCGGTTTTGTCTCCCCGCCAAACGCGGAATGTTCTCTCAGCCATCGGCCTTTTTCCCTTCCAAATCCTCTATTTTTGCGTAAGCAATGTCCGCCAATTCCTTCGCAGGCGCCTTGCGCGGTTCTTTACGCAGCTGCATCCCGCCGTCCGGCCCTTTTTTAAGAATGACATTATAGGTCACTCCTTCTTCGCGCTCCCCCGGAAAATCAATGCGGGTGTGGCCGCCGCGGGACTCTTCGCGCGCCAGGGCCGCCGTCGCGACCGCTTCGGCGGTGACGATCAAATTATTCAAGTCGATCGCCGCATTCCATCCCGGATTAAACTGGGGGCTGGCGTGGGCTTTGACATCTTCGATGTCTTTCTTGACGCGTTGGATCTCCGCAAGGGCTTTTTTTAATTCCTCCCCCGAACGGATAAGGCCGACGAATTGCTGCATGACTTTTTGCAGGTCCTCCTGGACGACAAACGGATTTAAGCCCTCTTCTTTATTAAGAAAGGCCGTGGCGCGGCGGACAATGGCCTTGGCCTGGCTTTCATCAATTTTTCCCTGAGCAACTTTCTTAACATAGTCGGATGCGCCGATTCCCGCCAATCTGCCAAAAACCAGCAAATCCGACAAGGAATTTCCCCCCAGACGGTTGGCGCCGTGCATGCCGCCGCTGCATTCCCCGCAGGCAAAAAGCCCCGGCACACTGGTCGCCTGCGTATCGCAATCCACGCGGATGCCGCCCATAAAATAATGGAGCGTGGGCCCGACTTCCATGGGCTCTTTGGTAATGTCAACTTCGGCCAATTCTATAAACTGATGATACATCGACGGCAGTTTCCTTTTGATAAAATCAGCCGGGCGCTGGGAGGCGATGTCAAGAAAAACCCCGCCGTGGGGAGAACCGCGGCCTTCTTCCACTTCTTTCTTGATGGCGCGCGCCACAACGTCACGCGTTAAAAGTTCCGGCGGCCGCCGCGCATTTTGATCTCCCCGCCCCCAGCGGGCGGCTTCTTCAACGGTGTCAGCGGTTTCAGCGGCGAATTTTTCGGGGATGTATTTAAACATGAAGCGTTCGCCTTTATTGTTTAATAGAATGCCCCCTTCGCCGCGCACGCCCTCGGTGACCAGCGCGCCCTTGACCGACGGCGGCCAAATCATGCCGGTGGGATGAAATTGCGTAAATTCCATATCCATAAGTTCAGCGCCGGCCCGGTAGGCCATGCCCAGGCCATCTCCGGTATATTCCCAGGAATTGGAGGTCACCTGCCAGGCCTTTCCCCCGCCGCCCGTCGCAAAAATAACGGCCTTGGTCCTGAAAATGACAAACCGTCCCGTTTCGCGCCAATAAGCGGCCATCCCGGCGACCCTGCCGTCATCCAAAAGCAAATCAAGCCCCGTGCATTCCATGTGCGTGGCAATGCCCTTATGGATGCAGAAATCCTGCAGCGTACGGATGATTTCAAGGCCGGTACGGTCCCCGACATGGGCCAGGCGCGGATAACGGTGCCCGCCGAAGTTCCTTTGATTGATGAGCCCATCAGGCGTGCGGTCGAAAACCGCGCCCCATTCTTCCAGTTCACGCACGCGGTCCGGGGCCTGCTGGGCATGAAGCTGGGCCATGCGCCATTGGTTTAAAAATTTCCCGCCGCGCATCGTATCGCGGAAATGGATTTTCCAGTTATCCCGTTTATCAACGTTGCCCATCGCCGCCGCGGCCCCGCCTTCGGCCATGACCGTATGCGCCTTGCCCAACAGGGACTTCGAGATCATCCCGGTATTCATCCCAAGCTGTGCGCATTCGATGGCAGCACGGATACCGGCGCCGCCGGCACCTACGACAAGCACATCATGATCTATGGTCTGGATTTCTTTGATGTCCATTTAGTGCACGTGCCCCCAGGTGTTAAAATCGTGCCAAATCCCCATCGACACCATCCGGACATAAAGGTCCGTAAAGGCGACCCAGATCAAACTGACCCATGCCCAAAACATGTGGTGTTCGTTGACGCCGGTGATCTTTTGCCACAAACTATGCCCCAAATGCTCTTTGCCGCCGGCGCATGAAAAACAATCCATCCGCCCGCCCATCAAATGCCTAAACGCATGGCAGCTAAAGGTGTAATGGGACAATAAAATGACATTGACGGTCAAAACAATTGTTCCGACACCGACGCCGAATTGCCCGTGCAGGAAAAAAGCCCTGAAAGCATCGAAAGCCAGAATAAAAATGTAACAGATGGCAAGGTATAAGGTATAACGGTGGATATTTTGAAAAAGCAAAAGGCCCGTTTCACCTTTATAATCTTTCCGCGGGAAAGCAGTGACCGCGCATGCCGGAGGCGAGACAAAATAGGACCTGTAATAGAATTTGCGGTAATAATAACAGGTCAAGCGGAATGAAAGCGGGCCTATGAGCACAAGCATCGCCGGTGAGGCGGGAAGAAATTTAGGCCACCAGCCGGGCCAAAGACCGAACCAGGCGTGCGCAACCGGGGCCGAGCCCGGGGCAGCGGGATCAACCATCAGTGTCGGCGAATAAAGAGGCGACAAATACGGCGCGGCGTAATAATGGCAGGCCTGAAACATCGCCCAGGTTGTATAAATTACGAAACAAAAAAAGCCCAACCCTGTAACCAACGGTTCGATCCACCAAAGGTCCGTACGGTTGGTTGAAGCAAAATCTGTCGCATGCGCCCGGGTCTGTACTTGATTCATGTCATTCATCTTTGATAGGTCCCCACCAACATGGTTTTCCCAAGGATATGGCCGCCGCAAGCCTTATCAATACTCCTGAGCGTTTGTTGTCCATGAACATTTAAGAAAGTATCAAGGGCATAAGCGCGAAAAACATAATGGTGCAGATTGCCCGGCGGCGGGCAAGGGCCTCCGTAAGCCTGCTTCCCAAAATCATTCAAGCCCTGAAGGCCGGGGCTGGTGTTCACGGCGATGGAGCCGATACCCGGCCGGATGTTATAAATGACCCAATGGACCCACAAACCGTTAGGCGCATCGGGGTCGGCAACCGCCAGCGCCAGACTTTGGGTGCCTGGCGGGACATTGTGAAAGGTCAAGGGCGGGTTGACGTTACGGCCGTCACACGTGTATTCTTTGGGGATAGCGGCATTGTCTTTAAAGGCTTCAGAGCTTAGTTGGAATCCGCCGGTATCCGCCCTGACCAGCGATGAGGACATTAAAAATCCGATCAAAAAGGATATCAAAATTTTCATAAATTCGATTTTTGTTTGAATTCTCCCATCAAGTCATTAAAAAAAGCATCGATATCATTTTCAACCACTAAGGCATTATTATACATATTTAGGGGTAATTTGGAATCATTGATTATAACTATTTTGCCAGGAGCAAATTGCGGCAAAGAAGCCGCAGGATAGACGGTCAGGGAAGTGCCGATGACAAAAAACAGGTCGGCCTCTTGGGCCAGCCGGACAGATTCGTGATAATATTTAACGTCCTCTCCGAAAAAAACAATGTCCGGCTTGAGGATCCCCCGGCAGGAGCAATGGGCAATGCCCTGCTTGAGGACCATGGTTTTAAGGTCCGCGTAATCATAGGTCTTATGGCACTTGAGGCAATGGCTTCTTAGAAAGGAGCCGTGCATTTCCAGCACTTTCTTAGAACCGGCTTTTTGATGCAACCCATCGATATTCTGGGTGATCACCGCCTGGAGCCTGCCGGAGCTTTCAAGCGCGGAAAGGGCAAAATGGGCCGTTGTCGGTTGAATGGAGGATTCCAGGCCGATAAAATCACGGGCAAACTCGTAAAAAGGTTTGGGGTCTTTTAGAAAATAGTCTATATCAAAAACTTTTTCAGGGTCATACAGCCGGCTGACGTAAAGCCCCTGCGGCCCGCGGAAATCCGGGATACCGGCGCCGGTGGAAATACCCGCACCGGTCAGACAAACAGTTCTTTTGGATTGCAAGAGCAGTTCGCAGCACCGGTCAACGGCATCACGGGACATATCTTTGCTAAGCTTCCTGGTATTTTTCTTTTAAAGCGGCAATAACGTTGGGGTCGGCAAGGGTGGTGACGTCGCCCAGCACCCTGCCTTCGGCAATGTCGCGCAAAAGGCGGCGCATGATCTTGCCGGAGCGGGTTTTGGGCACGTCGCTGGTAAAAATAATCCTGGAAGGCCGTGCGATCGCGCCTATTTTTTGGGCGACATGGTCTTTGAGGATCTCCTGGGTTTGGTCATCCAGGGGATGGCCTTCCTTGAGGATGACAAAAGCCGCAATGGCCTGTCCTTTGATCTCATCCTTGACCCCGACGACCGCGGCTTCAGCCACCATCTGGTTATCGACCAGGGCGCTTTCCACTTCGGCCGTGGAAATATTATGGCCGGCAACCAGCATAATGTCATCCACCCTGCCCAAAAACCAGAAATACCCGTCCTTGTCTCGTTTGGTACCGTCGCCGGCAAAATAATACTTTCCGGACCATCGCTGCCAATAAGTGTCTTTGTAGCGTTGCTGGTCCCCCCAGATGCCGCGCAGCATCGACGGCCAGGGACTGGTGAGGCCCAAAAAGCCCCCGCCTTGGGCAATGGTCTGCCCCTCTTCATTAAGGATCTCGGCATCAATGCCGGGTAAAGGTTTGCCTGCCGATCCGGGTTTCATCGGCGTTACGCCGGGCAGAGTGGTGATCATAATGGCGCCTGTTTCCGTCTGCCACCAGGTGTCGACAATGGGGCAGCGGTAATTGCCGATATGTTCATGATACCAGATCCAGGCTTCGGGGTTGATGGGCTCCCCCACACTCCCTAAAAGGCGCAACGAGCCTAAATGGCATTTCTTGGGCCACTGCGGCCCCCATTTCATAAAAGCACGGATGGCCGTCGGGGCCGTATAAAAAACACTGACCTTATGTTTTTCGATGATGCGCCAGAAGCGGTCGCGTTGGGGAAAGTCGGGCGCGCCTTCATAAAGGACCTGGGTGGCGGCATTGGCCATGGGGCCGTAGACGATGTAACTGTGGCCGGTGACCCAGCCTATGTCCGCGGTGCACCAGAAAACATCATTGGGTTTCAAATCAAAGACCCAATGCGTGGTGATGGCCACCCCGGTCAAATATCCTCCGGTGGAATGGACAATGCCTTTGGGCTTTCCGGTCGTCCCCGACGTATAAAGGATGTACAGGATGTCTTCGCTGTCCATTTCCTCGGGCTCGCAGTAGGTTTTGGCATGACGCATCACATCATGGTACCAATGGTCCCGCCCTTGTTTCATGGGGACATTTCCGTCGGCGCGCCGGACAACGATCACATCGTGGATGCTGGGAGTCTGGGCCAGGGCCGTGTCGGCGATCGTTTTAAGGGGCACCAGCTTGCCGCGGCGGTAACCTCCATCGGCGGTGATGAGCAGTTTGGCCTGGGCATCATTGATGCGTTCCTGCAGGGCCAAGGCAGAGAAACCGCCGAAAATGACCGTATGGACCGCCCCTATGCGGCTGCAGGCCAGCATCGACAAGACCGCCTCGGGAATCATGGGCATATAGATCGCCACCCGATCGCCCCTGGCGATCCCCAGACTTTTAATGGCATTGGCCAGTTTATTGACTTCCAGGTAACATTGCGCGTAGGTCAGGGTTTTTTCCTCGCCGTTCTCCCCTTCCCAGATGAAAGCGGTCTTATTGCCTAAATTCGCCTTGATGTGGCGGTCCAGGCAATTATAGGAAGCATTGAGTTTGCCGCCGACAAACCACTTGGCAAAAGGTTTTTCCCAAACCAGGCCCTGCTTCCAGGGGGAAAACCAATCGAGTTTTCGGGCGCATTCTTCCCAAAAAGCCGTGCGGTCGGCCTTGGCTTTGGCGTAAAGCGAGGCATCTTTGATGTTGGCAAGATTTTGAAACAACGCGGAAGGATGGATGACCCTGGTTTCGTGGTAAAGATCATCGACTTCAGGTTTAAACTGGTCCATAGGTCTTAGCGTCTTTTAAGATGGCTGACAACCTCTTTAAACCGTGGGTGATCAGCGGTTCTGATCAATTCACACATGGCCATTTCCGTCGTGGTGATGATGATCCCTTCATCGCGCATGCGGGCAAGGGCCATGTCCCTGTCAAAGACCTTGCGGCTTGATGTGGCGTCAGCCACCAGATGCACCTCATAACCATGGCGATGCAGGTCATGGGCGGTTTGATAGACGCAAACATGCGTTTCAATGCCTGTGATCAAAATCTGGCGCCTGCTGATCTCCTGCAGACGCTCGACGTAGGCCAAAGCTCCATAGCAACTGAAACTGCGCTTAGGGATGGGGCGGGCTACGGGGTCCAGGAGATCTTTGATGGGTTTGATGGTAGCGCCTATTTTATCCGGCGCCTGTTCGCTCCAGAGGACAGGCAAAGAAAAGGATTTGGCCGCTTCGATAAAATATTGGATATGTGTCTGGACCTTTTCGTGATCGTGAATGAGGCCCGAAAGCTTGCCCTGCACATCGATGACGGCAAGGGCCGTGTTTTCTATGTCCAGCATGGTTTTTATTTTACATAAGCGTAAAATAAAAGCTATAAAAAAAGGGAACTCTTTGCGCCTGCCTTCCGGCAGGAAAAGAGTTCCCTTTTTACATCAAACAGACGTTGTTATTTAAGAAGCCAGTTGACCTGTTAAATATTTATGGATAACACTCGAAACAAGCGTCTGATAAGGCATCCCTTCCCTTACAGCTTTTGATTTAAGGTTAAAAAAATCGCGTTTGGTCAATCTGATATTAATACGAGCATCCTTCCTCAAAGTCTCCCGTGCAGCTTCCCTAAGACGAAGCATCTCTTTTTCTCTGTTTTTAACAGGCTTCCATTCTCCGCGTTCTACAGAAGCGATAAGCTCTTTTTCCTCTTTTTTAGTCATTTGTTTTTTCATTGTTCGCCCCCTAAATAAACCTTGGTCAGTTCCCTGCTTGGAAATATCGTTATTAAATGGATGAATTTCTCATCCTCAAAAAAAGGGACTGCGTAGGCGTAATTATTAACATTAACAATAAGCATTCTTTGGTGCGCGTATTTTACCTTATTAGGATGCTCAATATTGTCTAATAAACACCCTTCCTCTATTTTGATAACAATATCTTCAAAACAAACACCTCTCTCTTTTTCTAAAATCCGGCTTTTCTTATCGTCCCAATCATAAGGCTTCATAACACACCATGCCAAGTATAACTTCTTGTGTGCCTATTGTCAATATAATAGGGCATAAACCACTGGCAGATACTTTTAATAAATGCAAAAGGAATCAACAAATCCTGGGGAGCTGTTCGCCGCTGATCATGTCCAGGATGCGCCTGGCGCCGATGACGCTTTTGAGTGTGACCAGGCCGCCGTTTTCCGGCAGCACCCGGCCTATGCGGCAGGCGCCGCGGCCTAACGGATGGGCTTGCAAGATTTCCAGGGCATTAGAGGACTGGCTTTCAGGGACAAAGGCAATAAAACGGCCTTCATTGGCGACGTATAACGGGTCAAATCCCATGATGGCGCAGGCCGAAGCCACTTGTTCATCGACGGGTACGGACGCTTCATCGATTTCAACGGCCTTGTAGGCGTCCTTGGCTATTTCATTAAGCGCGCTGGCCACCCCGCCGCGTGTCAGGTCGCGCATGCAGTGGACCTTGATGCCCGCCTTGATGAGGCTCTCGACAACGCCGTTTAACGCGCAGCAATCGCTTTCAATGGTGGTCTCAAAATCAAGGCCTTCGCGTTTGGCCATGATGGCAATGCCGTGGCGGCCGATGTCCCCATTGATCAGGACGGCATCATCTTCTCTTATATTGGCCGGCACGATCGAAAGGCCGTGTTCAATGATCCCTATCCCGGATGTGTTGATGAAAAGACCGTCCCCCTTGCCGCGGTCAACCACCTTGGTGTCGCCGGTGACGATCTTAACTCCGGCCTCATCGGCCGCTTTTTTAACGGACCTGACAACCATCCAAAGGCTTTCCATGCTCAAGCCCTCTTCGATGATGAAGCTAAGGCTTAAATACAAAGGCCTGGCGCCGGACATGCTTAAATCGTTGACGGTGCCGTTGACGGCCAGGGTACCGATGTCGCCTCCGGGAAAAAATAAAGGTTTGACGACAAAGGAATCCGTCGTAAAGGCTATTTTATGGACAGGCAGATCCAGGACGGTTGAATCGTGCAGGCCGGATTCCGGCCTGGGGCCGAAAGCATGGGTGAACATCTTATTGATCAAGTCCTGCATCAATTTTCCGCCGCCTCCATGCGCTAAAAGCACCTGGGGATATTGCCGGATGGGAAAAGGACAGCTCAGCGCATGCATAGCGATTCTCTCTTATAGCGGTAATAGGCGGCACAAGCCCCTTCGGAAGAAACCATGGTGGCCCCCAAAGGATGCTCCGGCGTGCATTTGAGCCCGAAGGCAGGGCATTCATAGGGTTTTTTTACACCCTGCAATACCAATCCGCTGATGCAGTGCGGGCTTTCCTGGGTGTTAAGGTCCCCGACTTTGAATTTGATCTCGGCATCGTAATCTTTGAATTCAGGGCTCAGGCCCAGACCGCTGTGAGGGATCTCTCCTATGCCGCGCCATTTGCGCGGTATCACGCAGAAAATCTTTGAAATTAACTCCTGGGCATGGCGGTTGCCTTCCTGGTTGACGCAGCGGGCATACTGGTTTTCAACTTCGTGGCGGCCTTCTTCCAGCTGCTGCACACACATGGCAATTCCCTGCAGGATGTCCAGAGGTTCAAAACCCGTAACAACGATCGGCGCTTTGTATTTAGCGGCGATCGGCGGATATTCGGTGTAACCCATGACGGTGCACACATGGCCGGCAGCCAAAAATCCCTGCACACGGTTGGTCTTGGATGAGAGGATCGCTTCCATGGCCGGCGGGACCAGGACATGGGAGACCAGCAAAGAAAAGTTCCTGATCCCCTGCTGTTTGGCCTGGTAAACGGCCATGGCATTGGCCGGCGCCGTTGTTTCAAAACCGACGGCGAAAAAAACGATCTCTTTATCAGGGTTTTCCACGGCGATCTTGACCGCATCCAAAGGAGAATAAACAATGCGCACATCCGATCCCCGGGCCTTGACGGAAAGCAAATCTGTTTTGGAACCAGGCACGCGCAGCATGTCGCCGAAGGAACAAAAGATGACGTTCTTTTGGGCGGCAACGGCCAGGGCGCGGTCGATCATTTCAAGGGGCGTTACGCACACCGGACAGCCCGGCCCGTGCACCAGTTCAATTTTCTTGGGAAGAAAAGTTTCAATGCCGAATTTGACGATGGCATGGGTCTGTCCGCCGCAGACCTCCATGATCACCCACGGCCTGGTGGTTATTTTGTGTATTTGACGGGACAGTTGCTCTGCCAGTTTCGGGTCCCGGTATTCATCCAAGTATTTCATTTAATTGCGCAGCTCCTCTTGCAAATCTTCCATCTTGTTTAAATATTCAAAGACTTTCAAGGCTTCCTGCTGGTCAACTACACTTAACGCAAAACCCACATGCACGATCACATAGTCCCCTATCTTGGCCTCGGGGACGTAAGCCAGCGAAACCTCTTTCAGGATGCCGCCGAAGTTTACCTTGCCTTTTTTATTCAGGGCACTTCCACCGGCATCCTGGATGCTTTCAATTTTTCCCGGTATAGCCAGACACATGTTCTATTCTCTCCGGCCGTCTGCAGGCAGACTGGCAGCTACAAAAATTTGTCCCAATGAAATCCCTCCGTCGTTAACAGGCACCCCGGCCTGCCAATGAGGGTTAAACTTTTCCCGCTTCAGGCGTTCGACCGCATGTTCAAGAAGCCATCTGTTCTGAAAACAGCCGCCGGTCAAAACAATGTCCGACTGCCCTGACCGACGGGCCACATCAACGATGATCTCAAGCAGGGTTTGATGGAAACGCTTTGATATCAACGATATTTCCCGCCCTGCGCGAACATCGTCGATGACGCCTGTCATTATACCAGACCAGTCAATGCAACGGCCGCCGTTTTCTTCAACCAGCTTATAGGAATAAGGATTTGAAGGCCCTTCGCTGACCTGAAATTCCAGGGCCATGGCAGCCTGGCCTTCAAAACTGGCCTGCAGACATAAGCCGGTCAATGCCGCAATGCCGTCGAAAAGCCTGCCCATGCTCGAAGTTTGCGGAGTATTGATCTTTTTCTCGATCATCGTTCGGATGACGGATAATTCCTGTGCCTTGAATGCTTTGACACAAGGCAGGTCCTTATATTCCTGCCAATTCCCTCTACAAAGGCCGTATAACAGCCCCAAGGCCGAGCGCCGGGGCTCCTTGACCGCCAGTTCTCCGCCGGGCAAAGGAAAGTCGTTCAAATGCGCGAAACGTTGGTATTGAGGGCCGTCGGTAAGCAGAAATTCCCCGCCCCAGACGGTCGCATCGTCGCCATAGCCTGTCCCGTCCCAGCAGATGCCTAAAACCTTATTCTTTATCCCCCTCTCGGCCATGACGCAAGCCACATGGGCGTGATGGTGCTGGACCTCCAGTAAATCTTTTTTAAGCGAACGCGCCCATTGGCCGGAAAAATAGCCGGGATGCAAATCGCAGATCACCTTCCTGACCGGGGCATCATAAATGGATTTTAAACTTAAGATGCTTTGTTCGAACACCGCAGAGGAAACCCTGTTGTCCAGATCGCCGATATGCTGGCTCATCACGACGCTATGACCGATCCCCAACGCCACGGTATTTTTTTGATGGGCGCCAACCGCCAAAAGGCCATCGCAATTTTTACCGATATCAACGGGCAGGGGCGCATAACCGCGGGAGCGGCGCAACAACATGGGTTCATTGCAAACAATCTGGGCCAGAGAATCATCCACATGGCGGACAATGGGACGGTCATGGACCAGGAAAAAATCCGCAATGCCTTTGAGACGGCGCAGGGCCTCTTCATTATCAGTGCAGATGGGTTCTTCGCTTAAATTGCCGCTGGTGGCGACCAGAGGCCTGTCCAACATCCTCAAAAGGACATGCGTCAGGGGCATCGACGGCAGCATGCAGCCTAAATAAGGGTTTTGGGGGGCCACTTGATCCGAGACCTTCAAACCATCCTGCTTTCGGCGCAACAGGACAATAGGCGCCTGGGGAGATGCGATGAGTTTTTCTTCCAAGGAGCCCAGATGGCAATACCTGGACACCATTGCAAGATCAGGCATCATTAAGGCCAGGGGCTTATGGGGCCTGGCTTTTCTTTCGCGCAATTGGGCCAGGACATCATCGTTGGCGGCATCGGCCATCAAATAAAATCCGCCGATCGCCTTGACAGCGAGGATCGCCCCCCGTTTGATCAAATCAACGGCCGCAGGCAGGCTTTCCAAGGGAGTTGTGAGCGCATCCCCCTTCTGGTCCCACAGGGCGATTTTGGGGCCGCACACCGGACAGGCATTCGGCTGGGCATGAAATCGCCGGTTTAAAGGGTCTTCATACTCCTTGCGGCAGTCATCACACATGGTGAATTTCTTCATGGAGGTGTTTTTACGGTCATAGGGCAATGCCTCGATGATGGAGTAGCGCGGACCGCAGTGCGTGCAATTGGTAAAGGGGTATAAAAACCGCCGGTCATGACGGTCAAAAATTTCTTTGATGCACTCAGGGCAGCTGGCGATGTCCGGAAGGACCAGGGCTTCGCGGGCTTTATTGTCCTCGCTTGCCAGGATTTGGAATTGCCTAAAACCTTTAGGCAAAACATCGCTTTGAAGGCATTGGGTAATGACGCAATTCTCCGGCGGTTCGCTGCGGATTTTATGGATGAACGTTTCCACCTCCTCTTTGGCGCCTTCAATTTCTATAAAGGCCCCTTGGGAGGTGTTGCGGACAAACCCCTTAAGATGGTATTGATTGGCCAGACGCCAGATCCAGGGCCTAAAGCCCACTCCCTGGACAGTGCCGCGCACTTCAAGAGACATTGATTTCTTCATGGCTTGAATTTAATCTGTTCGATGGTGACTTTTTCTCCGGACACAGGTTTGACCAAACGGGAATGGCAAAAAGAGCACAAAGGAAGATGATGGTCTTCCACAGGCCCCTGCCGGCCGCATTGGCTGCAGGCGACCAACATGGGCTCTTCCAAAAGCTCGAGCCTGACCCCTTCCAATTCAGTCCCTTTGGCCAACAGATCATAATGCATCAATACCGAATCCGGCAGCAGGTGATAGGTCTCGCCCACCTTTACGGTGACGGACTCAACCCCCCGGCCCGGGTATTTTTTAAGTTCTCCGATGATGGCCTTGACGATATTTTCCGTGAAATGTCCCTCGTGCATTCTTAAACCTTACCCTTTGTCATATTGTTGATAAACCCTGCGATCAAATCAACCGCCTCGCCGGCCCGCTGAAGGACAAAGTCCGATATCTTATCCCCCACCTCAAACGAAAGGCCTTTGACACAGCAGAGATGCAACTTCAAGTCTTTATGATAAACACCGGCGGCCAGATTGACAAACAATTCCGCTGACAGATGGTGCGACGATGAAAGGAGTTGCCCTGAAAACTTCTCGACCGGACGGAAATCCACGGGCGGCCCTGAGACGGAGGCGTCGGCCAGGATGACCTGATCGTACTGAAGCATTTCTTCAAGATCTTCCAGAAGCAATTGCTGGACGGTCCGGACATGGACGCCGCTTAAACCCCTGGTTTCAATACACCCGGCTATGTATGGCCCTACGCCGTCGTCGCAACGCAAAGGATTGCCTATGCCGACGACCAGGATATTGGCGGGTCTATCCCCTTTTAAGGACATGAACAGTGCGGCCCAAATGATCTTTGATCTCGATAAGCATCGGCATAGACCCTATGGCATGCGTGGAGCATGAAAGGCAGGGGTCGTAACAACGGATGGCGGCTTCGACCCTGTTGAGCGCTCCTTCCTTGACATTTTTGCCATGCACGTATTGTTTGGCCACCTCCAAAACGGAACGGTTCATCGCCGGATTATTCTGGCCCGTGGCGATCAAAAGATTGACGTTCGTCAACCTGCCGCTGTCATCGGTCTTATAATGATGGAACAAAGTCCCGCGCGGCGCTTCGGAAGAACCGATGCCTTCGTTGTAATTGTGTTTGCCCGCGGTCTGGGTATCGCCCGAGGTGATCTTGGGGTCTTTCAGGATGCGTTCGGCCTCTTCAACGGCGCTTAAGCATTCGATCAGGCGCGTGTAATGGAAATAGAAAGTGCCGTGCACCGGCTTGCCCGCGCCTATGGATTTAAAATTCAGGAATTCTTTTTGGGCCTTGGGCGTTTTCATTTTGGAAGACACATTGAGGCGCGCCAGCGGGCCTACCCTGTAAAACCCTTTTTCAAATCCATAAGGCTTATAATAGGGATATTTCAAATAAGACCAGTCAATGGCGCGCTCGGCGATGTAATCAAGGTAATTTTTAGGATCTATCTGGTCTTCGAGAATTTTCCCGTCGGCATCCATAAACCGTAATTTCCCGTCGTATACCTCCCATTCGCCCTGGGGCCCGACCGTCCCTAAATAAAGGGTCGGAAAATTGGCAAAACTGTTGACCATGTCCTTGTTCTGGTCATGGTATTTCTTGATAAGGTCAATGCCCATCAGGGTCGTTTGGGTCGCTTCTGCTATCCAGCCAAGCAGGGCTTTCCTGTTTTCTTCGCTTAAAGGAGCGCCCACTCCGCCGGGGACAATGCCCATGATATGGATCTTCTTGCCGGTGATGCGTTCGCTGATCTCCTGGCCGAATTTGCGCAAGCGGATGCCCCGAAGCGCCAAATCCGGAGACTGTTGGGCCAGGCCCACGATATTGCGCACGGCAGGGTCGCTGTCCCAGCCTAAAATGAAATCCGGCGAAGACAAGTGGAAAAACGAAAGCGCGTGCGAAGATATCACCTGGCCCAGATGAATGAGGCGGCGCAGCAAATCGCCGGTATAGGTGGGTTTGATGCCCATGATCGCCTCGCAGGCCTTGGCGCTTGACACCGAATGGCTGACCGGGCAGATCCCGCAGATGCGCGGGGTTATGGTCGGCATTTCGGTAAAATAGCGGCCTTCGCAGAATTTCTCGAACCCGCGGAACTCGTTGACGTGAAACCGGGCGTCCTTGACTGATCCATCGGGGCCCAAATCAATCGTGATCTTGGCATGGCCTTCAATGCGGGTGACCGGAGAAATGAGTATGGTATTGTCTTTATTGATCTGGCTATCCATATTTCAACTTCCTTTCCTGCTCCAAATTGGGTATGCGGTCATTGAGAAGCTCGGCCAGCACATAAAAAATGGTGTCTGCCGGCGGCGGGCAGCCGGGAATCGCATAGTCGACATGCACGACTTCCTGAAGGGGCAGCACTTTATCGCGCAGTTTCAACAGCGCCGGATGCCCCGGCATTTTGCCCTGCTGGTCGTTGCTGACGGCCTTGACATACGCATGATCCAGCACGTCCTCTTTTTTCAAATAATTGCGCATCCCCGTGACATTGGCCGTCACCGCGCAGTCGCCCAGGGCGATGAGCACCTTTGACACTTCGCGGATATGCAATAATTCCTGCAAATGCTCATCGCTGGTCACCGAGCCTTCCACCAGAGCTATATCGACCGGCGGAAACTCCTTGCCGTCGACAATGGGGCATTTGACGATGTCCGCAAGTTTGACCACCTCCAGGATGCGCTCATCGATATCCAAAAGCGACATATGGCATCCCGAGCACCCGCCCAGCCATACCGTTGCCAGTTTCTTCTTCATAGGTTCATCTTTCTTTTAGCCACCAATTCTGAGACCATCTTAGGGTTTTTGACCAATTGCCCCTGCACCGTCGCCTTGGGCCACAAAGCGCCGGTGGGGCAGACATTGACGCATTTGCTGCACGAGGTGCATGTCGTGGAATCCCCCCACGGGGTGTCAAAGTCGGAAATGATCCTCACTTCAACCCCCCTGTTTTTAACGCCCCAGTTATGGGCACCTTCCACCTCGGAACACACCCGCACGCAACGGGTGCACATGATGCAGCGGTTATGGTCCATCACATACGAGGGATGGGAGGTGTCCACTTCGGCTTTTGGAAAAAGATAAGGAAAGCGCACATGGTCCATGCCCACCTTGTATCCTAAATCCTGCAGCTCGCAATTGCCGTCGGCCACACAGACGGCGCAAATATGATTGCGTTCGGCGAAAAACAGTTCCGTGGTGATCTTTTGATATTTTTTTAATTTTTCGGTATTGGTTTTAATGACCTGGTTGGCGGCCACCTTGGTGGTGCAGGCCGGAAGCAGCTTGGTTGTCCCCTCGATCTCGACCAGGCACAGGCGGCAGGCGCCCACGTCCCCGATCCCTTCGAAATGGCACATGGTCAAGATCTCGATATTATTTTCCTTGCAGACCTCGAGAATGGTCTTGCCTGTATCGACTTCCAGGGGTTTTCCATCGATCGTAAGCGGTATTTTAGCCATGAGAGACCTCCCCGGCGGCCTTTAACTCAAACGCCTTGTTTTCTTTAATATGGGCCAGGTATTCATTTTTGTAATATCTCAATGTGCTCAAAAGCGGATTAGGGGCGGACATCCCCAGCCCGCAAAGGCTGGCCTCCTTGACATAGACGGCCAATTCTTCCAACTTCTCGATGTCTTTTAAGCTGCCCTGACCGGAACAAATTTTGCTTAAAAGGTCGTACATCATTTTGGTGCCCACCCGGCAAGGCACGCATTTGCCGCAGGATTCATCCATGCAGAATTCCATGAAGAACCGGGCCACATCCACCATGTCGGAGGAATCATCCATAATGATGAGCCCTCCCGAACCCATGATGGAACCAAGGCTGACTAAAGATTCATAGTCTACTTTAACGTCCAAATGCTCTTTAGGAATACAGCCGCCCGACGGTCCGCCGGTTTGCGCAGCCTTGAATTGCTTCCCACCCGGCACCCCTCCTCCGATATCAAAAACGATCTCACGCAGGGTCATGCCCATGGGGACTTCGATCAAACCGGAATAGTTGATCTTGCCGGCCAGGGCAAAGACCTTGGTCCCCGCGCTTTTGGGCGTGCCGATCTCGCTGTACCATTCCCCCCCGCGGTTGATGATGGGAGCTATGCTGGCCAGGGTTTCCACATTATTGATAAGTGTAGGCCTGCCCCACAAGCCTGATTCCGCGGGAAACGGCGGCCTGGGACGCGGCGTTCCCCTTTTGCCTTCGATGGAAGCGATGAGGGCCGTTTCTTCCCCGCAGACAAAGGCGCCGGCACCGATGCGGATTTCAATGTCAAAAGAAAAAGGGCTTCCTAATATATTAGGGCCTAACAGACCCAGCTTTTTGGCGGCCTTGATAGCGGCCTCAAAGCGTTTGATGGCCAAAGGGTATTCGCCGCGGATGTAGGCATAACCTTTGTTGGCTCCCACCGCATAGCCCGCAATGGCCATGCCTTCCAGGACGCGGTGAGGGTTGCCTTCCAGGACGCTGCGGTCCATGAAGGCGCCGGGGTCGCCTTCATCCCCGTTGCAAATGACATATTTCTGGTCAGCCACATATTTATACACGGTCTCCCATTTGATGCCCGTCGGAAAACCGGCGCCGCCGCGGCCGCGCAAACGGCTGTGCTTTATCTCCGCGATCACTTCTTCCGATGACATCTGGAAAAGGACCTTGTCCAAGGCCTTGTAGCCGTCGCGTACAATGTAATCTTCGATGTTTTCGGGATTGATGGACCCGCAGTCTTTCAAAACAATTTTATACTGCTTTTCAAAGAACGGGTCTTCCTGGGCATTCACAAACGGCTTGGGCCGGGAATCCGCAAACAGCAACAAATCCTCTATCGGTTTCTTGTCGATCAATTGGCTCTGCACCACCGCAGCAATATTTTCGCAATTGACCTTCTGATAGATCGCGTATTCCGGCATGACCTTGACCAATGGCCCCTGATTGCAGGGCCCCATGCATCCGGAAGGGACAACTCTGACGTCATTTTCCAGGCCGCGGGTCTTGACCTCTTCCTGCAATTTCTTAAGCACGGCTTCGGAACCTGAAGAAATGCAGCCTGCCCCGCAACAGACGCATATTTTGTGCTTATACTTGTTATGTTCGGCCTTGGCGGCATCAGCCATCGTTTTTAAGTCTTGGCGGTTCATACTCGGACTCCGGTTTTTGAAAGGACCATGTTTTTGACGTCTTCGGGCTTGACTTTGGCGTGGACTTCATCATCGACGACCATGGCAGGCGCCAGGCCGCAGGCGCCGATGCAGCGGGCCGTCGAGAGCCCCAATTTATTGTCATTCGTCACCATCCCGGGCTTCAGGTGGAAATCTTTTTCTATTTCGGAAAGGATCCGTTCGGCGCCTTTAACGTAACAGGCCGTGCCTGTGCAGACCAGGCAGGTGTGTTCGCCCTTGGATTTCAGCGAGAAAAAGTGGTAGAAGGTGACCGTCGAAAACACCCGGCTGGGCGGGACCTTTAATTCCTTGGTGATGAACGCCAGGACGCTCATGGGCAGATACCCGTAAGAGTTTTGGGCCGTGTGCAGGATCTCAATCAGGGCGTCCGGACGGTAATTTTCCTTTTTCATCTTCACTAAAATTTGTTTTACGCGCGGGTCGTTCCTGGAAAGGTTCTCGTCAAGGATCGATTTCTTTTGTTTCATATACGTTCCTCTCTTATCCCCGATCCCGGGGACAGGTCACCACATCCATGCTAAGCCTTCTTCCTGATTTTATCAAGGGCCCTAAACCTGCGCGGCTTGTGTATGACGGATCTCAATCTTCAGGGAATCCAGGGCCCAATGAATGTCCATCAGGAAAAAAGCGGTTGAAACCAGCAAAAAAACCAGGCTCAAAACGAATAAAATGCCGATAAAGGCATTGAACGGCCAGTTGTAAAAAGTGCCCAGGAACAACAAAAGGACAATGGACGATATAAACGCGATGCTGCAGATCAGGCAGCCGATGGCGCTGCGCAAAAGTTTGCTTCGCGTATACAAAATTTCGATCTGCTCGCGGGTCGCCTGATGGTCCTTGTGGGGGTGCGCCTTGATCTGGTCGCATAAATAGCGGATCCTTTCAATCGGCCTGGAAAGACGATTGGACATCGACAGCAATAAAAGCCCGTCCCCCGAAATCAATACGCACGGGGCAATGGATGCTTGGAGCGCCTGGACTAGCTGGACATTGGTCATTTTAATACGATCCTCGCATCTACGGCATAAGAACCGTTGTGATTGGTCAACAAAGGATTAATGTCGATCTCTTTGACCAAGGGGGAGAGCTTTTGCACGGCCACCAGGGTCTTGATGATCGAATCCTTGTGGGCTTTCATCCCCCGAAAACCGTCTAATATCTTTTTGGCCTTGATCTCTGAGATCATCCGTCCGGCCTCATCGGCATCAAACGGCACCACCCGGAAGGTGACGTCTTTAAGCGCCTCCACAAACACCCCGCCTAAGCCGAACATCACCGCCGGCCCGAATTGAGGGTCTGTGCTGATGCCCACAATGCATTCGATGCCGCTGACCATTTGGATGAGATTAACGCCCTGTAAATCGGCCTTCGGGCAGTCTTTCTTGATCCTGGCCATCATGGCTTCATAACGGTCTTTTAATTCCTTCCCGTCGCGGATGTTGAGCACGACACCCCCCACATCGGATTTATGCACGATATCCGGGGAAGCGATCTTCATGGCCAAAGGATACATTTGTTTGCTCTCGGCGATCCTGACGGCCTCATCGCCGCTTCGGGCAAAGCCCCATTTAGGCGTCGGGACCCCGCACAGTTCCATGACCTGGCGGGCCTCATGCTCCATAAGAATTTTTCTGCCTTGGGCCTGTGCCGCGTCCATGATTTTGTTGACCTGGGCCGGAGGTTTCTCCAAAACCAACCTGGACCTCCCGCGGGCCTTGATTTGCGCCCATGAATAAATGATCGCAAGCGCGGAGACGGATATGTCGACCAGGCTGGATGCCGGGATAAGTTTCTCGTTCAAATACACCAGAGCTTCGCGGGTGCGTTCTCCCCCGACCATGGCCACGACGACCGGCTTATTGCGTCCGGCACCTTCAAAAGCCTCATTGACGGCCACGGCAATGTCCATGGGGTCGGTGACGGCTGTTTCACAATAAAGAACGATGATGGATTTGACCCTGTCTTCAGCAAAAGCAATTTTCAGGGCCTTGCGGTAACCGTCAACCCCGGCGCCGCCGGTGACGTCAATGGGATTCTTCGTGCTGCCGTAATCCGGCATGGTGGGGCGGAATTTTGCCTCAAGCCAGGCGGGATCATCCAAGATCTTAATGCCCTGGGCCTCACACTCGTCGGTGGTGGCCACCCCGATGCCGCCGCCGTTGGTGATAATGAGCGTGTCTTCGCCCTTGGGCAACGGTTGGGACAGGGCGCGGGCCCAGCTGAATGCCTCAATAAAGGTCGAGGCCCTAAGCAGCCCTATCTGTTTAAATGCCCCGTCGTATATTTTGTCCGACCCCGATAAAGATCCTGTATGGGACGCCGCGGCCTGGGCCCCGCGGGTGGAACGGCCTACTTTAAGGACAACCGTCGGTTTTTCGATCTTGGTTTGCAGGAATTTGGGGCCATTCTTGACCCCCTCCATATAGAGCAACTGCACATTGACATTTTCGTCCTTATTAAAATATTCAATCAAATCCGTTTCATCAATGTCCGCTTTGTTGCCGATACTCACCAGGGCCGCCAGACCGATCTTTTTCATCGCTGTCCAGCCCATGAGGCCGATCCCCAACGCCCCGCTTTGGGTGATAAAGGCGATTTTACCGGGGTAAATGTCCTTGGGACCGAAGCTGGCGTTTAATTTTTCGGGCGGGTAAGCCAGGCCGAAAATATTGGGCCCAAAAAGGGCGATATCGTGATCATCGGCGATCTTTTTTAATTTCAACTCTTCCTGTGTCTTGCCCACTTCGGCGAATCCGGAGGTGATGACGGCAACCGCGCCCACCTTGCGCCTCGCGCACTCTTCCATGGCGCCGACCACCAAAGGCGCGGGGATGGCAATGATGACCAGGTCCACCCCTTCGGGAACATCATTGAGGGATTTATAGGCCTTAACACCAAGAATGACATCGGCCTTGGGATTAACAGGGATGATTTCCCCTTGATATCCGCCTTCGATGATATTCTTGATCACTTGATGGCCGATTTTGGAAGGATCAGATGATGCACCTATAACGGCAACGCGTTTTGGATTAAATGCGCGGTCGAGGTTTTTCACAGGCAACTCCCTGCCTGCCGCCAGGCAGGCTCATATAAAGATTAAATTAAGTGTACTATACAAAAGCCTATTAGAGTATCCGCAAAGTTACGAAAAGTTTTAGGTAGAAGTACGTATTCCATCGTAACGGATCAATCGGTATATCAGGACAGACAGCAGCCAGGCGCTTAAAAAGAACCCGATAATAAAAAAGCCTACCGTATTGAGATTACCGTTCAAAGCTGTGATCATATCCCAAAAACAACCTTTCATCGAAAGCCGGCCACCCAAAAGCCCAAGGGCCTCGATGCCGGCGACAATAAGAGCGACGATGACAGAGGCGGCGGTCATGGCCAGGTTGTAATAAAGTTTACGCACCGGCGTAAGGTATGCCCATTGGTAGGCCTTCTGCATGAGGACGCCGTCCGTCGTATCCACCAGGGTCATCCCTGCCGTAAACAAAAGAGGAAAAATCATGATGGACCAAATGCTCATGCCTTTAAGCAGGCTTGCGGCAGCAATGCCGATCATGGCGACTTCCGTCGAAGTGTCGAATCCCAAACCAAACAAAAACCCGATGGGAAACATCTGCCGGCTGGCGCGCACCATCCCGAACAAACGTCGGAATATCTTGGAAAGGAATCCCCGCTTGGACAATAACAGGTCAAGGTCTTCATCCGAGTAAATCCCTGTCTCCCTGACCTGTTTGAAAGTTTTATAGATCTGGAAAAATATAACAATATTGATAAGACCAAGGCCCAGCAGGAAAACCGCGGAAACACAGGTCCCCAAGACGCTGCCCACCGATGAAATAGCGCCCAATTGGCCGCTGAAAGTCCCGGCCGTCATTGCCACAAAGGCTGAGACCAGAATCACCACCGAAGAATGCCCGAGGGAGAAGAAAAAACCGGCATCGGCGCAATGTATACCCTCCTGCATTAATTTACGGGTGACATTATCGATGGCGGCGATATGGTCGGCGTCAACGGCATGCCTTAATCCCAACGTATACGCCAGGAACGCCGAACCAAGAAGAACGGGATGGCCGTAAAATTCCCTGATGGCCCATATCCAAACCGCTGCGGTCGCTGTGAGGATAACGGCATATGTCGCGATAACCTGATTGCGGGACTGCATAGATGACCTCTGGACATTGTAAAATACAAGTTTATCTGATAAAAAGGCGTCCGGGTATCAGTGAATCTACGTAATTTCAGCCAAGTTCAATGCCGATGGGACAATGGTCAGAGCCCATAACGCTTTTTAATATATAGGCTTTCTTTAAAACGGGAAGTAAATTTTCAGTAACAAAAAAGTAATCGATGCGCCAACCGACGTCACGGGCACGGGCACCGGTATAATAATCCCACCAGGTGTAATGCCCGCCGTCCTTGGTGAAATGACGGAAGGTGTCCACGTACCCGCGGCTGATGAACTTGCCGACCCATTCCCGTTCTTCGGGAAGAAAACCGGTGTTTTTTTCGTTTTCTTTGGGGCGGGCCAGGTCTATCGGCGTGTGGGCGGTATTGACATCCCCGGTAACGATTATTTTCCTGCCTTTCTTGCGCAAGGACTCGGCCTTGGCCAGGAAGGTGTCGTAAAATTTCATCTTATAAGGCACCCGTTTATTGCCCTGCCCGCCGTTGGGATAATAGATGTTGAATAAAATAAAATCGCCGTAATCCGCGATCAGGGTGCGGCCTTCGGTGTCGCATTCCGCCACCCCCAAGACATCACTGACGGTTTTGGGCGCGACCTTGCTGTAAATACTCACCCCGCTGTAACCTTTTTTTTGGGCGGCGGACCAGTAGGTGTAATACCCTTTTGGTTTAAGAAGCGTATCGGACAATTGCTCAGGATGGGCCTTGGTTTCCTGAAGGCAAAGGATGTCCGGGGATTCCTGATGGAGCCATTCCAAGAACCCTTTTTTCTCGATGGCGCGTATGCCGTTGACGTTCCAGGAGAGGATTTTCATAATTGCACCGGCACTCTTTTGGCCCCCCAATTTCCGGGCACCTTTTCAAAAACACCGGCAATGGGTGTATTGCAAAACTTGCAGGCGTTGTCATGCACATGATATCCCCCCAGGACAAACCAGTCGCGTTCGATCAATAATTCCCGGCAGTTGGGGCAATACGTGCTTGAGCCGCCCGGGTCATGGACGTTACCCGTGTAAACATAATGAAGCCCTTTGGACAAGGCGATTGCGCGGGCTTCTTTCAAGGTTTCAAACGGCGTGCGCGGCCGGTCCGTCATTTTATAATCCGGATGAAAAGCGGTGAAATGCACAGGCACATCGGGCCCCAAATGATCCGCGATCCATTGGCACATGTCCGCCGTCTCCTCTTTCCGGTCGTTTAAGCCGGGGATCATCAAATTGGTGATCTCAAACCATACCTTGGTTTCTTTTTTTAAATAGACCAACGTGTCTAAAACCGGCTGCAGGCGGCCTAAAGTGATCTTGTTGTAAAAATCCTCCGTAAAACCTTTTAGGTCCACGTTGGCCGCATCCATATGACGATAGAATTCCCCCCTGGCCTCGGGAGTTATATACCCTGCCGTCACCGCGACGGTTTTAATGCCCAGGCGGCGGCATTCAACGGCAGTGTCTATGGCATACTCGGCAAATATCACGGGATCGTTGTAGGTAAACGCAATGCTTTTGGCCCCTAAACGAACTGCGGTCTCGGCGATAAGGCGGGGCGTGGCTTCTTCGCTCAAACGTTCAAACTCCCTGGATTTACTGATGTCCCAGTTCTGGCAAAATTTGCATCCCAAATTGCATCCGGCGGTGCCGAAAGAAAGGCAGGATGTCCCCGGCAGGAAATGGTTCAGTGGCTTTTTCTCGATGGGGTCAAGGCAAAATCCGCTGGAACGCCCGTAGGTGGTCAAGACCATGCGGTGTCTCAAGTTCTGGCGCACAAAACAGAAACCTCTTTGGCCTTCACTCAGGGTGCACAGGCGCGGGCAAAGCCGGCATTGCAGACGGCCGTCAGAGCTTGCCTTCCAATAACGTCCTAAATAATGCATGATGAGATTTTAATTTACTTTTTTGATTTCTTCCGGCGAAATGATGCCAACGGAGACGATCATTTTGAGAGCTTCTTCCACCGTCCATCCGCAATCCAGAATTTGAGAAGGCTTGACAAAGAAAACAATGCCTGTCAATGGATGCGGCGAAGAAGGCACATACACCTTCAGCAGGTCTTCCCCATTGAGGCCTTTGGCGCTGCCGGTGATGAAACCCAACATCCAGCCCTGCCCATTGAAGGATTCCACAAACACAGCTTTCTTAAAAGCTTGTTTTTGAGGATCGGCAACGGACAAGGTTTCGGAAAACTGTTTGCCCACCCCATAAATAATTTTGATGATGGGAATGCGTTGGGCGATAGCGTCGATCAGCATGAAGATCTGGCGGCCCAGCACATTGCTGAATATCAACCCGATGACATATAAAAAAGCCAGCAGCAGGACAATGCCCAAACCCGGGATCTGGCGGATATCGATGTATTGCGACAGAAACTTAAGCACCTGTTCATCAATGAATTTGCGCATGAGCCACAGGGCCGCCCAGCATAGAAAAATCGGTATGATGGCAAGGATGCCGCGCAGGATGCAAGAGCTTATATGGATAAAAAACTTCTTCATTGGAAATTCATCTTATCATAAAAAATAAAAAGGGGGCACTTTTTCCTAAACCAAATAGACCTTCCATAATTGCACAGTTATATTGACTTTCGTCGGTATTCAGTTAAAATAAGCGTTCCTATGAACCGTAAACCATGCACCCCCAACTTCAATACGCCGCCTGAAAAGTTCTCCAAAGAGGAACTCAATAAGATCGCGGCCAACTCCATCATCGGCAACCTGCGCTCCGATTTCGCCGATTTGAGCAGGGACGATGTGGCCTGGGAAACCGAGCAGGTGGCCAAATCCCACGGCATTTATCTTGAATTCAACCGCAATAAAGAAGCCGCCGGCAACAAGGAATGGATCTTTATGATGCGTATCAGCATCCCCGGCGGCGGCCCCCTGACCAGGGAACAATACAATATCATCGACGAGCTGACCGAAAAATACACCAAAAACCCGGATGGCCGCCCCTCCATACGCCTGACCAACCGCCAGAACATCCAGTTTCACTGGATCAGAAAACAGCATGTGGCACTCCTTGTGAAAGCCCTGGCTGAATCAGGGCTG
Organism: Candidatus Omnitrophota bacterium; assembly: GCA_028865345.1. GTDB lineage: Bacteria > Omnitrophota > Gorgyraeia > Zapsychrales > Fredricksoniimonadaceae > JABDGZ01. Next base: position 36,750 of record JAGWKL010000008.1, on the reverse strand, counting down.
AACACGCTCAACGGCTGCGGGGACAATACCCGCAATGTCATGGGCTGCCCGCTGGACCATTTTTCAGATGTCATCGACACCAATGCCTTGGCACGCAAATGCGGCGCTTATTTTCAGCTTCCCATGGAGCCTTTTATTTCCGTTTGGCAAATTGACCCCTCCAAGGTCCGCAAGCCCGGAGAATCGTTTGCTTACGGCAAGAATCTGCTCAACCGTAAATTCAAGATCGGTTTTGCCACCGTGCACAAGGACGCCCGGGGGAATCTGGTCCCTGACAACTGCGCGGAAGTATTGAGTGATGATGCCGGCGTTGTGCCCGTCATTAAAGACAATAAGGTAGTCAAATTCCAAATTTACGTCGGCGGCGGGCAAGGCGAACGCAACGGCAAGCCTTCCATGGCCTGCTTCAGCCGGCCGCTGGCCCAGGTGAATGAAGCGGATCTATTAAAGACCCTGGATGCTGTTGTCAAGGTGCACCAGCACTGGGGCGACCGGGAAAACCGCGTCTGGGCAAGGGTCAAATTCGTGGTCAAGAAAATGGGCATCGCCTGGTACCGCGAAGAGGTGGAGAAAATCCTGGGGGTGAAATTGGAGTTGCCCATCCCTGATCTCGACCCCGGATGCCGCCATATGCACCATGGCTGGACCAAACAACCCTCCAACGGCCTGTGGGCTTACGGTATGTATATTGAAAACGGCCGCATTATCGACGGGTCTCCCAACGGCCCGTTGAAGACTTTGTGCCGCCATTTGATGAACACCTATCCTGTTCAGTTCATGATCACCCCCAACCAGGACGCCTTGTTCATCAATTTGCCTGAAGAGATGAAATCCGCGTTTGAAGCAGACCTTAAAAAATTCGGGTACGGAGAGCGTCACGGCAGGCCCTATTCCACCCTGCGCCTGTTGTCCGGCGCCTGTGTGGGCAGGGACACCTGCCGGTTGACCTATACGGACTCTGAAAGATTTGAACCGGAATTGATCGACCAACTGGAAGCCATGGGCTGGGGCGATTTGAAAGAGTCTATCGGGATCACCGGTTGTGAGCGCCAGTGCTTCAGGCCTGCCACCAAAACCTTCGGCCTGGTGGGATCAGGGTTTAATCGCTACCAGTTGAAATTGATGGGCAGCGAAGACGCCCGCCATCAGGGCCTGCCCCTGGTTTCTGCCGACGGCAGCGGCATCTATCTTAAATCCATCCCCCGCGAACGCGTGGCCCAGATCATCGATGCGCTGCTTAAAAACTGGAAGGCCCATGCCCGTCTTGATGAAAGCGTCGGGTATTTTCACCGCCGTATCGGCATGGAAGCCATCATTTCCCATCTCAAAGAAAATCCTGCCACGGCCGATCTGATGGCCAAAACACTGCCGGCAGACTGCGTTATCGATTAAAAAAGGAAACGGGCACCTTTATTTAAAATAAAAGTGCCCGTCACCCTTTTATCAGAAACCGCCGTTGTCCTTATTTTTTATCGTACATCATGGCTTCATGCAATTCTCTTAAAGCCTCGTCAATCGCAGCGATGGCCTTGACCCTGTGCCCGCCGAAATCATGGGCGGCTCTTTCCAAATCCCGCTTGGCAAACCGTAGTTTACGCGCCGCCCTCATGATTTCAGGATGACGCTCATGGCGCTTATGATGCATTTGCATCATTTGAGGGGAACTCATGGCCGGTCCGGCAGACGGCGGAGTTTGGGCAAAACTGGCCCCTGTTAAAGCGAACGCACAGAAGATGACAGCTGTTAAAACTTTTTTCATACTAATTTCTCCTTTTTGAATTATGGTTGGATAACACCAAATTTGGTATATCCTACACCTTCCTTGGACAAGTGCAAAGAAAAAACGAAACCTTTCGATCAGATCTCATATTCGGGGTCCAAAACAACGGCCTTGACCAAAAGATCGACGATCTTTTTAACGGCTGCTTCAGACCTTTCGTTTTCAGGCAGCAGCAGGTCTATGTTTTCCAAGGCCAACCTCTCCTCCTGGCCGACGTAAATGACCAGGGTGCGGTTGGGATTATTGAGCTTTTTTAACATGCCCAGATCGTATTGATCGATGTCCGTGATGCTGGTGATCAAGATCAGGCCGGCGTCCGTCATCAGGTGGGCCAATTCGCCCAATTGCACAAGGGCGTCATATCTGCCCAGGGTCTTATCTTTGGAATCCGACGCGGCGAGGTTCAGGCGGTTGGAAATCCCCAGGAAATAAACGTTCTTTCCCAAATTGAACAAGGCCTCTTCCATGGCCTTGGCGATCCGCTGATTGCCGGTGTCGATTTTCCCGGCGATGATGATCAAGGCGGATTTATGCCCGTATTTTTGGGCGCGCAGAGGGGGCGTTATTTGGGAACGCTCCCAGCCATAATCGCGCTTTTTGATGTGCTGGTTCAGGCTCGAGTCGCTGTCAAAAACAGGTGCCAGGATGATTCCGCCCCCGGCGATCTCATAATTATCCACCAGGACAAACCGGCCGGTGGGGGCGATCTCGTTGACCGTGTCAAAAGCAATCGGCTTTAAAGTTTCAAAAATGATCTCCCCCACCTCGTGGCGGTCCACATGCGGCTTGTGACTCGATGCCAATTCCGCGGCGTTAAGCACATGGATAATGTCCGCCACGATCACGGGCACTTGCTGGGTGGCTATTTTCAGTTTATAGGTCTTGGTCTTGATGAGCGGCTGCTTGCCCATCCAGAACACATTGGCGCGGAACTTATTGCTGACATGCGGCAATTTCTGTGAATATCTGCATAAGACCTCCCCGGGACGGATATAAATTTCCGTATCATAGGTAAATCCGATGCTTTCCTGGGCCCGGGCGCCTGACCGCGGGGGGCCGTTGAAATACTCGACGGTCTTAATGCGGTTTTTCTTGCCCGAAGGCAGAAAGATCACCTCATCCCCCGTCCTGACGGACCCGGTTTCCACACGGCCGGCGACAATGCGGCGATCGTCCCCGCTTTCCGTGAATTTGTAGATGTCCTGCACCGGCATGCGAAACGGCAATTGATCCAAAGGGGCGGCCTTTTGAAAACCGTCCAGCACGTCCAATACAGACCCGCCTTGATACCAGGGCATTCGGGAAGAAGGCCCAGTCATATTGTCCCCGCAAAAAGCGGCTATAGGGATAAACGCTTGAGGGGCAAGGTCGATTTCTTTCAAAAATTTAACATAATCCGCCTGGATGCGCTCAAAGACCGCCCGGTCGTAATTGACCAAATCCATCTTATTGACGCACACAGCGATATTTTTGATGCCCAAAAAGCGCATCATGTACCCATGGCGCTTGGAATTTTCTTTAATGCCTTCATGGGCGTCTATGACCAGAAGCGCCGCTTCGGCACGGGCGGCGCCGGAGATCATGTTCTTCAAGAATTCAATATGGCCGGGAGCGTCAATGATGATGTAGTCGCGCTTCGACGATTTAAAAAAAGACCTGGCCGTGTCGATGGTGATGCCCTGGGCCTGCTCATCTTTAAGGGCGTCCAATAAAAAGGCGTATTCAAAGGGTTTGGCGTTGCGCTTGCACTGGGCCTTGACCGCTTCCAGCTTGCCTTCAGGCAGGGAGCCGGTGTCCGCCAACAGGCGGCCCACCAGGGTGCTTTTGCCGTGGTCCACATGGCCGACGATGACCACGTTCATCTGTTGGCGTTGACTTGCCATTACATGTACCCTTCCTTGCGCAGGGTCTCAAGGCCGCCGCCGTCTTCCTTGTCCTGGGCGCGGCCGGAGCGCTCGGCAATGTTCTTGAATTTGCCTTCCCGCAATTCCTTGACGATATCGTCCACGTTTTGAGCATGGGACTCGACCGGCATGGTGCAGGGATAGCAGCCCAATGAACGGTAGCGTTTGCCGTTGCCCTGGTCAAAATACAGATGAGTGATGGGAATGTTCTCACGCTGGATGTATTCCCAAATATTGAGTTCCGTCCAATCCAGCAATGGGTGGATGCGGATATGGGTGCCCGGGGCAAAGTCCGTCTTGAACTGGTTCCATAATTCCGGCGGCTGGTCGCCGACATCCCAATCGCTGTTGCGGTCACGCGGGGAAAAATAGCGTTCCTTGGAACGGGAACCTTCCTCGTCCGCGCGGGCACCGACGATGACTCCGGTATACGGTTCTGTATTGGTATCCACCTCGTACTTAGCGCTCTGATGGTTAAGGCGCAGGCGCGGCCAGCTGCCTGCAAGGGTGTTTTTCAGCGCATCGGTCTTCAAGGCCTTGCAGCAATTGATGCGGTCCAGGGTGCCGTCGGGAAATGTGCGTTTTTCCTTCAGGGCCATGGTATTCTGTCCCACGATCATGTTCAATTTGAACTTGAGCGCAAGTTCATCCCTGTAGCGGATCATTTCAGGGATCTTATAGCTGGTATCGATATGCACCAGGGGAAACGGCACATGGCCGAAAAAGGCCTTGCGCGCCAGCCACAGAAGCACCGTGGAGTCTTTGCCGATGGACCACAACATCACCAGGGACTTGAATTCGCGGTAAGCTTCACGCAATATATAAACGCTTTGAGATTCCAGGGCGTCTAATTTGTCCATTGTTTGGTTCACTTGGAGGCGCCTTTCCATTTTGGATTGTTATGCAAACCGCATTCCTTGCCTTCGGGCGTCTCCCACCACCAGCGCCCGGCGCGCAGATCTTCCCCCGGCTTGACGGCGCGGGTGCATGGCGCGCATCCGATGGAGACAAATCCTTGGGCATGCAAGGGATTGACATCAACATGATGCTGCTTGACATAGTCCCTGACTTGCTGAAGGGACCAGTTGTAAAGCGGATTAAATTTGATCTTTTGATTGGCCCCGTCCCATTCCACCGGCTCCAGGGCCGAGCGCGTGACGGCCTGGTCACGCCGTAAACCCACAATCCAGGCGTCCTTGCCGGCCAGGGCGCGTTGTAAGGGCTCGACCTTGCGGACATGGCAGCAGAGTTTGCGGTTTTCAACACTTTCATAAAATAAATTTATCCCCTTGGAGCGCACCATCTCCTCCACGGATTTAGTGTCGGGGTAATAAATCCTGAAATTAAGCCGGCTGTACTTTTTCTGGTTTTGGGCCATCAACTCATAGGTTTCGGCAAACAGCCGGCCGGTGTCCAGGGTGAATATTTCCACCCCCGGAGTCAGGGAGGCTATCATGTCCGTGATGACCTGGTCCTCTTCCCCCAAACTGGTGGCAAAGCTGACCCTGGAGCCGAACCGGCTTTCGGCCAGTTTAATGATCCCCGGAGCATCGAGGCCATGAGCCTGCGCATTGAGTTGTTTGATTTGTTCTGTCTGCAAGATAACCCCTTCTTATATTATGCTAAGACCTGTATTCCGCGAATAAATCGGTCGATAAATAACGTTCTCCCGTGTCGGGAATGATCACGACGATCAACTTGTCCTTATTCTCCGGCCTGGAGGCGACTTTTAAGGCCGCAGCCACATTAGCTCCGGATGAAATGCCGCAAAGGATGCCTTCCTCACGGATGACCCTTTTAGCCATGGCAAAAGCTTCGTCATTGGTCACCTGGACGATCTCATCAAGGAGTTTGGTGTCCACGATGCTGGGGATGAACCCTGCAGCCAGACCCTGGATCTTATGAGGCCCCGGCTGCCCGCCGGACAAAACGGCGGAAGTGTTGGGCTCGACCGCAATGGCTTTAAAAGACGCTTTGCGCGGTTTGATCACCTGGGCGACACCGGTGATGGTGCCGCCGGTACCGACACCGGCCACCAGGATGTCGACCTTGCCGTCGGTATCGCGCCAGATCTCTTCGGCCGTGGTCAAACGGTGGATCTCCACATTGGCGGAATTGTCGAATTGCTGGGGCATAAAATATTTATTGGGATCGGAATCATGGATTTCCTTGGCCTTATTGATGGCCCCCTTCATCCCTTGCGCGCCTGGGGTCAATATCAAATCCGCGCCCAGGGCCTTAAGCAAGGCGCGCCTCTCCAGGCTCATGGTCTCCGGCATGGCCAACATTAACTTATAGCCTTTGACGGCGCAAACAAAGGCCAGGGCAATGCCTGTATTGCCCGATGTGGGTTCGATGATCACCGTATCCGCTTTGATTTTGCCGGCTTTCTCGGCGGCACGGATCATATTAAACCCAATGCGGTCTTTGACGGAATGCAAAGGATTGTAGAATTCAAGTTTGGCAACCACCGTCGCCTGACTGCCCTTGGTGACCTTGTTTAAACGCACCAGCGGCGTGTTACCGACCAATTCCGTAATATCATTTGCTATTTTCATGGTCCCCTCCACTATTATTGGATTTTTAGATATCGAAACTCAGGGTTTTGACCGCCTGACGCTGGCGGTTGCACAGGTCTTCCAGGCTGATTTTCTCGAGTTTTTCGATGATGCTTTTGTCTATTTCCTTCCATAAAAGGCTGACACTGTCATTTTTCTTTTTTCTTTTTTCTTCCTCAAAAGAACCTATCCCCCCCAGCCGCCTGACAATGGCGGCAAGATTGATTTTCCTGGGATCTTCCCCAAGAACATACCCCCCCTTTTTGCCGCGGATGCTGTTTACCGCCCCAAGATTTTTGAGGTCAATCAAAATATGGATCAAAAATTTTTGCGGCACACCCGCGCGGCGGCTGATGCCTTCCAATTGCAGAGGCTGGGTGTCCGGCCAATGCAAGCCAAGCTCCAAAAGCGCCCGGACCGCGTAATCCATCCTTGCGGAAACCTTCATACACGTCTCCTAGATTTCATAATCAACCACGGTACGCCCTATCTTGACCTTTTCCCAGGCCCGCTCATGCAAATAATAAAGGACCATCTTAGTAAAAAGTTCTATTGATCCTATTGTGAGCGCAATCTGCAGCCTGTGCGTAATCAGCCAGGATATGATGATCGTATCTATGGTACCTGTCAGGCGCCAGGAAACAGATTTGGCAACGCTTCTCCAATGCTTGTCTTTGACCGTAAGGGGCGCCATCAATTGCTCCGATATTTAACATTACTAAGTTGATAATGTAAGTAAGTATATCACGCAAGGAAATTTTGTCAAGCTAAAACGTTTTAAAAATCTCTTTGACTGCTATTTGAAAGAAGCCAGCTTTTCGATGATTTTGACGCTGCCGGAAGGCATGGGATAACGGGCAAGACCCTTAAAGCTGACCCATTGGCGCGCAGGGCCAACCTTGGGTTCATTGCTCAATGTGCAGGAAAAGACGGACAAATGGACCTTGAATTGCGTATAAAAATGCTTCACATCGAATAAATATTTTGAAGAGACCAATCCGGCCCCTAATTCTTCCCTTAATTCCCGGGCCAGAGCATTCTTTTTTGTCTCCCCGGCCTCGATTTTACCCCCGGGGAATTCCCATAAATCCGCCAACAATCCCCGGGAAGGCCTTTTTTGGATAAAATATCTGTTCCTTTTTTTAATGACGGCAATCACGGCATGAACATTTTTAATGATCCTCTTTTTGGGACGAGGAATGATCTCCTGCCTGCCATTTTTGAACGCCCGGCAATATTTGCCGACAGGACAGGAAAGGCAAAGCGGCCCCTTAGCCCGGCACACCAGGGCGCCTAACTCCATCAAGGCCTGGTTAAAATCCCCTGCTTTCTTTGCCGGCAAAACCTTAAGCAGAAACTCATTTATTCCGGGATCTTTTTTCGTGTCCGCTTCACCGGAGAGCCCCAAGAGGCGCATCACCACCCTGCGGACATTGGCGTCGATAATCGTCAACGGCATGTCGTAGGCGATACTTAAAACCGATCCTGTGGTATAAGGCCCAAACCCGGGCAGGGAGCTTATGGCTTGCCGGTCCTGGGGCAAAACTCCATTGTGTTCCTTAATAAGGATACGGGCGGCCTGATGCAGGTTCCTGGCGCGATTGTAGTATCCCAAACCCTGCCATTGTTTCAAAACCGCCTGTAAAGGAGCCCGGGCCAAATCATGGACCGTCGGGAAAAGCCTGATCCATTTCTCATAGAAAGCCACGACCGTGGCGACCGTGGTTTGCTGAAGCATGATCTCCGAGATCCATATCTTATACGGATCATTGGTGCGCCGCCAGGGCAGATCGCGCTTGTGTTTGGCGTACCAATTGATTAAATCCTTGTAAAAAAATTTATACCGGATCCCCGCTTTCAGGGGAATAACACTGTTTTGTTTAAACATCATTGATCAAATCGATAAAAAGGCCGGGAATTTGAGAATGCTGCCCGATGGGTTGAGTGACGGCAAATTTAACACCGGGATGCTTCTTTTGCGCCTCTGCAACAATGGCAGGAATGTCTTCATTCACGTGGCGGCCGGAATTCAGGAAATTCAAGGCCACGATTATTTCACCGGCCCCTTGAGAGACGCATTTATCTATTCCTTCAGGAATGTCGGGCGATTCAATATCCAAAAAAGCATATTCAATGATGACACCAGGCAATCTTTGGAACAAAGCGTTGACCAGGGCCAGAATTTCTTTCTTGGTCCGGGGCGACCGGCTGCCATGGCTGACCAGAAGGACGGCTTTCATTCGAATATGATCTTTAAAGGGTCCATGGAACCTTGGACAAAAACCTTAGTACCAAAAGAAAACGGCAGGCACACATGGGACCCGTCCACAAAAACAACCCCTTCCCGCATGAGCGAAGTCAGGACGATCTTTTGAGCGCTTTTAAGCACCCCTCCTGTGAGCCGGTAACGGACCCTGTTGCCCCCGTAAAGCTCCCGGGGCTTATATTGAAAGCTCTTGCTTTCCAGGGGCAGAATTTTACCGCCGGCCGAATGGATGCCGCCTGAAGAACCGGCGGCCGTCGCGATCCACACCCCCGAAGAACGCTGCTCTTCCCTGGAGGCACCGACCGTCAGGTAATAACGGCTGATGGCCGCGGGATTATGGTGGCAGATCAAAATATCATTGAGCACATTCATGGATTGCGTGCCGTCGCTGAAAGAAATGCTTAAACGCTGCAATTTTCTTGAAGACACCTTGCCGGCCAGGACCCTGTCCAGCAAGGCGCTGAAATTCCGGGCACTGCCGCAGCAAAAACGGCCCACACTCCAGGCGGGATCGGAATTGATGCCCCACACGATTTGTTTCTTGGCCTGCCTGGCGGCTTCCAGAAACGTCCCATCGCCTCCCACCGTAATGATCAAATCATAATTGCCGTAATCGAGGGAAGACCCCCTGCAGGCCTTGGTGAATTTTAATTTCCGCATTTTAAGGACGGCTTCCACAGAGGACAGGCTCCAGAAATGGTTTGAATGCGTGCGGCGAAAACGCTCGACCTCTTCGGAATCCAAAAGCCCTTCCAGGCGGGCCAGGCGCCTGCGATCGCTGAGAAAATACCCCGCGTACGTGCTGTTTTTATAAAACAAAAGGATGTTCATTTATGTGAGGATAAATTCGACCTTTGACTCAACGGCTTTAAACGCAGGGAATATTATATCAGCATCTTTTAAATAAGAAGAGTTTAAAGATGTTTCCAGGGCTATGCACAAAAGCCCCGCAGCACGGGCTGAACGTATGCCAAAGGGCGCGTTTTCAAAAACAACCGCCCGGTCCGCAGATATTTTAAGTTCCGCCAGGGCCTTGAGATACGGTTCCGGGTGAGGCTTGCCGTTTTGGACATCCGAGCCGCAGACAGTGGCATCAAAACAATCCCATAATGCATCGGGAATGAGCTTTCTGGCCTCATGACGGGAAGTGCCGGTCACCAGGCCCAGCTTAAAGCCTTGGGCCTTAAGTTTTTTAATAAACCTTCTGCTTCCCGCTATGAATTTACGCTTAAAAGTCCGCTTAAACAATTCCTCTTTATTTTTGAGCAGTCTTTTTGCCGTCTCTTCGTCAAAAGGTTTGCCTTTCTCGGCAAACAACTCACGCACGCTGTCAATGCCTTTCTGGCCTTCGCGCTTATAAATGTCCTCATGGGTGGCGTAAAGGCCTTCAGCGGCAAAAACAGACCTCCAGGCGCGAAGGTGGCAGGGCATGGTATCGGTGATAACGCCATCCATGTCGAATATAACAGCTGACAAATTCAATCGAAGGGGGAAACGGGGCATTTTTTTCTTAATGGACAACTTGCCGTTCCAACGAATGGAGACTTCTTTCCTGGTCTTTGACAAGATTTTGGAATGATTTCTGGCGTTCTTCGTCCGCTTTTTCTTCAGCCTTTTCCTCATCCAACTGGGCTTTTATCCTATCTCTTTCCTTGCGCAATTCGTCCTTCCTCTCATCCTGGCGTTGTTTTTCCTCCTGGGCTTCGGCCCTGTCCTCCGCTTTCTCCCGGGCCATTTCAACGCCTAAGTTTTTCTCATAGTCCATAAGAAATGGTTCCCGTTGGGAATAACTGCTGTCCGCCCAATCCTCACCGTAGGTTTTTAAAAAAGCATAGCGCAGGAAAAAGGGCGCGTGGGTGAGTTGCGAGCCGTATTTTTGTTTTAATTTGGCGTCGTTGATGCCGGAGGCCAAGGAACATGAGGACATCATCAAGAAAAAGGCAAAGAAAACCATTGAAAGTCTAATCATAGTTTAATTATATCATATTAATTCTGGCAAGGCAGGAAAATACGGAAAGTTGAACCCTGGTCCACGGCGCTTTCAACTTCAATTTTCCCCTGATGGGCGGAAATGATATGTTTGACGATGGCCAAACCCAACCCCGTCCCGCCGGCATCCCTGGAACGGGACTTATCGATCTTGTAGAAACGTTCAAACACCCGTGAAAGGTGCTCGGCAGGGATCCCCACCCCGCTGTCTTGGACTTCAACGCATACATAAGGATTTTCCCACCGCGCCCGGACAGCGATCTGCCCTGCGGGCGGGGTGAATTTGACGGCATTGTCCAGCAGGTTCAAAAACACCTGTTCCATCCGCTGGCGGTCCACCAACACCTTGGGAAGGCTCTCCGGCACATCCACGGTGAGGCGATGCCCCTTGGCTTCGATGGCTTTTTTCTGCAAGGCCACAACAGTACCGACAATCGGGCTTAAAGGCTCCGGCACAAAATTCATTCTGACTTCCCTTGATTCAATGGAAGACAGGATCAGAAGATCGCTGACCAGATTCTCCAGGCGCTGGGTCTGCTTGCTGATGATGTCCAGAAAACGCGCCACGGCGGCAGGATCATCATTGACGGAATTCCTCAAAGTTTCCACAAAACCCTTGATGGCGGTCAGGGGGGTCTTTAATTCGTGGGACACATTGGCCACAAACTCCGTACGGACCTTCTCCAATTTCTTTAATTCGGTAATGTCGTGGAAGACCGCGATCAAACTCAAAAGCTTGTCTTCCTTGCCCATGACAGGAGAGATCTGCATGCTGAAAAAAGATTCCTGCGCATCCAGGATACCGATCTCCTTTCTGACGGCCCGCTTATGCGCAAGGGCCTCCCTGAGAGAATCGTTGATCTCCTGGTTCCAGATGACTTCCCAGTATAATTTGCCCTGGGTCTCTTTGGAACGCAATTCCAACAATTGGCAGAAATTGGGACTGGCATGCTGGATCCTGCCCTTGGCATCAATGACAATGACCCCTTCCACCATGCTGGAGAGGATGGTCTCGAAATTTTCACGCTGGACGCTTGAGGTGGTGAGCTGTTTTAGATAATCGTCACGGACATTATCGTGGGAATAACGGATCTGGGAAATGCGGCGTTGATAGAAGCGGCGCGAAAGCAAAAAGACCAGCAGGGCGACCAAAACAACGGTAAAACAGAGAAGATAGATCATTCAACTTCCTTAAATCGATACCCGACTCCCCTGACCGTTTCGATGTAATTCTCAGCCTCCCGAAGTTTTTTACGCAAGCCCCTGATGTGCACATCGACGGCGCGGTCTATGATGAATTTCCCGTCTTTCCAGACATTGTCCAGGATCTGTTCGCGGGACCACACCCTGCCGGGCGTCCGGGAAAGGAATTCGACGATATCAAATTCAATGGAGGTCAATTTGACTTCCCTGCCTTTGTAGGAAATACGGTGCTTAAGCAGGTCCATGTTGAATTCACCGAAATTACGGATATCCTGGGCCGCCGCGGAAGACAGTTTCAAATCCAAGGTGCGGCGGCCGATGGCCTTGATCCGCGCCACAAGGACCTTGGGGCTGAAAGGTTTGGGTATGTAATCATCCGCCCCCATCTGCAGCCCCACCACCACATCAGCCTCCTCGCCTTTGGCGGTCAGCATGACAATGGGGATATGCCCGGTCGAGGCGTCGCTTTTGAGGGTACGGCAGATCTCGATCCCGTCGATTTCCGGCAGCATTAAATCCAGGACGATCAATTCAGGCTTTCGCTTGCGGACAAAGTCCACCACCTGAGCGCCGTCGTACAGACAGGCCACATCATAACCTTCACGTTGAAGATTATAGGCAATAAGTTCGCTGATATCGCGGTCGTCTTCGACTACGAGGATCTTCTTCTTGGACATTATAACGATCCTATATCGTTTCTATAAAATTATAATAAGGAAAAGATGAAATTTTAATTAAGACACATTATAGCCTGCGCGGGCCTTTATGGATATTTTTTATTTTGCCGCACAGGCATCAAGGGCCTTAAGCAGATTTACTATTTCCTGGGGCGTGTTATAGATATGGGGAGATGCCCTCAAGTTGTTTTTCCAAAGGGCCAAATGAAAACCCTGTGCACTTAGAAGATCGAACAGTCCCTTGTTGCGGGAAGGGTCCTTGCAGGAGAAAACGACGATATTGGTCCTTTCATTGCGGGCCGCGGGACTGACCAGATCGAACAAACCCAAGTCAAGCCCATCGACCAGTTGATCGACCAATGACCGGTTATGCCGCTCGACTGATTGAAGCCCCATGGATAATAAAAACTCAATGGACGAGTGCCACGGCACAAAATTAAAGAAATTAGCGGTACCGAAAACATCATACCGCCTGGCCGAACGGTCGTCCTTAAGAGTAAGCGGCCCCTGCGCATTGAGGCTGCTTTCATCCATGAGGCTGATCCAGTAATTTTGGGCATAGTTCAATTGCCGTCGCACCTCTTGCCTTATCCAGCAAAACCCGGTCCCGTAAGGGCCCAACAGCCATTTATATCCGGCGCAAACCACCGCATCCACCTGCCATTGCCGCAGGTCGATCTCAAAGGCCCCGGCCGCCTGGCTCAAATTGGCAACGCATAGAATGCCCCGACTACGGCATAGTTTGCTGACGGCGCCGATGTCCTGTTTAAATCCCGTGAATGAATGGACAAGCGGCAGGCAGACCAATTTTGTCCGGGCGCAAAAAGCCTCTTCAAGCTCCCGGCAACTCAGGACATGGTGTTGGGCTTTAAGCTGGCGGACAACAACGCCTCTGGACTGCAGGGACAGCCACGGCAGAATGTCCGTCGGGAAATCATCCTGCAAAAGGAGGACCTCATCCCCGGCTTTGAATTGAAGCCCGTTGGCCAAAAGGTGCAGCCCGTAGGTGGCGCTGTTGCCCAGGATCACGTCCCCGTGGTCCACCCGGATAAGGCGCGCGATGGTTTTCTTTAATTCCAGAGGGACCGTTTGAAATTTTGAAACGGTCAATAAATGCACCGCGGATTTCCAGGCCACGGCCTCTTGTAAAGCGGCGGCGGCTTTTTTAGGCAGAGGCCCTTCACTGGCCACATTCAGCCACACGTGAGCCGGGTCTAAAGAAAAGTCCTGAGTGTAATCAACGGGATCCATTTCCGATTTGCGAACGGATGCTTTTGAAAAACGCCTTGTCTTTGGGATGGGTCAATAAATTGACGACTTCATCGGGGGCCACCCACCGGGCCTCCGGATGGTGGGGGTCCTGCGGTTTTAACTCATTTTGTCCGGTCTTGAATAAAAAGAATATCAGCAGCTTCCATTCAAGTTTGTCATCCTGGATATTTTTACCTATTTTATAACGCCCATAGGTCCCTAATATTTTAAGAAATTCAAGATCAGCCACCCCGGATTCTTCCATGATCTCACGGACGGCAGCGTCGAGCGGTTCCTCGCCGGGCTCAATATGGCCTTTGGGCAGGGACCAGGAATTTTTATTTTGGTTGATGACCAAAACCATTCCCCGGGCGTTGAGGACCACTCCGCCGGCTGAAGCGGTGACCTTCGGCGGCCTCGAGGGCATTTCAACTTTGATAGAATTTTTTTCCAATTTCAATGCGGGCCAGACCTTTGCTGACGCGATACATGTTGGTGTCCCTTAAGGAATAGACGCAACCGCAGTATTCCTGCTGATAAAATTCTTCACGCTTGGAAATTTCGTACATCCTGGCCGATCCCCCCTTTTTACGCCAGTTATAGGTCCAGTAGGTCATGCCTTCGTAACGCGCCGCAGCTTTGGCGCCGCATTCATTGACCTGGTCCATGTCTTTCCAGCGGGATATCCCCAGCGACGAAACAATGGTCCTGAAACCATGCTCATGGGCATAAAGCGCCGTGCGTTCAAAACGCATGTTAAAACAGGCGCTGCAGCGGGCACCCTTCTCCGGCTCGAATTCAAGGCCCTTGACGCGCGCGAACCAATTGGAGGTGTCATAATCAGCGTCCACAAAGGGAATGTTCATTTTCCGGGCGAATTTAATGTTTTCATTTTTACGGATCTCGTATTCCTGACGGGGATGGATGTTGGGGTTGTAGAAAAAAATGGTAAAATCGATCTTCGACTCCAAAAGCGCTTCCATTAATTCCGCCGAACAGGGAGCGCAGCAGGAATGCAACAGAAGCTTGTCCCCGTTTGACGGAAGATGCAATTTTTCACGTATCAATTTTTCGGGCATAAAAACTTTCAAAAAAAATAGGCCCCGCTTTAGGGGCGGGGCCTTAGAAATCGCATGCGTTTATGATGCTTTAGTAACATTCACGGCTTGCTCGCCCTTGGGGCCCTGTTGAATGTCAAATTCGACTTCCTGGCCTTCTTCAAGGGTCCTGTAACCGTCTGATTTGATCGCAGTGTGATGGACAAAAACATCCTTGCCGTTCTCGGGAGTGATGAAACCATAACCTTTTTGATTGTTGAACCATTTGACTTTACCTTTTGCCATTACCTTGATCCTCCTTGACTTGTACGTGACACACCTGGCGCATTTTTACTGATAAAAGTATGCCTCACTTTTATTTTCTTGTCAAATGATTCTTACTGCGCGACGGCCTGACTCTCGGCGGAAGGATTAGGCACCTCCGCATCCTTATTTAAATAACCGGACAGAACCTGCCATGTTTTCGGACCGACCTTGCCGTCGGCTTTCAAACCGTTCTTTTTCTGAAAAGCTTCGACGGCCCTTTTGGTCATCGGCCCGATCTTGCCATCGATGGCGCCGCTGTAAAAGCCGGCGTTTTTCAAGGCCTGCTGGATTTGTTTACTGTTGGAGGGCCTGGCCGTGCCCGTCGCGGAACTGGGGGCCATGGCAGGCTCGCTGACCTCCTGGGAAGCGGCCGATGAATTTTCAACGACGACAGGAATAGAGTTGCTCATATCAACATTTTGAGCGGAATTGTCAGAAACAGAAACTGAATTTTCCGTGGAAACCCCGTTGTCAAAAGCTTCTTGCTCTTTCTTTTTGTTGCAGCCGATAAACGTTGTCAGTACAAATACCGCCACCACGACCAGCACCAGATTTTTCATAAATCATCCTTTAGCCCTTAAATTGTTAGTGAAATATTTATACTTTTATCTTACTTCTGTTTTTTTCAATGTCAATTTTCTTTGCAAAAAAATGATTTGAATAAAAGAGGGGGATTTTATCAGGCGGGGGCTTTCAAGCCGGCCAGCACCCAGACGTCGGTAACCGGCGTGATCTTGAAAATAACCGGCGAAAGCCCGTCGATGCCGCGCGCCCGTATCCGTGCCGCCATGGCAGGGTCGATGTTCATTTCGACGCCGGCTCCATCCTTGCGGATTTTCCACTGCATGCCGCCGGAGGTGCTCAAATCGATACCGCCGGGATTTTGGGCGGCCATGGCAGGAACGAAAGGGGCCCCCGTCATCGCCGCGTCGGAGGTATCGGCCAAGGCGCAGGCAAGGGCAAGAAAGGAACGGGCTTTTTCATTAAGCTCCACTTCCCTGCCGTCCAAACTTAATTTCTTCTTAAATTTAAAGTCGCCTTTAATCTCATGTTCCCCATTTTCAATATCCGCCCCCTTACTCACCGTCGCCATGGACAACACCGCCGCCACTTCCGGTCCCTGTTGTTTTTTCACATGCCAATAATCATAAACATCCATGAGCCGCTGAATATCTTTTCTTTCCATCAATTGCGCCGCGATCGTCAATAGACTTGCAAAATGTCCTTTCAGCCCATACCCGCCTTTCTCCACCGGAGTCACAAACCGTTCAAAATCATTTTCCACCTCACCGGCAGCGTCATCCCCGCCCCTGATCGCCGCAGCCACGGTCAAAAAAACGGCTTCGCTACGGTATATTCTTCTATTCAATCCTAAAGAGAATTTGCCATAAAAATTTCTTAAGAGCTTCTCAATTTTAGTTTGGTCTCTGATCATCACCGCCCAAGTTAAAAAAGCAGCCTCTTCGTCATTTAATGTGGAGTTCCACATTTTACCTTCCTGGGTTATCGGAACAAATTGCCTCAAATGAACAAAAATGCTTTCCACATCCCTTATTTTCCCCCCCTTTAAAACGGCCGGTATGGATAGAATGCCCAGGATTTCCGGGTGTATGACCCCTAAACCCTCCCCGATCAAGTCCTGCAAACTGCTTTCGACCCTTTTTTGAGCGCTTGTCATCGCCCGGTCGGCTTGCCCGCCCGGAAGCATCGGCCTGTAAGAAAATTCCGTATCAGCATAAATTTTGATGTTCGCCTGATCAAAATGCGAATGCGCCGAAGCCCGCAATATATATGTCCCGTCTTTTCTCTCAAAAGAAATCGAATTCCTCGATGACAACTCAAAGGGCTTTTCCAAAAACAGACTCCCATCCCTGTAGGTCAAAACTATTTTCTGTGTGTAGTAGCCGAAATTAATTTCTATCCTCTCTCCATTGGAAAGGCCGCCCAGCCTGTTAAAGTGATTAAGGCTGAGATTTCTTATTTCTCTTTTTTTAGTCGTTACTTCCTCTTTGACGGATTGATCCGGCCCCCATTCCAGTTTCTTTTGCTCAAAAACAAACTTCACGCTATCCGGGGCCATGGCGTTGGTAGCTATAACGAATTGGCCACCCCGTATTGCAAAGTTAAAAGAAAAATTCTTATCCTGGCTGTTTTCTATGCGTACGGGGCCGGGAAGCAGGGTCCGTTGAACAAGATAACTGCCCGGACTTTCGCGTTTAATACGGATTTCATCCCCTCCATTTTTCCCGGGGACGCGGGCCACCGCATCGGCAAATTGAAGCGGTTGTGAAAATAAAGACTGCACTTTCAAATAGAGAGGATGGGTCTTTTTGCCCCTGCCGGTCATGGCGGCATCGGGTTTAGATGCCCTCGCCGCGTCAAGAACCGCCCCGCCCCGGCCGGTAAAGACCAGTGCAAATGAAAGATTTTTCTGACCGTCCGCCGGCCAAAGCACAAAAGCATTTTTACCAATAACTTGTTGAATATCCCGGCCGGATGTCAAGAGCCTGCCGTTATCAAAAACAGCACCGGCATCTTTAATCAATCCCATGCCGGCCGACGGATAAGAAACCCTGCGGACATCTTTCTCAGACAGCTTGCCCTGCCCATATAAGGGCACGACATCCTTCCAATAATCCCTCCGTAATTTCCCCAAGACCCCTGCGAAAATACGCAATAGATCTTCCCGGGAAATAATCTTACGTTCCAGATAAAGCCCGTTG
The DNA here is from genome assembly GCA_028865345.1 of Candidatus Omnitrophota bacterium. GTDB lineage: Bacteria > Omnitrophota > Gorgyraeia > Zapsychrales > Fredricksoniimonadaceae > JABDGZ01. The sequence continues at coordinate 19,035 of JAGWKL010000008.1, read as the reverse complement.
TCGTCCTTTTTCAATGCGTATCCTTTTTCCCTTAATTGCTCCAGTGCGGGGGACCTGTATAAACTTTCCAAATAGCCCGTCTCACTTTTTTTCTCAAGGAATTGGGCGCTCAGGATGCGGATTCTGTATTTTGAATTTTGCCCTTTAACAGGAGGATGTTCCATAACAGACCTTCTGACCCCCGCTATTATGTTTATCTGATCTTCGATCGACGGGTACTCCAAATCCTTTTTTGTCCTGTAATCCGTTTTGGTCTTTACAGCATTCCGATGACTCATGGCCCTATCCGTATAGGGGGAAGCTTCAGTCATAAAATCAACCATGGTCCTGCGGGGCAAGGATGCGGCCAAAGCCGCCGCATCATGGGTTATGGCAGGATCAGCAGCCATGCCCTCATTGATACCTCCTGAAAAATATTTTCTTGGTATCTTTGCACCATCGGAGGCGTTAATGTCCTCCTGAATATAATTGAAGACCCCCTTTTTGTAGGCTTTCAGGTATTGCTCATAAATCCGTTCCTTGACGTTGGGATCGTTTAAATTTATGCCTTTGACCTTCCCTTTATCGGCATATACCTGGTTGAGAAGCGCCTGCTTTAAATTCCTCTTGTACCAGTTGGCCAGGATGATGGAATTGAATATTTGTCTAAGCTTAGCGAAGTTCTTGCCGGTATTGACTTCTTTTTCAAGTTGGGGAAGGATGATTTGACGGACAATTTGAGAGACAAGGGAATGTGATTGCTTCGCCCCTTGGGGATGCGCGACCGCTCCTTCGTGATTTTTCAGGGCCAGGTAATCCTCTTGCAGCATCACCTTTAAATGACTATCCACCACAAAGGCGGTTTGCCCATGCTCATAAACCTGCGCCCTGTCTGCCATGATCCAGACCTTGTTAAAGGTATTGACCGGTATCTGCGTTGTGCCGTACATAGCCCGGGCCTTGGCATACACCGTGTCCCAGAAGGTCTTGCCTAATTGCCTCTCCGGATAAATGAGAGAAGCTGTGACCTGCTTTAGGATATAGTCCTCCTCCAGAAGGTCGCGGCCCATACCCGTCCGGCCTAAAACTTCAGGAATGATCTTGTCTTTCTCATAAGGTGAGAGGTTGACCCATACGTCTTTGTCAGGGATGCTCAGGGAGGCTAAAAAATACTTGATGAGCTTTTCGCCTTCTTTTTTCAAAGGCTCTCCGGACATGTGATCCTGGCCGGTATCCACGATAAAGTCGAACAAGAAAGGGTTGTCTTTATGGACGGTCAAACCTCTGATGATGACCGGTTGGTAGGCCGGGCTTAAATTGACCATGGTCCCAGGCGCCGGCAGGCCTAATCCATCCACTGCTGCAGAGCATGGAACAGGGCAAAGAGGGCCTATGGATGTTAAAACAAAAGCAAAAATAATGAGCAGACTTAACGGTCTTTTGAACATAGCGCCCGGAGGAACAACTGTGAGTGCCGGCTGATCCGGCCAAAGAAAACGCTTACCTGAATAAAGAAAAGATAACACGTCTCATGACAAGATACAAGGGGCAAAACCACAATACATTACAACTATATATAAAATATGGACTTACAAATAAATTAAAAAACCCTTCACCAAAACTTCGGCGAAGGGTTTAAAATTACCCAAACTTATGGAATTTTCAGATCAAGACATTAGCCTCATCCCAGGCAAATGTTGCTTCCTCTTCCTGTTGGGCCTTTTGATTCGACTCTTGGCTATGCGGTCCAATCATAGGAATTACCTCCTTAAAACCCCCATGGGGAATTTTTCCCCTTATCTTGGGGTAGATTAGTGATTCCTAATATACCCTATTTCATAAGGAAAGTCTAATACTTTTTTTCCGGATGTATTCTGTTGAAAATAGCGGATAGCATCCCCGTGATGCGGGCGAATTTTTCCCTGGGTTTGCCCAACTGGACCCCCCGCTGGATCTCTGCGGCATCGATCTTCTTCCAATCGTCAAAGGTGACGACCATGGCTTCCCTGGATCTTAAAAGTTTGAGCAATTCTTCGCTGCTGGGGATCTCACAGGGGTTTAAATGCCCTATGTCCTCCATAAGGGACCTGACCGTCTCTTCGGCATCAGGTTTATTGGACCCGATAATGCCTACAGCGCCTCTTTTGATCCAGCCGGCCACGTACCAACCGGTAAAAATCTGCTCGGAATCGACGACCCGGCCTAACTGGTTGGGAACAATACCTGCTTCAGTGGAAAACGGGAGACCCTGGATGCGGGTGCCTGAATATCCGACACTGCGAAAGAATATGCCGCAGTCGATCTCTTCAAATTTACCTGTTCCCCTGACCTTTTGCTTATTGGGATCGCCTGTCAGGGCGTTGATCTCAAACCTGGCCTTCTGCACCCGCCCTTTTCCCATAATTTCAACAGGACTGCGGAAAAAATGCATGACAAATTTACGCTTGCGGCCCTGCGGATCGATGGACAAATAGCTTTTCATGATCTCGTAGTTCTTTTTATGCCAGGCATTGGCAGTGTCTTGAAGCTCTTTAAGGCTGGATTCATTGAGCTGTAAATCCTTTGGATCAACAACAGGATAGCAAGAACTCAATTCTCCCATTTCCCTAAGCTCCGGTGATGTAAAAGAAGCCTGGACAGGCCCCCTGCGGCCAAAAAGATGCACTTCCTTGATCTTGCTTTCCGCCAAAACATCCAGGGCATTTTGAGTGATGTCCGTATTCTTCAACTCTTCCGGGGTTTTACAAAGGATCCGGGCCACATCCATGGCCACGTTACCGTTGCCCACAATAACGGCAACTTCGCCGGAAAGGTCGAAATGGCGGTCCTGGAAGTCCGGGTGCCCGTTATACCAGCCCACAAATTCCGTGGCCGTACAACTGCCGGCCAAATCTTCCCCGCGCACCCCTAAATGCCGGTCGGTTTCCGCACCGTAAGCAAAAACTACCGCGTCATAATACTTGTTCAACTCAAAAACACCGATGTTTTTGCCCACCGTAACATTACCAAAATAGGAAAATTGAGGGTTAACCGCGATTTTTTCAAAAATTTTGATGACATTTTTGATCTTTTGATGGTCCGGAGCGACCCCGTGACGCACCAAACCAAAGGGTACTGGCAGTTTATCGAATAAATCCACCTTTGTTATTATGTTCTGCCTTAAAATGGCATCAGCCGTATAAAAACCGCTGGGACCGCTGCCTACAATAGCCACCCTTAAAGGGCGTTCCTGTGTTCCTAAAACTGGCATGTCCTATCCTCTTTCGTTAAATAAACCTATCTTTTGATCTGAGTCGCTAAAACGAGATGCTGGATCCCCACCTTGGAAGCGGCATCAATGACCTGCACCACATAATCATATTTCACATTACGGTCCCCATCAATAATAAGGGCAGGGTTATTATACCTTTTCATGAGCTGCCTCAATTTGAATTTGAAAAGATCCAGGTCCAGCTTCAGGTTGTATCTTTCATTGTTTAAATAAACCTCCCCGGCGGAAGTGATGCTGACATCGATGTCCTTTGTCCTCATCAAAGGCCGCTGGTTGCCGGAGACCTTCGGCAAGGCGATCTTGATGCTGGAACGGTAAATAAAAGGGGTTGTGATCATAAAAATGATCAATAAGACCAGGATAACATCGGTGAAAGGGGTGATGTTGATGTCCGCAATCAGTTGGGAATTTCTTTGCCGTCTTCTCATTTCTTTTTGGAACACAATAGATCAACCAGCTCGGACGCGGCCAATTCCATATCAACCACAAAATTATCGATTTTACGGGTAAACCAATTATAACAAAGCACCGCCGGTATGGCCACAAGCAAGCCCGCAGCCGTGCATATCAGGGCTTCCGCGATGCCGACCGTCACCACATTCATGCCGCCGCTTCCCGCTTTCCCTATATTATTGAAAGCGCGCATGATCCCCAGGACGGTGCCCAAGAGCCCTATATACACCGCAGTGCCGCCGATGCTGCCTATGATGCCTGTAAAACGCTCCAATTTGATCGTCTCAACGGTGATCTCGCGTTCCATGGCATTGGCAATGAGCTTTTCGTCATGCCCGTGCAGGTTAAGTCCTGCCAGGGCCACCTTTGCCACCGGCGTATCGATGTTTTTGCAAAGCCCTATGGCATTAAGGACGCGGTTGCCGGTCACTTCTTTGCGCACCTGGTTGAAAATATCGACCCGGGAATATTGCGAACGGCGCTTATAATAAACAATACGCTCAATGATGACCGCAATGGAAATAATGGAGCAAAAAATAAGAAGATAGATGGTGGCCCCGCCGGCTGATATGATCTCAAAGATATTTTTATTTTGAAACATGCTTTTTGACCTCAAGGTAGAATTTTAAGGAATAGATGTAGATTCTATCCGAATCACCCGGATAAAACAAGAAAAATACATGAAAAAGGGGCCCGCCAAAAAGCTCCTGTCTCTTTTTCCATGAATGAACTTGACTTATAAGGTCCTTTAGTTCAAAATGACGGCATTATTATTTCAAAGTCAATATAACAGGAGCGGTCATGATCATAGGAATTCCCAAAGAAACGCATCCCGGAGAATCCAGGGTTTCTTTCATCCCTTCTTCCGTGGACCGGCTGGTCAAAAAAGGGGCCCAAATCACCGTTGAATCCGGCTTGGGGGCTTCTATCGGCATCAGCGATGAAGAATATAAGAAGGCCGGAGCCTCGGTTGAAAACAACCGCTCTGGCCTGCTGTCCTGCGCCGATATTGTCCTTCGCCTGCGTAAACCGCCCGTAGAAGAGACCGGCCTTTTGAAAAAGGGCTCCATCCATATCAGTTTCCTTGACCCGTTCAATGAAAAGAATCTGGTGCAGGCCCTGGCCCAAAACCAGATCAGCGCCTTCAGCATGGAGATGATCCCCCGCACGACAAAGGCCCAGAAAATGGATGCATTGAGTTCACAGGCGAACCTGGCCGGGTATGTGACCGTTATTTTAGCGGCTGAACGCCTTCCTAAAATATTCCCCATGCTCATGACGCCGGCAGGCACCATTGCCCCTGCCCGCGTTTTCATCATCGGCGCCGGGGTGGCGGGCCTGCAAGCCATTGCCACCGCCAAACGTTTAGGCGCCCGCGTCGAGGCCTTTGATACCCGTCCCGTGGTCAAGGAACAGGTGCAATCCCTGGGCGCCAAATTTATAGAAATCGATTTAGGGGAAACGGGCCAGACAGCCCAGGGTTATGCCAAGGCGCTGACTCCCGAACAACTGGAAAAACAGCGCCAGGGCATGGCCAAGGTTTGCGCCCAGTCGGACGTTGTCATCACCACGGCCCAGCTCTTCGGACGGCGGGCCCCGGTGGTCCTGAACAAGGACATCATTGCCCAAATGAAGCCAGGCGCCATCGTTGTCGACATGGCCGTTGAGTCGGGCGGGAATGTAGAAGGCTCCAAACTTAACGAAGAAACGGTGTCGGGCAACGGCGTGCGCATTTTAGGCATGGGCAATCTTCCCGCACGGGTCGCGGTGCACGCGAGCCAGATGTATTCGGCGAATTTGCATAATCTGCTGGAAGAATACTGGGACAAGGACAGCAAGGCGTTTAAACTTAACGTCGAAGATGAAATTATCAAAGGCGCTTTGATCACCCATCAGGGGCAAATCGTCAATGAAACCGTCAAAAAGCTATCGTAGCCGAAGCAATAGGGCCTTTTGGTCAAGAACATAAAATAGGGAGATTCTTATGGACCTTATTTCTCAACTGTTTATCCTGGCACTTTCCATATTCCTGGGTTTCGCGCTCATCACCCGCGTACCTCCGTTATTGCACACCCCCCTGATGTCGGAAGCCAACGCCATCTGCGGCATTATTATCGTCGGCGCTTTGGCCGCCGCGGGAACAGACGCCAACAGCCCCTTGACGATATTCCTGGGTACGGGGGCTGTGGCTTTGGCCACCTTTAACGTCATAGGCGGATACCTGGTCACTGAACGCATGCTTAAAATGTTTAAGAAAAAAGGATAATGATGAACACCGCATTTGCCACCAATTTCGTTTATATCATCAGTTCCGTTCTGTTTGCTTTCGGCTTGAAATTTTTGGGGTCCCCTGTCACCGCCAGGCGGGGTAATATCCTGTCTTCCATAGGGATGCTCCTGGCGGTTTTGGCCACCTTATTCAACGGCCACATCATCAGCTTTCAGTGGATCGCCATAGGCATTATCATCGGCGGGTCCTTGGGCGCCCTGGTCGCTTTCAAAGCCGCCATGACCCAGATGCCGGAAATGATCGCCTTACTGCACGGTTGCGGCGCCATGGCAAGCGTATTCGTTGATTGGACCGCCTATCAGGTGCACGGCACAACGGATCTGACCAACGCCATCACCCTTTATTTGTCCATTGTCATCGGCGGCCTGACCGTCACCGGAAGCGGGATCGCCTGGGGAAAATTAAGCGAAAACATCCCGGGCAAGCCCATTGTGTTCACCGGCCAAAAATGGCTCAACACGGCCCTCATCGCCTCGATCGTTATCTTGGGCGTTTTGTTCATCATGCACCCGGCCAGATATGACCTGTTTTTGATGATCCTGGGACTGTCCCTTGTCTTCGGTGTCTTTATCGTCATCCCCATCGGCGGCGCGGACATGCCGGTGGTGATCTCCGTGTTGAACAGTTATTCGGGGATCGTGGCCTGCACCACGGGCTTTGTCATCCACAACACCCTTTTGATCGTTGTGGGTTCTTTGGTTGGCGCCAACGGGATGATCTTAAGCATCATCATGTGCAAGGCCATGAACCGTTCGATCGGCAATGTCATCTTCGGAGCTTTCGGAAGCGTGGTCAAAAAGGCAGGCGGTGACGAGAAAAAGGAAGCCAAGGCGATGTCCGTCGAAGACGCCTTTTTAATCATTGAAAACGCCAAATCGGTCGTGTTCATCCCCGGTTACGGCATGGCCGTGGCCCAGGCCCAGCACGCGGTGCGGGAACTCAGCGAATTCCTGGAGAAAAACGGCTGCGATGTCAAATATGCCATCCATCCCGTGGCAGGCCGCATGCCCGGACACATGAATGTCCTTTTGGCGGAAGCCAATATCCCTTACGATCAATTGTTGGAAATGGACGCCATCAATCCCCTGATGGACACCGTGGATGTGGCCATCATCATCGGCGCCAATGACGTGGTCAATCCCGCCTCACGCCATGATAAATCAAGCCCGATCTACGGAATGCCCATCATCAACGCAGACAAAGCCAAGACCGTCTTTGTTCTCAAACGCTCAATGGCAACAGGATTTGCCGGTATTGAAAATGAGTTGTTCTATTACGAGAACACCCGCATGATCTTCGGTGACGCCAAACAAACCATCCAGGCTTTGGTTGCGGAATTCAAAAGCAGCCAGCATTAAAAAGGGACTCGGTCACTTCTTCTGGTCGATAATCTGTTCCATTAAAAACAAATCATTCCTTTGCTCTTCGGAGACATCGATAAACTGGGCCCTGACATCGAAGATTTTGGTGTTGGGGCGCAATTTGGAGCTGAGCACCTTTGCCTTAAGCTCCAGGCGGCGGGGCAATAATTCCTGAAAATTGATCTTTACCAGGAGGGTCTTATTATTTAAATCCGCGCCGTTCGAGGTGGGGAATTTGATCCCGCCGGAGCTGATGTTTTGGATAATGGACATGTCCCATCTTTGAGACGCCGCGCCCACGGCACAAAATAATATGTGGATGGGCTTTTCAATCCTTCTATACCGGCGCTGATTATCAACCATTGTGTCAGACCAAACCGATTTGTTCCGGAAGCCTGCTGTGGGGAGTCATGGCTTCCACGGAGGTGATTTTAATGACCGCCAAATGATAATTAGGGTCTTCGGCACCGGCGAAATATTGGCGCAGCATCGGGACGTTCTCGAATACCAGCTGTTTCTTGACGATGTCCGTGCTCAGCGCCGCGGTCCCGCTGACCCTGGCATACCACATTTTACGGTCCACAAAACAGACCTCCACGTTGGGATTGGCTTTAATATGGGCGATCGTCCTTGAACGGCCTAAAAGGGCCAGCAATAACTCCCCTTCCTCGCTTAAGTACGGCATCATGGGGCGCACACGCGGTTTCCCGGCCTCAACCGTCGCCAAAAAACCGAAACCGGCATCACGTATGATGTCAATGGCCTCTTCTTTAGTCATAATGTGTTCTCCAATAATTTCTTATTTCTTGAACTTGTCCGTGCCGATGTGATCCCCGTTTTTGACCGCGATCATCTCGGCCGCGACGGATACCGCAATTTCTTCCGGGGTCTGGGCCCCGATATCCAAGCCCATGGGGATGCGCACCCGTTTTAAATATTTTTCTTCAATACCCGTCTCTTTGAGCCGCCCGAAAAATTTGGCCTTCTTGGGCCTGCTGGAAATGACGCCGATATAGGCGGCGGAGGATTTGATCACCGCTTTAAGACACTCAAAATCATATTCGTTGCCCTGGGTGACAATGACCACATAGTCATTGGACCCGAGCTTCACCCTGGCCAATTCACCGGCATGACGGCCGACGATGATCCTGTCCACATGAGGGAAACGGTCCTTATTGGCAAAGGCTTTGCGGTCATCGATGACCGTGACCTTAAAGCCAAGGATCTTGGCCATGGCCGACAAAGGCAAGGCAATATGCCCCGCGCCGCAGATGATCAAATGCTCATCGAGGGCAAAAGGTTCAATAAAGACCTTCATCTGGCCCCCGCAGACAGACTCCCCTTCGCGGCCGAAATAATTATAGGTGACGTTCGCGGGCTTTTGGCTTTGGATGGCTTTAAGGCACTCGGCAATGGCCGCTTTCTCATTGCGCCCGCCGCCGATCGTGCCGAAGGTGCTGCCGTCCTCAAAAACGATCATCTTGGCGCCGGTCTTGCGGGGGGTGCCTTTGAGCGTCGCCTCGGTGATGGTGGCAAAGGCATAATTTTTGCCCTTTTGCGAAGCTTCCAGAGCTTTGTAAAGAATATCAGAAGACATTATTTTACGTAAGCTTTGATGATCGTCTGGTCCTGCAAGGGACGGTCGCCCGGGCCTGTCGGGGTTTTTTCAATCTTCGAAACCACATCGTATCCGGCGCTCACCCGGCCGAAAATGGTATAATGGCCGTTCAACCACGGCGCGGGCGCGGTGGTGATAAAAAATTGGCTGCCGTTGGTATCCGGCCCCCGGTTAGCCATGGCCAGAATACCCGCCTTGTCGAATACAAGGTCAGGGTTGATCTCATCCGCGAAGGTCCCTCCCCACAAACTTGCACCTCCGGTGCCTGTTCCTGTGGGATCACCGCCCTGGATCATAAAACCCTTGATCACGCGATGAAAGATGATGCCATTATAGTAACCTTTTTGGACCAGGCCTACAAAATTCTCGACCGCCTTGGGCGCTTTATCAGGGAACAGGGTCAATTCGATGTCCCCTTGATTGGTTTGCAAAACAACAATGGTTGGATTCACATCGGCTCCTATAGCTTGGGTTGACGAAAAGGGTATGATAAAACATAAACCAAGAAGCAATAAACGACAGGCCTGCAGCATTACATCCACCTCCTTGCAATTTATGTTAAGGGGTTTTCCTGGGGTTGGATTGCGGGCAGGCCTAATTCAGACCTGAACATACGGTTTTGCTCCCTCAAACGGCGGATCTCTTCTTCAAGCAGTGATTTGATCTTATCGGATTCGCGCACCTGGATTTGAGAAATTTTTAAATCTCTCTGCAAAGCAGCCATAATATCATTTTTTTCTTTAAGCAGGGTCTCTAATTTTTCGATCCCTTTATCCCCTGTTTCCGGGGACAAGTCAACGGCAGAGCCATCCGGCGGGGAGACTTTTTTCGTTAAAGAAGGTCCTGCCAATTCAGGCAGCAAGATCCTGGCCACCCAGTATAAAGCCGCAAACACAACAGCTAAATAGAGAGATATTGACATCCATGACCTCCATAGGCCCAATTGCTTTGACTTCGTTAAGTTTTATCGTTGCGAACGGTTCCGCCTTTAAGTTATAATAAATTTATGGTCACCTGTATTCTTTTGGCCGCAGGGTCGAGCCGGCGTTTCGGGTCGCCTAAAGCTTTGGCAAACATATCCGGGACGACCGTCATCCAACACCTTCAAAACACCCTGCTCAAATGCCGCTGCGCAAAGATCATCATCGTTTTAGGAGACCACGCCCGGGAAATAACGCCATTTATATTTATACACAGCCGGATACGGGTTGTCTATAATAAAAACCACAATTTGGGGCAGCTGTCTTCAATGCAGGAAGGCTGGCGGCAGGCGGATGATTCATGCGAAGGGGTGATGTTTCTACCTGTGGACTGCCCTGCGGTAAAAACTTCCAGTATCGATACAATCATCGGTCATTTCGAGAAATCGGCCCCGGATATTCTGATACCGACTTATCAGGGCCAAAAAGGACATCCCCCGGTCTTTCACCGACGTTTAAAACCGGAAGCCTTCCATATCCCTTCAAATCAGGGGCTTAATTCCTTATTCGCGGACCATCCGCCGCAAACCGTCGAAATCGACGATCCAGGCATCGTCAAAAGTTTCAATACTCCGGAAGAATTGGAAGCGATAAAAAAATAACGGACATTTCATAATAAAAATGTCCGCCACTTTCTACAAAAACAGGCCGTCTATTTTTCGGTATCATTCTTTAGTAAACGGCAGCCACCCCTTGACGGTACCTAAAACAGCCGCCAAAGCAGACCCCAATAACAACAGTAAGCCGTATCTGATGAAAAAACCATGCGTTGCCGTGCTGATCGAATTATGCAGATCGGAAGGAGCAGTTGCCCCCACCCAGGCACCCATGATCACTCCCGTGATGAAACAAACAACAAAATAAATAATGGCAAACCAGGCGATCCCCAAGAATATCTTTTTAAAATCCACCCCATTCTTTTTAGCCTCCGGGTTTTCGTCTTTTTTGCATAAATAAACCAGGGTCACAATATTCATGACAAAAAGCACCGCAAAGAAAACAAGAAGCCCAATGTGAGGTTGAGGGGGTGCTGCCGGGGCAGAAACCCCATGGCCCCTTAATAATTTAACGGAAGATTCAATTAAGCCGCAAAACCAACAAAAGGTATCCAATAAAACAGTGATGACGGCTACTGCTTTCATGACACCTCCTTTGAAGAAATGATAAAAGGCTGTTAAAGCTTATTTCCAAACGATGGCTTTAGCGGTGTAGGTGGTACGGATATAGGCATTACCGATGAGCCTCTGGGGCTTGAGCTTTTCCCAGAAAGAAGTGGCGCCGTTATGGACATCGGTGATGGCGTCAGCGCCAAGATTGCCGGCTTCCTGCTTTAATTTCGGCAGAACATCGGCAAAAGGCTGCTCGCGCTCTGTGGTGACGGAGACAACGGCGATCTCGGTATAGGGTTTGTTGACGTTCTGAATATACGCCACATCATTGATGTTTGTTTTGGGCGGATAATACTCCTGTGAGAGGTCTTTGGAGTTGATCTGATACACCGTACACCCTGAAGCAAAGACGGCTAAAAATAAAAATGGTAATAGTTTTCGTTTCATAGGCCTTATTCTTGATATTTTAGGGTTATTCTTTGATTATATAATCTATTTTGATGAAAACAATAAATTTCAAATCTTTTGAGAAGCTTTTTCCTTGAGCGCCTTGATGATCTTTTCCGGGGTAATGGGCAGTTCCTTGATGCGCACGCCGATGGCATCTTCAACGGCATTGGCAATGGCCGCTGAAGTAGGCAGCAAGGACGCCTCCCCCATGCCTTTGGCGCCGAAAGGCCCTTCGGGGTCGTCGGTTTCAATCAGGATGCTGTTGATTTTAGGAATGCCGATGGAGCGCGGCACACGGTAACCGGCAAAATTCGCGTTCAGGACGCGGCCGTTCTTAAATCGCAGATCCTCATAAAATGTATACCCGATGCCCATGGCCAGAGAACCCTCGATCTGGGCTTCGACGGACTGCGGATTGATCGCTTTGCCGATATCATGGGCGTCCCATAATTCCAGCACCTTGACATGGCCGGTGTCGGTATCCACCTGCACTTGCGCGATCTGGGCCTCAAAACCATAGCTGCCCGAAACATTGCCCTCGCCGGTACGAAAATCGATCGGAGTGGTCTTGGGATTATAGCTGCCGCGGCCGATGATCTGTTTGCCGTATTTAAAAGAATAACAGAGCTCCAACGCCTTGTCAAAACTCATGAGCTTCCTGCCGTCTTTCTTAAAAATGACCTTCTCGGCCTTGATGTCCAGCTCCTCCATATTCAGGTTGTTGTCCTTGGCCACAATTTCCAAAATTTGCATCTTGGCATCCCGCCCGCCCAAGAGCGCCGCGTTGCCGGAAATAAAGGTCACCCGGCTGGCGAATGATCCGGTATCAAATGGGGTTATTTCGGTGTCCCCGGCCTTGCATTTGATGCGGCTGAAGCTCACACCCAATTCATGCGCGGCTATCTGGGAAAGGGCCGTGTTGGACCCCTGGCCGGTATCGGCGGCGCCGGTGAACAGGTACACCGAACCGTCTTCTTCCACCTTGACAATAGCCCCGGCAGACTCATGCGATTTATACATTTTGGAGCCCATGACATCCGCGGCGATGCCGATGCCGATGCCCTTTTTCAAATGCTTCATTTTACCGTGTTTGTCTTTCCAGCCGCAGGCAACTGCCGCCCTCTCGATGCAGTCGCGCAGGCCGTTGGTGGTCAGGACCATTTTATTGACCGTGACCATATTGGGAGTGGTGATATTCTTCAGGCGGAATTCTATCGGGTCCATGCCGAGGTCTTGGGCGATCATGTCCATATGCGACTCAATGGCAAAACCGCTTTGCACGCCGCCGAAGCCGCGCATGGCGCCGCTGACGGGATTATTGGTATATACGCGATAGCCGCTCATGCGGAAATGCTGGATCTTATAGACCATGAAAATGCGCATGATGGCCGCAGCCAGGACCGTGGGGCCGTAACTGCAATACGCGCCGCCGTCGGCCAGGACCTCGCCGGTGATGGCCAGAATGGTCCCGTCTTTCTTGACACCGGTCTTGATCTTGTAGATCATGCCGTGCTTGCGGCGGGTGGTGGTGAATTCCTCTTCGCGGGTCAGGCAGATCTTGACCGGCAGGCCGCCGGCTTTCTTGGAAAGCAGGCAGGCGGCAAAATCCATGGGCAGCATTTCAAGCTTGCCGCCGAAACCGCCGCCCACCGCCATCTTGATGACCCTAACGTCATTTAAATCCATCTTTAAAGTTTTGGCCAGGGCTTCGCGGCATTTAAAAGGGGCCTGGGATGAAGACCACAGCGTGATCTTATTGGTAAAGGTTTCCCACTGCCCCACACACACATGCGGTTCCATGGGCGCGGGATGGGCCACCGGGCACCAGAATTTGTCTTCGCGCACGTAATCCGCTTCCTTCATGACGCGTTCGGGATTGCCGAAATTGACAGGCAGGATGACCGCGATATTGTTGAGAGATTCATGGATCTGGGGAGCGCCCGGCTTAATGGCCTCTTCGATCTCGAAAACGCCGGGAAGGATTTCATATTTGACATCGATCAGCCGCAGGGCCTGATCCGCCGTTTCTTCGTCAACGGCAGCAACAGCGGCGATCTCATCGCCGATATAACGGACCTTGTCCGCTTCCAGGGCCATCTGGTCGACCGTGTGGGGGAAAAAATATTCGTTGGAACCGAATTTGATCTGATGGGTGTCCCGGGCGGTGACAACGGCTTTTACGCCGGGCAGGGCCTCGGCTTTCGAAGTGTCGATGCTGAGGATGCGCGCATGGGCGTGGTGCGAGCGCAGCATTTTGCCCACCAGCATGTTGGGGAAGGACACATCAAAGACATATTTCAACTGGCCGGTGACAATGCCCCTGCCCTCGATGCGCGGCACGCTTTTGCCCACCGGATCAACATATTGGTCTTCAAATTTGGATTTAGCGGTCAGGGCCATTTTTGTTCTTCATTTTTTTGCCGGCTTCGCGCACGGCCTCGAAAATCTTCGGATATCCGGCGCAGCGGCAAATATTGCCGTCCAGGGCGTATTCGATCTGTTCCTGCGTCGGTTCGGGGTTCTTTTCCAACAAGGCCACCGAGGACATGATCATGCCGGGAATGCAAAAACCGCATTGCACCGAGCCGCAATCCACAAAAGCCTGCTGCACCGGATGCAAAACATCCCCGTCGGCCAGGCCCTCAATGGTGGTAATGTCATCCCCCTGCACATTGACCGCCAAGGTGATGCAGGACAAAACAGCCTTGCCGTTGATGATCACCGTACAGGTGCCGCATTCGGTTTCCTGGCAGGCGGTCTTGGTGCCTGTCAGGGACAAACGGTCGCGCAAGACTTCCAAAAGGGTCTCGTGGCCCTTGAGGTCAAGGGAGTATTGTTTTTTGTTGATGGTCAAATTGACATTCATGATGACATGCTTATCTCTTCTATGGCTGACCTTAAAGAGACCCTGAACATGTGCTGCTTGTATTCACTGGCGCGGGTGTCGTAGATGATACCCGTCAAATGCTCCAAAGCTTCAGCCCCCAACTGCGGCGAGGAGCGGCTCTTATTTAAAAACTCCTCCAAGGTACGGTCCCGTTGGGCAAAAGCGGTGCCGTTATTAATTCCGACGCGGGTATTATACCATTGTTTGCCGTTTAAATCAGTTTTTACACAAACAGCCAGTAACGGCACATCGACATGGACGGTCTTTTTGACGCGCCGATAGGCACTCCTGGATCGGGGGCAGGTTTTAATGGTCACATGGGTGAATAATTTTTCACAACGGGCGCCATTCTTGAAAAAATCCTCGGCCGCAATTACGTCTTCCTTGCCGTCGGGGCCCAAAAAATGCATGCCGGCATCCAGGGCGATCATCACAGATCCCATCTCCGTCCAGGTATAACGGCAGGTCAGATTACCGCCGACGGTTGCCATGTTACGGATGGGGTTGGTGGAAATGTTGCGGCAGACCGTGTGTAAAACCCGGACATGCCCCTGCGGCAAGGGGCTGGAGAGCAATTCATTGATCCGGGTCATGGCCCTGATGGTGAGCGTGCCGTCCTGAAAATCGAGGCCCTTAAGCTCATCGACCTTGGCCAGGCTCAGGATATTGCGGGCGGTCCTGGTCCCCTTGGTCTTTAATAATTTCATGCTGTTGAGCAAAAACGTGCCTCCGGCCAGGACCCTGGAATCTTCCAGTTCCTTATAAAGCCTGGCCGCTTCAAGGCGTGTTTCCGGCAAATGCAGCGTCAAAGGATTGAGCAACATGAGTCTTAGTATACCAAATTTTATTCTTCTGTGGAATACTGGCTTAATTCCTGGTTGGCCGCGTTCACAAGCTGCTGCACATGGAGGTATTGGATAAAACTGTCGATCCCGGATTTGGTGCTGATCCTGTCGATGATGACGGTCCGCTCCGCCTCCTGCTTGGTGTATAAAATAAATTTGATGTGCTGGGTCCTGGCCATTCTTTTCAATTGGACAATGACGGCATCGCCGGAAATCCCGGGCAGAGCGAGCTTGATGAGGACCACATCGGGCAAATTCCCGTAAATGTATTCGATGGCATCCACGCCGTTGGCGACGCTATTGACGACATAGCCGACATTCAGAAAGGCGTCCCCGATCTTCTTGATCTCTTCCGGTTCATTGTCGACGATACAGACCTTGGCCGCCCGCTCGATGCCGGAGACCCTGATCTTTTTGACAATGCCGAATTTTTTGTTGATGATGGCATCGATCTCATCGAGCAATTCGTCCACTTCGAAAGGCTTGGTTTTGAAGCCGTCGATGATGAAATCCTGGAACAACTTGGCCATATTGGCGCGGGCCGTAAGGATGAATACGGAATACTTGGGCTGGTTGTTGCGGTCGCAGATGTTTTGATAAAATGCCAGCCCCCCCATTTTAGGCATGTTCAAATCCAAAATGATCAGGTGGGGCTCGATTTTCTTGAGTATTTCCAGGCCTTCAACGCCGTTGTTGGCCGTTTCAACCCTGTAGCCCCTTGACCTTAAAGCGATTTTCATCAATTGCTGCAGGTCAACTTCATCATCGATCACCAATATGGTCTTTTTGTCGCTCATTCTTCAAATTTCCGTTCTTGCAAAGGAAGCACGAATTGAAAGGTGGTGCCGCGCTCAAGTTTCGATTCGACCCAAATCCTGCCGCCGTGCAAAGAAATGATCTCCTTGGATATGGCCAGCCCCAATCCGGTCCCGCCCTCTTCATTCTCATGCGGGGACTCTATCTGATGGAATTTCTGAAAAAGCTTCGACAGGTTTTCCTCGGAGATCCCTTTGCCGGTATCGATGACGCTCACCAGGACATAATCATCCTGGTATTTGTTGGTGGTCTTGATGGTGATCCCGCCGCGCTTGGTGAATTTGATCGCATTGCTGACAAGGTTGTTCAAGACCTGCGTAATGCGGTCGCTGTCAAAAGAAATATAGGGGACATGGCCGTCCAGCGCCGTTTTGAGGTACAAACCACGGCTTTGCGCAAAGTCCCTCTGGGCCTCGGCCACTTCCCGGATGGTCTGGTGGATGTCGTTTTTCATGAAGCTCATCTTCAATTTCCCGGACTCCATTTTCGTCAGGTCCAGGATATCGTCGATCAGGCGCTTTAAACGGTCCACGTTCTTCTTGGCCCGGCCCAGCACCTCTTCCTGTTCGGGATTGATGGCCCCCAGGGTCTTTTTGATGACCAGATCAATGGCTGTTTTGATGGAAGCCAGGGGCGTACGCAATTCATGGGACACGGTCGAAGTGAATTCCCGCTGGACTTCATACATGGCTTTCAACTTCCGGTTCGTCTGTTCGCTCTTTTCCATCAGGTCATAACGTTCAATGGCATGCTGGACGGCCGACAACAGGTCGGTCGATTTCCAGGGTTTACTGATGACCCTGTAAACCTCCCCGATATTGATGGCCTCTTCGGCGGCCGAAAAATCCGTATGCGCCGTCAACAAAATCCTGACGATTTCAGGGTTGAATTGCTTGACATTCTGCAGGAACTGGACGCCCTGGATCTTGGGCATGAGCTGGTCGCTGACCACCACCTTTATATTTTCTTTGCGGACCGTTTCCATGGCCTGGTCAGGGTCGGAGGTCAGAGAAACCCCATAAGGTTCGTTGGCAAATTGATGCCCTATGAATTGCAAAACAAGGTACTCGTCATCTAAAAATAAAACATGGATCGGTTTGCTCACCTAATCGCCCCCTGTTCCCCTGTCATAGGCTTCGACCATCGCCAGCAGATTGTCGATTTCGTAAGGTTTTCCCAAGGTCCGGTATTTGACGCCCCCGACCATAAGACCGTCATTTTCCCCGCCGGTTTCAGAGGCATCGACCAGGCCCGTCAAAAACACGATAGGGACAAATCTAAAATGATCTTCCTTTTTTAAGAGGGTCGCAATTTCAGGTCCGCTTAATCCCGGCATCATGATGTCCATTAATATCAAATCCGGCTTTTGCCTGCGGGCATGCTCGATGCCCTGAGTGGCATCCTGGAAAGCATCCACGTCGTAGCCGTGTTTTGTCAGCACCTTGAGGGTCAACTGGCATAAATCGACGTCATCATCTATCAACAAAATCTTCATGGCGCAACCCCCAATGTATGAATTTCTTTGTTTAAGTATACTATAAAAAATTGACGGACACTTTTATTTTATAATAAAAATGCCCGTCATCTTTATAATAAATTAATGATCTCGGAGGGAAGGTGCTTAAGTTCCTGGGTGCCTAATATCTTGATGGACCAGCGCAGCAAATCCAGTTTTTCCTGTAATCTTTTGCCGGGAGTTGTGACATTCTGCAGCTTGTTGCGGGACAAAAACAGGATCTTACGCAGCGTATCGAACACGATCCTGGCCTCTCTTGGGTAAAGGCTGTTACTGGTGATATCCACAACATCATCATAAGCCATGGTGCTGACCACCGGATTATAATGGTCTATCTTCTGGATCAGGGCCGGGACCATGGATTCAAAGTAATCAAAACGGTCCAGCACCACCAGCGCGTCCTCGATTGCCACCTGGACAAAGGGTGAATCGCTGCGGTTGAGCCGGCGCAGCAGGATCTTGAGGATATTCGGTTTGTCCTTGCTTAAAACCTCATTGGCATATTTATTTTTAAACACCATAACCGCGGCCGTGCACTTATAGGCCCCCAAGGAATCATCCGCGATCATGTCCAATAAAATTTCCCTGGGCTCATTGGCGTACTTTTGGGTGTAGCCGTCCAGCAGGGCCTTATCATCAAAAATGGCGCCGGAAGCGATGTTCGCCTCATTGATATCGTCCGCATCCTGGGCCCATAAAAGGCCGTTGGACAACAAGGCCAAAAACAGGAATAAACAAAACAGGATTTTCATGCCAACTTTCAAGTAAGCTCCATGGAGATATCCAGGATCCGGCGTGAATGCGTCAGGGCGCCGATGGAAATACGGTCCACCCCGGCGGCGGCATAGTTTTTGACATTTTTTAAGGTAATCCCGCCGGATGCCTCCAAAAACACCTTAAGGTTTGCATTCCGGGCTATTTTAACAGCCCGGGCGGCTTTTGGCGGCGTCATATTATCCAATAAAATAATATCAGCCTTTGAACAAACCGCTTCTTTTAATTGATCAAAATTATCCGCCTCCACTTCGATGGCGGCCCTGATTTTCTTTTTGAGACGGCCGACAGCCTCCGGGATGTCCGGCAGGCAGAAAACGCGGTGGTTGTCCTTGATCATGACCATATCATTGAGATTATAACGGTGGTTGACGCCACCGCCTTGCCTTACGGCATAACGTTCCAGTTGGCGCAACAACGGCGTTGTCTTACGCGTGTCCATGATCGCAGTCTTATAGGGCTTGACAGCCTCGACGAAAGCGCGGGTTTGGGTGGCAATGCCGGAAAGGTGGGACAAAAAGTTAAGAGCCACCCGTTCCCCGGAAAGCAAACTACGGGTGGGGCCGGAAATTTCTGCGATGACCTGGCCCAACCGGACCTTTTGGCCGTCTTTAACCAGGGCGCGGAAAACAATTTTGGGGTTTAATGTTTTAAAAACTTCACGGGCAATCTTTAAGCCGCAGACA
>JAGWKL010000061.1 GCA_028865345.1 Candidatus Omnitrophota bacterium | reverse complement strand
GCGCCGCCGAAGTCGCCTTCGAAATCGCCATTGAGCGCCTGCTGCTGCGTCACCTTGGCAAGCCTGTCCCCGGTGGCCAGATGGCTCAAGAAGGCGCTCACCTCGGATGGTCCCATCTCGTTGGGATGCCGTTTGTTGTGAAAGAAAATGAAGCGCCGAATCCAATGCCAATAAACCTCCTCGGTGCGGAGGGAATAATGATGAAACCGCATGACCTCATGGACTTGCTCGCTCAGCCGGGCTTTGGGGTTGGGCAACAATAGATCGGGCGGGCTGGGTGCAGCCTTTGCCGGGACCGGTTCCGATGGCATAAGCGGACAAAAATTATGATGGACAAAGTATTAAGTCCAGCCTACATTTTTGCCATGAATAATGATAGACTGCAAAATGTGCCGCTCATTATTTGTTAGGCTGACGAATGGCATGAGACTGAAGACTACCATATTGCTTTTGTTGCCGCCTTTATTCACGGCTTTGACACTACTATACGCTTTTAAGGTTTCCAATCCGACGTTTATCGTTGCTATTACCTTGATTGGTTTGGCGGTGCTTTGTGCATTTGCATGTTTGGTCTGGGGATTATGGATTTTCAGGTTCCTCGACGTTTCTAGTGGGTAGCCATGAAAGCATCTGAACAGAAGGGCATTTATGGAAAAGCGATGCATTGAAGGGGATGTTGGCATGATTCGTTCCGCTGCCGGTGGCCTGCGGGCTTTCAGTGCATCTATGAATGGCATTTCGATCAATGTTTATGGGCATATCAGGCATTTTGGTTCGATCTGGCCATCCGACGGCCTTTTAGCGGTTCAGAGGCTGTGCCTGCCAGCCAGTGTCGGTTGTTCACCTAGATCGCTTCATGGCCAGTTCCTTCAAAGCACTTTTTACCCATTACAAACAATGAGGAACCGATTTTCAAAGCTCACAGAAGTTTTGCGTGGCTTTGCATTTCATGTGCGTTTTTATATTTAGGCGTGATAGCATTTTTGTTTTGGCCGAGGTTGGCAGCGTCAGCCTAACACCGCGCCGGAGCCACCGCCCACCGCCCCTTGAGTCTATGAATGGTTTGGGTTATAAAGCGATTATTGATCCAGCGGAGCCGCTC
>JAGWKL010000060.1 GCA_028865345.1 Candidatus Omnitrophota bacterium | reverse complement strand
GCGAATTTGGAGCTTGTTGTTGCAGTACCACCTAGGGCAAAGTCCAGAGTACTGTTGATTGGGTAAAGAAGACCAAGGTTTTGTGTAAACCATGATGTTTGTGTATCTGCAATTGTTATGGAACCTGATCCGTTGGTTATGGATATTCCACTTCCAGGTGTTAGGGTTGCAACAGAGTATCCGTTGGATGCATTACCGATAAGTAGTGTTCCCTGGGATGGTGTACTGTTTGTTCCTGTTCCACCGTTACCAATACCCAAGGTTCCTGAAACATAGGAGGTGTCATTAAGTGGAATCTTCCCCGATGTTATGTTTCCATTTGAGGAACTGAGAAGAGCACCTGTTCCATATCCTTGGAGGTTTACCCCTCCGTTTGTTCCGTTAAGTCCTGAAAGGAAGATTTGTCCTGTTGTATTTCCACCGATTGTCAGGTTCTGGGAGTTGGTTGTTTGGATAGAACCCGGAACATTGTTAAATGTAAGTGTTCCTGATGTTGTTGCATTTCCTGTTGCACCAAATATCTGGAAAAGGGCTGAGGAGGTTGAGTTTCCACCAACTGCCAAATCCAAAGTTGTATTGTATGGGGAGATTACATTGGAGTTTAGTTGGAAGTAATTTGTTCCAAGGGCACATGTCCCCCATGCCGGTGTTGTTGTTCCCGAGAGAAGACAGAGGTTTGGTGTTGAGGTTGTTGTCACTCCTGTTACATTTCCTGATCCGTTTGCAAAAAGAACCTGGTTGGCACTGGTTATCCCTGAGAGTGTGAGGTTTTGTCCTGATGGGATGTTTAACCCAGCATTAGCCGTTGTTAGATTACTTAGAAGTATTTGTCCTGTTGTGGTGGTATCTCCAAGTGTTAAGTTCTGTTTGTTGGTTGTAGCCAGTATTCCGTTTCCTGAGATATATGTTGAGTTGTTTCCGTTATTGGCGGATATGGATGCTACCGGTGTACCTGAGTTTACATTAATTACTGCGAATTTGGAGCTTGTTGTTGCAGTACCACCTAGGGCAAAGTCCAGAGTACTGTTGATTGGGTAAAGAAGACCAAGGTTTTGTGTAAACCATGATGTTTGTGTATCTGCAATTGTTATGGAACCTGATCCGTTGGTTATGGATATTCC
>JAGWKL010000007.1 GCA_028865345.1 Candidatus Omnitrophota bacterium | reverse complement strand
TGTTGTTCCAACTACCCCGTTAAGGACCAGCGCCCCCGAGCCGGCCTCGGTGATATTATAGGTGGCCCCTGAAATCGCCCCTCCGATGGTGAGCGTATTGGCGGAGGCGGTAATTGTTCTTGACGCTCCCAAGGTCACAGCGCCGGTGCCAAGATTAAGGCTGTTGGTGCCGGTAAAGGTAAAATTGCCGTTCCAGCTCATGGCGTTGTTCGTTGAAACCGTAATGCTGCCTCCGGAAGTATTATCAATTGTGCCGCCCGCAATGGTAAACGTCCCGCTGCCCAGCGCTCCGGCGGCGTTGATATTCAGCGTGCCTCCATTAAGCGTGACGCTGCCGATGGTATTGGCGTAAGAAAGTGTCAGTGTGCCGGCGTTTTCCTGAAGATTTCCTGTAACGGTCAGGGCCTTGCTTTGGGTGATTGTCCCTGTGTAATTGCTGTCGATGATTACTGCCGCGACCGTGCCTCCGAAAGAAGTATCCACTGTAGCATTTTGCGTGCTCATGCTGTCGAATACAACGGTGTCAGCAGACGTGGGTGCCGCTGTGGCGGTTGCACCATTGACTTCCCAATTGCCCGGCGTTGACCAATTGCCTGCGCTCGAAGCTTTCCATACATAATAAGTTTGAATGGCCAATTGCGGATACGTATTAGGACCGGGCATGAACCAAATGGGCGTGGTCGTGAAATCCCAGCCGGAAAAGGTGCTTTGGGTATGCATGGACGCGGTCGTTTCACCAATAATTTGTCCAGCAATACTTCCGCCGGAAGAGCCAATAGCGTTAGGCTGGCCTGAAGTAGTTGTGTCCCAATAGTTATAAGAATATGTCGCTCCACGTCCGTCATATCCAACAAACCCGCCAAGAGTCCCTGTACCAGTGATCGCTCCGGCGGCATAATTGTCAGTAACAGTAACAGTTGTAGCGTATGTTTCGATCCCTCCTATAAAGCCTCCAACATCATCGGCAGCATTGACTCCAATTACATGCCCTGTTGCATATGAATTGGTAATGGTAGCCGCCCCGCCATTATCCCCAAGGTCTCCAACCAGCCCTCCGACCCAAGATCCTCCACTCCCGCCTCCGCTAGTTACGCTGCCCGTCTCATAAGAATAGTGAATTGTTGCGCCGCTATCTGCTATCCCAACAAGCCCTCCAACATTATCATTTGTACCGCCATTTACAATTCCTGTGGCATATGAATAACCTATGGTGCCTCCTTTAATATACCCGACAAGACCTCCAACTCCCGCATCAGTACTATTAGTGCCATTTAAGGTTGCTGTTCCTGTATTGTAATCAATGCTGATACTGCCTAAAGATTCTCCCACGAGCCCTCCGACATATGTATTGCCTGTACCGGTCACACTCCCGCCTGTAAGTCCAACATTGGATATGGAAGACGCTGCACCTGCGTAGCCAAAAAGCCCTACATAAGAATCTGTTGTATCATTAATGTAAAGATTGGAAATGGTATACCCCTCGCCGTTAAAATTGCCGGTGAAGTCGCTGCCGGACGTTTTGCCAACCGGAATAAACCCTGCCCCGGAGTTCCAGTTGTTCCCGCCGGAGCCTGTTGGTTCGGTGACGGTCGCGGTGATATTATTGGCCAGCTGGAAGTATTTGCTCAAGTAAGTGGTGCTGCCCATGCCCTGCAGGCCGTAGACGTCATATATAAGGTACGGCGAGCCGCTGGTACCGCTGCCGGTGAAGCGGTTGAAGGTGCCGCCGGTGAAATTAAATTGACCGCCTACACTAAAAGTCTCGTTGGCGCCCGTGAAGCTTGCGTCGACGGTAAATGTCCCGGATGATTGGGCAAAATTGCCTGTGACGCTCAGATTGGCGCTTTGCGTGATGGTGCCGGTGTAACCGTTTATGGTCAAAGATGCAATGGTGAAATTTTGATTGATGGTTGCGTTTTTGTTGGGGCTTGCTCCGCCTACTCCGTGGGAGGTTCCGTCAAAGGTGACGGCGTCTGTTGAGGTGGGTGCGACTCCGGTGTCCCAGTTGGCGCCGGTGGACCAATTGGAATCGGCGCCTGCTCCAACCCAGTACGGGTCGATGTTCCAATTGGTGTTGTTGCCCAAAGAATCGCTATGTAAGGTATAAAGCGGAGGCCCGCGGATGCTGTCGGCGTTGCCGATGGAAGCGTATTCGATGGTGGTGTCTGCCGGCGCCTCCAGCTGCCATTGCTGGTTTGGATTAAGCGACTCTAAGGTCAGCAGATTCCCGTAACCGCCGATAATGGCCAATTGATTGATGACTATGATAGGCGCGATGCTGGTATCGAATTTAATGGTCTTGCCCGGCACCTCGGATTCGAAGTTATAAAAAGTGTTGTTACCCATAACTTCGGCAACACTATGGCTGATGAGATTGACGGTCGAAGTTTGGGCGTTGAAGGCCCCGTCATTGTCCCAGTTACCGCCTACATTATATTGGGTATTGCCGGCGTTTAAGGTGACGCCTTGGGATATGGTCAAAGAGCCGGCCGTGGAAATCACGCCTGTTGTATCAAATACCGCAGCAGCAATTCCATTTTGACCCAGGTTAAGGTCACCCGCGGAATTTATGTTGCTAAGGTAGTTTTGGCCGGCGCCCTGAAAATTTATATTGCCCAAACTGGCCGTGACCGTTGTTCCGGCGGACTGGACAATATGGCCTTGCAGGCTTAAATCGCCCGAAGCCGTGATATCGGCATTAATGAGAATATCTTTTTGAGAGCTAAAGGTGCTGACCTGCGCCTGAAGATAGGTTGGCCCCACAAATTCAAGGCTGCCGACACTGCTGATCGTGATGGCTTGGGCAGAGCTTAAATGCCCTGAAATAGTCGAAGTATTTGGCCCAACCAAGGACAGGTTGCGCTCAAAGACAATCGTCCCTTGATACGAAGGGGCGATATTAAGACCTGCTATGATTCCAGAGAAAGCGGGGTCGATAATGCTGTTGCTGTTGTTGCTAAACTCTACTGTGTCTCCAACTCCTGGTACGAAACCTCCATCCCAATTCTGTGCATCCGACCAATTACCTGTGCTGCCTGTTCCTGTCCACTGTACATCTGCAAAACTAAAACCGGTATTGCCAAGAAGGTTCTGTGTATGAAACACGGCCACAGGCGGACCGGTGGTATTGATGTTGGTTGTATTGGCTAAACTTGCAAAATCAATAGAATAGTTTCCCAGGATGTTCAGCAACCACGGAATGCCTGATGCGGCGGAATTGATACTGACCAGCTGGCCGTATTTGCCTTGAACAATCAGGGAACCGCCAACGGACTGAGTTTCCCCTGCGCCGAAGTTGACAGCCTTTGAAACTGTAGTCGTGTTGTCTGTTCCTGAATATTGTCCATTCTGGTCAAACAACGAAATATCATTACCAGATTGGAAATTATCCAAGTTTAGATTAGGATCGATGATAAGATCATTAAACGTGTTGTTCCCTGTGACCTGTGCTGTTTGTGATCCTGTCAGAACGACTTGAGAACTTTGGGCGTTGAATGTACCTTCATTTTTCCAGTTCTGGCCAACCACATAGGTGGTATTGGCCGCATTAAGTGTTGTCCCCTGCTTAATAATCAGTGACAAGGCTGCCATGACCACCGAATCGGTCTGCTGGGTTAATATGACAGATGCGCTGCTGGGTTTGAAGGTGATATTGCCTGCGGACTGCACCTTGCCCACGGTGCTGTTGCCTGCACCCTGGATCGTGATGTCTCCAAAGGTTGTGGTCTTGATGACCGTGCCCGGGGCTTGTAAAAAGGCACCGACACCGTAGAGATCGCTGTCCGCCAATAAGTTCAAATTCCCCGAATCCGTGGTGATATCGGCATTGACCTCGATATTATTGGCAGCACTTATGGTGGTATTGCCCTGGGTCGTGACCGGCGCGTTGACAATCACGTCCTTGCCGGCTGATATATTAGTCGTCTGGGCGGTCACGCTCACCGGCGCATTGATCTTGACGTCCTGGGCTGCCGTAACGTTGACTTGGGCGGCCGCCGCAGCCATGGCTTGGTCCATCTCCACATCCCTTTGAGTGCTGGATACGGTTATTTGCCCGCCAGGTGCCTGCAAAGTGCCTGAAGCCTGTACGTTTCCGTTGGCCATAATTTTTATATCACCATTATTATCAACTATTTGTGTCGCTTTCACAACTCCGGTTTGATTGACCACATCCTCAAAAAGATCCTGGGCGGTTTGGGCATCCATGACCACCTCATGGGCCTGGATCGAGCCTGAATTGGATACCGCGCTCTTGACGCCGGCCATCTTGCCAGTTGTCTGGGCATTGACAGCCACCTGAATGTTCCCCTGCGCATCAAAGCTCACGGTAGTCTGATCTCCGGAAGCTAAATGTACGGTGCCCTCCATGGCCACAATGGTCCCTGAATTATTGACGGAACTGCCTTGTAATACAAGGTTTTTGGCCTTGATATTCCCGGCATTATTGACCTGGCCATAGGCGGCGCCCGGAGTATGCGAAAAGGCCATATTGCCGTTAAGAAAATCGCTGGAAGCTATATCTAGGGAAGAAGCGATGAAATTATTGGCGTTCACCTGGGCAGACGCGCCGAAGTTGATCCCATTGGGATTGGTCAGTACAAAGGTCCCGTAGGGAGCATTCAAAGATCCGTCAATCTCACTTAGACTGCCGCCTTGGTCCCTGGCCAGCAATCTGGCCGTGTCCGATGGCAGGTTGATGTCAACAGTCTCGTTTTTGGCGATATTGAATGAACTGAAATTAATGATGGTGTTGTTGGATGCGGTGATGGTCAGCGTCGAGGAATTGGTCTGGGTGATGGTGGCCGAGCCGGATTCGACGCTGGCTCCCTGCGGCAGTGCAAGCGCCGCCGACAGGAACAACGAATTAATAAACAAAGAAAGAGTTGGGCATCTAAGATGTTTTAGAAGAGCTTTTTTTGTCGGTCTTCCTGGCATCGCCCACCCTGCCTTCTCTAATACTCCCCATCTAAAGTGTAGCATATCCAATACTGGAAAAGCAAGAGAAGCAGGAGAAAAAGAAAGGCAGCGCACAAAAGAGGCCGCCTTTATAAATCTGTCCTTTTTTTTCGTTAAATCTATACGGAATATACGGTTTTGTGTCTGTTGTAAAGTCTTGGCTGGAGTTTTCGAGGAGAAAAAAGGTGATAGGGATTGCTTATGTGTGCTTGAGCACACCCGCATGAACGCCTGCCCCCCTATAAAACAATTTTACGCGCACAAAGAACATCGGTATCGAATGAAACCCCTAACTTATATTGAAGACTCTTTTACTCTATCACTGTCCGTCGGCGTTGCAAGTATTTTTTCATTTATTTTCAATAAAGGTGCCGGGCGCCTTTATCACGTTCCCGTCTGGAAAGAAACATCGAATGTCGACGGGCCGTCCCCGTGGATGGGCGCGTCACCAATGGCCCAGGCCCATTCCAGTTTCAAATAGAAATTACCTTTAATATGGATCCTGATCCCAAGCCCCGTACCTGACAGGAATTTGACTTCCCGCTCCCCGGTAAACGTACGATACAGCCTGCCTTCGCCGAAATCATAAAAAACAAAGGGTTCTATATCGTTCCGGGCCTGTGTCCCGTACCATTGCCAGGAAGCCGGTATAAGGTAGGTTGGAAAATACCAGTCCGTGTCCATATAGCCTCCGATGTCAGCCAGATAATCCCCTTGCGGATATCCTCTGACCGAGCCGGCCCCGCCCAATTGTAATTGTTCTGAGGTCGGCAAGGTATGGATGCCTGCCTGGAACTGAGACTTGATCTGGATGTAGCTGTCCCAGGGCATATTTTGAGTGCGGGTTACATACTGGTCGTATCTGGCAAAAAATCCATCGGTCTCCGGGCGGCTGGAAAGGGCATTATCCTCACGCGAAGCGCCTAAAAACCCAGGCGCATTAAATGTCCATTCTGGCGAAAAAGTGGTTTGGCCCATGGAATCGGTCTTGATCATGTCAAGGGCTATATAAGGCATCCGCAACTTTTCGGAAGTGATATACGTCCCGGCATCTTCCTTGTAGTTATTCTGAAATTGGATCCCTGTGCGCAGATTCACCTGGGCATCAGGAGCTTCGTAAAGCTCAAAAGAGGCGTTGGGATCATAGGTTTCCGTATAGTTGGTGATATCGTAAGGCTTGTATTCATACCCCAGCTTGCCCTGGAAATAGCCTGCGTCCAGGCCCAATTTGGTCCCGTACGTTCCAACCGGCGTCTGGTAGGATAAAAAGTACCCTTGGGACAGGTCGCTGAAAGCGCCGTTGAACGCCAGGGAGTCCTCATGGCCGCTCAGGTTGGTCGTGCTCAAATTGACCAACCGCCTGAACCTTCCTGTAAGCCGGGTGCCCTGGTTGTCCGTGCCTATGGAAACATGCCATGGAAAACTTTCCTTCTCCTTTAAGATCACGTTGACCGTTTCCGGTTCTTGGCCCTGCTCAAGGACGGCGGTGACATTCATATCCCTGTTCTGGTTGATACGCATCACGTCCCTTTGCATTTCGCCCATGTCCATGACCTCGCCGGGATAGGTATGCACATACTTGGCAATGGACGGGGTGCTGAAATACCTGTTGCCTTCCACGCTTAAATGCCCAAGCTTTCCCTCGATGACGCGGATTTCCACATTCCCGCCCGTGACGTCCTGGGGCGGCAGATAGGCGGTCGTGGTCAGGAAACCCAGGTCTTTATAGACCCTTTTGATCAGCCTGACGATGTAATTAAGATCGTTGATGCTGATTTTTTTGTTGATGTAAGGGACCCATGTAAACCGTAAATATTGGGGGTCGAAAATCGTCGTGCCGGTGATGCGGACGGAGTGCAGCACAAAATAAACCGGCGGGGCGGCCGGCGCCTTTTCGGCCTCCTGGGCCTCGATGAGCGCTTTGGAGATGGCGGCCTCCCGCGAACGCTTTTCTATTGAATATTCCTGCTGAAAGCGCGCGGCCTGGGCCTCCAAAGATTCTCCCGGAGGGACAGGAGGGGCCGGGGCTTGGGCATACGCTCCGCCTGAAAAAAGGCACACCGCCGCGCTTACGGTTAAGGCCATTAGTCTTTTTTTCAAGAGGCCCCCTGTAAGTTAATATAAATTTAAAGAAATCCTCACTTTATTTTAAATTAGACTGCGGGGACCAACAATCAATATGTGGATTATTTTGTTACTTAAAAACGGCATGAAAAAATGTGATGACCAGATAAACGCAGGTAATCCCGACAGCCATCATGGCGAAGGCGGCCGCGACTAAGCCTATACCGTTAAGAAATTCTTTCAACCGCCTGTTCATGTCATTCGTAATAAATATCGGCCAGATAAAAAGTGATATTGGACTGGTTTTCTTTGACCCTCCCCACCCACGCAAACCCGCCGCTGATGTAGGAAAGGTCCTTGCCTGCCAGATCGATGGAATACTTCTTCCAATCCTTGGTCAGGGTAATAGGTCCTGAGGAGGCGCTGTCGGAATCAGGATATTGATGCCCCATGCCGACCCCGCCCATTTTAAAAGTGACAACTTCCCCGCCTTTTTCTCCCCTGGCCCAAAAAACAAGTTTTTTGGCGCCGGTCAAATTATATCCGCCTTTTTCATCGCCCCAGTTATTGGCGGGCGAAAGCCAGAACACCCCCGCCCATCCGGTGCCGAGGGCTGAGCAATCCCTGTCAAAGTCGGCCTTAATGCAGCTTTCCCGGCCGCCGCAATTTTTGGTCCAGGCATCATCAAGGGCAACGCATCTGCCGTCGGGCATAAAGCCTGAGGCCTCAAAATGGTTCAGATAGCCTTTGTCTTTATAAACATAGAATTTCTTGAAAGCTTTTGTTTGCGCATAAACCGGCGGGGCCATTCCTAAAATGATCACGGCGGCCAGGGCCGCATATGTTCCGTATTTTTTTAACATGTTGGCGATCTCCTTTCCGGTAAGTATACACCATCGCATGGATTTCGTCGAATGGCGGGATTATTCCATCAGCCGTTTCTTGTCGTAGACCATGCTGCCGCGGGAGTATTCGGCGGTGTCGAGCCTGCGGGTGTCCATGCGGATGGCGTCTTCGGGACAAACCTCGACGCAAAAACCGCAATAGACGCACTTGCCGAGATCAAGAATGAATTCGGCGGGATATTTTTCGATATGGGGGTCCGGGTGCCCGGCCGCGGTGATCTCAATGCACCTGGCGGGACACACGGTCTCGCACATCATGCAGGCCACACAGCGGGGAGAACCGTCTTCGCGTTTCATCAGGCGATGGCGCGTCCGCAAGCGGGAAGCCAGCGGCCGCGGGTTTTCCGGGTATTGGTACGTGACGGCGCCCTTGGTCTTTTTGGCGATCCCGAACAGATGCAGGATGTGAAAGGTCACGTTATAAAAGAAATGCTTGGAGGTAAGAAAGATGCCGCTGATGACCGATGGAAGATAGCTGTTCTCCCACCAGTTGAGCTCGCGGCGGTTGGCCTGCTTCCAGGAACGCCTCATCTGGGCCAGGCGCAGCGACGCGAATGGGCCTTTGGGATCAAAATATTTCTCCAGCCGCCTGCGCTTTTCGATTGTGTCTTCCATAAACTTAACCTAACAGGGTTATCACCGCCGCCGTGACCGCAATATTGATGAGCGACACCGGCAATAAAATTTTCCAGCCTAAATTCATAAGCTGATCATAACGGAACCTGGGCAGGGTCCAGCGGATGGCCATCAACAGCCAGATAAAGAAGGCCGCCTTGATGAAAAAGGACAGGACCCCCAAGATCACGACAGGCAGGTTGGACAGGGCCACATGCGCGCCCCACGGAAAATAAAACCCGTCCGGGTGAAGATACGGCACCTGCCATCCGCCGAAGAACAGGGTCGTCATCAGGGCCGCCACCAGGACCGTTTCCACCAGGTCCGCCAAAAAAAACATCCCGAATTTCATGCCGCTGTATTCCACAAAGTACCCGATGATCTCCGATTCCCCCTCGGGCAGGTCAAACGGTGTCCGCTTGGTCTCTGCTGTGGCGGCGGTCAAGAACAAAAAGAACGCCAGCGGCTGGACGAACACGCCCCACTTGGGAAGCCAACCTCCCAACATATAGGCCCCTTGCGCGCGGTCCAGGGCTTGAAGATCTATCGTGTTAAAAACCATGATAACACCCATGATCGCCGCCCCCATGGTGATCTCATAGGCGATCATCTGGGCGGCGCCGCGCATCCCGCCCAAAAACGCGTAGTTATTGTTCGACGAGAACCCGGCCAGCACCACCCCGTAAATGCCCATGGACATCATGGCAAAAATATAAATGAGCGCGATGTTGAGGTTGGCCGCCTGCAGTTGGATGACGTGATTGTTCAAGACCAGCGCCCCGCCGATGGGGATGGCCGCGAAACCGACCAGCGCAAAAACCACGGACAAATACGGCGCCAGGTTGAATAGGAATTTATTGGCCCCTTCGGGGATGAACTCTTCCTTGCTGAGCATCTTCAGGACGTCCGCCAGCGCGTGGAAAAGCCCCATGGCTTTGAAGCCTAAAATAGAAGCGCGGTTGGCCCCGATGCGGTCCTGCATCACGGCGCTTTGTTTGCGCTCCACCCAGGTCAACAGCCCGGCGATGTTGAACATGATAAACAGGGTGCCCGCGCTTAGGATGAGTTTGATGATAAGGTCCTCTGTCATTTCAAGACCATTCCTTTATCGGAAAGTTTTTCATAAGACATCTGCGCGAAAGCCGGAACATGCGCTGCTATGTCGTTGAATATTTCCTGCGCATTTCCGTACGTCAGCGCCGCGCCTAACCGGCTGCTTAACAGGGACAGGGTTTCCCAATCGCCTTTGGATTCGGCCATAGGCACAAAAGCGGGCCGGATCCGCTGGACCCTCTGCTGACAATTGGTAAAGGTCCCGTCCTTCTCCGCATAAACACTGCTGGGCAAATTCAAATGGGCCCAGCTGCATGTCTCATTGATGTTGCTGCCCTGATAAACAAAAAGTTTGACCTTCTTGGCCAATTCCCCGACGGTCTCTTTGCCGAAAAGTTTGACCAAATCCTGGCCGAACACATACAGCACATCGATCTCGCCCTGCCGGGCTTTTTGAACGATTTGGGCGGCATCGCATCCGGCTTCAAGAATTTTCTCTGCCCCGGCCGTATTGGGGTTTTTATCCGCTTTCATGAGAAAATCGTCGCTGTCCCCCGGTTTCTCCGGAACCCTGTAATCGACCAACGCGCCTTTGAGAGTTTCTTTAAACAATCTGCGGACCACGAACAAATCCTCGTTGGTGAGTTTCGCCGAAGCCAAAACACCGATCCTGTTGGTGCGGTTGGCATCCTTCAATGGTTTGACCGCCTGGACGATGATTTCCATGGCCTTGTCCCACGAAACAAAATCGTCCTTAAACTGGGGGCGCAGAATCCTGTTCTCATCGATAAAATGATAATTATACCGGCCTTTGTCGCACATCCAGAAATCATTGACCTCCGGGTTATGCCTGGGCTTGAGCCGCATGACGCGGGCCTTTTTATCCTGGTGCGGCCGCAGCTTGTCCCACTCAACGGTGATATTGCAGCCCATGCTGCAGGAAGGGCAAACGGACTTGGTAACACCCAAATACCACACGCGGCATTTGAAACGGAAGTCCGTATCGGTCAAGGCGCCGACCGGGCAAATGTCCGCCACATTCCCTGAATAATTATTGTCCAGCCTCTTGCCCGGATAAACATCCAATTGCGAGTGGTCCCCGCGGCTGAACACCCCTAATTCATGGGTCTTGGTGATGTTGTCCGCAAACCGCACGCAGCGGGTGCACAGGATGCAGCGTTCCTGGTCGAGCATGATGGTGGGACCTATCGAAAAGGCCTTCTTTTGCTTTTTGACCTTCACATTGTCCAGGCGGCTGTCATACCGGCCATGCTCCATATAGTAATCCTGCAGCTTGCATTCGCCGGCCTGGTCGCACACCGGGCAATCCACCGGGTGGTTGACCAACAAAAATTCCAGCACGGCCTTGCGCACCTCAATGACCTTGGGCGAACGCGTGTGCACCACCATCCCGTCGGTCACCGGCGTATAACAAGCGATCTGCAGCTTGGGCTGCTTTTCGATCTCCACCATGCAGATGCGGCAGTTGCCCGCAACGGGCAATGCCGGATGGTAACAATAACGGGGAATGTCGATCCCCAGCTTGTCCGCGGCCTGAATGATCGTCGTTCCTGCAGAAACTTCTATTTGCTTACCATCAATTGTCAAAATTGGCATACATTTATAACCGTTCGTAACAGCTCAACTTAGATGACATCGAAGAGAGCTTTGTTTAAGCCTTTTGGTTAGCGTCGGCAAGACTCCCTGCTCCTTGCTTCGCAACGGGGTTTATTGATCCGGATGCTTTAATCTTAGACTCAAACTCGCTTTTGAATTTAGTTACATAGCTTCCGATGGACATGGTGACGGCGTCCCCGAAAGCACAAATCGTATTGCCGCCGACATTGTTCACAATGCCCGGCAGGTCCTTCAAATCATGCGGCCGGCCTTCTCCGTGATAGATCCTCTTGATCAGGCGATACACCCAGCCGCTGCCCTCCCGGCAGGGAGAACATTGGCCGCAGGATTCGTGGGCGAAAAAGCGCGCCGCCACCATGGCCGCCCAGACCATGTCCGTCGTTTCATCCATCACGATGATGCCGCCGGAACCCGCCATGGAACCGATCGCTTTTAAAGAATCGAAATCCATTTTCACATCGATCTGGTCAGGGGTCAGAATAGGCGCAGAAATTCCGCCGGGAATAACGGCCTTGAGCTTGCGCGCCTGGGGAATGCCTCCGGCATGTTCATAAATAATTTCACGTAAAGGCGTACCGTTGGGCAGTTCATAAATGCCGGGTTTGTTGACATGGCCGCTCACGCAAAAAACACGGTTGCCGCCGTTTTTCTCGCTCCCCAATTTTGCGAACCACTCCGCGCCCTTGTTGATGATGGGCGGCACACAGGCAATGGTCTCCACATTGTTGATGACCGTCGGACAGCCGAACAGCCCTACCACCGCGGGAAACGGCGGCTTAAGCCGCGGGAACCCTTTTCCGCCTTCGAGCGACGAGAGCAGCGCCGTTTCTTCCCCGCAAATGTAGGCGCCGGCGCCTGGATGGACAACGACGTCAAGATCAAAGCCGGTGCCCATGATGTCCTTGCCTAAAAACGAGGCCCGATAAGCTTCATCAACAGCGGCCTGCAGCGCTTGCCGGGGTTTGATGTATTCGCCGCGGATATATACAAATGCTTTGTGGCTGCCGATGGCAAAGCAGGTGATGATGATCCCTTCGAGAAGCGCGTGAGGGTCCAATTCCATGATGTATTTGTCTTTAAACGTCCCCGGCTCGCCTTCATCGGCGTTGATGACCAGGTATTTAGGTTTGGGGTTGCCCTGCGGGATAAAGCTCCATTTGGTGCCCGTCGGGAAACCCGCGCCGCCAAGCCCCCTGAGACCGGATTTTTTGACCTCGTCGATGACTGCCGCCGGAGTCATCGTGGTCAGGGCTTTACGGGCGGCCTTATATCCTTCATCTTTGATGTAATTGATCAAAAGATGGGAGTTCTCTTGGCCGAAATGTCGTGTGACGATTTTTTCCATTATATTCCCTATTGCTTCGACGTCGTCAGCTATTCCCCTCGATTAAAGCGTCGATTGTCTTTTTATCCAAAAAACCCTTATATTCGTTATTGCACTGCATCATGGGCGCAATTTCGCACGCCCCCAAACATTCCACCGCCTCCAGGCTGAATTTGCCGTCGGGTGTCGTTTCGCCGGGGCTTATGTTCAATTTCTGCCGGATGTATCCAATGATGTCTTCCGCCCCGCGCAGCGCGCAGGCCGTGGTCTGGCAAACGGAGAAATGGCACTTGCCCGGCTTTTTCTGGTGAAGAAGATGATAAAAACAAACCACTTCGTGCACATGCACGACGGGTATGCCCAAATATTCAGCGACGTCTTTCTCGGCCTGCGGCGTTATCAACCCGTCTTTTTCCTGGACACAATGCAGCACCGGCAAAAGCGCGGCCTGTTTGCGGTCGTATTTATGGGTGATCTTGTCCAGTTTTTGTATCTCGTCCGTCGTAAACATTTTTATCTGTCCAACTCCCCGGCGATCATGTTGACCGAACCGAATGTCGGCACCAGATCCGCCATCATATCGCCGATCAAACATTTGGGCAGCGCGGCCATGATGGGAAAACACGGCGGATGAACGCGCACCCGCCAGGGATAATCACGGCCGTCCGACACGATGTAAAATCCCAATTCCCCGTTGCCGCCCTCCACCGGGAAATACACTTCCCCCGCCGGGGGGCGGATGCCGTGGCCGTACATGACCAGCTTGAAATGGTTCATGAGTCCTTCAATATTGCCATAGGTGTTTTCCTTGGCCGGCAACACCACATCCTTCCTGTCGGCATAAACCGCTTCATGGTACTTTTTAGTGGACCCCTGCAGGGTCGGATCAAGATTGACTTCTTCTTCCTTAAGCCCTTCGGTCCGGCCCATTTTGGCGCGGTCCACCATCTCGGCGGCAGGGACCACGTCCCCGGTCAACTCCGCAGCCACAGGCCCTTCGGGGATCTGTTGAAAACACTGCTCGATGATTCTAAGAGACTGCTCCATTTCCGCCATGCGCACAAAATAACGGTCAAGGTTGTCCCCTTGGGTCCCCACCGGAACTTCAAAATCAAGTTTGTCATAAATCAAATAGGGGCTTGCCTTACGCACGTCATACGCCACCCCGGTGGACCTTAAAAACGGTCCGGTGATGCCGTAGGCAACGGCATCTTGGGCCGAAATTTTTCCAATGTCCTTCATGCGGTCAAAGAAGATACGGTTGCGGGTCAATAATTCATCCGCCTCGATCAGGACCTTGCGCACCTCGGCAATTGTTTTAAATGCCTTGTCTGTAAACCCCTCGGTCAGGTCGGCCTTCACCCCGCCTATACGCACATAGGAAATGGTAAGCCTCGCCCCGGTGATCTCTTCGACCAGTTCCCATAAGAATTCACGGGCCTTGATCATATAAAGAAAAACGGACATGGCGCCCAACTCCATTGCGGAGGCGCCCACACATGTCAAATGGTCACTGACGCGCGATATCTCGCTCATGATGACACGGATGTATTTAGCGCGTTCAGGAATATCGATGCCCAACAGCTTCTCGACGGCCATGGCAAAGCCGACATTATTGATCAAAGGAGAAACATAATTCAGGCGGTCGGTGTACGGGAAACATTGGGCGTACATCACGGTCTCGCACATCTTTTCAAAGGCCCGGTGCAGGTAGCCGATCTCCACATCCACGTCCTTGATCTTCTCGCCGTCCAATTCCATGATCAGGCGGATGACACCGTGCATCGCCGGGTGTGAAGGGCCTACGTTGAGAAGCATGGAGCGCGTTTGGGTCATTTTAGTATTGTGGTCCGATCAACGGCTGCCGTTTGTTAAAAGGATAATCCTTGCGCAGGGCATGCCCCTGGAATTCTTCATACATCAAAATGCGTTTTAAATTGGGGTGCCCCTTGAACTTGATGCCGAACATGTCCCAGACCTCCCGCTCATACCAGTTGGCCGAGGCCCATAGGGCACACAGGGAGTCAACTTCCGGGGCCTTCTCATCCACCGGCACCTTGAGGCGCAGGCGATGATTGAACTTCAGGGAAAAAAAGTGATACACCACTTCAAACCGGGCCGGCTTTTGTATCCTGCCGCCGGCAAAAAACAAATAATCAACGGCGGACAGGTCCATGAGAAAATTAAAATCCAACTCCGGCGCCTCTTTAAGGAATTGGGCGACAGGCCGCAGAGCCTCTGGACGGATGACCGCCGTCTCATCCCCCCGAAAGCTGTGCGTCTCTATGATCTGCGTGGAAAATCGTTCCTGGACTCTTGCTAAAGGCGTCATGATTTGGCTTCTATATGTTTGATATGCCCCTCGATGGTATAGCCGCCCTGCAATTCCACAGGCCGGCCGGTTTTGGTGTGAGGGTCATACAATGTCCTCGATTGCTCGCCGCGTTGGATCTTCTCCTGGAGCTTGATCAATCCGTCCAGCACATTTTCCGGACGCGGCGGACAGCCGGGGATATAAATATCGACCGGAATGATGGTATCGATCCCCATCACCGTTGCATAATTGTCATAAAAACCGCCGGTGCAGGTGCACACCCCGAAGGCCACCACCCATTTGGGTTCGCACATCTGATCATAAACCGTTTTTAGGACCGGCGCCATTTTTTGGCTGATGGTGCCCACCACAAAAAGCACGTCCGACTGTCGGGGCGAAAAACGGGGAAAACCCGCGCCAAACCGGTCCTGGTCATAATGGGCACAGTTGGTGGCCATATACTCCATGCCGCAACAGGCCGTCACGAACGGATATTGAAATATGGAAAATTTCCGCGCCCAGCCCAAGGCGTGCTTGAAGCTTGAAGTGATGAAACCTGTCGGTGAATTTAAGGCAGACATATGCTTACTCCCATGCCAGGGCCCGCTTCTTCAACACGTAAAGAAAACCCAAAACCACAAATCCCAGAAAAACCGCCATTTCCGCAAGGCCGAAGATACCCAGTTTCCTAAACAGCACAGCCCAGGGAAAAAGAAAAACCATCTCGACATCGAAAATAATAAAGAGCATGGCCACAATATAAAAATGCACCGGCATGTTGCCGCCCGGCAGGGCAAACGGTTCCTTGCCGCATTCAAAAGGCCTGGATTTGATGTCGCTGGGAAGATTAGGGGCCAAAAATTTCGGCAGGGTCAACAGCAGGGCCGATAGACCTAAGGCGAATAAAAAAGCAAATATGACAGCGATATATTCTAACATAGCCGTATCTTTTCATCAGTCCCCGAGCCTGGAGACAGGTCCCCAAGCTCAATTACTTTAAACGAGGATCAAAAAATAGTCAACTCTCTTTATGAATTCTCCAGGATCATATCCACATTCACATGGTCCTTGACCACCCGCCTGGCCTCCAGGATCTTGTCGCGGTCGGTTTTTTGGATCTTGGGCGTCATGTTCTCGATGGCTGCGGCAATGGTGTAGGTATCCTGGTCGCAATACAAAACCGGGATACGGCTGTCTTTGAGCAGTCCTGCAATTTTATGGTCCGGGGTCAGTCCTCCGGTCAGGATAAGGCCGGCCACCTTGACGGCCCGGCCCTCCTGCAGCAAATAGGAAGAAACCGCCACCAGCATGTTGTCCACGCGGTCGCCTGAAGTGATGACCAAGGCGCCGTCGCGCAAATGCCCGATCATGTTGTACGGCTCCATGGCCGCGACGATGGCGTCATGGACCCGGCTGTTGAGATTCTCTTCACCGGAAAACACTTTCAGGTCAAGCCTTTCCTTGACCTGCGCGACAGTCGGGGCGCTGAGCAGCTCTTTTTCCGGGATAACACCCAGGAGACGGATGCCTTTTTGACTCAAGCCCTTACCCACAATCGCCTTGACCTTTTCCAGTTTTTCGGGCCTCACCTTGTTGATGATGACCCCCACCAAAGGCACCTTGCACAGATCGAACAGCGCTTTGTTGAGCATAATTTCGTCGATGGCGCGGCCGATGCCGCCGCCGGAGATAATGATCGCGCGAGCACCCAGCAGGGCTGCCACGTCCGCGTTCGAGCAATCGATGACCGATCCCACCCCCGCATGCCCGGTACCCTCCACGATGATGGCATCCTTGCCGCGGGTGATGGTCTGAAAAGACTTTAGTATCTTTTCCTGCAATTGTT
This sequence comes from Candidatus Omnitrophota bacterium, assembly GCA_028865345.1. Lineage (GTDB taxonomy): Bacteria > Omnitrophota > Gorgyraeia > Zapsychrales > Fredricksoniimonadaceae > JABDGZ01. Next base: position 68,154 of record JAGWKL010000007.1, on the reverse strand, counting down.
GTTTTTCAGGCTCGAGGATATATTTTTCCGTATATCCACGGCCGACGGTGATCGGACTCATGTCCTTGATATGCTTCTTGCAGTGATAGACCTCGCCGATCAGGTAGGTGTCTTTGTCGATGGGCTTTTCTTCAAAGGTGACGGTCTCCTGGCCCACCGGCTTCATAAAAGCGGTCTTGATCTTGCGTTCCTGGAAATTCTTGAAAAGCCCCAGGGCCACGGTCGTCTTGCCGGCGTTTTGGTGGATCGCCGAGATGAAAATATTTTTAAGGTGCTTGGGCCTTTTCATCTCTATAACAGGGGCTCGCCATTGTTGATTTTGGTCGCCAGCACCTTGATGGACGTCAAAATATCCACGGGAACGGCAACCACAACCGTGTTGGAGGGGGATGGCCCGAGACTGTCCAAGGTCTGAAGGGTTCTTAACTGCATGGCGCCCGGAGACTCGGCCATGGTCTTGGCCGCGGCAGCCAGGTTGATGGCGGCCATCTTGTCGCCTTCGGCCTTGGTGATCGTGGCGCGTTTCTCCCGTTCCGCCGAAGCCTGCCTGGACATCATTTCCTTCAACTCCTGCGGCACGTCAATGTCTAAAATCTTGATCGCCGACACCAACAACCCCCAGCTTTGGGCCTGTTTTTGGATGATGTTCTCGATCTCGTCGCCGATCTTCTGGCGCTCAGCCAAAAGGTCGTCAAAACTCATGCCGCCCACTACGTCACGCAGGGCCGCCTGGGCATACTGGGAGACCGCGTAAAGATAATTCTGAACCTTGATGACCGCCGACATCGCGTCGGTCACTTGAAAATAAACGACTCCGTTGATGGATACCGGCACATTGTCCTTGGTGATCGCCTGCTGCTTGGGGACGTCCGTGGTCAAAACCCTCATGTCCACGATCCTGGCATCCTCAATCAGCGGGATGATAAAATTCAACCCCGGCTGCAGGGTCCGGGAATACCTGCCCAATTGGAACACCACTCCGGTCTGATACTGCTGGACGATGCGGATGGACAAAAAAAGGATGACAAGAATGATGGGGATTGAAAAAAACATGGCTGCGCCTCCCTTTCTAAGTTTGTTTGGATTTTACCATTTACGAGCGGCAAAAACTACTTAAAAAGATGGTACGGATAAATCCCTGAGGAATGGCCGTCGCTCCAGGTGATGCCGACTGCGTAATTGCCCAGGGGCAGGATCTCGGCAGGGTTGACGTCCGGGGGGATCTTTTGGACGTCCGTCAGCCTTTGGCCGGTGGTTTCCGAGACGCACACCGCGCACTGGCAGTTGGCGCGCAGGTCGAAGGCGTCGGCCGACAGTTCCCTGCCGTCGCTGAATACCAGCACCACCCGGCCGTCGCGAAAACCGGCGTCCTTTAACTCTGTCTGGAACGACTGCATATTATCGACAGCCTGCAGCAATCCGTCTGCCGCCTTTCTGATATATTCATTGGGCTTGAAGGCAGCCATGTCGCCTGACATGGCCTCCAGGATGGGGATCTCCACGAGGGTCTTGACCCCAAAACGCTTGGACAAGGCCCCGGCTTTTTGCTCTCCGAAAATATAGTATTTTTTCCCAGTGTCGGGGCAAGTAAAATACGCCATGTTCTCGACGACCCCCAAGATCGGCACCTGGACCTTTTCAAACATCAGAATGCCTCGGGCCGTGTCCACCAGGGAAAGGTTGTGATGGGTGGTCACGATGACCGCACCGGTCAATTTGACAGACTGGGTGATCGTCAACTGGACGTCCCCGGTGCCGGGCGGCATGTCCAGCACCAAAAAATCCAGCCGGCCCCAATCCGTCTGAAAAAGCAGCTGCTGGATATAGCGCGTGACAATGGGCCCGCGCATCACGGCCGGCGCATCTCCCAACAGAAACCCGAAGGACATAAGTTTGAGCCCCTGGTGTTCCACGGGCACCAGCAGCTTGAATTCATTGGCCTGCACCTTGGCCTCGTGCAATTGGAAAAAGGAAGGCAGGGACGGGCCATAGATGTCCGCGTCCAAAAGGCCCGTTTTCAAGCCGCGGGAAGCCAGCTCCAGGGCCAGGGCAGAGGCAATGGTCGACTTGCCCACCCCGCCTTTGCAGGAAGAAATGGCGATAATGTTTTTGACATTAGACAAGGAAAAAGGATGGCTCATGGAATAAACTTATTTCAAACTGGCCGCTAAGGCCTGGGGAATCTCATCGGGAAAATCAACGACGACAACGCCGGCATCGCGCAAGATCTGTATTTTGGCTTCTGCGGTGGAATCGCCTGACGAAATGATGGCTCCCGCGTGCCCCATGCGCTTGCCCGCGGGCGCCGTGCGTCCGGCGATAAAAGACACAACGGGTTTGGTGATAAATCTCTTGATGTAGTCCGCAGCCAGTTGTTCATCCCCGCCGCCGATCTCACCCACCATCACAATGGCACGGGTGCCCGGATCTTCCTGGAACATCTTAAGCACATCCACGAACCTGGTGCCGATAATAGGGTCCCCGCCCAAGCCCACACAGGTCGATTGACCCAAGCCGTTGGCCGTCAAATTAAAAACCACTTCATAGGTCAGGGTCCCCGAACGTGAAATAACGCCGACATCCCCGGGCTTATGGATATGGCCGGGCATGATGCCGATCTTGGACTTTCCCGGCGAGATCAAGCCCGGGCAATTGGGGCCGATCAAACGGATCTGGGTGTTCCTCAACGCTTTTTTGACTTCCACCATGTCCAACACCGGGATCCCTTCGGTGATGCAAACAATGAGCGGAATACCGGCGGCAATATCTTCCAGAACTGCGCTTTTGGCGAATTTGGCAGGCACATAAATGACTGCCGCATTGCATCCGGTCTGTCGCCTCGCTTCTTCGACGGAATTAAAAACAGGGATGCCGCTGATCTCCTGGCCGCCCTTGCCCGGCGTCACGCCGCCGACGACCTTGGTGCCGTATTCCAGCATCTGCCTGGCATGGAAAGACCCGTCGCGGCCGGTGATGCCCTGAACAATGACCTTGGTATTTTGATCAATAAGGATGGACATATTATTTGGTCGCCTTCACCGCCTCTGTAACAGCCTGTCTCATGGAGCTAAACGTCCTCAAACCTGCCGATGTCAGGAGCTCCTTGGCTTCTTTTTCATTGGTCCCAGTCAAACGGATGACCATGGGCACATGGATCTGTATCTGCTTGAGCGCGGTCAATATGCCGTTGGCGATATCATCGCAACGGGTGATGCCGCCGAAAATATTGATCAGAATGACCTTGACGTCTTTATTGCGCAAGATGATCTTGAGGGCATTGAGGACTTTTTCCGGATTGGAAGATCCCCCCACGTCCAAAAAATTGGCCGGTCGGCCGCCCAGCAGGTTGACCCCGTCCATGGTGCCCATTGCCAGGCCAGCCCCATTGACAATGCAGCCGACATTGCCTTCCAGCTTCACAAAACTTAATCCCTTGGTCTTGGCTTCCAGTTCATCAGGGTCTTCATATTTCATGTCCCTCAAGGCCGCCGCTTCCGGTTGGCGGTCCAGGGCATTGTCGTCAATGATGACCTTGGCGTCCACGGCCATTAAATTGCCCTCGCCGTTGATGACAAAAGGATTGATCTCCGCCAGGGAACAGTCTTTCTCGAAGAACAGTTTAAGCAATTTTTGCAGGATGGCGGTAACACTCTTGCGCAGGCGCAGATCATCGAATAATTGTGCCGCCACCGGGGCCCAGCGGGCCTCATCAAGCTCCTTGGCCCCCTGCATATAAAATTTAATGATCCTCTCCGGATGGGTCTTGGCGGTCTCTTCGATCTCTACCCCGCCGTCAGCGCAAGCGATGACAACCACATCGCCCTTGATATTGTCGATGGTCACAGCCAGATAATATTCCTTCCTGATGTCCACCGCCTTGGCAATTAACAGGCGTTCCACCGTATAACCCTTGATATTCAGCTGCTTGATGCGGTTAAACTCAGAAACAAGGTCAGCTTCATTGTCGACAACCTTGACACCGCCGGCCTTGCCGCGGCCGCCGACCAGCACCTGGGCCTTGACAACCACTGGCAACCCGGCCTTGCGGGCTATGCTCAACGCTTCCTCGGGTGTTTGGGCCACGTCCCCGGCCGCCACGGGAATGCCGTATTGGGCAAACAAATTTCTTGCCTGGTATTCATGGATTTTCATAATGTATTGAATAGTAGCACAATTTGTCCCAATTGCTATATAAAAATCTCCTTAAAAAATTTCTGCATCTGGTCCCATGAACCCTTGTCCGCGGCTTCCTGATAACAAGCGCCCGGCGGGTTGTCCCCCTTATTTTCCGGGTTGCTGAACCCGTGCTGGGCGCCCGGGTATTTGACCAGGCGGTACTCGAGGCGTGCCGCCTTCATTTCTTTCTCAAAGGCCGCCACTTCTTCCGGTTTGACAAAGGGGTCCGCCTCCCCGTGCAAAACAAGGATCCTGGCCTTGATATTTTCCGCATCTTGCGGCTTGGGCGTGTTCAGCCCGCCGTGAAAACTGACAATGCCTTTGACATCCGTACCGCTTCGGTCCAATTCCAGGACAGCGGTCCCTCCGAAACAATAACCGATGGCGGCCAACCGCAACGGATCCACCTGGGGCTGGGACCTTAAAACATCCAGTCCCGCATTGACGCGGCCCCTTAAAAGGGACCTGTCTTCTCCTCTGAATTTCCCGGCCATGGCTGCGGCCTCAGGGACCGTTTGAGGACGTATGCCCTTGCCGTAAATATCCGCGGCAAAGGCAACGTATCCCAGCCGGGAGAGCATTTCCGTGCGCCGGCGGGCATAACCATCCAGGCCTTTCCATTCATGCACAACCAATATGCCCGGTCGTTTATCATTGCGGCTGTCGTCATAGGCCAAATATCCTTCGCAAAGGGTGCCTGCCTGTTTATATTCAATTGTTTGTGCCTTCATAGAATCCTCCCATGATCCTTACGCCGGAATCCTCTCCCCGCGCAAAATCGGGTCCAAAGGTTTGGCGTCGATCCGCAATCCGCCGTCGTGCTCGATATGAATCGTATACAAATACCCGGGAATAAAAATGACCCCCGGCGCTTCGACCTGCACGCTTTTGACGCCCGCCTTCCCGGCCTTGATTTCATCAAAGGCGTATTGCCAAAAATCCTTCCAAAACCTGTTTTCGAACCCGCTCGTCCTTCCCGGAATTTTATACCCGCCGGGAATCTGATTGACTTGGGTGATGGGGTATTCTTCCGTATGTGGCCCGTCGAGCCAGAATGCCTTCCAGAACAAATAAACGCTCCTGCCCCTGAACCGGTCGCCGGCGGCCACAAATTTGTCTTCAAAGCGCACCACGAGGGACTCAAACTGGATCAAATCGCCGCTGAAGGTAAAATATTTTGGCGGCATGGGGCGGCCTTCGCTGTCTACTTCGACGAACTTGATGGTGGTCATGCGGCGATGGGTCCGGGGATCGACATGGACCGCGGTCACCAGCACCTCAGCCGCCCGTGATTCCGCCTGGAGCCTCTCCAGCATCTCTTGATAGACATGCTGCCGGTCCATCTGCCGAAACAACCAGAAACCCGCCGCGACCAAACACAAAACAATAAAAAGAAAGCGGACCGTACGCATTCTTTCATTATACGCGAAAAGGAGACACTTTAAAGTGTCTCCTTTTTCCTTTTTCTGTTATGATGTCCCCCATGCCCTTACTGCACCAGTACGCCGATTTTCTGCTCCATCTGGACCGCCACCTGGGGGCCATCGTCATCCATTACGGGGTATGGACCTACCTCATCATGTTTGTCATCATTTTTTGTGAAACCGGCCTGGTGGTGACGCCTTTTCTGCCTGGGGATTCCCTGCTTTTTGTCCTGGGGGCCATGGCCGCCTCCGGCACCCTGCAATTAGGGCTGCTGGTCGTAGGCCTCACGCTTGCCGCCGTCGGCGGCAACATGCTCAATTATGCGATCGGCGTATTCCTGGCCGACGAAGTTACGAGTCACCGCGCCGGGCCTTTTGTCAACCAGAACTACATCAAGCGTACGCATGCCTTTTTCGAAAAATACGGGGCCAAGACCATCATCATCACGCGGTTTATGCCCATCATCCGGACCTTTGCTCCTTTCCTGGCGGGGGTAGGCGGCATGCCGTATGCCAAATTCACAATCTATAACATTATCGGGGGAACGGCCTGGGTTTTGGTAGGGGTCTTAAGCGGGTTTTTCTTCGGTAACCTGCCTTTTGTGCGGCATAACTTTTCCTGGGTCATTTTAGTGATCGTCGGCATTTCTCTGATACCGGCCTTCCTGGAATTTTTCAAACATAAAAGGGCTCCGCTCTAATTCACTTCTCATGGCGCTCATGCTTAAATTGCTCCATCAGGTTGACGAATTTTGTAAACTGCCCCTGGGTCAGGATCACCCTGACCGCGAGGATCGAGGTAAGCCTGTCGTCTTCCATTTGAGACATCAGGTCCTTGGTCCGGTTGTGGAGCTGATGGATCCTGGCCATATTTAACCGGGGCTTCATCAATTCCTTCCTGAGAGCTTCCATGACCGCCCTCATCTGCCGGTGTTCGCTGATTATTCTTGGGCGATATTTTTCTTTATTGGCTTGCAGTTCCTTCTTTTGTTCTTCTGTCAGGCCAAGCTGGTTAAAAACTTCATGGATGCGCTTTTCCATGCGGGCATTGGGGAAGTGCCCTTCGTGACCGGGGGCGTCCTGGGCCAGCGCCAACGGCACGGCCATCAACAGGGATGAACTTAAAAAACAAAATAAAATTTTTTTAACGCTTGGCATATATTCCCTCCTCTAAAGAAAATATTTCTCAATGGGCGTTCCCAGGCTGGTATTGTCCGACGACGATGCGCCTCCGCCTGCATTGAACAGCGAAACCAAGTACGCGGCATCCGCCTTCTCCTGGGCCCGGTCGGCCTGCAGGGTCGTCAAAGAAACCCCTCCCGCCAAAAGCATCAGCACAAGTGTCGCCGCAACCGGTACCAGTCTTGGAAAAACCATCCAACCCTTTAATCCGTTAATGAAATTCTCCCCAAACCCCGGCTGTTCTTCCTGTTCTACTGCCTGCTTCACCGCCTCCCATAGCCCGGCAGGAGGGGGCTGCTGCAAGGCCCGATGGAAAGGAGATACCGCCGTATTCTTGACTTCTTTAAAAAAAGCGCTGCAATCACTGCATTCAAGCAAATGGCTTTCTAAGGCCGCAACGGCATTTTTATCCAGCCGGCCGTCTATATAATCCGTGAGGATCAAATCTTTAAAATGTCCGCACTTTTTCATAATCCACCGATTGCTTTAAGCTCAACAATTTCTCCCGCGCCCTTTTGAGCCGGGAACGCACCGTATTGATATTGATGTTCAGCGCCTGCGCCATCTCCTCATAACTTAACCCCTGAATGTCCCTCAGCACCACACACGCCCTTTGTTCACAATTAAGTTCACCCAACAGCTTTTCAACAAGCCGGTTGTGGTATTCCTGGTCCATCTGTGTAAGAGCTTCATTTTCCGCCGGAGGCTCCATCAAAGACTCTTCAAAAGGCACAGACTTAAGCCTGGAATTCTTTTTGGCAAAATTGATGGCCGTATTGGCCGTGATCCTGTAGACCCAGGTCTTAAAGGAAGACTCAAACCGGAACGTTTTAAGCTTGTCATGGACGATCAAAAAAACCTCCTGGGCCACTTCCAGGGCGTCTTCTCTATTGTTAACGATCCGCAAAGCCACGTTATAGACAAAGCCGCTGGTTGCTTTATAAACCTCTTCAAAGGCCTGGGCTTCACCCCGGGAAGCCCTGATCAAAATATCTTGGGCGATGTCCATCCGTTCATCCCATTATTTAGACAAAAAATCATTATAAAAAGTTCCTTATTCTAATACAAAATCCGGATTTTGTCCCTCAATTTACACCTCCGCCGGTGTTTTCTTTGAAGTGCCGCCTGGCTAAAAAAAGGGGGACACTTTAAAGTGTCCCCTTTTAAAAACTGGTTGCCTCGCTTGGACTCGAACCAAGATACTGAGATCCAGAATCTCATGTCCTACCATTAGACGACAAGGCAATAATCAATGAAACCCTTCTTTCAGTCGGCGGATGGTCCTTTCTTTGCCCAAAACCGCCATGGTGTCAAACAGGCCCGGCCCCACGGCACGGCCCGTCAGGGCCACCCTTACAGGATGGACCAGGGTACCGGCCTCAATGCCAAGTCCTGCGACCACCGAACGAAAGGTTTCTTCCGCAGTCTTGGCGTTAAAATCATCGACGGCGCCCAGCTGTTGTGCCAGCACATCAAATTCTTTGCCCATGTCCCGGGTCAAATGCGCGGCCTTTGCCTCAGGATCAAAAGGGACAAGGTCAGTGAATATATAATCCGTCCAATCCAGAAAATCCGCCAGCGTATTCATGCGTCCTTTATATAATTGTACCATACGCTCAAAATCAGCCCCTTGAAGATCTGCTTGCGGATACCTTGCCGCAACCAATGGCCTTAACGCTTCTGCAAGCCTGGCTGTATCCATTTCCCGGATATATTGGCTGTTGAGCCATTGAAGTTTTTCAAATGAAAATGCCGCCCCGGCTTTATTGACCTTCTTTATAGAAAATGTCTTGAGCGCCGAGGCCATGGACACCTTCTCCTGGTTGTTTCCGGGTGACCAGCCCAGGAGCATAAGATAATTGACAATGGCTTGCGGCAAAAACCCCTGGGTGCGGTATTCCGAAACCGCCGTGGCCCCGGCCCTTTTGGACATGCGCCCGCCCTCGGGATCCAGGATCAACGGCAGATGCGCAAATTTGGGGATCTTGAAGTCCAGCGCTTCATAGATCAACATTTGTTTGGGCGTGTTGGAGATATGGTCTTCCCCGCGGATAATACAGGTCATCTCCATAAGGGCATCATCCACCACGCAGGCAAAACTGTAGGTCGGCGACCCGTCGGACTTCATCAGCACCTGGTCCTTGATCTCCTTGGTGTCGACGACGATCTCGCCGCGGATCAGATCATAGAGCTTGATGGATTTTTGAGGGACCTTCAGGACAACGGCGGCCCCGTCCTGATAAGCCTTGCCTTCGGAGAGCAGCTTGCCGGCATATTGGCGGTAGATGTCAAAACGGTCGCTTTGCTTGTAATACTCGTCCCAGGTCAGGCCCAGCCACTTCATGCTCTCAAGGATCTCTTCGAGAAATTCCGTCTTGGAGCGGACTTGGTCTGTGTCCTCGATGCGCAGGATGAATTTTCCGCCTTGGGCACGGGCCACCATCCAGTTAAAAAGCGCGGTACGGGCGGAACCGATATGTAAGAATCCTGTTGGAGAAGGGGCAAACCGTACGCGGACCATCAGCTTTTTCTCTTGTTCTCCAACTCTATGAGCTCGGACACTTTTCCATCCAGAAACGCGCTTTTCAATTCACCCAAAGGTTCAAACTGAATGCCGATATCATATTGCGTCTCCGAGACCTTCCGTGAACGCACCACGATTCCACGGCATTTGAAGGGGGTTGTCGGATTCTTAAAATGGACCTGAATATCCACCTGCGCCCCCAGATCGATCCCCCGGTTGATCTGCACGCACACGCCTCCGGCCCCAATATTGGTTGTTTCAACCAATATTGTGTCACTCGCCCCGTCGGCGAGCCACATTGTCAACTGGCACGGAAAATTGGCCCTGGGGTATTTTCTGCGGTTGGCGTCAAACATAAAACAGCTTTTATTTTTAGATAAACGGCTTTGAGACCTTGACCCCTTTTTCAATGAGCCTCTGAAGGTTTTCCCTCAAGCGCTCATGGTCTTTCTTGGAGATTTCCGTGAATTCGATGCCGATATCATAAAACATGGGTTTTATTTCTTCGATGGATTTACGCCTCACATTCCAAACCACCTTGCCTTTGGGAGTAATGTGCTCTTCGAGGTCCAAAAGGTCAACTTCCATCTCCATGGGCGTGAACAGCTTGATCTCATGCTTGACGGTGACGCTCAAGCCCCCCATCCCGATATTTTCCGTATGGGTCAGCAGGGCTTCCTGGCGGCGGTCGGCGGAGATGACCTTGACCAGGCACGGATACAACACTCTGGGAAATTTTCTGCGGTCAATCCCTTCCCAAGACATATCACTCCTTCCTTATAATTCCATTATGCTTTTCCATTGATTCGAAGTGCCGCTTTCCTTAATTTCCATTGTCGGAAGCGGCCTTTCGTCCCGCCGTAGACGGGGCTTTAGCAGCCGGTTGTGCCATCGGTGATTCTTGCGAAACCCGCCTCACCGCTTCCGCCCTTCCGGTCCGGGCGTCCACCTTGACGATCACCCCGTGGACAGTCCCGGAGGACTGGGCCACTTCAAATTTATGCGGCATGCTGGTCAGAAAACGGTTGATGATTTTCACCTTGTCCTGACCGATGACTGAATCATAAGGACCGCTCATGCCCACATCCGTGATATACGCCGTCTTTTGGGGCAAAATTTTTTCATCGGCTGTCTGTATATGCGTGTGCGTGCCGAATACCAGGGAAGCTTTCCCGTCTGCAAAATGGCCCAGCGCCACCTTTTCACTGGTGGCTTCCGCATGCATATCGACAATGATCACAGACGCCTGGTCCCTGATCTTAGACACTATGGATTCCAACGTCAAAAAAGGACAAAAAACATTATACCGCATAAAGGTACGGCCTAAAAGATTTATTATGCCGACCCGGACGCCGTTGGAGGCCGTCACCACGGTCCATCCGAAACCCGGCACTCCTTCCGGAAAATTAGCCGGACGGATGATGTTTTCCCTGCGCTCCTGTAAATAACCAAATATTTCCGGCTTGTCCCAAACATGGTCTCCCATCGTCATCACATCAACACCCATGCCCAGAATCTCATCGGCATTTTTGGGGATAAGCCCGGCGCCGCCGGAGGCGTTCTCGGCGTTGGCGACCACCAGATCGATGGCATGTTCTTTTTTCATTTTCGGCAATAGCGCGGCCACCGCTTCCCTTCCGGGACGTCCGACGATATCACCTATGCATAATATATTCATAGCGCATACCCTCGCAGTGCATCAAACAGCCCTTGGGCTCGTTCGCTGCGCTTGATTCTATTTGGCATATTCCACAGCCCGGATCTCCCGTACCACCATGACCTTGATGTGGCCTGGATATTCCATCTCTTCTTCGATCTTCTTGCGGATGTCCCGGGCCATCACCACGGCCTCATCGTCATTGACCTTCTCCGGCATCACCACGACCCTTATTTCGCGGCCGGCCTGCAGGGCGTAGGACTTTTCCACCCCTTTAAACGAATTGGAAATTTTTTCCAGGTTCTCCAGGCGCTTGACGTATGTCTCCATGCTCTCGGCGCGGGCGCCGGGACGCGAGGCGCTGATGGCATCCGCCGCGGAAACCAGGATCCCATAGACCGTGTTCATTTCCACTTCGCCGTGGTGGCTTTCCACGGCATAGGCCACATCTTCCGATTCGCCGTATTTGCGCGCCAAGCGGGCACCCACGATGGCGTGCGTGCCTTCTTCCACATCGGAAGAAACCACCTTGCCGATATCATGCAATAATCCGGCGCGCTTGGCGGTCTTGACATCGACGCCGATCTGGTGCGCCATGATGCCCATCAGCTTGGCCACCTCAATGGAATGGTTGAGGCCGTTCTGCCCGAAAGACGTACGGTAACGCAGGCGCCCCACCAGTTTAATGAGCTCCGGATGCATGCCGTGGATCCCAAGCTCAAGGGCCGCGCGCTCACCTTCCTCTTTGATCTTCTTTTCGATCTCGGCCTTGGCCTTTTCCACGACCTCTTCGATGCGTCCGGGATGGATGCGCCCATCCGCGATGAGCTGCTCCAGGGCTATGCGCGCGATCTCGCGGCGCATCATGTCAAAACCCGAGATCGTCACCGCTTCAGGCGTGTCATCAATGATGATATCAACGCCCGTGGCTTGTTCCAGGGTGCGGATGTTCCTGCCCTCGCGTCCGATGATGCGTCCCTTCATTTCATCCGAAGGCAGCGGGACGACCGAAATCGTGGTCTCCGCCGTGTGATCGGAAGCGCAGCGCTGAATGGCGGTGCTGATGATCTCGCGCGCTTTCTTCTCCGAAGTTTCCTTGATCTCCTCATTGATATGGCGCAGGCGTACGGCTTTTTCGTTCAACAATTCCTCTTCAAGACGGGCCAAAAGGATCTGCCTGGCATCCTGGGGGGAAAGGTTGGCAATGGTATAAAGCCTTTCCTTCTCCTGGGCCAGGACCTTGGTCAACTCCTCATCTCTTTGTTTAAAGCCGGCCTCGTTGCGCGCCAGCGCCTCCAGACGCATGGACATGTCCTTTTCCTTTTTCTCCAGCAGGTCAACGCGTTTGTCAAGATTTTCCTCGCGTTGCAAAACACGCTTTTCCATGCCGCTGAGTTCTTCACGCCGTTCCTTGGTCTCCTTCTCAAAATCCTGTCGCATTTTAAGCAACAGGTCCTTGGCCTGCAGTTCGGCCTCCTTGCGGATGGCCTGCGCCTCGCGCTGGGCCAATTCTCTGATGCCCCCGGCGTCTTTATGCGCCTGATCCAGGCGCTGGCGGCCGAGGAGACGGTTGAGGAAAAACCCGACAATAACGCAGACGATGGCGGCAAAAACAAAAATAAATGCCTGCCCGAGTGTATTGACTTCCATGGCGATCCTTCCTTGAAAATGAGATTATTAGGCTGCGATGACTTGGCTGAGGGGCATATCATGCGCCTCAGTAGGAAGGCTTTCGGTGAGTTGAAAATCAAAGGCAAGGCCGATCGTCGTCACCCTGTCCGGAAGCGTGCTCAAAAAGCGGTCGTAATACCCGGCCCCGCGCCCCAAACGGTGATGGAGCCTGTCAAACGCCAGGCCCGGCACGACCGCCGCATCGAGGTCCTTAGCGGCAGCTGTCTTTTGGGGATCAAAATAAGGTTCCGGAATACCGTATGCGCCCTTATGGACATCTTCCATGGATGAGATGAATGTAGGAATTAGCTTCCTTTGATTTTGTTCAACAATGGGTAATGCCACCCTTTTACCGAGATAAAAAGCCTTGTGAATCATCGCTGAAGTATCCACCTCTCCCGGCATGGATACATAAAAAAGAATGTGGCGGGCCTTTTGGACGGACGGCAATTGCCAAAATTGCTCCGCAACCAAATGGCTTTTACGCGCACATTGCTCTTTGTCCTGCTCTCCAAGAAGCTTTAAATAATACGCTCTTAAAGAGCTTTTGTCCTTCATGTGTGCGGCTATACTATCATTTTTTCTTTAATTTGTCCATTCTCTCTTTGATCCTGGCCTCATACCCTTGCAGGGTGGGCTCATAATAAACGGCTTTGTCCGGCATATACTCCTGTTGCACGTGGTGTTGCGGGTAGTTGTGGGCGTATTTATATCCTTTTCCATGCTCCAGCTTGTCCGCCCCTTTATAATGGGCGTCTTTCAGGTGCGCCGGGACTTCCTGCGTGCGTCTGTTTTTCACATCGTCCAAGGCCCGGTCGATCCCAACATAAACGGCATTGGATTTAGGAGCGCACGCCACATAAACGGCTGCCTGCGCCAGAATGATGCGCGCTTCCGGAAGGCCGACAAATTCCGCGGCCTGGAGGGCGGCATTGGCCACGACCAGCGCCTGCGGGTCCGCATTACCCACATCTTCCGAAGCGCAGATCACAACACGCCGGGCGATAAACCGCGGGTCTTCCCCGGCATAGATCATCTTGGCCATCCAATAAAGTGCAGCATCCGGATCTGAGCCACGCATGGATTTGATAAAAGCGGAGATCGTATCATAGTGGGCGTCGCCGTCCCGGTCATAATTCACTTGTTTTTTCTGGATGGACTCCTGGGCCGTGGCCATGGTGATGTGAATACGCCCGTCGGCGGATTTAACGCTTGTCAGGACCGCCACTTCCAGGGCGTTAAGCGCCTTTCTGGCATCACCGTCGCTGATGGACGACAAGAAGGCAAGAGCATCATCATCGATGTCAACAGGCAAGGCCCCTAAACCCTTTTCTTTGTCGGCAATGGCGCGCCGCATCAAGGTCATCAGGTCTTCCGGGGCCAGGGGATCAAGTTCAAAAATCAATGAGCGCGACAGCAGCGGGGCCACCAAGGCAAAGAAAGGGTTAAAAACGGTCGCGCCGATCAGGATGATATTGCCCTCTTCGATGTCCGGCATCAGCACATCCTGTTGGGCCTTGTTAAACCGGTGGATCTCATCGATAAAAACAATGGTCTTGCGGCCTGCCGTGCCCCGGCGGTGTTGGGCCGCAGCAATGATCTTGCGCATCTCTTCAACATTGGAGGACACCGCGTTGATCCGTTCAAAATGCGCATTAGTCCTGTGGGCAATGCACAGGGCCAGGCTTGTTTTTCCGGCTCCCGGAGGGCCGTAAAGAATGAGCGAAGAGATCCTGTCCGCTTCGATGGCGCGCTTGAGCAGTTTGCCTTCCCCTAAAATATGCCGCTGGCCTACATACTCTTCTATGGAGCGCGGCCGCATACGGGCGCTTAAGGGCGCATCCGAGGGAATGATTGTTTCATCTGAAGAAAACAAAGTAGACATTTAAGTAGGAAAAGGGGACACAGTACTGTGTCCCCTTTTAAAAAAACCCCGCCTCTGCCGTTGGACCTGGTGTAAATGAGAACCATCATTCTCAAGTGGGCGCCAGTGTGAGGCTGGCTCGAAGGCCACGCCGACAGGTGACCGGCTCCCTGTGTATTGTTTTGTGGTTCAATACATCCTGGATCCTATCGCACAGCGCAGGGCTGGATATATTATACGCTTATTTTTCCGCATAGCAAATCAAGAAAGACCCTATGCTTCTGGAAACAGGCAGCAACCCCAGCAGGTATTCAAAGGCATTGTAAAAAGCCAGAAACCTCCGGGCCGCCGGCGATTCCAAATAAGAGATGGCCACTCCGCTGATGGCCAAGGTTTTGATGTTGATGAATCCGGATTTATGCAAAGCTTCCTGCATTTCCTGTTTGGAAAGGAGTCTCTCATTGGCTGTTTTTCCCGCTTTTGAATAAAAAGGCGACCGGGGATGCCGGTAAAGCCACATGCAGGGATTGTGGATATGCGGGTCATAGGATAGGAACATCCCTCCTTTTCTTAAGATCCTGCGGGCCTCATTGAGACAGGCTGTCATATCCGGAAAATGGTGCAGCACGCCGGAAAAAACCACCAGATCCACGGACCCGTCTTTGATGGCCGTGCGGCTGATGTCGGAAACGAAATAATGGATCCCGTCGTTATTGGATGCGGCCCTTCGAACGGCTTGAAAAGAAATATCGACCCCCACACCCACCAAGCCGTCCTGCTGAAAAAACCGCCGGGTAAAAGAGCCTGTCCCGCAGCCTAGGTCCACGGCCGTGCGCACCTGTGAACGCCTCGGCCCCAAACACTCACAGAAGGCTTTGATAATGGCCCGGTAGCCACGGGGCATCAGGCTGTCGTAATCCCTGCTGCGGGT
Source organism: Candidatus Omnitrophota bacterium (assembly GCA_028865345.1). Lineage (GTDB taxonomy): Bacteria > Omnitrophota > Gorgyraeia > Zapsychrales > Fredricksoniimonadaceae > JABDGZ01. Next base: position 52,725 of record JAGWKL010000007.1, on the reverse strand, counting down.
AAACTCGTCAAAAAAAGCAATCTCCTGCAGGCTGTCCTGTCCGCTCATCCGGCATCCTGGCTGCTGATAAGAACTGGTTTAGGCAACGGCAATATGAAGTCCCCCCGGAACCCCTGCATTTTAAGTTTCGGCATAAGTTCTCCGGCGATATGCCAGGAAAGCATCAGAGCATAATCAGGTTGATTTTTAAAAAATTCCTGTTGCAAGACGATCCTGACCCCCGTGCCCGGAATGATCTTGCCGATCTTGTGCGAACCTTCGATTTCGGCCACCCCATCGAGGATGGCATTGTCGATCCCCGCATAATTCATAAGCACAGTCGCGCGTCCCGGCGCTCCGATGCCTTGAATGGTCTTATGTCTGCTTTTAAGCCCGCGCAACAGCCGGGATAAACAGCTTTTATGTTCTCCGGCCCTCCGATGGAAATCATCGAGCAGGAAAATGAGATTTTTGTCCGCTTCTTCCTTCAAAATCGCCGCCACGCTTGAACGCACGGGGTATTTCCCCTGAAAGGCGGCATAAACACGCAAGGATCCTCCATGCGTGTTTATTTTTGCGGCGTGGATGATCTGAAGGCCATGCCTGTCAAAAAGGACCTTCAGGCTCGCCAATGAATAATAACGCAGATGTTCGTGGTGGATGGAATCATACTGCAGCCCTTCGAGCATGTCAAAAAGATACCCCGATTCCGAAATAAAAAGGCCGTGAGGCTTCAACAGCTGTTTGATGTCATCGACGGCCCTGTTGATATCGTCGAAATGGGCCAGCACGTTGGCGGCAAGGACGACCGTCGCCTGTCCATGGCGCCGCAGGATTTCCTGCCTTGCGGCGGGCGTAAAATAGGCCTGGATCACGTCGATCCCCTGCTGAAGGGCCGCTTGTCCCATGTCCTCAGGGGTCACACCCAACACCTTCGTCCGGTCTTTGAAATTCTTCAGCAATGTACCGTCATTGCATCCGATGTCCAGGACCAAATCGTCCGTATTTAATGCGGTAAACTCCCCCGTCTCCAGGGCCAATTGAGAAAAATTGTCCCGTAATATTTTCGTCGTGGCGCTGGTATACGGATACTCCGGGGGAAAACGCAATCGATTATCAACAATGCAACCCAGTTGGGCGAGCCGGCAGGAAGGACAGTGCTGCAGGTTGGCCGGATACCGCGCAACAGGGGCATGGACATCCGACGGCTCCATTAAGCAGTCCACAAGGGGGAGATCACCCAAGGACAGAGCCTCCTGCGTCGGCCCCTGACAGATTTGACAGTGCTTTATTAAAACATGTTCAGGCATGTGTTTTCCTAAACCTGAGATTGACCGCTTCCCTTAAGAATATTTTCCCATAGCCAAGCATCCGCGGCCCTATTTTAAAATGAGACATCCCGCCCTCAACGCGATTGTAAGAGACATACGGTATTTCCGCGACCTTAAGCCCCTGCCGCTCGGCCCTGACGGCAAGCTCAAATACAACAGCCCAGCCTGCCCCGGCGTTGAATGGGGCTCCCTGGAGAATTTCTTTACGGAACATTTTGATGCCGCATGTCGCGTCGGAGAATTGGCTGGAGGCCAACAACCCAAAGGTCCGGTTGCCCCAGGCCGAGGCCGCGTTGGCCCAAAATCCTCCCCCTGAAACGCCCCCGCTGCCGGCATAACGTGTCCCGGAGACCACGTCATAGCCCCTGCGCATTAAATCAAGCATCGGGTTAATGATGGCCAGCGGTCCTTGATCATCTGCGACGAGAAAAAGAACATATTGTCCTCTTGCCCTTTCCAGTCCGGTCCTGATGGCGCCGGCAACGCCGGGCAAGCAGGCATTCAACAGGATCTGCATGGAGGCGTCCTTTGCCTGAATAGGTTTAACAAAGGGCAGGGCAGGTTCTTCTTTATCGTCATGGATAAGCAGAATTTCATGGGGAACATTCAAAACCCCTTGAAGGCCCCGGAGGGTTGAGGCCATGTTTTGCCCTTCATGATGGAAAGGAACGATAACGGTAAGCACCATAGGGATTTATTTTTCTCCAAAGACCGCAATTTAAAGAAGCATCGCGGGAGAGGATAAATGGGGTCTTTTTCTGGATTTCTTTTAAAAGGCAGGGCTTAACGGCTGTTTTATATTTTCTGTACCGCCCGTAGTCCGAGCCGCGCCTGCCGCCCACATTCACCGTGCCTGAAAATTCCGAATATAAAAGTCCGTAAATGGCTTTGACCAGTTCGTCCAAGGGGATGCCTGAATTATACGCATCCGCGGTGTACTTCGTGAACGGCAGGTCGCCCGGGTCAAAATACCGGGTGCGGACAATGCAATGGTCCCTCAATAAATGGACCGCGCATTCGCCTCCCAGCTTTGTCCAGCCGTAATGATTATATGGAATGGCTGCATCCGTCTCTTTGTAGCGTCCGCGAACGCCGGCATACACCCCGTCGGTGGAAATATAAACGAACCTCAGTGTTTTTTTTATTTTCTTTTCTTTGTCCAGCGTCGCCCTGACCAGCCGCAAGGTGCCCGTCATGTTCGTCTCCAGGGCCAGGGCGGGGTTGCGGTGGCAATCGCGCATCCTGGCCAGGGCCGCCGTGTGGATCACCGCATCAAAAGAATGCGCCTGGAAATATTCCCTGACGCTTTCGTCCTCGCAAAGGTCCAGTTGACGTCGGGAGGGTGTCAGGGGGCCGGGGAACAATCCGCTGGAAACAAGACGGCTTCCCAATTGGCCCGTTGCTCCGGTGATAAGGACGCGCTTGAATTTTTTATCCATGTATTTTAAAAAAAGTTTATCATAGATAAGAACCGGAAAACAAGATATTCTTTAAAGCAATGGTAAACACCAGATCTAACGGGGTCACTGTCTGGGGCTGGCTGCTGATACTGGGTTCCTTATATCAAATGACCGCCCTGGCCTTGGGGGGCTATAAACATTATGCCTATCTTTTCGGGCAATACCCTCCCGGCATCATTGACCTGCGCTATGGGGTTTCCTGGATCATTAAACTTTTGGGGCTTGTCGCCGGGATCGGCATACTGAAATTGAATGAATGGTGCAGAAAGCTGGCGGTCTTCAACAGCCTTTTTGTGGTCTTGCTTGTCAACTTGAAACACCCTTATGCCGCCTACGCCCTTCATGCCCAATACCTGGACCAAACCCTGGGCAGCATTTTTCCATTCAGCTTCTCCGATTTTGTATGGCCAGCCCTGATCATCCAAAGGTCCATCGATGTCATCTTTGGGCTTTTACTGATCTACTTTTTTACCCGGCCCGGGGTAAAAAGACAATTTAAACAAAATTGAACTTACCGGCGGACGGCATTTAAATCGCGGGACAACGCCTGTACAAGGCGTTCATGGGCCTGTGTGACCTCGTCTTCCCGCAGGGTCCGGCTGGAAGATTGGTAGCGGCAGGAAAACACAATTCCCTTGCAGCCCGGCTGGATCTTGTCTCCTGAATACTGCTCTATAAATTGAACGGATTTTAAAATCTCCCCTCCCTGTTGCCTGCAAATGTCTTCGATCTTTTTGTAAGGAACGCTTTTGTCAACCGCCAGGGACACGTCCCTGACGATGGCCGGGAATTCCGAAATGGGCTCGTAGCGCACCGCCTTATGGGACGCGGACAAAATCTCATCCAGAAAAAGCGCGGCAAAATAAATGTCCTGATGTTTGATGTCCCAATTATTTAACACGCTTCTGTTCACCCTGCCCATAATCCCTATCTGCTTTCCGTTGACTGCGATGTATGCGGCGCAACCGGGGTCAAAGGCAGGTATCGCAACGTCTTCATACCCCGCGCCGGTCCCTGTTATTTGAAAAACGCGCTCCAGGGCGCCTTTTAAATCAAAGATATCGACTTGCTCTTTCTCCGATGCCCGCCAATCATGCGTCCGCCGGCCCGTCAAGAAAACTCCCAAAGCGTCCCTTTCTTTGCCCTGGAAATACGTTTTGCCGATTTCGAAAAACCGCAAATTCTTTTGGCCGCGGTTCATGTTGGTGGCCGCCACCTGCAGGAACGACGGCAGCAACACCGGACGCATCAGTTCCTGGTCCTGGGAAAGCGGGTTGAAGATCTTGATGCCCGGCATTTGTGTGATGTTTGTTTTGACAAGGGTCGCGGCATTGATCATGGACAGGGTAATAATCTCATCCATCCCGGCCGCTGTCAGGGCCCGGCGAATATCCGTTTTAATTTCCCGGGGCCTTGCGTCGACGGTGATATTGGCTGATTTGATGACCGGTATTTGAGCAGGCAACCGGTCAAAACCCACCATGCGGGCGACCTCTTCGATCACATCCGCTTCCTGAGCCACGTCCGCGCGGTTGGACGGAGGGACGACCGTCAAAATACCCGCCTTGATCGCCGCTTTAAATCCCAATTGGACGAGCCAGCCCTTAACTTTTGCGGGAGCAACTTCGATGCCAAGAAGCTCCTTAACGCCGGAAATCCTGACCTTTATCTTAGGCCTGGAAATTCTTGTTTTAGAAAAGATTTCCGCGCGTCCGCCCAAATGTCCGCCTGTCGTCTGCAAAAGCAGATCAACGGCCCGACCGGCACCGGTCAAAACTCCGTCGAGATCCACGTTGCGTTCAAAACGGTATGAGGATTCGCTCCTAAGCCCCAGTCTGCGGCAGGCCCTGCGCACGATCCCCATCTCGAAATGAGCGCTTTCGAGTAAAATGTTTTTTGTCTGCGCGGTGATCTGCGCATCCTGTCCGCCCATGATCCCGGCGATGGCCACCGGCTTTTCGGCATCTGCGACCACTAAAATTTCGGGGTCCAGTTTGCGTTCAACGCCGTCGAGGGTTATGATGCTTTCCCCTGCCCTGGCCCGGCGCACGATGATCTTGCCGCCCGACAATTTATCATAATCAAAAACATGCAGGGGCTGGCCCGTTTCCATCAGGACGAAATTGGTGATGTCCACGGCATTATTGATCACGTTGATACCCATGGCCTCGAGGCGCGCCTTCATCTCTGTGGGGGCATCCTTGATCCGGGCGCCCCTCATCAGGGTCGCGATATACCGGCAGCAGTCTTTTTTATTTTCGATCCGGACGAGGTCCTTTAGCGTTACGGTCTTGTGCTCCCTGATCTTGGGGCATTTGAGGGCCCGGCCTGTAATAGCGCTGATCTCCCGGCCCAGCCCTAAAACACTCAAACAGTCCGGGCGATTGGGCGTGATCTCCATCTCCAAAACCATGTCCCTGCCGCGGGCTTCCACCGCTTCCACTTCCAGGCCGGCCATGGTCAGGCGCTCGGCCAGTTCATCCGTCGACAATTTAGGGTCGATATAATCTTTTAACCAGTTGAGAGATAGTTTCATAAGTTAAAACTGCCTCAGGAACCGCACATCGTTTTCATAAAACAAACGGATATCATTGATACCGTATTTGAGCATGGCCATACGCTCAACACCCATGCCAAAGGCCAGGCCTTTGTATTTGCCCTTGGAATATCCCACCGCTTCAAACACCCTGGGATTGACCATGCCGCAGCCCAGGATTTCCAGCCATTTTTTACGTTCAATTCCTAAAATTCCGGCATCGATGTCCACTTCCGCCGAAGGCTCGGTAAATGGGAAAAAGTGCGGACGGAAGCGCATAACGACCTTGGGGCCGAAGAACCGGCGGCAGAATTCCTGCAGCAGGCCTTTGAGCTCACAGAACGACACTTTTTCATCGACCAATAGCCCCTCCACCTGATGGAACATGAACGAATGGCTGGCATCCACCGCATCAGGACGGTATACGCGGCCGGGGACAATGACCGCCAAAGGCGGCTTATGTTCCTTCATGATCCTCACCTGTCCCGGCGAAGTATGGCTGCGCAACAAAAGGCGGCGGCCTTTCGCCGAAGGGTCTTCGGCATCCAAATAAAAAGTATCAAAAGCGTCTCTGGAAGGATGGTCGACGGGAATGTTTAATCCGGTAAAATTGTGGAATTCCGTCTCTATTTCAGGGGTCTCGACGGTGATAAATCCCATGCGCTCAAAGATCAAGGTGATCTCCTGCATGGTCTGTGTCAAAAGATGCGTGTGCCCCAGGGCCTGGCCGGCGCCTGGAAGAGAAATATCCGCCCGTTCTTCAAATTTCTCGGCTGCTTTGACCCAGCCGGCTTTAGCTTCGATCAATTCCTCGACGAGCTTTTTTAAATCATTGGCGCCTTTGCCGATGGCCGCCTTCTCCTGCCCTGCCGCCTGGCCCAACGACGCAAACACGGCATGGACAAGGCCTTTTTTGCCTAAATACTTCAGGCGGAAAGCCTCCAGTTCCTGCGGCGTCCCCACAGTTTGAACCTCGGTTTTGATCCGGGCTTCGATCTCTTGAAAATTCCAAGGCATTACATGCACCTAAGATAAGAATTAAGGGGACACAATACTTAAACGGTTTAAGCATTGTGTCCCCTTAATTTCGAAAGAACGCTGCTGCTAAGCTTTTTTCGCTGCTTTCTTCGCCGCCGCCTTCGGGCTCTCTGTTTTGGTTTGCTCAATGAGCTGATTAAAAACTTCCGGCTGGGTCACCGCCAGGTCAGCCAGCACTTTGCGGTCAAGGGCGATATTTGCCTTTTTCAGACCGCTGATAAAACGGCTGTAGGAAATCCCTGCTTCCCGGCATGCGGCATTCAAGCGGACGATCCACAGGCTCCTGTAGTCGCCCTTCTTCTTTTTGCGGTCAAAATAGGCATACTGGCGGGAAGCGATCAGGGACTTGATCGCTTCTTTGTACCGCTTGCTGCGGTTACCGAACTGGCCCTTGGCCTCTTTAAGGACGCGTTTCTTGCGCTTATGCGCATACACATTGCTTTTAATGCGTACCATACGGCAACACCTTTCTTATACGCTTGGCGTCCGTCGCTGATACGTATCCGCTGTGGCGCAACTGGCGTTTATGTTTACGGGTTTTCTTGCCCAAAATATGCTGGCGCCCGGCATTGCGTTTTTTTAAAAGACCTTTGCGGGTCTGACGCAACCGCTTGACCGCGGCTTTCTTAGTTTTTAATTTTCTCTTTTTTGCCATAATTTTTTTACCTTCCTTCGTCCTATTTAGGTGACAAGACCATCGAAACAATGCGTCCCTCAGCCACCGGCGCTTTCTCGACAGTGGCGTGCTCGGCGGTCGCCGCCACCACTTTTTCCAGAACCGCTTTCCAGCGGTCCCTGAAGCTCATTTCCCTGCCCTGGAACATCATGTTGATCTTGACCTTGTCCTTCTTGCTCAAAAAGGCAATGGCCTGGCGCATCTTGATCTCCAGGTCATGATCGTCGATATGAGGCTTGATCCTGATCTGTTTTAAATGGGTTATATGCTGGTGCTTTTTGACTTTGCGTTCTTTTTTCTGCTGGTCATATTTGTATTTACTGAAATCTATGATCCGGCACACCGGAGGATTGGCTGTAGGGGCCACTTCGATCAGATCAAGCCCGTATTCGCCGGCCAGTTCAAATGCCCTGTTGATATTCACGACCCCCAACTGCTCGGAATTGGGCCCGATCACCCTGACTTCCTTAGCACGAATTTGATTGTTGATCCGGATGTTCTTTAAAATAGTCACCCCTCCTTGAAAGATTTCTTGTCCCTGACCCTGGACTTAGCCCGCTTTAAGAGCGCTCTATTATCTCTAAATTCTATTTCTTGTCAATAATCTGCTGCTTCAGCCTGTCCAGAAGGCCCTCGAGGCCCATGGGCCCCAAGTCGCTGCCGTTTTGCAGGCGCACCGCCACCTGAGAGGACTGCACTTCTTTATCCCCGATGATCAGGTGATATGGTATTTTTTTGACCGACGCCTCCCGGATGCGTTTGGACAACGATTCATTGCGATCATCGACGACGACGCGCACCTCCGCCTGCTGTAAGACCGTCCTGACCTTCCCGGCAAAATCCCGGTGTTCATTCTTGATTGGAATGATCACCGCCTGGTTAGGGGCCAGCCATAAAGGCAAATTCCCCGCATAATGCTCGATCAAGGTGCCGATGAACCTCTCCAGGCTGCCCAAGATCGCCCTATGAAGCATGACCAGGGGCGACGGGGAACCCGTTTCATCCACAAAGCTCAAGCCAAACCGCTCAGGCAAAAGAAAATCGCACTGGATCGTCCCGCACTGCCATTGGCGGCCGATGGCGTCATTTAATTTAATGTCTATCTTCGGGCCATAAAAAGCACCGTCGCCTTCGTTGATATCGTACTTTAAATCCTTGGCCTCCAGCGCCTCTTTTAATGCGTCCGTCGCCTTGTCCCAATTGGCAATGGAGCCCATAAATTTCTCCGGTCTGGTGGAAAGCTCGATATGCAAATCGTGAAAACCGAAATCATTCATCACCTCAAAAACGAAATCAATGACCCCCACGACTTCCTGCTTGATCTGTTCAGGCCTTAGGAAGATGTGCGCATCGTCCTGGGTGAACCCGCGCACGCGCAAAAGCCCGTGCAGGACCCCGGCCTTTTCCTGACGGTAAACCGTGCCCAGTTCAAAATACTTTACCGGCAGATCGCGGTATGAACGCGTTTGGGATTTATAAATAAGAATGTGCGCCGGGCAATTCATGGGCTTGACCGCATATTCCTCGTCGTCGACCTTAAAATAATACATGTTGGCGCGGTAATTCTCGGCATGGCCTGAAATGTCCCACAGCTTTCCTTTGAGGATATTCGGGGTCATGACGAGCTGATAGCCGTGTTTTAAATGCTGCGCGCGCAAATAATCTTCGATGGTCTTGCGCAGCATCGCCCCGTTGGGATGATAAAAAACAAGACCTGCGCCGGCGGTTTCGTGATAGATGTGAAAAAGATCGAGCTGGGCGGCAATTTTGCGGTGGTCGCGCTTATTGGCCTCCTCGAGCATCTTTAAATACGCATCGAGCTCTTGTTGGGAAAAAAAGGCCGTGCCGTAGATACGCTGCAGCATGGGCTTGGTTTCGTCTCCGCGCCAATATGCGCCTGCCACCGAAAGCAGCTTAAAAGCCTTGATCTTCCCCGTCGAGGCCACATGCGGGCCTTTGCAAAGGTCTATGAATTCATCGCCGGTTTTGTAAATGGAAACTTCCTGGTCAGGAATACCATCGATCAATTCCACCTTGTAGGGCTCGTGGCGTGAGGTAAAAAAATCCCGGGCCTCCTCGCGTTTCATGAAGGACTGCTTCATCGGCAGGTCTCTGCGCACGATCTTCTCCATGCCCTTCTCGATCTTGCGTAAGTCCTCGTCGGTGAACGGCTCTTTCTTGTCAAAATCATAATAAAAGCCCGTATCGATGGCGGGCCCGATGGTGACCTTGGCCTGGGGCCAAAGCTCCACCACCGCCTGCGCCATCACATGTGCGCAGGTGTGCCTTAACTTGTCTATGTCCCGGCTGTAATCCATAATTCTGGTGGACTCAAGAGGGATCGAACCTCTGACCTCATCCATGTCAAGGATGCGCTCTAACCAGCTGAGCTATGAGTCCTTAAAATCTCACTTTTATGGGCGGGGAGGGAATTGAACCCTCATGACCTTACGGCCACAGGATTTTAAGTCCTGCGCGTATACCAGTTCCGCCACCCGCCCCTGCCATAAAATCACTTTCCTAAAAATCTGGAGGCGTGGAGCGGAATCGAACCGCTGAATAGTGGTTTTGCAGACCACTGCCTTACCACTTGGCTACCACGCCAGTGTCGCGCCGGCTTTCATTTGAATTCTTTAAGGATGGTTTTGACGATTGTTTCGACTTCCGCCAGGTGTCCGACACCAACGTCGCCGCAGGCCAGCTTGCCCCTCACAGGTTCAATGAATTTAAAGCCGTGTTTCTTAAGCCTGGCGCAATTGTCCCTGACCATACCGTTGGCGTACATATCATCATTCATCGCCGGAGCAATGAAGACCGGAGCACGGCAGGTGACCACAAAGGTGGTCAAAAGGTCGTCGGCCAGTCCGTTGGCCAACTTTCCGATGATGTTGGCCGTCGCCGGGGCTATAAGCACCGCGTCTGCGGCGCGGGAAAGTTCGATATGCGCCATGCGCCAGAAATATTTATCAAACATATCGCTGTAAACATTTTTGCCGGACAAGGTGGCCAGGGTCAAGGGCGTTATGAATTGCAAAGCTTCGCAGGTCATGATCACTGTTACTTCGCAATTCCTCTCCTGCAGACGTCGGATGATATCCCCTGCTTTGTATGCCGCGATGCTGCCGCAAACCCCCAGCACAACATGTTTAGTTTTGAGACTTGTCATGCTTTTTGGATTTTCCTTCCTTGTGGTCGCCGGCCGCTTTTCCTATGACTTTACCGGCGCGGATTTCATCCAGAGCCGTCGTCGCTAACTTTTGTTCGGCGGGAACGCTCACTAACTTGACGCCCGTGCCCGCCAGTTCCGTGGCCCGAACGGAAGCCAATCGTACCAAGCGGTAAACGCTGTTGCCCGCTTTAGGCAATAATTCTTCAAGCGGCTGATAAGACATATACATGCCCCCTCCTCAATGATGCCTTCATAAGTTTATAAAACATCGCCTGGTCTGCGGACAGGCCCGCCTTTCCCTTAGATACGGGAAAATTATTTTTATAACATATCCGCCGGATGTTGTCCATGGAATTCAGGTGGCTGTCCCCCGACTCAAAGACCTGCCCCCGGACCCTGAGACACCCAATACTTCGCTGCAGACGATCTTCTTCAATTGCCCCAAAGCTTTCTTTAAGTCACCGTTGACAATCACATGGTCGTAATTCACGGCTTCCCGCATCTCCCTGCGGGCCACGTTTAAACGTTTCTTCAAGGTTTCCCTGCTCTCAGACCCTCTGGCCTTAAGCCGGTGGGCCAAGACCTTCATCGAAGGGGGTTTGATAAAAATCCTCAAGGCGCGTCCCGGAAACTCCCCAGCCACGGCCTTGGCCCCATTGACATCGATGCACAAAAGAACATTGGTCCCTTTGTTGATCAGCGCCTGTGCCCGTTTTTTTGGTGTCCCGTAATAATGGTCAAAAACCTTTTGCCACTCGAGAAAATATCCCTTCTTGATCTTTTCCTCAAAGGACTGCGGGCTTAAAAACAAGTATTCCCGGCCATGGCGCTCTCCGGGCCTCTTTTGCCTGGTCGTAGCGGAGATGGTCTTTACCAACTTCCCCTTTAATGCAGGGCTTGCCAGCAGGGCTTTGTGCAGGGTCGTTTTCCCGCACCCCGACGGCCCGGAAATAATGACGATCTTGGCCTTGGGAAGGGCGGGCATTCTATTCGACATTGTTGGACTGTTCGCGAATTTTCTCGACCTTAGCCTTAATGGCAATGACGGAAGCCCCCACGATCTTGTCCTGGACCTTGGAGCCGACGGTGTTGGCCTCCCGCTGCATTTCCTGGGCGATGAAATCAAGCTTCTTGCCTGCGCCTTCGGTCTGCCTTAAAAGCGTTTTGGCCTCATCGATATAATGGTCCAGCCGGGCAAGCTCTTCGTGAATATCATTGCCTTTTTGATAAGAAGAAAATTCTTCCGGCGTCATTTTATCTTTGCTTTCTTTCAGAAGGTCATTAATGCGTTTTTTGATGAGCCCTATTTGCAATGTCATACGCTTGAGCAGCCCGCTGATGTCGGTTCCCAGGGCCCGGCCTTCCCGCCGACGCATGGCCGCCACTTCAGCCACGGCTTTCTGCAAAGCCCTCTCCAGAACAGGCCATATCTCCGCCGGCTGGACAAAAACCTCCCTGGCCTCCACCACCCCCGGCAGCCTCATGATGTCCGCTACGGCGATATCGTTCCTTAAGCGGTGCTTTTGGCTTAAGGCACCCGCAAAGTCCAGATAGCGTTTGACCGCCTGTTGGTTCAGGGTGATTTCCGTATGCGGCTTTTCCGTGATCTTGACGGAAACCGTGACCCTGCCGCGCTTGATGCTTTTGACGATGTTCTTCTGGATCTTGTCTTCCAGCGACGAGAACCCGGCCGGAAGATAGAACGCCACGTCCAGGTAACGGTGATTGACCGTTTTGACCTCGATGATCCCCCTGACTTTACCGAAAGAGATCTCCCCCGCTCCAAACCCTGTCATGCCTGTGATCATAGTTTTTTTCCTTAAGCCAAAAGCTCGCTTTTTTTAAACCACAACGTAATTTCCCGGCGGGCCTCCTTGGTGTCAGACGAAACATGCACCAGGTTTTCAAAAACTCCCTTGGTGGTGACGCGCCCGAATTTCCCCCGCACGGATTTCGGATCGGCCTCTTCCGGATTGGTGCTTCCGGCGATCCTGCGGCAGGCAGCCACTGCGTCTTTGCCTGTATATACCATTGCCACGACGGGATTCTTGCCGTGCAAATCCCCCATTAAGTAACTGACAATTTCTTTAAAAAATTTCTTCGTCGCCAAATGCCTATAATGGGCCCGGGCGAGCGCACCGGAAACCTTCACCAATTTCAAGCCGATCAACTTTAAACCGCCGGCTGAAAAGGCCCCGATCACCTCTCCAACAATGCCTTTGTGCATGCCGTCGGGCTTGATCAAAACCAGCGCCGACTCCGAGCAACTGCGAGTGTCCGGCTTGAGGACCGTCAAACTCATTTACGTAATACCCCTAAAATACGGTCCAGATCATCCAATGTATAATATTCGATGACCATCTTCCCCTTGCCCTTCCTGTCTTCAACGAAAACCTTCGTACCCAAAATCTTTCTAAGTTCTTCTTCCAGAATTTCGATGTCCCGGTTTTTTATTTTAACTGTCGGTTTTTTACCCTGTGGTCTGGTGTTCTTAACCAGATCTTCAACCTGTCTAACGGAAAGGCCCTTATTTATAATAACTTGAGCCATTTTTCTCTGCGTAGAGGCATCTTCTATGCCCAACAAGGCCCTGGCATGGCCCATGGAAAGTCTGGCATCAGCCACGTGTTTTTGGATCTCTTCGGGTAGCCGCAAAAGACGCAATAAATTTGTCACTGTCGTACGGTCTTTTCCGACAGCCTCGGCAACTGCTTCTTGAGTGAATTGAAATTCTTCTAACAGGCGCTTAAACCCCTGCGCTTCCTCTATGGCATTTAATTCTTCTCGCTGTATATTTTCTACCAGAGCCAATACCAGAGCCTCTCTATCCGTAACGTTTTTGATAATTACCGGAACTTGTTTAAGACCAATGGCTTTTGCCGCTTTTAAACGCCTTTCTCCGGCAACGACTTCATATCCTTCTTTATAAGAACGAACCAGGATTGGCTGCAATATGCCTTTTTCTTTTATGGAAGCTTTTAGCTCTTCTTGTTTTGCGTTGTCATATTTTTGTCTTGGTTGGAACCTGTTATCCAGAATGGAAATTGTTTCTATATATGCAATGTCTTGCGATTTAATTTCCAAACTGGAAACTTCCTTGTCTATTGACGGCTTTTTTGATATAAGAGCTGATAATCCCTTTCCTAAGGCTTTATTTTCCATTCTGAATCTCCAAAAACGTTACCATTTGACTGCCAAAAACATGGTGGCCAATTGTCACATTTTTAAATGCTAGTAGGCTGCTGTGCTTTTCCGTTGGCTATTAAAAATTCTTCTGCCAATTCTCTGTACTTTACAGCACCAGCTGATACGCTGTCATAAAAATTAATAGGCTTACCGAAGCTTGGGGCCTCACTTAATCTTATGTTCCTGGGAATAATAGAGTTATAAACTTTTTCTTTAAAATAATTCTTGATTTCACCTATAACCTCATTAGTTAAATTTGTCCTAAAGTCTGCCATGGTCATTAATACCCCTTCAATATGCAGATCAGGATTAAGGCCATCTTTCACAAGCGTAATAGTATTTAATAGTTGGGACACCCCTTCCAAGGCATAAAATTCACATTGAATTGGAATTAATATGGAATCAGCAGCGACTAAAGTGTTTAATGTTAAAAGCCCTAGAGATGGCGGGGAATCTATAAAAATAAAATCGTAATTCTTTTTAATTGGTTCCAATGCTTTTTTTAGCCTGGTTTCTCTGGACAAAACACCGACGAGCTCTATCTCTGCCCCTGTCAAATTGATATTGCAAGGAATGATTTCGAGTTTACTAAAATTTGTTTTTACAAGAGCCTGCGTGATCAAAATGCGGTGTATGAGCACATCATATAGGGAATCTTTGATCTCGTTTTTATTAACCCCTACTCCGCTTCCGGCATTTCCCTGAGGATCCATGTCAACGATAAGTACATTCTTTCCTAAAACGGCCAACGCTGACGCAAGATTGATCGTTGTTGTGGTTTTTCCAGTCCCTCCTTTCTGATTACAAACAGCTATCGTTTTTGCCATACAGCCTGTCCTTCCAAATAAGTTCCACGTGAAACTGGCATTATTTTACAGACACCTTTATTTTAGCTGTTTTAGCCCCCTGCATCCCAAAAAGTCCGCGTTTTTCTTCACAAACTATTTTAATATTCAGCCTGTCTTTTGGAATTCCTAATTTTAATACGGCTTTATTAATGGCTTCGTCAATGGTATTTCCCTCAAATTCTTTTATTTTTGGTTTACTGCTCATATTCATTTTTTGGGCAGTTTAGAAATTTTCCATTGCGTGATCGTTGCAAATGTGTAGTAGACCAGAAAATATAATGCCCATGCGCTGGCAAATTTATAAAACATGACCGTCATCATGATCGGTAAAAAATATCTCATCATCTTCTGCTGCATAACCTGCTGTTCATCGGTTGCTACTGTATTCTTACTGGATATCACCTGCTGCACGTAAAATAATATCCCCGTTATTATTGGTAATATATTAACTTCGTTGCCAAAAAAAGGCAAAGAAAAAGGTAAAATTATTAGCCGGTCCGGTTCGGTCAAGTCTTTGATCCATAAAAAATGCTGTCCTTGAAAATATTGCGCTCTCCACATAATTTGAAGCAATGCATAAAAAAACGGCATTTGAATTAAAAATGGCAGGCATCCGCTCATTGGGTTTATTTTTTCTCGACGATAAAGCTCCATCATCTCTGCTTGTGCCTTTTGGGGATCATTTTTATATTTTTCCTGCAACGCTTTGACCTTGGGTTGGATTTCCTGCATTTTTCGCATGGATACCATGCTTTTCATAGTTAATGGGTATGCCGCCGCATAAAATGTTATTCCCATCAAAATAATGGCTATCCCCCAGCTTTTAAATATGCCGTGAAAAACATAAATTAAATGGTAAATCAATTGAGCCGGCCATTCATAAAACCAAAATTTGCTAAAGACTATTATTTTCTCGAAATCATCCCCGTATTTCTTCATGAGCCATGGATTTTGAGGACCTGCATAAACATCGAAATCATAGGCCACGCTTTGCCCAGGTGCCAAATTTATACCCTTAGGTTTTATGTAAATGTTTAATTGCTTATCATTTACGGCTTTAATTTTATAAAAACTTGCAGCAAACTTAGGCTTAACGATCAGCGCTTGATAGTGATCTCTAAATCCAACCCAACCAATTTTTGCCGTTCCATTATTATCATTTTTATCATTAAATTTAACCGCGTTATCCCTACGCAATAAGATTTTATTGTCCCCATATATTGAATATTCATTCAAACCATTTTGTCTGCCGTCTTTAGGGGATACGTCGCTTTGATTAATTTCAAAAGTTTTAATAACAAAATCTGTCAGAATGGAAATTTTAGATACATTTTTAATTTCCATTCTAATATTTATTAAATTACCGTCCTTCATGGAATATGTTTTTGCGATCTGCCATTCTCTGCCTTTGTATGAAAAATAAATCGTTTTGTCATTCAGCTTTTTCCCATCATAAGAAACGTTGTTGAATCCATTAATTGTTACAACGTCTTCAATTGGAAACGGAACGTTTCCTAAAAAATCTATTTTGTGGAGCAGTCCGCCCACATCTGAGTATGAAAATATGGAGTTTATGGCTTCTATCTTATAGTTTATTGACTTTTTTACTGCTTTTGTGGGTTCTGAATATTTTACATGGGAAGGTGATTCCGGGGTGTTTTTGACAACGGCTGTTTGCCTAAGTTGTGCGTTTACCACTGTCGTTGGCTTGGGTGGAACAAAAAAAGCCTGATAAGCAAATAAAATTACCGCGGATAAAATAATGGCTAAGAGGGTATTGCGTTCCATGATTTACCTTACAGGGTCATATCCGCCGTCTGTCGCAGGAGAGCAACGCAAAAGGCGAAGGACTGCTTTTTTCATTCCCTGCCAGACGCCGAAGCTCTCGATGGCCTCGATGGCGTATTGGGAACATGAGGGGTAAAACCGGCAATTCCTAAATGGAAAAGCACGGCTTATACACTGATAGGCTTTGATGCCTGAAATCAGAAAATTTTTAACCATGATAGCCAAAGAGATCTTTAGGGGATAAGTTTACGGCGGCCTTTGGCGCGTCGACGGCTGAGCACTTTTCTACCGTCGGAAGTCGCCATGCGCTTACGGAATCCGTGTCTTTTTTTCCCAACAATATTGGTCGGTGTTTTTAGATGTTTCTTCATTAAACTTTACTTTCTGAAATATTTGATGGAACTGTGCCAAAACCCCGTTCGCAACAACACCGCCTTACGATATCGAAGGGACAGGGGAATATTAGTTCGGAGATTATAACACAGGAATGAATCAAGTCAACAAAAAGAGTCAACCCTCCGCCAAACAAAACAACAGGGAATATGTTTTTTGACGGTAAAAACGCCTTCCGGCACTTGCGCTTAAGAAAAAACGGTTGCAATCAAACACGGCTTTGTTATAATGCCCATCGAAACTTGACAAAAGTCTAATACAGCCACGAGCGTGGCTGTTTTTAACTTTAATCCACAGCTGTGAATAACCTGTGACCCCGTCCACAATGACCCTGATCGACGTCTGGCAAAAGGCCCAAAATCCCATTAAGGCCGCTATAGGGGAAACTTCCTACGACACGTGGTTCTCCCATCTGAAAATTTGTGAAAACAACCCCGGCACCTTGACAATCCAGGCGCCGGATGAGTATTTTAAGAATTGGATCGACGAGCGTTACCGCGCCATTATTGAACGCTGTCTGCGCACCGAAGCAGGGCAGGGGATCAACATTGAATTTGCCGTCAACTCCCAGCTTCTGAACAAGAACACCCAGCAAAAACTCACCCTGATCGAAAAATCTTTCGCGCCTGCGACTGCGGACCTGCACATAAATCCGCGGTTCCTTTTCGAAAATTTCGTGGTGGGCAACAGCAACCGTTTTGCCTTTGCGGCGGCCCAGGCCGTGGCGGAGAACCCGGCCAAGGCCTACAATCCGTTTTTTATTTACGGCCCCGTGGGCCTGGGCAAAACACACCTGTTGCAGGCCATCTCCCATGGGGCCCAAAAAAAGAACCCCGGCCTTAAGATCTGTTATTTGTCGTCGGAACAGTTCACCAACGAACTGATCAACTCCATCCGGCACCATTCTTCTGAAAGTTTCCGCCAGAAATACCGCAATGTCGACATTCTTTTGATCGACGACATTCATTTTATCGCCGGAAAAATGTCCACCCAGGAAGAATTTTTCCACACATTCAACACCCTGCATGACCATCATAAACAAATCATCATTTGTTCCGACCGGCCCCCCAAGGAGATTTCCAACCTGGAAGAACGCCTGGTATCGCGTTTTGCCTGGGGCCTGGTCACGGATATCCAGCCTCCGGATTATGAAACCAGGGTCGCGATTTTACGCAAAAAATTGGAGCTTGAGTCTGTCACGGTCCCTGATGATGTGGTATTATTTATAGCCCAGGAAATCAAAACCAATATCCGCGAGCTGGAAGGGGCCTTGATCAGGGTGGTCGCTTACGCGTTGCTGGAAGATAAAATGATTTCTTTGAATGTGGCCAAACAGGTGTTGAAGGACATGGTCAAAGAAACGATCAAAACGATCAGCGTGGACATGGTGCAGAAAGAAGTGGCCGCTTACTACAATATCCCCCTGGCGGATTTAAAAAATAAAAAACGCAATAAAAATGTAGTCTTGCCTCGGCAGGTGGCCATGTACCTGACGCGCAAATTGACAACACACTCCTTGCCGGAGATCGGTGCTGCTTTTGGCGGCAAAGATCACACCACTGTTTTGCATGCTTATAAAAAAATGGAAAAAAGTTTAATCTTGGCCCCGGAAGTTAAAAAGGGGATTGATCATTTAAGTGCTATTCTTGCGGCATAATTGTGGATAAATAATTTGTATTATCCCAAAGTTGTCCACAGGTGTTAATAATTGTAAGTTGTTGAAATTATTAGATATTTTGTTTCTGGTCCAACTTATCCACAACAACTAATATGATTACTTCTAAGTTTGCGAACTTTAAACGAACAGCACTATATAGAGGGTTGTGCATATGAAAATCAAGACGAATAAAGAAGAACTCCAGGCTGCGATTGCAACGGTAAGTAATATTGTTTCACCTAAAGCAACTTTACCGATATTATCTAATATGCTTTTAGAAACAAAAGAGAATTTATTAAAATTAAATACTACGGATTTGGATATCGGAATATCCTGTGAATTGCCTGTGCATGTTTATGAACAAGGCGCCATCACCATTCCTGCCAAGCGCCTGGGCGATATTGTTCGTGAATTACCGAACGGGGAGGTGGTGATCACGGCGCGCAAGAACAATCAAATCGATATCGAGGGTCTTAATTGCCGGTTTAAACTTAACGGCCTGCCTAAAGAGGAATTTCCGAAATTTCCGGAATTTAAAGATAAAGACGCTGTTTTGATCAATCAAAAAGATCTTAAAGAAATGATCGGGTTGACGCATTTTGCGGTTTCGTACGAGGAATCGCGGTATGTGTTGAACGGTCTTTTGCTGGAAGTGGCGGGGGACTTGGTACGCATGGTGGCCACCGACGGCAGGCGCCTGGCCAAAATGGAAAAGAAATTGGTGCATCCCACATCCAAAGATTTTCATATTATTGTTCCCATCAAAGCCGTCAATGAAATCAACCGGAACCTGAAAGAAGAAGGTCAGGTCAGCATTACTTACGGCGCGACCCAAGTTTTGTTCGATATCGACGGTGTTTTGATCGCCACCCGTGTTATCGAAGGGGAATTCCCTAATTATAAGCAGGTCATCCCCAAGGAGATCAATACCAAAGCCAAGGTCAGGACCCAGGATCTTTTGGCCGCGATACGGCGGGCTAACCTGCTTTCCACTCCCGATTTCCAGGCCATTAAATTCGAACTTTTCAAGGACAAGCTGGTGATTTCCAAAATAACGCCGGATGTGGGTGAATCACGGGAAGAAGTGTCCGTTGAATACGGCCACCAGGAATTGATCGTGGGCTTCAACCCGCAATTTTTTATCGACGTACTTAAAAATATCAATGATGAATATGTGCCGATGGAGTTTTTGGGACCCGACAAGCCCTGCGTGCTGCGGCTCAAAGAGTATTTGTATTTAGCCCTCCCGATGAGACTCTAAACCCATGGATCCGATGAAAGATATTGTTCGGCGTGTCATGGAACAAATGTCAAGGCCTTTGCTTTTGGGGGACATCGCGGGCGGTTGGGAAAGAATATCAGGAGACAAGTACAGCAAGGCAACGGGATTCAAGGACGGATGTCTGACGGTGAGCGCCCAAAATTCTCTGTGCCTGATCAGGCTTAATTTAAACAGGGAGAAGTTATTACAGGCGCTTCAAAAGGAGTTTCCGTCGATCGTGAAGATCAATTTTAAAGTGGAAAACAGATAGGAGAATATGAAGACAGCACAAGACACGCCGGTCAAGCAAAAAGACACGTATGATGCCAGCAACATTACGGTATTGGAGGGGTTGCAGGCCGTTCGCATGCGGCCGGCCATGTATATCGGAGACACTTCTGCCCGCGGGCTCCATCATTTGGTGTACGAGGCCGTGGACAATTCCATTGACGAGGCCCTGGCCGGCCATTGCACGGCGATCGAGGCGATCATCAATCATGATGAATCCATTTCCGTCATCGATAACGGCCGCGGCATTCCGGTGGACATGCACAAGACCGAGAAAAAACCCGCCGTAGAGGTGGTCCTGACCACGCTGCATGCTGGCGGAAAATTCGATAAAAACACCTATAAAGTCTCCGGCGGTCTGCACGGGGTGGGCATCAGCTGCGTCAATGCGCTTTCCGAATGGTTCGAGGTGGAGGTCAAGCGGGGCGGCAATATTTATCACCAGCGCTACGAGCGGGGAAACACTGTCTCCAAGCTGACCACCATCGGCAAAACCAAATCTACCGGCACCAAGGTCACCTTCAAGCCGGACAAGACGATTTTTAAAGAGACCCAGAAATTTTCTTACGATGTTTTGGCCAAGCGCCTGAGGGAACTGGCTTTTTTGAACAAGGGCGTGTCCATCAAACTCGTCGATCTCCGCGGGGAAAAACCCAAAGAGTCCATCTTTTTGTTTAAAGGCGGGCTGATTTCATTCGTGGAGCACCTTTCCGAAAGCAAAACGCCGCTGCACAACAAGGTCTTTTATTTTGAGAAGGAAAAAGACAATATCAACGTGGAGGTTGCCCTCCAGTACAACGATAGTTATAACGAAACGGTTTTTTCCTACGCCAACAGCATCAATACCGTCGAGGGAGGAACTCACCTGTCCGGTTTTCGTTCGGCGCTGACGCGTGCCCTGAACAATTATGCCAAGGCCAAGAACCTGCTTAAAGACAAGGACGGAGTGGGCATTTCCGGAGACGACACCCGCGAAGGATTGGTCGCGGTCATTTCCATCAAGATCCCCTTGCCCCAATTCGAAGGCCAGACCAAGACCAAGCTTGGCAATTCCGAAGTCGATGGGCTTGTTGCCTCCATGACCCTGGAGGCCCTGACCAGTTTCTTTGAAGAGAACCCTTCGGTGGCCAATAAAATAATCGACAAGGTCATCATGGCGGCCCGGGCCCGCGAAGCGGCCCGCAAGGCGCGCGAGCTCACCCGCCGTAAAGGGGCCCTTGATTCCGGCGGACTGCCGGGCAAGCTGGCGGATTGTTCCGAAAAAGACCCTGCCATGTGCGAGCTGTACCTGGTGGAAGGGGACTCCGCCGGCGGTTCGGCCAAACAGGGACGGGACCGATCCTTCCAGGCGATTTTGCCGCTCAAAGGCAAGATCTTGAACGTAGAAAAATCGCGCTTGGACAAGATTTTAAGTAATGATGAAATCCGCACCATGATCACCGCCCTCGGCACGGGCGTCAGCGAGGATTTTAATTTAGAAAAATTGCGCTACCATAAGATCATCCTGATGTGCGACGCGGATGTCGACGGATCGCATATACGGACGTTGATCTTGACCCTGCTCTACAGGCAGATGCCGCAGCTCATTGAAAACGGTCATGTGTACATCGCCCAGCCTCCTTTATATAAGGTGACCCGGGGCAAAAGAGAGGAATATATTCAGACGGAAAAGGAAATGAACGCCCTCATCCTGGATTTGGGGACCGAAGGCGCCAAGCTGACCAAACTCGAAGGCAAAAGGACCTACACGCCCGGGCAGCTTAAAGAGATCCTGGAGGCCCTGGTCGAATTGGAGCATATTGTCGAGCGTCTCAAGCGCAGGGGGGTGGACTTTGCCGCCTACGTTTGTCAGTACGATCCGAAGAGGAAAAAAATGCCGCGCTATGTGGTCAAGGCGGGGACGCAGGAGAGGCATGTTTTCGACGACAAAGAACTGGCGGAAATCACCAAGGACGACACGGAAACACAGTATGTCGAGGTCTTTGAATCCGAAGAGATCGAGCCTCTGCAGGAGAAACTCGACAAGCTGGACATATTTTTGCAGGATTACCAGCGCAACATCGAAGAACTGGTTTTGCTGGCCCAGGACAAAAAGGAAAAGGGCAAAAAGAAGCTCGACCGCAAGCCGTTGTTTGTTATCGAAGACGATAAAACCAAGACGGAGCTCATGTCCGTCGCCGACATCCTTGGATTTGTGAGAGAGGCGGCCAAAAAAGGCATGCATGTGCAGCGTTATAAAGGCCTGGGGGAGATGAACCCGCAGCAACTCTGGGAAACCACCATGGATCCCGAGCGCCGCACGGTCCTTAAAGTGGCTTTGGAAGATGCCGTGGAAGTGGACAAGACCTTTGCCATGCTCATGGGCGACGAGGTCGAACCCCGGCGGAAATTCATTGAAAGCTATGCGCATGAGGTTAAAAACTTAGACATTTAATAGAAAGGCCGCTTCATGTCACGCGATTTGAACAAAAAAGAAAGAGTCCTCCCGGTTTATATAGAAGAGGAGATGAAGAATTCCTACCTCTCGTATTCCATGTCCGTTATCGTCGGGCGCGCCCTTCCTGACGTGCGCGACGGTCTCAAGCCCGTGCACCGGCGCATCCTTTATGCGATGAAGGAGTTGAGCCTTGAGCACAACAAGCCTTATAAGAAAAGCGCCCGTATCGTCGGAGAAGTGCTGGGCAAATACCATCCGCACGGGGACACGGCGGTTTACGACACCATGGTGCGCATGGTCCAGGATTTCTCTTTGCGCTATCCCTTGATCGACGGGCAGGGCAATTTCGGGTCCATTGACGGGGACGCGGCCGCGGCCATGCGCTACACCGAGGCGCGCATGGACAGCGTCGCCGAGGAGATGCTCAATGACATTGAAAAACAGACCGTGGACTTCAGTCCCAATTTTGACGGCTCCCTGGAAGAACCGGACATCCTCCCTGGCTTGATCCCCAATTTGCTGGTCAATGGCTCTTCGGGCATCGCCGTGGGCATGGCCACCAATATGGCTCCCCACAACCTGGGGGAAGTTGTGGAGGCCATCGTGCATTTGCTGGACAATCCCGAAGCTTCGGTCAAAGAGCTGACAAAATTCGTCAAGGGCCCTGATTTTCCCACGGGAGGGATCATCTGCGGCAGGGAAGGGTTTATCGATGCCTATAATACCGGCCGCGGCAAGGTGACACTGCGCGCCCGCGCCAGCATCGAACAGCAAAAAGGCAACAGGGAGGCCATCATCATTACCGAGGTCCCGTACCAGGTCAACAAAGCCAATTTGATCTCGACCATGGCGGACTTGGTGCAGAACAAGCAGATCGACGGCATTACGGACATCCGCGACGAAAGCGACAAGGACGGCATCCGGGTCGTCATAGAACTGCGGCGGGACGCGGACGCCAACATCGTCCTGAACTATCTTTTTAAGCACACCCAGATGGAGGTCACTTTCGGCATCATCAACCTGGCCTTGGTCAACAAGTCCCCGCATGTATTGAATTTAAAACAGCTGATGGGCCACTATATTTCCCATCGCCGCGCCGTTATCCGCCGGCGGACGCAGTTCGACCTGGACAAGGCCCTGCGTCGGGCGCATATCCTGGAGGGCTTGAGGATCGCCTTCAAGCATCTAGATGAGATCATCAAGACCATCCGCGCCTCCAAGACGACCGCCGACGCCAAGGAAGCCCTGGTCAGGAAGTTCGATCTCTCCGGTCCCCAGGCCCAGGCCATTTTGGAAATGCAATTGCAGCGCCTGGCCGCCCTGGAGCGCGACAAGATAGAGGCGGAATACCAGCAGCTTTTGAAAGACATTGACAATTACCGTGCCATTTTGGCTTCCGAAAAACGGGTGGACGGCATCATCAAGGAAGAATTAGGCGAGGTCAAGAAGAAGTATGCCGACGAGAGGCGCACGGAGATCGCGGCCAAGGCGGAGGACATCGAAATAGAAGACATGATCGCCGACGAAGACATGGCCATCACCATCAGCAACAAAGGGTATGTCAAGCGCCTGTCCGTCGATGCCTACCGTTCCCAGAAGCGCGGAGGCAAAGGGGTCACGGCCATGACCACCTCGGAAGAGGATTTTGTGGAACGGATGTTCGTGGCTTCTTCCAAGGATTTCTTACTGATCTTTTCCAATGCCGGCACCGTGCGCTGGCTCAAAGTTTATGAAATTCCGGTGGCGTCCCGCGCGGCCCGCGGCAAGGCCATCGTAAACCTGCTTTCCTTCAAGCCGGAGGAGAAGATCAGCGCCATTGTGGCGGTCAAGGAATTCAGGGAAGACCAGTTTTTGGTGTTTGCCACCAGACAGGGCCTGGTCAAGAAAACCAAGATCTCGGCGTACAATAATCCGCGCAAAGGCGGCATCGTCGGGATCGGCCTGGAAAAAGGCGATGAGCTCATCGGGGTCGGGTTAAGCAACGGCAAGGAAGATGTTTTTCTGGCCACGCGGGAAGGGGGGTCTTTGCGGTTCCCCGAGAAGCAATTGCGCGACATGGGCCGGGCGGCCAAGGGCGTTCGCGGCATCAGCCTGGAAAAGGGCGATTTTGTCGTCGGCATGCTGGTCTTTGTGCCGGACATCGACAAGACCGGGGCCAAACTATTGACTGTCTGTGAACTGGGCTATGCCAAGCGTTCGGACTTTGCGGAGTACCGCACCCAGTCCCGCGCAGGCAAGGGGATCATCAACGTCAAGCTCACGGACAAGAACGGCCCGGTTGTGGGCGTGATGGCGGTTTCCGATGCCGACGAGATCATGGCCGTTACAAAGCAGGGAATGGTCGTGCGATCGTCCCCCTCCGAGATCCGCGAGACCGGCCGCAGCGCGGTGGGGGTGCGCCTGATATCCCTGGATGCGGGGGACAAGGTTTCTTCCATTGCCCATGTGGTCGTCCATGAAGAGGAATGAGGCCCTCGTTTTCACTTGACGAAAAAAGCCGGGGCAATATAATAACCACTCCAGTCGGGCAACTTTATCGACCCCATCGTCTAGCCTGGTCAGGACACGAGCTTTTCAAGCTCGCAGCACGGGTTCAAATCCCGTTGGGGTCGCCACTCAATTCAAGGAAGGCGGTGTCTGCCTGCCCGCCGGCAGCTTTCGCGGCGCCGCTATCTAAGGAGGGAATATGCTCACCATCTACGGCTCAGACCTGTCAGGCCCGGCCATCAAGGCCCGTTTAACGGCAAGCTTTTTGGGATTGGATTATACGTGGCGGCACCTCAATTTGCGGGAACGCGAGCAAAAAAGTGAATGGTTTTTGAAGATCAATCCCGTAGGCAAGGTCCCCGCCATGGACGATGACGGCTTTTATTTATTTGAAAGCAATGCCATCTGCAAGTACCTTTGCGACAAACACGGCTCATCCCTTTATCCCAAAGACACAAAGGCGCGCGCTCTCGTCGACCAATGGATCGATTATGCCACCCTGCACATCGGCGCCAATTTCATCCCGGTGGTTTTTAACCGCCTGTTTGCGCCTTTGAGGGGCCTCCCCGTCAATGACAAAGCCATCACCGACGGTCTGGAATTTTTGAAGCAATATTTTCCTGTCATTGAGAACCAATTGGCCCGGCACGAATATATTGTCGCCGATGAGATATCGCTGGCCGACATTGTCCTCATGGCCCTGCTGGAGCCTGCGGAGATGGCCCGAATTGATCTCAGCGCTTATCCTAAATTAACGGCCTGGCGTGCAGGGCTCAAGAAGCGGTCTTTCTATACAAGTTGCTATAAAGAATATGGTGAAATGCTGAAAGCGTCCCTAAAAGCCGGGGCGCAGGCTCCTGCGACGCATTAAAATAAACCTCGCGATAACCAAAAAACAGGGAATCTTGAAGGTAGCTCTCATACAGTTTTGCTCGGCCCAAGACAAAGCGGACAATCTTAAACGCGCCACAGGCATGGTTCAAGAGGCGCTTGCCCAAGGCGCCCGGTTTGTTCTTTTGCCGGAAGTTTTTAATTTCCGCGCCGGGGCCGATAACAAACAGATCCTTCAAGAAGCCGCCGAGCCGGTGCCCGGCCCTTCGGTCAGGGCCTTCTTTCCTTTAGCTCAAAAATATAAAGCCTGTCTTTTGTTGGGTTCTATTATAGAGAAAGCAGGCGCCGGATACGCCTACAACACTTCAGTCGTTATTGACTCCGGCGGGAGCATTTCCGCCAAATACCGCAAAATCCATTTATTCGATGCCCGTCTCGGTGATAAAATAATCCGGGAGGCGGGCAGTTTCCTTCCGGGGAACAAAATCACGACGGTCAAAATAGGGGAATTCAGGGCCGGGCTCTCGATCTGTTACGATGTACGCTTTCCCGGTCTCTATCAACGGTATGCCCGCCGAGGGGTCGAGGTTTTAACAGTGCCGTCGTGTTTTACCAAAAAAACCGGCCAGGCCCACTGGGAAACCCTGCTGCGCGCCCGGGCCATTGAAAATTTGGCCTATGTGCTGGCGCCCGCCCAGGTCGGTACAGACGGCCGCGGCATAGAGGCGCATGGCCACAGCATGATCGTCTCGCCGTGGGGCGAGGTCACGGCCTGCGGCTCGCCGAAGGGCCAGGAAATTGTTTTTGGGCAGATTGATCTTCGGGAAGTCAAAAAAGCAAGGCAGTCTTTGCCGGGAATTATAAAATAAACCGTCTTTCGAGTGCCTGTCAATCCGGCCAAATGGAAAAAGGGGTGAATATGTCTAAACGCATTAAAGTTGCCGTGACAGGAGCGGCGGGGCAGATCGGTTATGCGCTTTTATTTCGTATTGCCGCCGGAGAAATGTTCGGCAGTGATACGGAAATCGACTTGAAACTATTGGAACTGGAAAAAGCTTTGCCGGCGCTCAACGGCGTCATCATGGAACTGGAGGATTGCGCGTTTCCTTTGTTGCGTTCAGTCTCCGTGTCCGCGGATGCGAAGGCCGCTTTTAAAGATGTCGATTGGGCCCTGCTTGTCGGCAGCGTGCCGCGCAAAGAGGGGATGGAACGCGGCGATCTGCTGAAAATCAACGGGGGCGTTTTTACGGTGCAGGGCAAGGCGTTGTCTGAAAGCGCCAAGCCCACCGCCAAAGTCCTGGTCGTCGGCAATCCCTGCAATACCAACGCCTATATAGCCAAGAGCGTTTGTAAGAACATCCCTGCAAAGAATTTTTTTGCCATGACTATGCTCGACGCCCACCGGGCGGCAGCCCAGCTGGCCCAAAAAGCCGGGGTTCCCGTCGGGCGGGTAAGGAACGTGGCCATTTGGGGCAACCATTCGGCCACCCAGTACCCGGACTTTTATCATGCGACCGTCGACGGCCGTCCGTCCGTCGACGTAATCAAGGACGAAGCATGGCTTAAGGGCTCCTTCATTGAAGGCGTGCAGAAACGGGGGGCCGCCGTCATCAAGGCCCGCGGCCTTTCATCTGCGGCATCTGCGGCCAATGCGGTCATCGACACCGTGCGTTCCATCATCACCCCGACACCGGCAGGAGAGTTTTTTTCAGCCGCGGTCCCTTCGGACGGCAGCTATGGCGTCGAACCCGGACTCATGTTCGGGCTTCCTTTGCGTTCAGACGGCGGCCAATGTTCCGTAGTTCAGGGCATTCAACATAATGAATTTGCCCTTGCTAAGATCAAAGCAACCCTGGAGGAGCTTTTGGCGGAAAAAAGGGCCGTATCTGAGCTTATTCTATCGTAAAGATGATAGTCCGCCTGCCGAGGGACCGGTGGATCTGCCTCCGGATCCAGGAAGGCGAAATATTTCGATTTTTCGTTGACCCTCATAAAATCTTCATATATGATTTTATTTATTGAGAGAGAATGGGTTACAACAAAAAAATCTTAAATCCGACGGGCGAATCAGGCCCGGGACCTTGCTTTTTTAAAAAAAGCAGGTATACTTGAAGGACATTTGAGGAGGAATGAATGAAAAGACCCGCAATTAAAATGTACGGGCCTCTGTGTTTGATAGCCGGGCTGGTCTTTTTGACCGGTTGCGACCAGATACAGAATTTGTTGGGGCTGGGCAGTAAAAAGCAGGAAGCTTCCCAACAACAGGCTCCTGTCGTTCCCGCCGCTCCCGTCACTCCGGTTTCCCCTGTAGTTGTTGCCAAGAGCACGCCCGTTGCCCAAGAACCTTTACCCGGCGACGCTTTGGTGCGCATCGGCGATTGGACATTGACCCAGCAGGAATTCAATGACCGCTTGGACCTTTTAAAACAGCAGCTTGCCGGCATGAAACAAAGTTTTAAGGAAAGCGATGCCAAGGTCAGAAGTTATGTTTTGGACCAGCTTGTACGTCAGGAACTTTTGGTCCGGGAAGCGCAGGATTCCGGGGCCGGTGACAGCCAGTCCATCAAGGATTCCGTCAGGGATTTCCGCAGGACGCTGATGGTCCAGGAAGTGGTCAGCCGCCTGACCAGGAATGTGGCCGCCACCGAATCCGATGCCAGGGCATATTATGATGCCCACAAATCTGACTTGACCACGCCCGTTACATGGAATGTCAGTGAGATCGTGGCCCCGGATGAAGCCACGGCCAAAACTATTTTGGTTCAAGTGCTGCAGGGCGGCGATTTTGCGCAGCTTGCCCGGTCCCAATCCAAGGCGTCCGACGCGGCTGTCGGGGGAAAAATAAAGCCGTTCGTCACGGGAGAAGCGCCCTTTGAAGCCATGCAAACAGCCATTGCCAATTTGGGCCCCGGGGATGTCAGCGGCGTTTTCAAGGGGCCGCAAGGCTATTACATCGTTAAGGTCGATTCCAAGACGGGAGGCGTCCTGAAACCTTTTACCGATTATAAAGACCAGATCATTTATTTCTTGACCCAGCAAAAACAACAAGAGGTGATGTTAAAGCACCTTAACGAACTGGCTGAAAAGTATAAACCCGAGTACAACAAAACGCTTATTGACCAGGTTGTCGGTCAGCCAAGCCAGACGGGCCGGTAACTAAGACCCGAACAAAGAGAGGGAAAATTGCCTTTCGAAAACAAAAAGCAACTTTTCATTATCCTCGGCGCTTTGGCCTTAGGGCTGGTGGCGGTGTTTTTGGCCAGCAATTACGTCCAAACTGCGATTAACAACAAGACCCAGGCCCTGGCTGAACAGTACGCCTCCAAAGAAAAGGAAATGGTCTCCGCGATCCAGCAGCAAGACCAGCAGCAAATGGCCCAACTGGCGCAGGAAATGCAACGGGAAAAAAGCCAGGAGGAACAGCAATTAAAGACACAAATCGCCGCGCTGAAGATTTCCGAGCAGCAAATATCTAAGATGCGGCCGCAGACGCAGGTGAGTGTCAAAAAAGAAGCCCACAAGCCGTCGCTGGCCTTAAGGACGCCGGTGGGCATGCGCGCCGTGACGGTGAAGATCGATTCGCTCGCCGCCGTGGGGGGCATGATCAATCCGGGGGATTTTGTGGATGTGATCGGCGAGATGAGCGTCCCGTCGCAATATGCCAATAAGCAAACCGTGACGGCGATGGTTTTCCAGGACCTGCAGGTCCTGGCCGTTAATACCAATGAGGAAGACTTGGGCGACTATGATAAGCAGCAGGCGGCCAATTCCCTGAAAATCACTTTTGCGGTGAGTCCTCAGGAAGCAGGACTTTTGGAATTTGCGGATAAAAACGGCAAGCTGGACCTGGCGTTGCGTTCACCTGATGATATGGAACATCGAATGGTCAAAGCAGACACATGGAAGACCCTGGCGGACTATGTCCTGAAAAACCAGGGGCTAGATCTTGAGAACCCGGATGAAGTGCCCACAGCCAAGCCGGAAGAAAGCAAGCCCATGATCCAGATTTTTAGAGGCGGCAGGGAACTTTAATTTCAATGAAATCCAACCTTTTACGGAAAATTTTTATCGTCGCGTTTGGCCTTGCGGTATCAGTGGCATATATGCCGCCGTTATCTGCCGACGATGATATGCAGTCGGCAGACGTTATTGACATGGTGGTGGGCGACATCCAGTCGGTCCCTGCCAGCGGGTTGACCCGGGTCTCGGTGACCGACCCCTCGGTGGCGGACATTTCAGACGTTCAGAACGATAAAGTTTCCCTGATAGCCAAGAAAGCCGGCTCAACGGTCCTGTTTTTCTGGGATGCGGGCGGCAAACACAGCGTCAAGGTTCGCGTGGCCGCCCAGGACCTCAACGCCCTCAAGGCCCTTGTGCAGGAGCTCCTGAAGGAAGCCGGCGTCAAAGGGGTTTCCGAAGATATAAATCTCGATATAGGCAAGGTGGTGCTCACAGGCTCCTTGTCTGAAGACAACAAAAACCGGATGGCGGACGTCCTGACGCCGTATAGCGATAATTTGTTGAATCTGGTCGAGAAAGAAAAGAACAACGAATTGATCCAGGTGGACATGCAGATCGTGGAGATCAACGTGACCCTGGAAAGAGAATTGGGGATATCGTGGGGGACTTCTTCTTCGGGCACAACGGGCTCAACCGGGACAAGCAACAGCGGGCAGGTGAACCTTAACTATGGAGAAACCCTTCCCACGGGAGACAAGTTCAAGGATTTGTTCAAGATAGGGCACTTCATGCGCACTACGTCGCTGGAAGCCACGGTGAATGCCTTGGTCAAGGAAGGCAAGGCCAGGCTGATTTCCAAGCCGCGGTTGGTGGTGGAAAGCGGCAAGCCTGCCAGTTTCCTGGTAGGCGGCGAGATCCCCATCCAATCCACAACAGTGAGCACCACTGGCAGCACCCTGACCAATAACACGACCTATGCCCAATACGGCGTCAACCTGTCGGTCACTCCGACCATTCAAGACGGAAAAATAGATGTGCAGTTAAACGTGGACATCCGGGACGTGGATTCAGCCACTCCCATATCCAGCAATGGGGGCAACGTGGCCTTTGTCACCCGGACAGCTTCGACGGACCTGCTGATGGACAACAAGCAGACCATTGCCCTGGCGGGGCTGATCAAATATGAAGACAGCGTGAATGAGACCGATGTGCCGTTTTTATCTAAAATTCCGCTTTTAGGGGGGCTTTTCAGAAACAAAAGCGAGCCCGCGGATGCCAATACGGAAATGGTCATTATTTTGACGCCGACGGTGCTGACGCAAACGAAATACGCGCAAAAAGAACTGGTGATGCCGACGTCCGAGGAGCGCAGTTCCTGGAATGAAATAGTTTCGAGGTATGAACACGCGCCCATCGTTTCCGATTGGCCGGCCAAGCCGGCTCCTACCGCTCCCTCGGAAAATCCGGAGACGTATTCTCCTTCTTTTCCATTGGCGCCGCAATACACCGCGGCCTATTCAGCGCCGGCACCCCTACCCGTTGAGAATTTGAAAGGGCTCCCGGCCGCGACAGCGTATGCACGCATGGTCCAGGAAAAGATTTCAAGGACCCTCATTTATCCCCGGCCGGTGGGCGGCGCCGAGCTGGGAGGCACGGTCAAATTGAAGCTGCATATCCTTAAAGACGGCTCCCTGGATTCTATTGACGTGGCCCAGTCTTCGGGAAGCAATGTCCTGGATCAGGACGCCATGCAGGCCGCTAAATCAGCCGCTCCTTTTGCCGCCTTTAGCCCGGGGATGGACCAGCGAGAACTTGAATTTACGGTTCCTATTGTTTTTAACCCTGACGGTCAATCTCCGGCGGAGAAGGGCTTTGCTTCGTAATTACCTGTACCTGACTACAGTAATTTTCTGGTTGATCCTTTGCGTCCCTTGCCCTTGCGGGGCACAGATTTCTTCGGGCGCTTCCGCACAAAGCCCCTGTGATAAGGCCAAAGGGCCCCAATGCCGTGAACTGCAGGCGGCAGATGTTGAGAAAGAATTTATTCCCCTGAGGGCCGACGCCGAGAAAGAATTCGCCCCTTTGCAGGCTGATGTCCAAAAAGAATTTACCCCTGTGCAAGCTGATGTTCAAAAGAAATTTGCCCCCCTGCGAGCCGACGCCGAGAAAGAATTTTGCCATTAGAATTTCATCAAAGGGACACGCTACCTCCCGAGTTAGGGGGAAGGCAAAGCGACCTCTTTTTTATCTGCGACAAAATCAAAAAATATGGTACAATAAAAATTCATTATGGCGGCCAGAATCATTACCATATTCGGCAACAAAGGAGGGGTTGGAAAGACCTTTATTGCCGTCAATATAGCCTGTGCGCTTAGCCTTAAGGGCAAAAAGACACTGATCGTTGACCTGAATCTTCAGGCTTCCCAGGACATGTCGCGCATGCTGAATTTGCAACCGTCGCTTTGCCTGGTCGATATTTTGGCGGACCTGGAGAGATCGCCTGAGACGCTGAAGGGCAAATGCATCCCCCACCCGAGCGGCCTGTGTTTCCTGCCTGCGGTAAGAACCCCCCAGCAGATCGGCCACATCACCTCCGATAATCTGCGTCTGTTTTTCAAGAAGGCGGCCCCTCAATTCGACTGCATTATTGTCGACGGAGGAAGCACCTTCAGTGAAAGCTTCATCAGCGTCCTGGATTCTTCCAACCTCATTTTTTTGGTCGGCACTCCCGATGTCCTGGCGGTTTACCAGGTGAAGACCTGCCTGGACATCCTCCAGGGCTTGCATTATCCGTTGAAGATGGTAAACCTGATTTTAAACCGCGCCGAAAGCCGCGGCGGTGTCGCCTGGCAGGAGGTCAAGAAAGCCCTGGCCTGCGACGTTTTCTCTTTGATACCTTCTGACGGCAAGACGGTGGGCCTCGCCCTCAACCGGGGCGTTCCCTGTGTCATGGACAGCCCGAAGGCAAAGGTGTCGGAATGTTTTTTTGAGATCGCCCATGCGCTCAACGATGATAAGCTGTATGTGCAGGCCAGCGATGTCCTCAGGGTGCGTGCCACCGGGGATGAATCGGGCCAAAAGAGCAACGCCTTTTGGGAGAAATTCGGCATCACGCCTGCGGGCGTCGATGCCGGGGTCGATTTCAAAAAAGAGGAAGACGAGGTCATTAAAGTCAAGCGCGCCGTGCATAACGGTTTGGTTGAGCGCATGAACCTGCAGAAAATGTCGCAGGAGGTCTTGAATGATCCTGCCCAAGTCGCCAACCTGCGCAGGGCCGCCGAAAAAGTCGTCACCGAGCTTTTGGCGGAGGCCTCGGGGACCTTCCTTTCCACCCATGAGGAACGCGCTAAAATAGTCAAGGAAATCGTCGACGAAGCTTTGGGGCTTGGCCCTCTGGAAGACTTTCTGGCCGACGAAAGCGTCACGGACATCATGGTCAATAATAAAGACGAGGTCTTCATAGAAAAAAACGGCAAGATTTATTTGACCAACAAGCGGTTTATTTCCAACGATCAGGTCCGCGCCACGATCGACCGTATCATAGCTCCTTTAGGCCGTCGTGTGGACGAATCGACCCCGATGGTCGACGCGCGCCTGTCCGACGGGTCCCGTATCAACGCGATCATCCCGCCGTTGTCCCTGAACGGGCCCATGATCACCGTGCGTAAATTTTCACAGGACCGCTATACCATTGAGGACTTGCTGACGCGGTTCAAAAGCCTTTCGCAGCCCATGGCGGATTTTCTGAACGCCTGCGTTATCGGCCGCAGGAACATCGTCGTCTCCGGCGGGACGGGCGCGGGTAAAACGACGCTTCTGAACATCATTTCCCATTTCATCCCGGACAATGAACGCATTATCACCATCGAAGACGCAGCGGAATTGCGCCTGGTCAAAACACATTGGGCGAGGCTGGAAAGCCGTCCGGCCAACATCGAAGGCCGGGGCAAGGTGACGATCAGGGAGCTTTTCGTCAATACGCTGCGTATGCGTCCGGACAGGATCATCATCGGCGAGTGCCGCGGGCCCGAAGTGCTGGACATGCTGCAGGCCATGAATACCGGTCACGACGGGTCCCTGACGACCCTGCATGCCAATACGACCAGGGACACCCTGTCGCGTATGTCGTCCATGGTCCTTTTGTCGGGCATCGAACTGCCGCTGCGCGCTATTTATGAGATGGCCGCCTCAGCGATCCACATCATTGTGCAGATCAACCGTTTTTCCGACGGGTCGCGCAAGGTGACCCAGATCTCCGAGCTGACCGGAAAGATGGTGGAAGGTCTTCCGGAGATCAAGGACATCTTTGTGTTCGTCCAGAAAGGCGTCGACGCAGAAGGCCGGAACATGGGGGAATACGCGGCCACCGGCTATGTGCCCAAATGTTTTGAAGACCTGACCACCCGCGGGATTTCGATCAGCAAGACCATTTTTGAGGCCCCCGCCGGCGTATGATCTGTAACGCAACCCGCGACACCGTTATTGCCTCCTCCGTCGAAACCGCCCGGAATTTCTGGCAGCGTTCGAAGGGATTGCTTGGAAGGACCCAACTCCCCCTGAATCACGCCCTGGTCATTCCCCATTGCGAATCCATCCATATGTTTTTTATGAAATTTCCTATTGATGTGATCTTTTGCGACCGGAAGGACAAGGTGGTGGGGCTTTGCGAGGGGATCAAACCTTTCCGCCTGTCGCCGGTATTCTTCCGGGCATCCTACGCCATCGAATTGCCGGCGGGGACCATCATTGCTTCTCAAACACGGATCGGTGACCAGGTCCGGCTATGATTTTTTGGACTTGCTTTTGCAGTCACAGGGGCCGATTTGCTGCACATGGTCCGCAGAGGGGACCCAGACATAGTGGACCGCGCCGTCGCAGCGGACTTCGTTGTCCCCGATTTTCCAGACCATTTTCATTTGGTCGATCTTAAATATTTCACGCCGTGATTTGGGAAGAGTCACGCTTTTCTCCGCTTTTGCTCCTCACCCTGTTTTTCATCTTATCTTAATGTTGTGACTAATATAATAGTCCACACGATGCTGTGTAGAAATAATGAAAGTAAATATATATACTACACGCAAATTTAGGGAAATCAATGAATAAAAGATTACTTATAAGCTTCGGCAAGAAGATACGGATGGAGCGGCGCAGGCAAGGGATTTCTCAGGAAAAACTTGCCGAACTTGCGGACCTTCATCGGAATTACATCGGAATGATAGAGCGGGCGGAAATAAATATTACCCTGCTGAATATTGAAAAACTCGC
Source organism: Candidatus Omnitrophota bacterium (assembly GCA_028865345.1). Taxonomy (GTDB): domain Bacteria; phylum Omnitrophota; class Gorgyraeia; order Zapsychrales; family Fredricksoniimonadaceae; genus JABDGZ01. Next base: position 18,135 of record JAGWKL010000007.1, on the reverse strand, counting down.
CAAGGCCCTCAAAACCACTCCTGTAAATCTTCTGCGATCCAAATCAAACCACAAACAGAACAAAGAAGCAAAAAGTAGTTCTGAAAATATTGTTATGTGGGAAATATAAAATCATTCCTTTTTTTAAATTGTTTCTCCATATTTTTTTGTTATAATAATGTCCAGACTGGACATTATTATGAACGGAATTTTATGGGTGTTACCTATAAGTTAAAGGAAGAGGTTGTCGGATTCATCATAAACCAGCGACAAGCCAACCCTCTTGCTTCCTGCCGCCAATTAGCTGAATCAGCCTCTCAAAAGTTCGGACTTAAACTTTCCAAATCGTCGGTCCATGATGTGCTCAAAGAGGCGGGCATCATGACGCCTCGCGGCCGTAAGCCAAAAAATAAGTTTGAAATACCTCAAGAGAAGAAGAGGCAGATTCAGGCCAGCCTTTCCCAAGTCAAATTGCTGCCGGAAACAATTATTCCTGAAGTCAGCGTACTGCCGGATTCGGCAAAAGGCGTTTCTCAGGAAATGGAGGCGGGCGGCCAGGATCTAAACGTTCATAAAGAGCCTCCGTCCTCCGGCCCCGGATCGACGGAAGAAGAAAAAGCCCCGACGATTACAGAAGAACGGCAAATCAAGCCCGAAAGTTTTGAGATTTCTGCGGAATACGACGGGGCCGGAAGGGTTTTTTTAAGGGCGGCACTTTGGGATTTAGGAATTTTCTCAGAAGAGAACGTCAAGGGAACGGATTGGGAATATTGCCTGACATACTGTAAAGGGATCAAGGTTGTTTTGGAAAACAACAAGGAGGTCTTTATTGATCTGCCGCTCCCCATTGAACGTTGCATCATGGAAGCAGTGGACGGGCTTATTAATAATATCCGGCCGCTGGTAGTTCATAGAGTTTCGGATGAAATGCTTTTTAAATCTTGCATGGATGCTCAAGCCGGGCTCAAAATTACAAAAATTTTGATAGTGGATTACAAAGACAATGTTATAGCATATTTCGATGAAATTGTGGAGTGTAAAAGAGTTTTTATGTTAAAAGATATTGTATTTGTGGAGAGCTATAAAAAGAATGTTTCAGAGAGAGCAAAAGACATTTTTTTTACACAACATAATGTAAACGATGATGTTATGGATAATATATTAAAGTTGAAAGGATTCGACAAGGTCAACAGTGAAATTAATATAATAAACATATTAACGACAAATAGTTATGAGAATATTACCATGCTCAATGAAGCCGCAGAGAAATTAAATGCGATGTATCTGCATGATGACCAAAATAGGCTGGTTAAGGTCGAAATTTTAAAAGATTAGGCTTTAGTCGCCGAATCGGGGAGCGGGTTATTTTTGTTTCCGCGGGGTTGACAGGCTTTATTATATATGGCATACTTCTACCAAAGTAAACATCAATTGTACCGACAGCCCTTAGGGGCTTTTACATAGATGAAAGACCAGTTAGTGTTTTAGTTTTTCCTCGCTCCTGCTTGAACAACAAGCAGGGGGAAGGTCTAATTGATCTTCTGGCACGTAAAGGTAAGGGGCGATGATCCGAAAATTAAACGGTATCAAAGCACAAAACTTGATCGAATACGCGATCGTCGTGGCCTTGATCTCAGCAGCCTTGGCGCTGTTGAGCACCTACGTGTTCCGTTCCGTGCAAGCCCAACAGAAGATGATTACTGAGGATTCGTTGAATTAACTATATTCCCTGTTCCTTTACACGGCGTTTAATTTACGTGGAGGATGCAGTACGGGAATTTTGGAGGGGATTATGCATATAAAGAACAAAAGAGGTCAAATCACGGTGGAATACATCCTGGTTGTGACCGCGGTCCTTATCGTTATTGTGGCCTTTGTGACCAGCAAAAACGGTCCGTTCCAGAACACGCTCAACAGCACCTACAACGCGGCGGTGACGGAAATGAACAGTGAAACGTCACAGTATGCCGGTTCACATGGCGCATACACCAGTACCGACAGTGGCGCTCCCTCTGGCTATAGTGTCAATCCGACTCAATAGCGAGGAGCTTAAACAAAATCTCTACGAACTAATATAGGAGGAACTTATGTTGAGAAATTTCCTTAAGAATAAAAAAGGACAACACTTCGCGGAATACGCGCTTTTGATCGCCCTGGTGGTCGCAGGCATCATTGCCATGCAGACCTATGCCCAGCGCGCCATACAAGCCCGTATCCACGATGCAGCAACGTATATGGCCAATGCCACCGGCAACTCGGATATCGGTCTGGGCAATGACACGCAGTATGAGCCATATTACATGCAGAGCAATTATGACGTATCCAGCAACAGCGTTAGTGCTAAACGCTTAGGGCACGACTTGGTCGCACAGGATTCCGCCAACAACAGGATCAGGACCGGGTCTGAGAATCAAACGTACAGTAATTATGACAGCGGGAATCAACAGTCTGAATAACCTAAGACTTCAACGATATATCTTTAAGGAGGAATCCTATGTTGCAATATCTTAACCAAAAACGCGGTCAAAGTTTCCTGGAATACTCGGTAATGATCGTCGTTGTGGTCGGCGCTTTGCTGACCCTTCAGGTCTATATCAAACGCGGCGTGCAGGGGCGCCTGAAGAGCGCCGCCGACGATATCGGCGACCAGTATTCTGACGGCAATACCAACGTGATCAAGATCGTCAACACTTCCAGCGATACAGAAGAAGTGTTCAACGCAGGAAATTCCTCGACTTCCATCTTGGGGTCGGGTGAATCGACCAACACGACGGAGAACTCGGTCATCCTTAACACCCAGCAGGAATTCTGGGGAGGGAACACCGCCGCCTAACAGAGTCCAAACGAGGGGGGGATTTTCTTCCCCCCTCGTTGATATAGGCCGTCAATAGAGGACAAACGCATGCGCGCACGTAAAGGTCAGAGCCTGGTGGAATACATCCTGCTGGTCACGGCCGTGATCGTGGTGGTCGTTCTGTTCACGACAGGCAAGGGGACAGGTTCTTTTCAAAGCAGCTTGAACAGCGTGTTCAACCAGACGACCCAAGGGATGCTCAACGCAGCCACCTACTTGCAGGAAAATGCGGCGAATGGGATGTGAGGCCGTTTGTCTTTGGAGAAGGTGAGGCGGGGCATGAATGACAAAGGTCAAGCGATTTTGGCAGAGCATGTCATGGTTTTCTTCATAGTGGTTGCGGCCCTGACAGCTATGACCGTGCTGGTGAGGAGGGCCTTTGAGGCGCGGATCCATGATGCCAGGAACTTTGCGATCGAGATGGCGGCCAATGCCTGCGATGTCAATTGCCAGGCCGCTTCCAACGGGGTTTCCTGGGGATATGAACCGTATTACATGCAGACCTTCTCGGATGTGCAACGGAATTCAGACAATCATCAAGGAATAACAAACGGCAGCGCAGGGGAACTGGGAGCGGTCTATATCAGTTCCGTGAATGACACAAGCAACATATCCTCCATCAGCCACCAATTACCTCCGGTATGCAGCAGTTCCAATCCGCCGCCGTGTTGCAGTGACGGGACCGGTTGTGCGACATGAAAGGACTGAATGGTTTTTACCCGCAATGCACAGACAATAGTAGAATACGCCATCCTCGTCAGCCTGGTGATGGTGGCGCTCTATTATATGGGCACGGGCATCAAGCGCGGGGTGCAGAGCCTGGTCAAGGTGACGGCGGACCAGGTGGGCAGTCAGCAGAACGCCGACCAGGATTTTACCAATCCCCAGACAGGATTTATGCTGGCATCGAATACGCAGATGGGCGCCACCACCGGCGATTGGAACGCGGAAACGGGGTATATTAATGGCAGCGGCGTCACTCATTTCATGGCGACGACGGGTTATAGTGAGGCTTCTGTGACAATGACCAACACCATTACCAACGGAGGGTTTTCACCACAATAATAAGGACCAAGGCCTATGCGAAACATACGAGGACAGACAATTCTGGAATACACGGTGATCATGATCATCATCCTCGGAGTGCTGGTGGCCATGAAGGACTATGTCAAAAGGGGCATTCAGGGCCGCTGGAAATCATCGTCAGATGAGATAGGCGGCCAGTATGACCCTCAATGGGTCAATTCCAATATACTGTACGCGACACAGTCCAATGCGACGTCCATTGTCCAGGTCGCTCCGGGCAGCTATAACAGCGCCTACGGCGAATGGACAAGCCGGATCGATACGTCGAATACTTTGGAAACGAAGTCGGGCACTACACAGGTAGGGAACTGATGTCCAAGCGAGACCTTCAAAAAGCGTCTGGCCCCGCACCCGCGGCGGGACAGGCCGTCACCGAGCTTGCCGTGTTCGGGGCCATCCTCATTTTTATTTTGGGGACGATCATCCGCACTGCTGTGAGCAACGGCTATCAGCAGGACATCAGTTTTAAGGCCATGCGCATGGCCATGCTGGCTTCGTGGAACGATTCCAAGGCCAATCCCGGCATGAGCCCGCAGGTCACCGCGCATAACAGCGCCTCGGTGCTTTTTGTAGAAGACAGACTTGTTCCCGGTTTCGGCAAATACGGGGCTTTGGACCGCACACCATTCATGGTCTCCGGTTCGGGAACCTTTTCCTATAACCTTCTTTATCCCATCGATAACAATAGTCCCTCCGATATCGACAATAGTTTGCCCATCATGGATGTGTATATCGACGGGCAGCATTTCCCGTTTACCATGGCTTCTTATGTTGCCGGGAAAACCATTTATCCGCCGGGCCAGGGCGGTACCGCTATGTGCGATAAAAACAGCCAGCCGATATCTTCCGCTCAGGAGCAGGAAGATTGCCTGACGGCCGGCGGAAATCCGCAGGACTGCCAGCAAAAAGCCGAGGCCCAGTGCAAAATGAACCAGACCTGCCGCAATCAAAGGGAGTGGGGAGGCCAGAGCATTCTTAAGGAAAGCGCGCTTGTTACCAACGATCCTCCGGTAGCGCCGATAACCGCGACCACCACGGCAGGAAGAGAGCTGCAAGAGGCCAACAATGCCTGTACTATTTTCACGGAACTGGCCAATGCCCATGTCATTTCACCTACGACAACCAGCAAGTGCGATGAAGCTACCTCTCAAGCGACGGTCAACGCATCATGGAATCAAACGCCGTGGACGACGTTTGAAGGGCTTTATGAAAATGTATTTCACCTCACTGCGCAACAGGCTGTGGGATATTTAGCGGCGATCGAGGGCATTATCGAGCAGGGCAGCAGGCAATACAAATTGTTTTATACCCTGGTGGCCAATCCCGGCGGGGCGGGAGGGTCGGCCAATTCTTCGAATTTGACCTTCAGCACTTCGGCCCCCACTTGTACTGCGCACGGCACTTCAGCTTGTATGAATAAAGAACTGTCCACGGACATGCCTTTGCTTGATTATTGGGGCAATCCCACCACCGACGGCCTTGGAGCATCCACCAATATCAATGGGGTCATGCAGTATGATCTTTTGCGCATGGGGGTCTATGGGAGCAATGGAGCAACATCGACATCGGTGGCGGGCGTGATAAATCAATTCCCCAATCCGGGATGCAATCCTCCCGGCAGTTGCATGCGCGCCTACGTTGCCTGGCAATGGGCTGCCACGGCAGGGACCTCGGCGGCAGAGATCGGGCTAAGCAGTTCCAACCATGTTTATCCGACCTATGATATAGACGGAAGGCTGAAGGAAGTCACCATTTATAATCTTTCCACGGACTCAAACGGCTATCCGGTGGTTTCTTATGAAGATCCGGATGGTGGAGACATTGACGGGGCTTGGGACGCCAATTCCTGCGGTCCGCAGCCCGGTTTGCAGGCCAACGCCCAGGTGTTTACCTTTACCAAGAACAGCTCCAATGCCACCGATAACCGCGGGGGGACGTATTTGTTGATCCAGGATGGGAAAATGTATAACCCTGAAACCGACCAGTTTGTGCGCAGCCAAAACAAAAAGGACTCGATCGACCTGATACAGCGGGTCATCCAGCTGAGCAATAATACCGGGCGGTTTTGCAACGGAACGACGCCGCTTGCCACGGTGGGCAATGACGGAAAAACCCCCAACCCTGTGGAAGTTTGTGTCGACGGAATAACCAACAACTGTTTTAGTTCTCAGACCAACATTGCCTCGACATGTTATGATCTTTCCCAGAACAAGATTTTTGTCCGCAGCCGCATCGAAGACTTGCGCGGGCATTTCTGGGCGACAAACACATCAGGGCGGTACAAGGTAGGGAATTGATGAACGTACGGGACACCAAAGCTCAGTCGACCATTGAATTCACCTTCGCGGTGGTGGTGATCATGTTCATAGTTTACGGCCTGGTGATGGTTTTCCGCTGGGCGGGGCTGGATCTGGCCAACCGGCGCGTGGCCCAGGACATATCACTGACCAAAAGCCTGGATCCGTCGAATGAGTTGAACTCTCAAGACGATTATTATTTTTTGCCGATGTCCGCGGTTTATCACGGAAGCATTACTAACGGGAACTCGAGCCAATGATGAACACAACGGATAAAAAAGGACAGACAGCGCTCATCCTGGTTTTATTATCGGCGATGGCGCTGATTTTCCTGGCCATCACCTACAACTGGGGGCGCATCGCCCAGATGAAAAGCCTGTTGACCGTGGACGCCGACCAGGCCGCATCCCTGCTTGCGTCGGATGTGGCCAGTTATGGTGAAATGCAGAAGCAGACGAATTTGCAGGACACCAACAAGATATCGGGAATGAGCGGCTTATTGATGGATTTGATCATGGTGATAGTCATTATTATCATCATAGTCATAGAGATCGTTTCCTGGGGATCGGCGACTCCGCTGGTGACCACATTTCTGGGGGCCTGCCTGACCCTGGCCCTTGTCATGTCTATTGTGACCCTGGTGCTTCAGTTGACTGTGATCCAGCCCGGGATGTGCGAACTATGGAACAAGTTGCAGAAAAGCCAGCCGATCACACAGCAGTTTTATGAAGGGGCCGTGGGGCCGGCTTTGCAGGGCGCGACCACGGACCAGGTCAATATTACGGATTATTTCGATGAAAATGCCAATGGAAAATTCGGGGTCACCAGCGGCAGGGCCAACGACACCATCTCGCGGTTCGGGTTTTTTTATACCGAGCGTTTGAAAATGCTGAACAAAAACGTCGGCTTTATTCCACAGTTGGTTTTTTTCTATAATCAATTGAGTGAATTCATCAACGGCCAGACCTGCCAGCAAAATTATACGGACAGTGGAAGCGTGGATGGCAAAACAAGCCAGACAGGGGTCCCTCTTAACCCGAGCTGCTTCAATCCGAATGCGGGCATCGATTATTGTGCCGTGGATTCCGCAGACCCTGCCTGTACAGGGCCTATACCGGCGCAGGTGACATGCGCCCAGAACGTATACGAGCATAGTAACCTCACCGATCCCAATACCGGTCAGCCTGTCGCGTTGGATCCGCTTTGCAATTCCTGCAACGCTGCGTATACCACTTATTCAGCTTCCTTGTCGGCACCTTCTTGCAGGGTGATGGTGAACAATGACTTTAGTTTTCAGTTAAATGATTCCTGCACGGACACAAGCAATCCTTACTGCAATCCATGCTGCCAGCCGGTGGCTGTGGCCGTCACCGACAACGGAAAGACGACATACAAGCCTTTGCGGCCCTCTTCCTGCCTTCCCTATGTGAGCGCAGGAGGGACCCTTCCGGATGTTTGCGCCACCAACCCCAACGCGTACATCAATACGGATTGTTCGGCCCTGGTCGGGGACCCGGATAATGCGGGTCAGGCAGCGCCGGCGCAATGCACATCGAACAATCCTTACGGTTCTTCCTATCCCTTTATTTACGATTCGGGCTTTCAACAATACAGCAGGGGGCTGTCATTCCTGGACCAATACGGCCGCGACCAGCAATTGATGCAATCAACGCCGACCACAGTGCCCCTGGGTGGAATGACGGTCGAAGGGACCTCACCGGCGTTCCCTAATGGGGTCTATCCCTTCTTCTGGCTGATGGACACCAATCCGGCATTCCCGGATCCGTTGGCAAGTCCAAACGCGTATAAAACTCCGAATTTTTTCAGTCCGGCGGTGGACAGTATCAATACCACCCAAAGCAACAATTTTACATTGACGCCGGAGCCCTGGTACCATTGGTGTGTCGCAGGCACGTATTCCGGAGGCACAGTCCCCGCAGTCAACTCTCCTTCGTCCGCGGATTTTCCGGATTTAAACCAATTGACCCTGCCCTATTCCTGCTCGGGAGAGGATTGCTGTGTCAATTATCTGACCGACAGCCTTGCCGGCGGCAGCGGCTCTTCATCGAACACGCTGACCATTGTCGTTGGACCCAACATTTCCATGGTGATCAATTCGCCCTTCAGCGGGAACATCTATACAGCGGGACCTTCTTCCTCAATCAGCATGCTCGCCACAGCCTCTGAACCCAGCCCCGGCACCATTACCGGGGTTGATATTAATATGACCGATCCAACGGGAAGCACCAGCACATTAGACGACACCCTGTTCACGCCGAACCCGGCGTTTCCGGCTCCGATTGTGCAAATCAACACCAATCCCGGCCAATTTGCAATCCCTACGAGTGTGACCAACAAAACGACCGGGCTTTGTACAGTGACGATGGCGGGGAATTATAACGTGACGGCTGTAGCGACCGATGCCCCTCTTTCGGAGGTACAATCTTATGATACCGGCGGCGCAACCGGTGCTGTAACCAACTATTGCGCCACCAATCCGACTGACCATAGTTGCGGATATACCGCATATGCCACCACCATGATCGTTAACAATTATTCCTATTGTGCTGCAATTGACAATTGCGGCAAAGACGCCTGCGGAGTCACCTGCGGCACGGGTGCGTGCACGAATGGCCAAACATGCTACGAGACAACCTTTAACGGCACCAGCTGGACGATTACAGGCACTCAGGCAAGCGGGAGCCAAACAGGCGAATGTAAATGTGCCGGCGGCAATTTAGGCGACAACAACAATTGCGGTACTTGTGGAAAGGTGTGCCAAAACGGAGAAACATGCCAGAGCAACGCCTGTGCCTGTGCCAGCGGAACATTGAATGATAACAACAATTGCGGCACTTGCGGACATGTATGCCAGGGTCAAGAAATATGTCAGAGCGGCTCATGCGGGTGTCCCAGCGGCACCACCCAGTGCGGCGCCAGTACCAATTGTTGCACTTCGACACAATCATGCAACCTCGGCACAGGAGTTTGCAGTTAGCGGCAAAAGGAATGGGAAATATGCGATATTGGTTTTTGATTATGGCCTTGTTTTTCTCAGCCCAGGCACCGGTGCAGGCGGCTTGTACGCCATCGTCGTCAACGCCGGTCTGCGTGTCAAGCGATTATATCAATTATCCGTCAGGGGCCACAATCACGCTCACAGCCGCAACCTACAGCAATGTCAGTGAAGTGACATTCTATGATAATGGGAATGTTTTGGCCTCGGTCAGCAGCAGCGCCCCCACCAATACCTTCACCTATGACTGGACAAACGCTCCCAATGGGACCTATAGCATAACCGCTGACCTCGGCGCCGGCGCGGGTTCATCGTCAACGACATTCAACGGCGTCATCGATAAAGTGGGGGACCCGGCGTTTTACACCCCCCCTGCCCCGTATGCCTCCAATCCCGCGCTGGACGGAACATTTTCATACTATGGACAGATCGGTTCTCTGGGCAGCGGTCCGGGCGACTATTGGGTAGCGGGCGACAACCAGATGTGTTCAACGACATGGCCGTATAATGAAAGCACATCGTCCTACCCCGACGGTGAGTGTGAGTGGTTTGACAACACATGCAGCGGTTCCGGCTGTGCATTTCCGCCGCCGGCGCCGCCCAATCCGCCCTCTGCCCAAAGCACCGTTTCCAGCCTGAACAGTGTCCTGCATACTTTTTCGGACTTCGATAAATTTGCCCAGGCGTTTTTGTCCAAAACCCTGGATGTCACCAATTCCACCTTTGACAGTGAATATGACCAGATCGCCGACTGGATCGCCCCCCAATGCACGGGAGGCTGCCCGGCCGGAGACACCGTGTGCAGCGGTCCCAACGGCACAGGCGACTGTACGTGCAATAAAGACTCCTGTAAGTTAAATTCCCCGGGACGCCTGTTGAGCATTTACAATCCCTACGTCAGTCCGCCGGTGGATAAACTCAAGGACTGGAACACGGTGATTACAAATTGGCTTAATTCCAACAGCTATGCACCCGCAGGTTCAGTAAGCCATAAGTATTCCTCCAGCTTACAGAACTGGTTTTCTGAGAATGCTGTCTGGTGCCTTCCTGCAGAGTCCGATTTAACAGGCACTACGGAAGAATATTATATCAACCAAAATGCCCCCACAGGAAATTGGGGAGACCTGCCCCATGTCCTGGCCTGCCTGCAATATAATGCGGGTCCGGGGGCTATAACAACAGCAACGGGGGTTGCCAACAATTATTCCGCCTGCCTGAGTTCCCTGACAGTCAATAAAAGCTGCGTGACAAACCTGCCGGACCAGTGCCAGCCTGACGTGTTAGGGACTTCCGTTATATCGCCGCCTGCATTTGACAGCGATCCCAACAGATGTAATGTGTGCCCAGACGGCAGCGCCTGCGGCAGCGGAGGCGCCGATAAATGCAATGACGGCACTCCCTGTACGCAGAGTTATGCTGACTGGGCGGCCGGCCAATACAAGTACGGTCCCATTTACAATTATCAAACCTGCCTGAATGTGGTGACCGGGGGATGTGCGGACGGCAGTGTCTGCGGCAGCGGCGGGTCAAATAAATGCGCCAGTGGAGTTGCATGCGGCAGTTCGACGTGTTCCAGGAGCCTGCCATTGCCAAGCGAGTGTTCTTCGTCGGTCCTGGGACGCTCCCTGCTGGCGTGTTATAAAGGTTCCCCCAGCAACAGCAACGGGAATTGCGTATGCCCTTCTGAAAGCAACGCGGCATGCGGCACTCCGCCCGCGTATACCACCGCCCCGGCATCCTGCGACCCCAACTCTTCGGGGAGCTTCGCCCAATGGACGCAGGACAATATTACCCTGTTTACCGATGAGGCCCCGAAATTCGCTTTGAGGTATGCTTATTTGAATGACGCTTATACCAGGGCCGTGGCCCTTGAGCGCATCACCGCCCAGGCGGACAATGCCCTTCATAATTTCTTCAAGCCTTGCAGCGGGAATGCATGTGCCGATGGCGGACCTGCCTCTCAGATCATGTACGAACGTGCGAATGGCACGAGCAGTACAAATTCCCCCGGCGCATTGCCCAATTGGGTCGTTTATGGCTGGAGAGACAAACCGTCAACCACCGGCCAGCCGGCGTGCACTACCACGGACAGTAACGGAAACTCGGTGCCTGTGGGCTGCGCGCACCTTGTCAAGGTCCAGGCCTATGCGCCGGGACGCAGTCAAGGCTATGGCGCATTTCAGGACAGGTTGCCGTGGATCCGGTCGTACACCTCTGACTGGGGGTTCACCCAAAATTTTGAGCTCACCCAACGTGACGGGTATGTGTATGTTGAAGTCCAGCGCTGGGACCAGCCCCACGGCAGTTCCATTAAATTTCCCAACGGGCGTTCCTTGTGGCAATTCATGTTCAGCAATCCCAATGCCGTCGGCAACAACCCCAACACCAACCAAAACTCCGATCTTTTCAGCGCGTGCGCCACTACGGCCTACGCGCCGTACGGGGTTGCGACGCCCATAGGATTCGGCCTCACGCCCCAGACAGCGCAGGGGCTGGCATGGGAAAATGGAAACTTTTTGTCGACGGACCGGACAGCGCTGGGCCAGGCGTTTATGCTTAATGACAACGGCGACGGACAGCTTGATTCCGTCGCCAATGGCAATGAGGCGAACTGTACCGCCGCGGTCTCGGCTTTGCTTCCTTTGGGTGTTGAAAGCCGTGCCTGCGCCAGGTATGTGGCATCCAGGAGCTGTCCTTCTTCTTCAGGGACCGGGGACAGCGATTATTGCATCCAGTTTGTGGATTGCAACAGCATCGGCTCTTCGCCCTCAAGCGGCCCCGGAGGGTCGTGATATGAGAACAGGGAATAAAAAAGCCGTTTCCATCATCGAATATGTGGGACTGCTGCTCATTGTCATCACCGCTTTTCTGGTGATGAAAAATTATATCCAGCGGGGGCTTTACGGTGCCTACGCAAAGACGGGGCAAAGCTTCGCTTACGGCAGGCAGTTCGACCCTCAAAAAACTATTGAATGTGCCTTTGATACGGTAACGAACCGGTGGTATGATTATAATTGTGCGGAATATTATAAATTGGAAAAAGGGTGCCATGATACCGGTTGCGAAGAGAGCATCATTTCCAGTCTTTGCGCAGCCGGCAGCGGCAGCTATTGCACTAATCTGAATAACGGGACCCCATAGCTTTTGAATCGCCAATCTTAAAAATGACACTCATCATCGCCCTGTTTTTTTTATTTGCTTCGGTTTATCTGTTAAGCGTTAATTTAGTTCCGTTGGCGGCGGGTAAATTCACACAGATGAACGAATCCCAGGCCCGGACTGCCATCGGGCGCATCGACCGTTATCTGCGCGAAGAAGAGCTCAAGAAGCTTTACCGCCTGGCCCTTCTGGGCCCCGTTGCCATAGGCGCCGTCGGGTTTATCATTTTTCCGGAGGGCCACCGGTGGATAGGGCTTTTGATGGGGGGATTTTTCGGGTATCTCCTGCCGCGCATGTACGTCAACCATCTGGTCAAGGTCCGCAACCAGAAGTTCAATGACCAGCTTATCGACGCCATTATGATCATGTCCAGCTCATTTAGGGGCGGCTTGAGCCTGGTACAGGCCTTCGAATCCGTGGCCGACGAGATGCCGGAACCGGCCAAGGGGGAATTCGGGATCGTCCTGGGCGAGAACAAAATGGGCGTGTCCCTGGAAGAATCCCTCAGCCGCCTTTACCTGCGCATGCCGTCGTCGGCCATGCAGCAAATGGTCACGGCCATTTTATTGGCGCGCGAGACAGGCGGCAACCTGCCCGTCATTTTTTCGCGCATCGTCAGCAGCACCCGGGAGCGCAAGAAAATAGAAAGAAGCCTGCAGGCCTTGACGCTCCAGGGCAAGATCCAGGCGGTCGTCATGACGGGGCTGCCGGTATTTTTCTTTTTCACCGTATCAGGCTCGAACCCGCATTTTTTTGACGTTATGCTTAATTCGCCGATGGGGCATAAGCTGCTTATCATCTGCGTCGTTTTGTGGGTGTTGGGCGCTCTGACGGTCTGGAAGATATCCACGTTCAAGGACTTATAATTGAGGAACACGCCATGATGCTCGCTTTGGTACTCGCTTTTCTTGCAGGTTTCGCCCTGGTCTTGGGGTTCTGGCCGGTGGCCCTTGACAACCGTCCGAAATTAAAATTAGCGGATGACGATCCGTTCGCGGATTTAAGGACGCCCGACGCCGGGCCCAAGAAAAAAGGCCTTGCGGCCGTCATTTCGGCGATCACAGGCAGGGTGTCCGTCTTTAACAGGCCGTTTGCCGTTTCTCCGACGGGCCGGCGCATGTTTCGCGACCTGTCCATAGGAAGGGTCAGGATGTCGGTGGAGGAATTTCTCCTGATCAAGGAATTTTTGGTTGTGGTCATGGTATTTGTGGCTTTCAAGCTTGGGCAAGGCAGTGATTTTTTTACCTTTGTAGTTTTAATGAGCATCGCCATAGGGTATATGGCGCCGGAGATGTGGCTGAAGGCCAGGATCAGCAAGGTCAAGAATGACATTTTAAGGAACCTGCCGGATACCGTGGACCTCCTGGGGCTTTGCGTCAATGCGGGGCTGGATTTTATGATGGCCTTGAAATATGTGGTGGAAAAGTCCAGGCCCACAGTGATCATTGACGAGTTAAGGAACATGATGCAGGAGATCAACGTGGGCAAGCCCAGGCGTGATGCGCTCAGGGACCTGGCCAAGCGTTATGAGCTGCCCGACCTGTCAACTTTTTCCCGTACCCTTATCCAGGCCGACCGCATGGGCACCTCTGTTACAGAGGCTTTGAACATTCTTTCTGAAGACATGCGGGAAGCCAGGTTCAGGAGAGGGGAAGCCATGGCTTTGAAGGCACCTTTAAAAATGATGATCCCGCTGTTATTTTTTATATTTCCTGTGGTTGCCATCCTGGTAGCCGGGCCTGTTTTCCTTGATTTCTTCCAGAACAATCCGCTTAAGAGTTTAGGGCATTAAACACGCCACATTCAGAATGGAAATTAATTTCCATTCTGAATGTGCACACGCAAAGTAATTTCCAATCTGAATATTAATTTCCATTCTGAATTGTTAAATGAGGCGGTTTATTGATTGCCTCATTTAACTAAACCCATCAATATTTTCTGCAGAAAGCGCTTCCTTTTCTTTAATTTAGAAAAAATAATATTGATTTTCGAAAAAGCCAAAATTATTTTTTGGTTAAGGCTAAAAAGCGTTGGAATTTATACACTTATGACTATAGCTAAATTTGCAAAAATTTGCCTTCTGTATATAATATGTTATACTTCGGGTGTCGACGACAAATCAGTCTTTAACACCTGAAAAACATGAGCCAAGACTTGGAAAACACACAGGACATGCCTCAAAAGCAAGAGCCAAATTTTCCGGAAGCTCAAGAAAATTATGTGGATCCTTCTGTTTTGGCCCCCCAAACTCCCGCAGCAGACAAGACCCCCTTTGTAAGCCGTTTCAATCAGTGGATGAAGGTCATCGCCATTGTAGTCTTGGCCGCCTTTATTCCCAACCAGGTCAGCTGGGCTTTTGGTTATAACCCGGCTGTGCTTTATCGGAACTTGCCGGTTTCGCCTATGCAGGATGAAGAAGGCATGACCTTGCCCCAACCTGCCATGCAGGTTGCCGGAAGCCTGGAATATCTGCTCAAGCAGATCCAGGACAAACCCAAGCTCCGGCTGGAGCTGAATTTAGATGCTCAGAAAAAAGGCCATACATTAGAGATCGACACCAAGACGGTCTTTAATGCGCAGAAGATCAGCCAGGTTACGCAGTGGTTAAAGACGCCGGGCCTGAATGTGCTTAACTGCGGGGTGTATGCCCTGAAAGATGTTTTGAACGCCCATGGCATTTACCGTTCGTTGCAGGAAATTTCGGTGATGACCCTGTCCGTGGATATCATGGCCAATATCGTCAAGGTCGGGGCGCCGAAGTTAAAGACCACCCTTTTTGCCATCAATAAAACCGCCCAAGCGCTGGGCCTTAACTATCAGAGCTTGAAGGTTTTGCCGCAGGATGAATTGAACTTAAAGACCCCATTCATCGCGCACTTTAAAAACGAACATTTTGTGACTGTCCAGAAAGCCGCGGGCGGTGAGGTTTACTATACCGATCTTGATTATCCGCATATTGTCAAGACCGGGGATTTCCTGAAAAATGTGGACGGATTTGTTTTTGCCCCATCTCCATCCGGCAGCATCCGCGCCCAAGCCGTGCCCCAAGCCATGCAAGCCTTTGTCTGGGGAGATAAATGGCGCGACATGTCCGGGAACCTGCCGGGGATTGTGTCCGGAACCCAGTTGGGCATTCAGTTGGCCATGATGGTGGCTGTCATAGTTATGTCTATGTTTCTTCCGGGAGCGACATCTGCATACCAACTGGGAGTTATGGGAAGCCTGGATTTCGCCATGTTCGCAGTCTCACTCAGCCAGCTTACACAAGCCCTGGCAACCATATGTGTGATGAAAGGGGCTTGCAGTCAGAGCGAAGCATTTATTTTAGGAACGGTCATAGATACGGCGATAACAATGGGTATGGGGGCAGGGGTAAGCGCGGAGAATGATGCGGCGCAGGCAAGCGAAAAAGGTGCACAGGAGGCTGTCCAAGGAAGTTTGGAGGCCTCTTCAGGAGATTTTGCAGGCGCTCTCTCAAGTTTCTCAGATGCCGCGCAGCAGTTTGTAAAGGCTTCGGCAGAAACTACGGCGAGTCATCTTGCCACTGTGTTTATTGAAAGTTTTGCGACAGGGCTGGTGTACGGTTTTGTCAAGGGAGTTGTGGAATTGGAAATTACCAAGGCCATCAGCAATGCGATCTGTCCCGACCCCAGCAAATGCAGCGACACGAGCCAGATTTTGGAATCAGCGGTTGAAGCTGTGGCCAGTTCGGTGGGGGCATCGGCGGCGGTTGATGCGACAGGACTGGGATTGGATGCCATATCAGGCAGTACTTATTTTACGAACATTCTTTCTCCAACTTCAGATCAGAAATCTGCTTCAGGTCAATCAGGGCCTGTTGTTAATGGGCAGGTTACAGGTAATGCTTCAGGGCAAACCATAAGCGAGTCCAATTCTCTCACACCCTCTGGAACCGATTCCTTGGGTCAGATTGCTGAAATTATGGGGAATCAATTATGGCAAAATGCAGTGCCAATGCTTGCCGGACAAGCGGCGGGCGCGGCGGCGCGCATTATCGCCAGTAAGGCCGGGGTCAGTGCCCAGGATGCCTTGTCCAGCGCCATTGGGGCGGCTTTTACTACCATCGGTTCAGTGGGGGGGGAATATCTGGATCATGAAATAAGCCCCAGTGTTCCAGAGCCATCGAATACAGATTTGACGCGGGCCCTTGTGCAGGGACTTTTTACCATCGGCTTGGGATTTGCGGAAGACGCTGTCATCGGTAAATATGATAAACAAAAAGCCAAGGAAGATTCGGCTTATGCGAATAATTATTCTCAAGAGCAGGCGCAGTTTTTGATGATAACCCTCGTGGCCTCGAGCGTTGCATCCGCCGCAGTCATGGCTATCAATCCCCAAAACCCCAATATACTGAATACGTGCCATGAGGGGGTCTGCAACGATGACAAGACAAATTTCTGGCAGAGATTTAAAGCGGAATTGATAGGCCCCGGTAACGCAGCGACCTCTTACAATAAAAATGTCATAGGGGCCGACCAAAGCCTTGAAACAGTACCTGGATATTCGCAAAGCTATTCGCCGTCTGAGCTTTCGCCGTTTGCCCAAAATTTTGCCGGACAGCCGCTGTCTAATATCTTTCTTCAGACAGGGTCCTGGGGATCCACATCAAATTTTATAAATTATTCCGACACCTTGGATGAAATGACGGGTTATACGGCACAGTGGGCGGTCAGCGGTGACCAGCAGTGGGCATCAATGCAGAAAGACAATAAGCCGACCTATAACGCTCCCGGCCGCTTCGACGGGCTCGTCTCATTTACTCCAGCCACGCCCGCGGTTTCCAACGGCACCTTGCACGACCAGTTTTTGCTTTCTTTATTTGAATCTCGCTCGTTGGGCAATCCGGGCATTAACATCGATTATCTGACAGGACAATTGCAGGAAGCCGCCGGCACCAGTGTTTATAATTTGGGAGGAGTGGCCGCTGAGGCCTGGTATCCCAATGTAAGTCCCGCTGAATTTATGAAATGGGGCCTTCCGACTTTTCGTATGGATGAGATCATTGACCATAATACAAATAAGCCGCTGCTTTTTACTACGGCGGGGTCTTTGGCCAAAGATGCCAGCGGCAATTATTATGTCAATTATTCCGGTATTGGGCCAAACGGAGACAAGGTGTCCTTTCAGCCGGCCCTGTATACAAGCGGGGAGCAAAAGGGGAATTTAATACCTGAGCCGGATGGTTCGTACGGGACTTGGAGTTGGGTGCTTCATAATGGCATTGATACAAAGACTCTCGCCTTGCAACCCGCTGCTGATATTCAAAAAGCGACCGGGGCCGGCTCAGCGGGTCCTTTGCTTACGGTGAATCCCGATGGCAGCCTGAGCCCGGCCGATCTCGGTTCGGCAAAGACTGATATAAGCAACAGAGCGATTTTGTCGATAACAGGCGGCAGCTCTCTTCTTCTGGGAACACCGATAGACCCTGCTATTCAGGCCAGTGCCCTGCAGTCCGGGCTTAATGTGAATATTGCCGCCGATAACGGAAAGACCCTTACATTAAACTATTCCACTCTTTCGGGGCCGGGGCAGCTGACGTACTTTTCTATGAAGAATACCAACTTTGATAAAACAGGCTGGAGCGAAACATATCGAGGAATAAATCCGGTGGCAATAGGTGAGGCTGTTTATGCCGTTCAAAACAATACATCGGCAAGTCAGGCAGCCATGGCTCAATATCAAAAGGATACAGGTCAAATTGCTCAAACAGCGGTGTTTGCGGT